>WQVD01000055.1 GCA_009781755.1 Defluviitaleaceae bacterium | reverse complement strand
TTTCGAACCGTACACGGCCGTCGGGGCCGCTGGCGGTGAAGGCGTTGGGGCCGCCCATGCGTACCCAATCGTTATTTTCGTCGCGTTGGTACAGGGCGAAACGTGCGCCTGCCAGCGGACGGTCATAGTCGTCGGTTTTGACAAAGTCGAGTACCGTGTCGGGGCAGGGCTCGATATAGGGTTGGTTGATGACCGATATTTCAATGAAACGCACGGTTACGTTGGGGCCTTCGGGGGTGATTTCGATGCCGCCGGGTACGGTGCCGTCGGCGTCTATGGTGGGCAACGGCCTTGCAATAATGTCATTGCCCGTGAACTCGAAGCGCCATATGATGCTGGGGTCAAGGATGTGCCCCGGCGGTGCTTGCACCTCATGCAAGGTATACTGGCCGGGTGTAATCAAGCGGATGGGGTTATTCGTATCGTGTGAGATATACGCCACATGCACGCCATCACGCATCAGGCGGAATATCCAACCCTCTGCGATACGATCCATAAAGCTGTGGCTATACTTGAACACCCGCAGATAGAAGTAATTGGCACGGTGGCGCTCACGCACCGTCACACTCGCCGAGTCGCGCGGTGGGCCGATGTGAACGATGTTGACAAAGTGCCCTACGGGCAGTTCTTCGGTAAGGTAATAGAAGGTGAAAGATTCGCCCTCGGGTACCAAAACACGGATGATGTCGCCGTTTTCGTCCACTTCTACATAGTCATGGTAAGGGGCGTTTACGTCGGCCACTTGCTGCAATGCCCATTCGCGTAGTGTGATGAAGGTGTTCGTATTGCCCACGCGCATGAGGAAATCGTCGTTGTCCAAGCGGTCGCCGTCGAAGTAGTCGCGTACCCAGAGGATGGGGGCGGGGCCACCGGGGCCGTTACCATTGCCGGGGTCACTGCCGCCATTTTCTGGGTCACATGGGCCGATGGGATCGATTCCAGGGAATGCAAAATTGGGTGCGCCTGTATTGCGCAAACGCGGCAAACTACCATTCGGCGGAAACCATACCGCGTCGAGATCAAAATCAAGTGCGTCATAAAGGGCTCGATTATATAATTCCAATCGAGTCGCATCGTTGCCATGCAAAGCAGAAGTAAACCAAGGCGCGTAGGCAACAGCTGCTTCCAAAACCATATCTTCATATGCCAAAAAGCTGGATTCATCAAATGGATGTTCCCAAGGCATGCCGACTATCCGGCCAACCCATGTACCATCACTTGTGGATGTACTTGAAACAGAAGTAGATAAACGAGAACCGGCAGCAACAACATTAGACATCGAAAACGATTGTGAATGCATAAAACCGCGTTGCCCTAAAATACCGCCAATTACAAGCCTATTATTATTAACAATTATTTCCACATCAATATTGGAAATCGCATTTGATAGATAAAGCGATCCCTGTTCAACATGTGAAACAATGCCGCCCACTACATTTTCTGTGTTAGCAGTTCCATTTACATTGTGTATAAAAATAGAACCTTCTGCAAATACATTTTCAATTGTTGTGTTCATTGCGTGATTGAGAATACCCGCAACGCTGGTTGCTCCTCCGGGATTATTTTTTATTATATTAAAATCTAATCCCTCAACCGAAGCGTTCTGTATTATTACATCTGAATCACGAGCGTAACCCACCAATCCACCGGCATTAACATAATGATTAAGCATTCCGGTGGTAGTAACTGTAAATCCATCAACTATCACATTGGTCATGGAAATAAGCTCATTTTGATCATTTACCACTTGACCAATACCAATAACGCCGCCGAAAATTATCTGCCATCCATTTGGCCGTGGGTTTAAAGAATTTGTAAGGTTTAAGTTAAAGTTGTTAACCGTTATATTGTTGTAATTAGCGTAACCGTTTGAACGGCCTGCCACGCCGCCGAATCCATTGTTCGGCGTTGTGTTATTTATTGTTATATTTGTTGCAGAAGAATTTTCAATATCCCCATACCGGTGTACGCCAATTAATCCCCCAACTCCACCAGCTAAAGTAGCTCCTTGACTGGGAAAATCAAACGGTGTGATGTTTGCATTCAACACATGTGAATTTACAATGCTGCCCCTCATACCACCAACAAGCCCGCCGAATTGCGGTATTATATTGTTAAAGTTTACCGATTGCTCTTGAGTTGGATGTGGAACTATCGTTATATTTTGCACGGATGAATTTGATATCGTAACATGACTTGCCGAACCAATTTCTGAAGTTCCAAGTAAGCCGCCAATTGCGTTTACTCCCGCCAAGCGCATATTGTAAGCGTGTACATTGTCAATAATTACATCACCGGGGCCGTTCCAATTGGCCGAGGAAGCGAGTGCACCAACGGCAGTAACGGCTGTAATGTCAAAATCGCGCAAATATAAATCGCGAATTTGTGCATTGCCTTCCAATTGGGTAAATAATCCACCCGTATGATTCCACCAATGATCTGCGCCAAAAAACGAAGTTAAATTTGCAATGGTATGACCATTTCCGTACAGCGTTGCACGTAACGGTCCGGGGATTGCGATCCAATTATCAAAAATACATAAACAAATATCATTCATTAAAATGTGGTCAATTTCATTTCGCCCTGACAATCGCATATCGCTTAATTGCTGTGCATTAAAAATAGGAATCGGACGCATTAATATTCTTTCATCCTCCGGGTAGGGGCCGGGGCCACCCAATGCGCAGCAATCATCCTCCGGCGGATACTCGGAGAATTGCAGCCGCACGTCACGTTCGCCCGTGTTCTCAAACACAATGCGGAACAACGCACGCGCGTCGGGTTCAACGTCAATATGGTCAAACCAGTTGTTGGGGTTGTCCGTGCCCCACTCTTGTACCGCCTTTTGGAATTTGTCGTTGGGTTCTTCGCGGGTGAACCGGAGCCGCTGGTTGGGCCAGGTGACAAACTCAAGGCCGTATTGCGGTTGCCCGCCGTGTAGGAAAAAGTATTCCGTCATGCTCAGCACGATGGACGAGTTGGAACGCAGATCAATGTCATGTCCACCAAATACGCGCGGCTCGACAAAGAATTCTTGACCGATGCCTACGTATTGAACGGGCACGAAGTCGCCGTTGTCGTACACCACCATGTTGGCCAAGTTGCTTTGTACGATGCTGAAGGTGGGTGTACCGGCCAAGTCAATCAAGCTTTGTGCGCTGCTCGCACCCCAATTGACGGTAAACGGGCCGATAAACCCATCTTGATTGGGAGCATGCGTGCCCGAAAATGCAGGAGTCACGACAATCGATGCGGTGTCGCTGGGGCTCAAGCGCGCGGCCAGTGTTTGCCCGCCCACCATATCGTGGCCAAACCAGAACGCAACTTCTTCCACGCTCAGGGGGTGCACACCGGGGCGTGCCCAACCGCCGGGCATATTGCTGCCCGCGGGGAATGGAAAACGCGCGGAGTTGTCCATGGCCATGCGTGTCCATACCAATGCTTGCACAAATGCAGGGCCCAGCGGTCTGTTTAATGTAGCCGCCGGTACACGTTGTGCTGCTACTTCGCGGGAAAATTGATTACCTATGTACATAGTACGTGCCAGTGCCACGGCGTAGCGGATTTCTTGAATGGCTACGGGGCTTAGCTCTACATAGTTTTGCATGTCGCCTTGGCCCACGCGGCGGAAGGTCTGCCCGATGCCATAAATATTGATGGCCATACAGAACGTGCCCACGACGCGGCC
>WQVD01000054.1 GCA_009781755.1 Defluviitaleaceae bacterium | reverse complement strand
TTTTTTATGGGCGCGGTCGCGCGGGGTGGGGTCACAAATCCACCGCGAGCGGTTTGGCCCGTTTTTTATGCACATGGCGCGGTGGGCGCGGCAGGACGTGATTTTTGCGTATTTGGCGGGCTTCTTGACGCATTATGCCGTGGACGTGGCGGCGCACCCGTTTGTTAACGGCTACGTGAAGGATGAGGGTGTTACACCCATGCAAGGATCGGCCGCGCACCGCCACTTGGAAACCACGTTGGACGTACTAATGCTGGCACGCTTGACCGGGAAAAAACCCGCCGACATTAATCAAGGCGAACTAATCGAAGCGCCGCAGGAACAAAAACAGGCCGCCGCCATCGTGTTTAGCGAAGCGGTGCAAAAAATATATGACCGCCCGTTGCAACCGCACGATGTGTACCACGCCATGGGCTACATGGCTCGGTTTACCCGCATGTTAAACTCGCCTACGGGTAAGAAAAAGAAGTACGTCGAGTCCATTGAGGACCGCATAGCGGGCGCACGGATTTTGTCCGCTATGGTGCACATGCAGGAAGTGGAAGGCACGCAGGATCATTTAAATCTGTCGCGCTTCTATTGGGCGGAAAACCGCAACGATTCGTTTCCCACTATATTTGAGGCGGCGGTGCAACACGCTACGCAAATGGTGACGCGCATGTACGACTACCGCGCAGGCAATCTAACCCACCGCGAACTGGCGGCGTTAATCGGCAATTATTCACTCGTCACGGGCGAGCCGTGTTAAAAAAAATACTTGTCATCGGCGGGGGCCCCGCGGGGATGATGGCAGCCATTGCTGCTGCATCCACCGGTCAAGCCTCTGTTATTTTGTTGGAAAAAAACGAAAAATTGGGCAAAAAGCTGTATATAACGGGAAAAGGGCGTTGCAACCTAACCAACGCCACCGATACCCCTGGATTGCTGCGGCATATCGTGAAGAATGGGCGCTTTTTGTACAGCGCGTTCAATCAATTGGATGCGGCGGGGTTGATGGCGTTCTTTGAAGCGCGGGGGGTGCCGTTGAAAATTGAACGTGGCAATCGTGTTTTCCCCGCGAGTGACAAATCTAACGACATAAACCGTGCGTTGGAAGCTGCGCTGCGCGAAGCGGGCGTGCGAGTACATTTAAATGAAGCCGTGGATGAAATTACCATTGATGGAATTGCGCCGCCAAGCGGAAGCACGGCGGCGTTTGCGGTGCATACGCGGGCGCGTGTTTTTTTCGCAGATGCGGTGGTGGTGGCAACGGGAGGGCTTTCGTATCCGTCTACGGGGTCAGCGGGAGATGGGTATCGCTTTGCGCGGGCGGCGGGGCATGAAATCGTGCCGACATTTCCGTCGCTGGTGTCTTTGACCACGGCGGAAGCTTGGCCGGGGGCGTTGGAAGGCTTGAGCTTGCGCAATGTGCGCTTGATTGCTGCGTTACCCAATGGCAAAACCCTGTACAGCGAAATGGGCGAAATGCTTTTCACACGCGATGGCATCACGGGGCCGCTGGCGTTGAGCGCCAGCGCGTATTTGGCGGATAAGATGCACGAAAACCCCACACTGGCCATCGACATGAAGCCCGCGCTGGACGCGGACAAATTGGACGCGCGTATTTTGCGCGATTTTGCAGATGCACCCAACAAAGATTTTGCGAATATTTTGGGCGGGTTGGTGCCGTCGCGGATGGCGCAAGTGGTGGCAGCGTTGGCGGATATTCCGGTGGATACGAAAGTCAACGCCATCACCAAAACCCAACGCGCCGCATTGGTGCGCACGTTGAAAACCCTGCCCCTAACGCCCACCGGCACCGCTGGCTACCGCGAAGCCGTCATCACGCGCGGCGGCATCGACACGCGCGAGTTGAATCCGTCCACGCTCATGAGCAAAAAAATCCCCGATCTTTATTTCGCGGGGGAGTGTTTGGATGTGGACGCGTTGACGGGCGGGTACAACTTGCAAATTGCATTTTCGACGGGCTGGCTGGCGGGGTTGAGCGCGGCAAGCCATATACGGTAAAATACGCATAATAATCACCCGAAAGGAACATACATATGAATTATCCCCCCGGTTTTGCGATTGCGATTGACGGCCCTGTGGGCGTGGGAAAGAGTACCGTTGCCCGCAAGTTGGCGCAGATGTTGCAACTTACCTACATCGATTCGGGCGCGATGTATCGTGCGGTGGCGCTGTACAATATGCGCGCGGGCGTGTCGTCTGCCGATGAAGCTGCCATCGTTGCGTCACTGCCGCACATCGATATCCGCTTGACCCCCGACGGTGCCATTTATTTGAACGACGAAAACGTATCCGCCGATATCCGCAATCAGGCGTTGGCAGAATACACCTCCACCATTGCCGTGTACGGCGATGTACGCGCGGCATTGACCACGCAGCAAAAAGTCTTGGCTGCCGCAACGCCCGTGGTCATGGACGGGCGCGATATCGGCTCACAAGTGCTGCCGCACGCCCCGGTAAAAATATATTTGGACGCAAAGCCGGAAATCCGCGCCGAGCGTCGTTATCGCGAATTAATTTCCAAAGGCCAAAAAGCCAACCGCGCACAAGTCCTGGCCGAAACCCACACCCGCGACGAACGCGACAAAAACCGCGAACACGCCCCCCTAGTACAAGCCGAAGGCGCGAAATACGTGGATGCATCGCACATGAACGCGGAAGAAACCGTCGCGCATATCGCCACGCTTGTTCAAAATTATCTAAAATCGCAGCTGTGATATTTTAATTTTCAGTTGGTGGCAATTTGCAACCAACTGGTTTTGAATTATTCCAACGGGCGGTATTCCAACCGGTGGCAAATTGCCACCAGTTGATTTTCAAAAAAGGACTGATTCACATGTTCTATCGCTTGGCCAAAATAATTTTGTGGTGTCTTTTCCGCTTGGTGTACCGTGTGCGGGTCACAGGGCGCGAGCATGTACCCAAAGAAGGGGCATTCTTGTTGTGCGGAAACCACATCCATTTATTGGATGGGCCATTGTTGCTGGGATTTACCCGACGCAAACTGGCGTTAATGGGCAAGAAAGAAATTTTTGCGAACCGCTTCTTTGCATGGATACTGCGTAAGGCGGGGGTTTTTCCCATTGATCGGCAAGCAGCGGCGGATATGGCGGCGTATCGCTTTGCCGTCAAGTCGTTGGAATCGGGCTTGGGCATGGCGATTTTCTCCCAAGGCACACGGATGAAAGATTTTGAAAATGCCAAATCCGGCGTGGCAATGTTTGCGCTCAAAACCGGGGCGCCCATTGTACCTGTGGGCATCAGCGGCACGTACAAGTTTTTCTCGCGCTTGAATGTCAAAATCGGGCCGCCTATTTCCATGGCGCCATACGAAGGGCGAAAGATCAAAGCCGATTTACTGGACGAAGTCATGGCCGAAGTCATCCCGCGCGTATCGGAATTGACAAAATAACAGCAAAATTACCAAAGAAACCGTTGCAATATTCACAAACAGATGGTAGTATGTCCAAACGCATGTAAAATTAGGTAACTTGAAGGAGCCCTCCGATTATGGATGAACACAACACATTTGAAGAATTATTAGCAGAATCCTTTACCACGCTACATACCGGCAAGGTAGTAAAGGGAACGGTTCTTCGCGTGACACCCACTGAGGTCATTGTGGATCTGGGGTACAAATCGGACGGCGTAATCCCCCGAAGCGAATTTTCAGAGGATACCGTAACCCCGCTGACCGAACTGGTAAAACCGGGAGATGAATTCGACGTTTTCATCACCCGCGTCAACGACGGCGAAGGCAACGTAATGGCATCCAAAAAGAAATTAGACAGCCAAGCTGGCTACAAATTGCTGGAAGAAGCACTGGAAAACAAAACCCCCGTACCCGGCAAAATCACCGAAGTCATCCGCGGCGGCTTGATCGCCAACATCCACGGATGCCGCGCATTCGTACCGTCGTCGCAAGTAGCCGGCCGCTTCATCGAAGACCTTACTCCCTTCAAAGGACAAGAATTAAACTTTCATATACTTGAGCTCGACCGCTCCAAGCGCCGCATCGTAGCAGGCCGTCGCGAGTTGGCCGCACTGGAAGTACAACAAAAACGTGCCGAACTCTACGAAAAAATTGAAGTGGGCACACGCATGTCCGGTACCGTGAGCCGCTTGGTTAACTTCGGCGCGTTCATTGACTTGGGCGGCGTTGATGGCTTGGTACACGTGTCCGAAATTTCATGGAAGCGCGTGCGCAAAGCCGAAGAAGTACTAAAAGAAGGCCAAACGGTCAATGTTATTGTCATCGGTATTGATCAGGAAAAGGGCAAAATATCCCTAACCATGAAAGACGCAGCCATGAACCCATGGAATGGCATTGAAGAACGCTTCCCGGTTGACCATATCGTAGAGGGCACCGTGGTGCGTTTAGCACCCTTCGGCGCGTTCGTTAACCTTGACGACGGCGTAGATGGGTTGATACACATTTCGCAAATCGCTCACCGCCACATCGTCAAACCCGAAGATGAGCTCACCGTGGGTCAAAACGTTAGCGTGGTAGTCACCGCCGTTGACGTAGAAAACAACAAAATCAGCCTGTCCAAAAAGATAGCGGACGAAGAGTTGGGATATTACACCCCCGAAGAGCCACAATATGAAGAAGATGAAGAAGTCGTAGAAGATGATGCAAAAGCAGAAGATGAAGCAACCGCCGAAGAAGATACCGCTGATAAAAATCAAGTAGACAACGACGAAGCCAATTAACCCCGCGTAAGATGAGTAAGCCGTGCAGTCGCGTATCTCAACGGCTACGGCTATAGCTGTACAAGATATGAGGAAAGTCCGAGCACCACAGGGCAAGGTGCCGGGTAACCCCCGGCGGAGGCGACTCCAGGGAAAGTGCAACAGAAACAAACCGCCGTGTCCAACCCCACGGTAAGGGTGGAAAG
>WQVD01000053.1 GCA_009781755.1 Defluviitaleaceae bacterium | reverse complement strand
TTGCCCCACGGGATAACTCGCGGGGCACAATTTTTGGCAAATGGCGGAATAGCTCAGTTGGCTAGAGCAACCGGTTCATACCCGGTAGGTCGCTGGTTCAAATCCAGTTTCCGCTAGACATAACCAATGCCCGCAATGACTGTTGAGTCATCGTGGGCATTTTTTATTTCTCCTATTCAGTACTCGATTATCGCAAGGGCAATTCATATCCATCAATTAAAATCGCATCCAGCGCATCCAAACGCACAGCGCGGTCAATCAACAGCCTTTCTGTAAATGGCGCTGCGTCCAAATCTACCACCGATATTGTTCCCACAAAATTCACATCGACCAAATCACCTGATATCGTGCGCAGTTGGATATGCGCTTGGGTCCAGTTATTCCCATACCCGGCAGACAAACCGATACGTGTATCATGCAAATCCATCCGCGATGCGTTGATGACGACAGTCATAGGCCTTATGTGGATTTCATTGATGATTGAACCGTAGCATTCGAGTTCTATTTCCAGCCCCGCCAGCGTCAACACTTGCTCGTGGGGCATTTCCAATTCAAACCGTGCGATGCGCCAATCACGCAATAAATCATCGCTTGTGTCAAACGACGCAATCAAGCGGTATTCGGACAACCGCGCGGCATCTATGTCGAAAATATTTTCTCGGAATGGGAAATCAACGACGAAGTTATATCCCCGATCATTGTAAAAATGGCCGTTTGCATCAATGCGGAAGCTGATGCTAGCGGTACTTTCGTATGTGCCGCGGATGGGGTGGACGATGTCGCCGTATGGATTGATTAGTTGCACTTTGTTGCTCCTCCATCGGTTTAATGCCACCCGATCGTATTGTTCTTGGATATGCAGTCGCCCGTTGACAAGCCCCATGCTGGAAATGATGATTTCGCCCGCGTCTTCGAAGCCTGCCAGTGCGATGTTTATATCATGCAAGTGCGGCGGTAGGAGGGGGGTATCCCACAAGTATGCAGCAGGCGTTTGCTCCGTTAGTGTACCCAAGTTAAAGTCCAGCGCCAGCACATCTTCGCGGAAGTTGTAATGGATTCCATGCAAGCCAAATATCACATCGTGCCCCGATATCGCATGAGGGAAAACATGCCGGTTATGCAGCGTAAGCACACCACAGTCCGTGCGGTCAATTACGTTATTAATTGTCACCCGTACCCATGCATGCGCTGTATTTATTGGTGAATGCACGTCATACAGCAAATACGATGACACATAAAACCGCTCGTCCAGCCGATTGCCCGTAACATCTTCCAGCGTCCAATACACATCAATGACGTTGCTGTCCATACCGCTCACCGACACAACAGCCGCCTTAAAACCGGAAACTTCAACACCACTCAAGCATTCACCTACATAAGAAAGCGTTTCGTTGGGCGCTAACACCGTCGTTTGATCATCGCCGACAATATTACGCAAGCTACCCAGCCCACCCATGTAATAACCCACCGTAACAACAACCATTGCAACCACCAAACACGCCGCAATAGATGCCGCCGCGCCCAATGGCCAGCGGCGCTTGCGCGTTGTTCGCGTCGTTTCTTTTGTCCCGTTAATCGCCGCGCGCGGCACAGGTTTCACACGGTGTAATTGATTCGGCATTTCGATGGTTGGACGTGTGTGGGAACATAGTGTGGTATCGTCGGCCATAATATGATCGCTCATGGACTGACCGGCCGCGGCTTGTTTGATGCAAGCCGCTTTCACCGCTTGCAAGTCGGGCATTTCATGCCGGGTCAACCGGTCAATTACTTCGCGTCCTTTCATGGTTGTACCGCCTTTCATTTCAATAAATTCCGCAGCTCCTTGAGTGTGCGGTAAAGTTTGTTTTTGACATTAGATTCGCCAATGGACAGCAACCGTGCGATTTCCGGGATGGTCAAACCCACGGCGTACATCAGATAAAAAAACTTTGCGCACGGTTTCGGGCTTGGCCTTGATATACGACCACGCTGCGTCCAACATCATGTCGTTTACCACAAAATCCTCTAAGCAAAATCCGTACATCATCAAATCTGCATCTATATCATCCGGCGCTGCTTCTTCACCATCGCTCACCCGCGGCAACGATACGAATGACATCAATCGTTGCACCAACGAATAATTCCTGGCGATTTTTTGCTTTGCGATGCGCATCACGAGTGCCTTTTCGTGCGTTACATACGCCACGCCACGTTTTTCCAGCAAGTTAAACAATTCCATATAGGTGTCTTGGAAGATGTCGTTGATGTCGGCCGTCCGCCCGCACCGCGCGGTGATAAACGCCAGTACATCCTTGCATGTGGCATCGTATATTTCGCCAAATCGCGTAGCGACGCTTCGTTCCGGCATTCCATCACCCCTCTACTAACGTAACGGCGCGTTTTGGGTTAAAAGTTTCAATTATATTGGAAATTATTTTATGTAGAAAACCCCGCTTCATCCACGGGGTTTTATCTTTCGCGTTCTATCTTCACCGGCTCCATCCGATCCGCAATATACCCCCGCCGTATCAGCTCCTGTGGGATGTAAGGGTCATACCGCTCATACGCAGGGTTTTCTTTCTCGCCTACCAGGGTGTCTTTGTCGGGGTTGCTGTCGAAGAAGGCCTGAATGTGCGCCCACAATTGATGCCCGTCGCCCTTGCCGATGTTAAGGCGGATGTAATACCAATCGCCGTATTCGATATCGGATAGGGCGAATTTTTTTACACAAAATTTTTTAATGAAGCGGCGCAGTGTCCAACTGGGTTTGGAACCCAACCACGGGAAGAGACACCATGCCTTGCCGCCTAAGTGTATCACGGGTTGCGTTAGCATGCCCGATGCTTGGGCGGCTTCGCGGGCTTGTTGCAGACGTGCTTTTGCTTGCGGTTGCAAGTAGGGATAATCGGCATTGTCCAACAGGATTTTGCGAATTTGGCGGATGATTTGAGTGTGGATTTCGCGGTAGGAGCCGGGCCACGGGAACGCGCTGTACCCCCCAGCTTTGCGCACCAGTATGATGCGCTGCGCAGCCACGACCTCCACCACTTCCCAAGCTATACCCGCCAGCGTGAACACATCGCCGATGGGCGTTTCGCTGGTGAGCGTGCCGATGAACGCACCATCGTGCATGACTTTGTACTCGTCAAACGCCTTAAATGTAGCGAGGAATTTGTACGAATTAATCAATTTCTCCCCCTCCAAGCCGACGATAACGGTGCGCTCATCGGTGAGTTGGAGCATCTTGGTCTTGAGCATGTGGCGCAATAAGATTCGGTAATCCTCTTCGGGAATGGCCCTAAACGACGACAAATGATGCACCCTCGGGAAAAAATCGTCGGGTTTCATTTCATACGCCGTCGCCAGCACGCACAACGTTTGGTGGAATAATAACGAGAATGGCATCGTCTTGAGCGCGGGCGGTTCGATCCATCGCTCATCAATATACAACTGCGCCACGGCGATGGATTTAATTAAATCCCACGGGATGGTGTGCGGCAGCAGCGCATCGGGTTTGACGATGTCCTCGTTGATGATGAGTAGCATCTCCGGCAGGTGCGTGCGCCGTCCGCTGCGCCCCAACCGTTGGACAAACGACGACACCGAGTTGGGCGCACCCAAATGAATAACACGCTCCAAAAAGCCAATATCAATGCCCAACTCCATCGTCACCGTGGCGCACACAACGGTCTGTTTGTCCGGGTCTTTCATGTCGGCCTCGGTGGCCTCGCGCAGGGGCTTGGCGATGTTGCCGTGGTGGATGTAGAAGATGTCGCTTTCGTTGCGCTCCTCGGCAATACCGCGCAACACGCTGGTCAAATACTCCGTTTCCTCCCGCGTATTCAAAAAAATCAACGTCTTGCGCTTGCTCCGTGCGAATTGGTATATGTACTTGTTCGCCTCATCACTGAACAGAAAATACGAATATTTATCGCCCCAATTTTCATACATTTGATTCTCTTCCACCGTGTGCGACTTCGCATCGCTCGTGAAAAAATGTTCGCACGCCAGCTTAAATTTATACTTTTCATCCCGCACGAAGACAACCTGCGTTTGTTTATCCGTTCCTTCACCCATCCACCGCGCGGATGCATCGGGAGCGCCAATGGTCGCCGACAACCCAATGCGCCGCGGATGCCGCCCAATCACATGCGCCAGCCGCTCCAAAATACACCTGACCTGATTGCCTCGGTCCGTGCCTGCCATAAAGTGGATTTCGTCAATAATCACAAATTGCAACGCACCAAACAAATGCGCCAACTGGTTGCTGCGGTTCATCATCATGCCTTCTAACGACTCGGGCGTGATTTGCAAAATCCCCTTCGGATTCTTCACCGCTGCTTTCTTATGCGACGCAGACACATCCCCATGCCAATGAAAAACCGGCGTATTCGACTCGCGCAGCAGCAAGTCAATCCGCTTAAATTGGTCGTTAATCAACGTCTTGAGCGGCGCAATATAAATCGCACCAAAACCCACATCCTCCGCTCCATCCAAAACAGAAAGCACCGGGAAAAACGCGGCTTCCGTTTTCCCCGATGCTGTCTTGGCGCATATCAATACATGATCATCCGATTGAAAAATTGCCTGCGCGGCCTCCACTTGCACGGCGCGCAGTTCATCCCAACGGTTTTGATAAATGAATTCTTGGATGTAGGGTGCGTATCGGTCGAAGATGTCCATGAAATCGCGTCCTTTCGGGCAGCATTCCATACAACTATACCATAACAAAAACCCTGTAACACCAGCACATGCTGATGCTACAGGGTTTTAATGTCATCGGCCGCAAACTCCGATGCTATTTAATTTATCCGCGTGTGTAATAAAAATAGATAGATGAAAGAATTTATACTATAGAGGGTACTTCGGAGAACGGAGTACACTAAAACATACTCAACCACCCTGTTTGCGGTACATTCAGCGGTTTTTGAGAGCGGAACGAAAGGGGGTAAATTTTGAGA
>WQVD01000052.1 GCA_009781755.1 Defluviitaleaceae bacterium | reverse complement strand
GTTACCCGCATTGGCCGCCAGGGTAAACTTCTTGATCGCGGTTTTGGTGAATGACTTCACGTGCTTGTTGCGCGCTTGCCGTTTGGCCGTAACCAGAATGCGCTTTTTTGCTGATTTGATATTCGCCAACTCGATTCACCTCCTCCTTTTGCAATGTATCGCCCATTGTAACCGAGCGGGGGTTGGCCGTCAATAGTTACTTAATTTTTAAATTCGGTCATTTCGTTGCGGAAGCGAAGAGGCATGATTTGCCGGTGCAGCTTGGGATTTTTGCGTGCTTCTATGGCTAGGGTGTTGAAGTACATCGTCCACAAGCCTTGGATTTCTTTTTCATTGGCGGCCATTGGCGGGGGTGGCTGGTCAGCGTTGACGTTAACGAAGGCGTAGTCATGGCCATCATACACGACAGCTTCGTGATGTTTTTTGTCGTGGATGACCCAGCTTTGATTCATCAAACGGTCGGCAAAGTGGTTGGCCAAAATGGACAAAATATGATTTACGGGGTCGATTGCGCAGTAATATATACCATGCGTGGTTTCTTCAAAGCGGCAGAAGCCTGTGTAACGATGCGCCTCGCGGCCGACTTCGCGCGCCAATTTTTGTACGCGGTGGACGATTTCGTTTTGCAAATGATTATCGATGGTATGGCCGATTTTAAAACCGGCGACGATGTATTGAAACAACGCATCGTAGCGGTCAGGCGGGCTTGATAAAAAAGCGTATTGCGCCGTGCGTTTGACATCGATGGAAATTTTTTTGGATATTGCGGTGGCAACTTTTTTCGCGTTGTTATGGGAGGTGACGATGAAGTATTCGTCTTGGATAATGGCGGGCTGGTATTCATCGGCGCATTGGATGGAGCGCGGCAAGATGCCGTCGTAATAATAGGCATGCACCACCGACAAAAACCCCTCGAAAGTGCCGTCAAATACGACATCTACCTGTTTGCGCGTGTTGCTAGGCATGGGCAAGATCGGTTAGAGTCAATTGGCCGTAAGGGCCGGCGCTGTGGTTGTCGGTAAGGCGCAGTTCGATGGATTCGGGTAGCATGTTGATTTTTTCGGCCATTTTGCCGTTGCATGTGATGAAATAACGGGCGCGTTTAAGTACGATCCCCATTTTTTTAAGATTTGTGAAGTCCAGTTTTCCCACGCGGCGTGCTTTGACAATACGCTCGGCAGAAACCTGCCCGATGCCGGGAACGCGCAGGAGCATGGCGTAGTCCGCCCGGTTGACCTCCACGGGGAATTTATCTAGATTGCGCAAGGCCCAATGGCATTTGGGGTCCAGGTGCAGGCTCAGGTTTTCGTTTTCATCCTTAAATAATTCCCCGGCGGTGAAACCGTAGAAACGCAGTAGCCAATCGGCTTGGTAGAGACGGTGCTCGCGCAGCAGGATGGGGCCGTAGGCGGTATGCGTCAAGCCCGTGCCCGTGTCGAACGTAGGGGTGGGCGCGGCGGGCAACATTTTATCGTTGCCGACGGGTATGTATGCGGAATAAAACACGCGGCGCAGGGCGTAATTTTTGTACAAACCTTGCGCAAGGTGCACGATGCGGCTGTCGGCCTCCGGGGTAGCACCGACGATCAGCTGCGTGGATTGCCCGGCGGGCACAAAGGGGGCGGCATTTTTGTATCGCGCCAATTCTTCCTTGGCTTGGGTGATGCCGTTTTTTACATATTTCATGGGAGCCAAAATGGAGGATTTTGATTTCTCGGGGGCTAGGTGCGTAAGGCTTTGCTCGCTGGGCAACTCGATGTTGACGCTCATACGGTCGGCCAAGGTACCGAGTTTGCGGATGAGCGCGTCATCTGCACCGGGAATGGCCTTGACGTGGATGTAGCCGTTGAAGTTGTACGGGTCGCCACGCAGCAGCGCGAGCGTTTTTATCAAATTCTCCATCGTGTAGTCGGGATTTTTTAACACGGCAGAGGACAAGAATAGTCCTTCTATGTAATTACGGCGGTAGAATTGCATGGTTAAATCAGCAATTTCGTGCGGGGCCATGGACGCGCGGGGAATGTCCGACGAGCGGCGGTTGACGCAATATTGGCAATCATATTCGCAATAATTGTTCAGCAGTACCTTGAGCAGCGAAATGCAGCGCCCATCCGCCGTGAAGCTATGACAGATGCCGCAAGCCTCAGCACTCCCCACTGCGCCGCGTTTGCCTTTGCGGTTGACGCCGCTGGACGTGCAGGCGACGTCGTATTTTGCCCCTTCGGTGAGCGTTTTTAAGCGTTCTGCGAAATCCATATTGCCTCCCACATCATTGAGCACGTTCATTTGTTCGAGTTGAATCATTTTATCATTTTTTGCATACATGTCAAACATTCGTTCCGCGAAAAAGCGCCATACAAAAAACCTTCAATCTATTAGTGGCACTAATAGATTGAAGGTTCTCGTTCATTTCCACTCGATTTTATAACACTCGCATGCTAGTGTGGTTTAGTCGTAGAATTTTACTTCGCCGGTGTTGAAGTCGTAGTACGCGCCTACAACCATGGCGTTTTGTGCTTGGATTACGGGGTTGGCTTTGATGGTTTTAACAACGGCTTCGGTGTTGGCTTTGGTTGCTGCGTCTTTGTCTGCAGTGCCTGCGATGCCGGGTTTGAGGTTGTTGATGACGATTTGCAATTTCTCGGGCAAACCTGTAGGATCATCAAACGCTGCGAAAACTGCGCCGCAGTTGGTGTGGCCAACAACCACGATCAGGGGTGCGCCCAATACGGCAGTGGCAAATTCCATGCTGCCCAATTCTACGTCGGTGGCAAAGTTGCCTGCGTTACGCAGAACAAACAGGTCGCCGATTTTGGTGTCAAAGAAAATTTCGGGCGCAGTGCGAGAATCTGCACAGGTCAAAATGATGGCGTAGGGTTTTTGGGTACCGATGGTTTCGGTACGGTCGGCATTGTCATTTTTGGGTGACGGCGTGCCGTCTACGAAACGCTTGTTGCCTGCCTTTAAGGCTTCCAATGCCATTTTGGCATCCGTTACGGGTGTTACTTGTGAGTTGCGCATGTCGCATCTCTCCTTTAGGTATATTTTTGGTGCGTGGTTCCTACATGTGAACGGTTCTCGTGGCGTATTCCGCAATTAACCGGAGCGATTCCGCGTCATTTTTTACCGCGCGTATTTTAGCTACGGTGTTGGCGACGGCCATTTCGTAAACGCGCTTGCCGATGTCGGGCGTGGCGCGGGTATGGTCGCCCGCGTAGTGATTGGGAAAGCTCGCGTACCAATTAAATCCCGTGAAAATCCCTTCGCGCTTGATTTCTGCCAATCGGTTTAAATCTTCGCCTTCGATGGGCGGCTGTATTTCGGGTTGCACCAATTCCGGTTGCAAATGCATCATCAACGCGGTTTCGGATAACCCGGCATGTTGACCGAGATCGTCATAACCCGCCATTTCGGCGATTTCCGTGCGCTGCTCGTGCGTCAACCCCACGGCGAAACCCGTATACACTTGATAATCGCGTTCCCATTTCGGCATCTCCTGCGCAAAGAAGGGCAAGAAATGCGCGTTGCCGCCATGCCCGCTCATGATAAGGATTTTTTTGATGCCATTGCGCGCAATTTCATCGCACATGGCCAACAGGTTGTCCATCATCATTTGGTGCGATACTGCAATGGTGCCCGGATAATGCCGCGCCTCGGCGATCTGCCCCATGAAATAGTATGGAAACACGATGGCGGGTTCGATTTCCGCCGCGGCGGCGCATATGGCCGTTGAAGTGTACATGTCCGTGCCCAAAGGTAAATGATTGCCGTGTTTTTCTAACACGCCGATGGGCAGGACGCATACGCCGTCCTTAGCAGCCGTGGCAAATTGCGGTGCGGTTAAAGCTTCCCAACGCATGGAATCCCCCGTTTCGATTGTGTTTTTCGATGCGATTTTACAATGTGTATTTGAAATGGCTTTCGGCCATGCCTTGCTTTAAGTAAAATTTATGGCTTGCTGTGCGGTTCTCGTTGCAACAGACTTCCAGTTGCAAGCAACCGTTGGATACGGCCAGTTGGTGCAGTGCTGCGAATAATTGGCCACCGATGCCCGCGCCTTGGTGCGCCTTGATTACCACGATTTCTTGAATTTCGCCAACCTTGGCACAGTGGTGAAGCAATTTTTGGATGTGCAAGCTACCGAATCCGATGATGTCTTCTTCTTCGATGGCGATTAAATAAAATATGTTGGGGTCATTCAGGTTGTCCGTGTAAATTTGCGTGAAATTATTTTTGTTTAATTTTGTATCTTCGAGTTCGCACACGAGGTTATAAACAGCTTCCAGATCTTTATATGATGCATTAATAATTTTCAAACCCATCGCTTCCTTTATATAGCCGTTTGCACAAATCGCAAATGATGAATCAATAAAATTGTACATTGCATTAGTTTCATTATTAAATCACGGCAACAAAAACGAAATAATACTGCCGATGATACCGAAAAAGCCCATGATGCAACCGGTGGATTCGCCGATCGTTTCACCGACATCGGCGATGGTGCCGATTGCATCTCCTATTTCAGCGATGGTGCTGACGGCTTCCGCGCCTTCCGCGATACCGGTTGCCGCTTCTACGGCGACTTCTGCAGTAGCAACTACATCTGTTGCGTCCGATGATCGTTCTAACGCACCGATACCGATTGCTATATCACCCAAAAACTCTACGCCTTGTGCGGCATGCGTTGCGGCTTGGTCTTGCGGTTGTTGCATTTGTGCATCAACGACTGCATTTATATCGTGCTCATTCATGCAAGAACGCCTCTACCAATTCGGGAAACGCCCACTTCATTTCTTTGCGGTCCAGCAGGCCGAATTTTTCCCATCGGTCGGGGCCGTCTGTGCGGCCGTTGTCCCACCAAATGCAGGGTACACCGTGTTTGCGGGCGGCGGCGGCGTAGTATTTTGCCCAAGCCACACGGTCGGCGAGGTTGTCGCCGCGGCGGCGTGCGCCCATTTCACCCAAGATAACGGGGATGCCTTTGGACAAGAAATGCTTGTCAATGCGGACAAAGAGGTCGTCAATATCTGCTTGCAATTCGGGTTTCCATTGGTGGTGGTCGTAGTTGTCGCCCAGCGCGAAGTCATACGGCGTGTAGGCGTGGACGCTGACGATGACGTTGGGGTCGCCCGACGGCGTATAACCCAACATGGCTTCTTCGTCGGCGGATGCGGCGTATAACGGCACCATCAGCGGGCGCGTAGCGTTATTTTCACAGTCTTCGTGGGTAGCGGTGGCGCGCACGGCTTGGATAAAGTCATGCCCTAGGCGGGCTACGACGGCGCGGCCTTCGGCGTCGCCGCCGTTCCACTCCACGTCCGTGCCCACTTTGCGCGGCTCGTTCATGGCTTCCAAAATAAGCTTATCGCAGCAAGGGCCGAAAAATTTGGCGAGTTGCGTCCAAACGGCCACCAATTTTTCGCGTGCGGCGGGGTAGTTTTCTTCGGAGGGGAAGTGCCAGTTTTCGTGGTGCAGGTTGACGATGACGGTTAGGTCGCATTCGAATGCGTAGTCCACGACATCTGCCACGCGCTCAAGGAAATCCTCGCGAATTACATAGTCCGGCGCGTCGCCGATGAAGTCATCCCACGACACGGGCAGGCGAAACACTTTAAAGCCCGCGTCGGCCACCATTTTGACCGTTTCCGGCGTTGTGACGGGGTTATGCCAAGCGGTTTCTTGCTTTTCGGGGGTTAGGCCTTCGCGTTCGCTTTTATGCACACGGCTGTCCAGCGTGTCGCCCAAGTTCCAACCGAAGCCCAGATTTCTTACATATTCCATGCGGCTCATCGCAGCGTCACCTCAATAATATTGCTCTCGCGCAGTGCATCCGCGGGCAAATAGTTGTCGGGCATTTCTTCGCCGTTGAGGAAAACTTGCGGGATGCCGCCTTCTTTGCCGTGTGGATTTTTCACATAGATGTTGAGTTCTTTGCCGCGGAAGATTTTGCGCATGCTGAAGCCATCCCATTCTTTGGGGATAGCAGGGGCCAGGCGCAATCCTTCCGGGTCGGGGCGCAAGCCCAAGATACCCTCAACGCAGCCGACCATGACGGTGCTGGCCGTGCCCGTGAGCCAATGTACGTGGCTACGACCTTCGTTGGGGCTGTCGATGGATTCGGTGAATTGGCCGTAGACGTAGGGTTCGAGCTTGCTGATATCAGCAATGTCGTTTTGGGCGGCGGGGCAGGATTCGAGGTAATACTCGAACGCGCGGTTGCC
>WQVD01000051.1 GCA_009781755.1 Defluviitaleaceae bacterium | reverse complement strand
TCGGCCAAGGTATTGCAAATATCCGAAGCCGCCAGCAAAAATTATTACTTAAACCGCGTCTTGCCGCCCGAAATGGCAAACGCGCATACCGAAGGTGACATTCACATCCACGACTTGGCGTGGTACGGCAAGACATTGACTTGTATACAAATTCCGTTGGGGCGCATGTTGCAAGAGGGCTTCTCCAACGGGCACGGATATATTAAAACACCCAAGAGCATCCGCACGGCGGCGGCACTTTCGGCCATCATTTTGCAATCCAGCCAAAACGACATGCACGGCGGGCAAAGTTTCGCGTGGTTTGACCGTGATTTGGCTTTTTTTGTTGAAACGGAATTCGCCCGGCAGAAAAAGCAATTGGTAGCCGCGCTGGGTGCCGTCAAAGCCGCATCCTACGACGCGGGCGAACTAGACGAACTCATCGTCAAGCGCACGTATGAAGAAACCTACCAAGCCATGGAAGGCTTTGTGTATAACTTAAACACCATGCATTCGCGCGCGGGAGCGCAGGTGCCGTTCTCCAGCATCAACTTGGGCACGGACACGAGCCGCGGCGGCCGCATGGTGACCGAATGCTTCCTCAAGGCCTACGAAAAAGGCTTGGGCAAAGGCGAGTCGCCCATTTTCCCCAACGTCTGTTTCAAAATCAAAGACGGCATCAACGTGGAAAAAAGCGACCCCAATTACGATTTATTCCAACTGGCCATGCGCGTCGCGTGCAAACGCTTGATGCCCACGTTCTCGTTCCAAGATGCCAGCTTTAACTCGACCTTCGGCGACGAAGAAGTCGGCTACATGGGTTGCCGCACACGCGTTATCGCCAACGTCAACGGCCCGGCTGTTACCGACGGCCGCGGCAATTTAAGCTTCTCTACCATTAATTTGCCGCGTTTGGGCATCCGTGCCAAACAAGACATGCCGGACTTTTGGCGGCGCTTGGACGAAATGCTGGACTTCACCATCAAGCAGCTATTAACCCGCTGGGATCTGCAAAGGAACCTGCGCGTCAAGGATATGCCCTTCCTCATGGGGCAAAAACTCTACCACGACTCCGAAAACTTAAAGTCCGATGACTCCATCGAATTTGCCGCCAAGCACGGCACGCTTTCCGTAGGTTTCATCGGCTTGGCAGAATGCTTGGTCGCGCTCACCGGCAAGCACCACGGCGAAAACCCCGGCTCGCAAGCCTTGGGCGTGTCCATCATCAGCCACATGCGCCGCCGTTGCGACGAAGCCGGGCAAAAACACCAAATGAACATCACCCTGCTCGCCACCCCCGCAGAAGAATTGGCAGGCCGCTTCCTGCGCAGCGACAAAGAAAAATTCGGCGAAATTGAAGGTGTGACCACCAACAAATGGTACACCAACTCCTATCACATCCCCGTAGAATACAAAATCACCGCGCTCGAAAAAATCGCCACCGAAGGCCCCTACCACAAATATTGCAACGCAGGGCATATCTCTTATGTAGAATTGCCCAGCGCACCCGACATGAACATCGAGGTATTCGAAGACCTCATCCGCGCCATGGCCGAAGCCGACATGGGCTACGCCGCCATCAACTTCCCCGTAGATATTTGCAAAGAATGCGGCAAATCCGGCCTCATCAACGAAGACAACTGCACCGTCTGCGGAAGCGACAACATCAGCCGCGTGCGCCGCATCACCGGCTATCTGTCCACCCTGGATCGCTTCAACGACAGCAAAAAAGCCGAAGAAGAAAGCCGCATCAAACACGGAATAGACATCATCCACAACCCGAAATGAGGCTGGCAGGCTTTACAAAAGAAAGTATCGTGGACGGCCCCGGCTTCCGCAATGTTATTTTCGTGCAGGGCTGCCACGCGGCCTGCGCACATTGCCACAATCCCGAAAGTTGGCCCATGGACGGCGGCAAGGAATACACCGTCCGCGAAATAATGAAATTGTTAAAAAAACCAAGCCCCGGACGCAAGCGCATTCGGGGCATTACCTTTTCCGGCGGAGAACCCTTCCTGCAAGCCGCCGAGTTGGTGCAACTGGCCACCGAGGCCAAGCAAATCGGCTGGGATATTTGCACCTTTACCGGCTACACGCTGGAAGAATTACAAGCGCAAAATAACGCAGGCATCGACGCCTTATTAAACCTTACCGACTTCCTCGTCGATGGCCGTTACGTCCACGAGCAGCGCGAAGTCGGGTTGCAATTCCGCGGGTCGAATAATCAACGCCTCATCGACATGAATGAAACGCGCAGCACGGGGAAGGTTGTCCTGTATACATGAAAATAATTTTTACTAAAAACGCCCTGCGTTATTTGGATAAGCAACCCAAAAAGAACGTCCAACGCATCCGTGATGCAATTATAAAATTAACCCTAAAACCGCCGGAAGGTGATATCGCTGTCTTACAAGGATACTCCGATAATCGAAAACGATTGCGTGTGGGTGCATCGCGTATAATATTTAAACACACGATGGATAATCAAATTGAAATATTATTAATCATCGATATCGGCAATCGTGGTGACATTTATAAATAGAAAGGAGTGCGATATGTCCACACTCGTTATGGATACAGCGCGCATGATCGAAGTGCTACCCGAATCCGACCAACGCTTTGCATACGAATTTATTAAAAAGCTTGTACTTGCATGGGATCCGAATTATACCAAGGTAACCCCCGCAGAAGCCGCGCAAATAAAAGCAGCCGAAGAAAGCGGCTTTGTTGCGGATGACGAAATCGATTGGAATGAAATCGGACAATAAAATAAAACATAAAGGAGCGATCCCCCATGAAATTCTCCCAAATGCCGTACACCCGCCCGCAGTTTGAGGACTTGCAAGCGAGCCTTACCGACTTGCTGACGCGCTTTAAAGCGGCGGCTAACGCCGAGCAAGCCTTCGCGGTGTACAAGGAATACGACAACGCGAACAAGGAGTTCTTCTCACTGTTCGCCATCGGATCCATTCGTCATACGCTGGACACCAACGACAAATTTTATGACGAAGAGAAGAATTACTTCGACGAAATGCTGCCCAAGTTGCAACCGCTGTCGCAAGCGTTTACGCAGGCGTTGTTGGATTCGCCGTACCGGAAAGAAATGGAAGCTGCTTGGGGTACGTTGTTGTTCGACAATGCAGAAATCACGCTCAAGACTTTCCACCCCGACATTGTGCCCGACTTGCAAGAAGAAAATAAATTGCGCAGCGAATACGCCAAATTGGTAGCATCGGCGCAAATTAACTTCGATGGCAAAACGCTGACACTGGCAGAGTTTGGCCCGTATTACGAACATCCCGATGTAGAAATCCGCAAGGCTGCCATGAAAGCCGCGGGCGAATGGCGCATGCAATACGCCGACAAATGGGATTCGCTGTTTGACGAATTGGTAAAAGTGCGGACACGCATCGCCAAGAAGTTGGGGCATGAAACCTTTACGCAGGTGGGTTACTACCGTATGCAACGCAATTGCTACGACGCTGCCGATGTGCAAAAATTCCGCGAAGGCGTGGTCAAATATATCGTACCCGTGGCGGCGCGCTTGAAGGCCGAACAAGCCAAGCGCATTGGCACGACTTCGCCGTTGCCTTTGTACGACGACACATTTGAATACTTGGATGGCAACGCCAAACCCATCGGTACGCCGGAGCAGATTTTTGCCCACGGCAAGACGATGTACCACGAGTTGTCCAAGGAGACGGCGAATTTCATTGACTTCATGTTGGAGAACGAACTTTTCGACGTATTGACCCGTCCGGGCAAACAGGCCGGTGGGTATTGCCATAACATTCCCAAGTACAAATCGCCGTTTATCTTCGCCAATTTTAACGGCACATCGGGCGATATTGACGTGCTCACGCACGAAGCGGGGCATGCTTTCGCGGGGTATTTGGCGCAGGATATTTACCCGTCTGCGCTCAAGCGCTATTCCATGGAAACCGCGGAAGTGCATTCCATGGCGATGGAATTCTTCACGTGGCCTTGGATGGAAGGCTTCTTTGGTGATGCCACGCAAAAATATTACCAATCGCATTTGGGTGCGGCGTTGACTTTCATCCCCTATGGCACCATGGTGGACGAATTCCAACATCATATGTATGAAAAGCCCGATTTAACCCCCGCCGAGCGCAACGCGTTGTGGCTGGAGCTGGAAAAGAAATACCGTCCATGGTTGGATATGGCCGACATGCCGTTCTATGCAGAGGGCCGCCGTTGGCAGGCACAGGGGCATATCTTCTCGTCGCCCTTCTATTATATAGACTACTGCTTGGCGCAAATTATTGCGTTATCCTTCTGGGCACAGGCGCAAACCGACCGCGATGCCTCATGGGCCAAGTACCGCCGCCTGGTAGGCTACGCGGGGACGAAAACGTTTGTGGACTTGGTACAAGACGCTGGGCTGCCCACCCCCTTCGTCGCAGAAAATTTGAAAGAAGTGGCCGACGCGGCAGTAGCTTGGCTAGATAAATAAAGGAGCACACCCGCATGCAACCGGAACGCGAAACCCTAACGCTAAGCAACGCGCTAAGCAAAATCACCAAAACGCCTGAATATTCGACAGGGTCAATACAAGACGCCGCGCGCGTCATTGCGGAAGTAAGTTGCCATGCCCTCAACACGCATCGTGTGGGGGTTTGGCGTATTTCCGGCGACAAAACGCACTTGATCAGCTTGGGATATTACGACGGAGAGGCTAACGAACACAGCGTGCAAGACCATTTCGATCTAGCAACCCGCAAGGATTATGTCGAGTGCCTGCATACCGAGCGTTTGATCGTCATCGACGACGTATTGATGCCCAATCCGTTATCCGACGTGCTTGACAGCTACGGCCCCAATATTTGCGCAATGCTGGACGCGCCCATCATCATCGGCAACCGATTGATGGGCGTTGTTTGCATTGAGCAAGATAAGAGCGCCGAATACACCGACAAGCGTATTTGGACGCTGGAAGAGCAAAACTTCTCGGCATCGTTGGCGGACTTTATGGCGTTGGCCATCGTCAATGCCGATCGCATGAACCTAACCAGTCGGCTGGAAACCATGATGGGCAATCTGCCGGGTATGGTGTACCAATGCTTGAATAATCCGCCGGATTTTACATTCACGTTTGTGTCCAGCGGCTCGACTGCGCTGTGCGGGTACAAACCGGAGGAACTCATCGGCAACGAAATGACATCCTTCTTGGACATGGTGCATGAGGACGACGTGCAAATGCTGGCCGACCGCAACGCAGAAACGCTTTCCATCGGGCTGCCGTTGGAAGTAACGTTCCGCATCCGCATGAAGGACGGCACCGTCAAATGGATTTGGGAACGCAGCGACGTGGTCGAATTTAAAGAGGACGGTTCGGCGCATTTACTGGAGGGCTTTTATACCGACATCACCGAACAACGCCGATTGGAATCAGCCGAGCTGGCCAATCAAGCCAAAACCGATTTCCTGGCCAATATGAGCCACGAAATCCGCACGCCATTAAATGCCATCATCGGCATGACCAACTTGGCCAGCAAGTTATCTACGCAGGACGCCGTGCTACGGTATTTGGGCAATATCACCCGCGCCAGCAAGCAATTGTTGAGCATCATCAACGACATCCTTGACTTGACCAAAATCGAAGTGGGCGCATTGGAGCTCTCAGCCGAACCATACAATACCGCAACCATGATCAACGACCTCGTGGATATCGCCACCGTGTACATTGACGACAAACCCATCGATTTAATCGTACATGACGACCCCTTGCTACCCGCCGAATTGATTGGCGATGTAACCAAAGTGAAGCAAGTCATCACCAACCTGCTGAGCAATGCCATCAAGTTTACCGCCGAGGGATGCATCATCTTCACCATATCGGCGCAACAGGTAGAGGGGAATACTTACCGCTTGGCCGTATCCATCACGGACACGGGCATCGGCATCCGCAGCGAAGACTTTTCGCTTTTATTTGGCAACTTTTCGCAGTTGGATTCACGCAAGAACCGCAATATCGAGGGTACCGGGCTGGGTCTGGCCATCACCAAAAAATTGGTGGAACTCATGGGCGGGGAAATCAACGTCGAAAGCACCTACGGCGTAGGCTCCACGTTCTCGTTCACGCTGATGCAAACGGTGGAAGCCACCGCCCCCGCCGTGGTGTACAAACCCAGCGGCAACCTGCGCGTAGCGACCCATTTCGCCAATCCACTAAAAACCGATGTGGTGTTGGACAAGCTGAATGCCTTGAATATCCCCTGCGCCGCCGCCGATGTACCGCATTTTGGCGAGTTTACCCACCTGCTGTACGACCAAGACCGCCACGATGCGCTGGAAGCATATATCCCGGCCACTGTTTCGGCCATTCCCGTATACCGGGGCATCAATAAATCCGCCGACGGCGAACATAACTACAACACACATCAACCGTTAACCAACGCGGCCCTGCTGCACCTGTTAACCAACCGCAGAAAATTCATTTGCTATCCCGCAATGCAATCGCCACCCTTCCGCGTGCGCAATACGCATTTCTTGGTCGTGGACGACATCGAAATCAACCTAGATATTACCGCGGAAATATTAAAGGACTACGGCGGCACCGTAACCACCGCCAACTCCGGCGCACAAGCGCTCGAATTCGTAACCGCCCAAAATTTTGACCTGATCTTTATGGACCACATGATGCCCATCATGGACGGCGAAGACGTAACCAAGGCCATCCGCGCAATGGAAGGCAGCCATTACAACACCGTTCCCATCATCGCCCTAACCGCCAACGTAGTGGGCGATGTCCGCCGCCGCCTAATAGAAAGCGGCATGAATGACATGGTAGCCAAGCCACTGGAAACTGCGGAAATCGAGCGCGTGATAAAAGAATACCTACCTGCCGAAAAAATAGTGTAATGAGCTGCCCCGAAGGGGCGCTGGGTTTGGCGAAATCGCACGCAAATTCTTCGAATTGGCTTGTGCTGTGCGGTTTTTGAAATTTTCGATGCCCTCTCATTAAGAACTCACGTTAGTCAACTTTTTGAATCCCTGCGTTTTGTGACGTGGGGATTTTTATTTGTGAGGGCAGGGAGTCAAAAAGGTTGCCTCACGCCGAGTTCTAAATTCGAGGACATCGAAAATTCCAAAATTCCGCAAGGCCGCAATTTCGCCAAGCCTCGCGCCCCTTCGGGGGGTTATTACAAATTTCTGCGGAGGTTTCTTACTCGCTTCGCTTGTAAGTAGATTAGTGGGAGGGGGTGAAACTCCTGTAGGTAATTTTTTTTTACATGTGTGCATAGGACATATGTAAATTAATTGGAGTGGCTTCAAAGTTACTCCCACTATTTTAATTCTTCCCGTCGTTTTCGCTACGCGCTTGCCACCGATAGCAAAGGGCAGTGTTCTGCGTTGCCACCTGTGCGCGCGGTAATGCAAATGCGCGAACTTGCGTATTTTGGGGGTTTGCGATGTGCGCGCACCTAGTACTTGGCGTTCGGCAACCTTTTTGACTCCCTACCCTCAAAACAAAAACCCCCGCACTAGCCAAAGTGCAGGGATTCAAAAAGTTGACTAACGCAAGTACTTGGTAAGCGTGCATCGCAAACCCCCAAAATGCGTACTCGCGCATTCGCATTACCGCGCGCACAAGCGGCAGCGCGGAACACTGCCCGTAGCGGCTATGCCCTACTAAATCGCGTTGTGTGTGAAAACCGCGATCGCGCAGGTGGGGATGACACATACTGCACCCAGCGGGTTGCCCCAGAAGCGGCCTTCCTCGTTGTCGCGGATGCCCATGGGTGTCATGTTGTTGGTGCAGGCAGAGCCTACGGGGCACGCGGGGGGTGCGCCGATGTCAGCCAGCAGGCGTACACAGTTGCGGTCCGCGGTCAAAAGCACGCCCGTAAAGCCATTCCCCGAAAGCCCACCCGACGTCGTAAAAACGGTGACCGTTTGGCCAATGTGGCGGAACATGCTTTCCACCAAGCAATCCAAATGATGGTGACCCATTCGAATACCTCCTA
>WQVD01000050.1 GCA_009781755.1 Defluviitaleaceae bacterium | reverse complement strand
TCTCGCTGGCCAGCGTTTTGTGAGTCTTAGTCCGGTGGTAACGATTCGATCCTTAAGCATGTGCGTTACGGGATGCACGCAGGGACGTTTGCATACGTTTGGCATGAGAGCCGTGTTACATGTGCGGATGTCTAGGATACACCGATGACTTGGGCGCAGTATAGCGTTGATTTTTGCGTAGGGTTGTTTTGACATGTTTTTCATTTTATGATATCGTGCGCGGTTGTTTTGTATTTACGATCGGGCGAAGCTTAGTTGCGGTCGTTTGGGTTCTTTTGCGAAACGGACATAAAACACCGCAACGGAAGCGATCTTGGCCAGTTCAATCAAGATGCCCATGATGTTCCAGCGGAAATCGCCGTACAGGATGTTGAGTGGTGTTTGCGTTAATATGACTACGATGGCGTATAGCGTTACGGTGATGCGCACGGCGTGTACGCCCGGCAGGTATTGCCCGATGACGAAGCTGAGTGCGGCAATCATCCCCATGATATGCAGCCAACGTACTTGCTCCGGCGCGTTAACGACGGCCAGCGTACCCGCCACCAACGCCACGACAATCATCACCAGCAAGAAGTTTAAGCCAATTTCCTTGCGCATGGGTGTGTTCTTGCGGAAGATTTGCCAAAATACGAGGTTACGTATGGTGCTGTAGGTAGCGGCTACAATCAGTGACGCTTGCGTGTCCATGCCCGTGCCCAAACCCATGGCTACAAACATCATCATCCAAAAGAAGCTGCCGATGCCCGTCACCATAAAATATTTTGATTTGTCCTTGATTTGATACGACGTAAATTCGAAGCAAATTGTTATTGCGCCCAATATTTGTGCGGCAATCATCCATGTGTTCATGCGTTACACGCTCCTAGTTGGTGAAAGATGTGTACTTTTTGCAATACGTGACCACCAGTGCGCCGGGGCCTGTGTGTGTGCCGATGGTTACGCCCACTTCGCCCACGGGGTTGGTGATGGTGATGTCCAACGCCTCTTCGATGTGCGCTTTGACGGTGCGGGCATCGTCTAGGCTTTGGATATGACCGACGCCTATGTTCAAGTTATGCAAGTCGTCCTTGACGGCATCCACCACGCCTTCGGCAATGAGTTTTAGCATTTTTTTGCTGCCACGCACGCTGTCGGCTTGCTCGACACTGCCGTCCACCAAGTGCAGGATGGGGCGCAAGCCCAAGATGCCGCCCACCAGCGCAGTCGTAGGACCTACCCTGCCGCCACGCCGCAGGTATTCCAAGCTTTCCAATGTAAAGTATGTGCGCACCGTGGGCACGATTTTCTCCGCAATTTCCACAGCCTTGGCCAAGGAATGGCCAGCGTCGCGCATTTTGATTAAATCACGCAATATCAACCCCTGCCCCACGCTGGCATTTAACGAATCCACCACCACAATTGTCCGGTCGGGAAAGTCCTCTTTCAACATGGTGGCAGCCAGCGTGGCACTGTTGTATGTACCGCTCAGCTTGGATGAAATCGTCAGCGAAATAATATCACTGCTCGCTTGCAAGTATGGCGTGTACACGTCGATATAATCCTGCGGGCTGGGTTGCGCGGTCTTGGGATACAAATTCTTTTCCGCTTTGAGTCGCTTGTAGTATTCATCTTTGGTAATGTCCACGCCTTCCTTTAAGTGCGTTTGTTGGTCCAGCGTCACGTAGAAAGGAACGATTTGCACGTTATGCTGCGCTGCCTCTTGGGCGGTAAAGTCGCAACCGCCGTCAGATATCAATTGAAATAAAGCCATTCGGCACCTCCATTAATTTGTTTCAATGTTGTTGCTTGTTTGCATCAGTTCAATAATGCGCCGTATCATGTCGTCCAATTTCTCCACATCTTCTGCGCCGAACGTTTCGCGTATGCGCGTCATTAATGCCGCAATGACGGAATCATTCAAGCAATAGTAATTCAAAAATTTCTCCGTGACGTGTAGGTGCTGCTCGCGCAGGTCGGTTGTGGATTGCACGCGTACCACGTAGCCTTTTTTTACCAAACTGTTAATCTTGTAATTGGCGTTGGGCACCGAAAGATTCAAATACTGCGCAAAGTCAGACACCGTCGGTTTGTCCAGCAGGTAGATGATTTCTACACAGTAGCTTTCCGTTGCGCTCAAACTGCCTTCAATGATGCCAATTTTTTTAACGAGTTGTGTGTAGTAGTTGGATCGGAATAATAGGTACAGCGTTTCAAAGCTTTTTTCCAGCATGCCAAGCCTCCTTGTCTGCGGCCGATCAATTAAAATATTTTAATTAAATTTATTATATAAAATATTTTACACATGTCAATCTTTTGCACAAAAAATGCGCCTTCTCTTCAGAAGGCGCACCGTTGTAATTTATAGGGTTGTTTACTTTACGTTATTCTTTTTCCTTGCAGCAGCCGTCGTCGCAGCAATCGTCGTCGTCGTCAAAGTCTTCGTCGTCGTACAAATCGTCCAAGTCGTAGGCCAGGCCGTCAAATTGCTTTTTTAACCACAAATATTTCAATACGGCGGTTGTCACCAATGCGATGATGCCCAAGGCAATCAACATGCCGATTACGATACCACGTTTTTCATAAGCGCGGACTTTTTCTACTGCGCTAAAATCGTTGAAGCGTTCTTTTAAATTCCTCATGAATGATCATCCCTTCGTATGTTGTACATATAAGAAGCCCTCTCGAAATGCTTCGCATTTTTGGCCGGGCGGCCTGCCGCGTTGCGGCACTTGCTTCGTAGTAATAAGCCTGTGCGCCCGCCGTTGACATTTCTTTCCAAGCGTTACCGTGGCAGTTGGCTCGGGCCAAGCACCCCCGCGGCACATAGACGGTCTTGTTTAATGCTGCTCCCTTCCGGGCCTGACATGGTTCACAAGGGTCTATTGCGCAGGACCTGGCCTTCAACGCTACTTACCCCGGGCAGACTTCACAAAGAAGGAGCCTAAGGCAGGGCATGACCCCAGCTATAGCGGATTGTTGGCAACAGGGAACCGCTACCTCCCCGGTTGCACAGGCTGTTGCGAAGTATAACTTAGTTGCGGCGTGCAAGCAAGCGCAATATAAACATAAACATGTTAATGAACGCCAAATACAGGGTAAGTGCGCCTGTGATGGCCAAGTTGCTGGCTAGCCCTTGTTGATCAACCCGTGCGCCAACGGCTTCTGCGCCGTTTTCGCTAAGGGCGATTTGTGCGTAGTGGTGCTTGATGTTGTGCGAATGATACGCGGTCAAGCCCATAAACAGGAACAAACCAAACACGATAATGGCCAAATCCAACATCGCGCCGCCAACGAACCAATTCGCCACCGATGCGATAACCAGACCCATCAAACCCATGAAAAACAAATTGCCAAAGCGGGTCAAGTCGGTTTTGGTAATCATGCCAAAAATGGCCATCGCACCGAACGCTACAGATGTAATACCGAATGCCATACCCACGGTTTGCATCGGATTGTCAAACACGGTGTAGGCAAACATCAACGCCACAAAACCAAACGTCAAGCCGTTCAACGCTGCATATAATATGAAGCAAAACTTTGCCGTGAAGGGGTTCATCTTAGTAACGCGGCTGGATATGGTTACGACCAATATTAATTCAACAACGATGGCCACAATCATGATAATGCCCAAGTTCCAGAAGAGGAAATCTTCAAATGCCAGCACATTGTTGATGCCCCACAAAATGCCCACGGTCGTTAATGCGGTCACCAACAACCCGATAAACATCCAGCCAAACACACGGGCCATGTACGCGTTAACCGCATCGGCTTCTACCATGCCGATATCTACATATTGCTCCTCTTGATAATACCCCTGCTCTGCTTGTTGGGGCTGCTGCGTTTGTTGCGCGTTTTCTTGTTCCCACATAACAATTCCTCCATTTTCAAAACAGAATTCTACTCATTTTATTCAATCGTAATAATACCATGCGTGCAATAACAGCGTCAAACCATATTCTATGTCAAAAGCCTCGATTCATGCGCTTTGCACGAATGCATAAAAAAAGACAGCAAGCGCGATGTTGCTGTCATAAATGCGGTGATTTTGTAAGTTGGCGTTAAAACCCGAACGTTATTTTTCGTTCTTCTTCGTCTGCGCTGATTAAGCGCACGGTTAGTTCTGTGCCGGGCATCAAGGCCTCGCGGTTGCGCTTGCTTACAAAGCACTTGCGCTCTTTGTCGTAACGCAGGCCCGTTTTTTTGATGGATTCGATGGGAATCATGCCTTCTACGGTGCTGGGCAGCATGACGTACACGCCCCACGCGGTGATGCCCGATACGATACCGTCGAACATTTCGCCCTCGTAGCCTTGCATGAATTGTACTTTTTTGAGCTGGGCGACTTCACGTTCCAGGGCTTCGGCTTCGCGCTCGGTGCGGGAGGCTTGCGCGCAGATGCTGGCGAGGTCGGCCTTGGCGGCTTTTAATGCCGCTTTGCGCTCGGTGGCGTCGATGATTAAGCTCGCCTTGATGATGCGGTGCAGTTGCAAGTCTGCATACCGGCGGATGGGCGACGTGAAATGCGCATACGCCTCCGATGCCAACCCGTAGTGCGTGGGGTTGTCGGGCGTGTAGAGCGCTTGCGGCAGCGCACGCAACACTGCGCCTGATACGGCATAAGCGGCGGGTGTATCGGCAATTTTGTCCAGCACTTTTTGCAAGGCCTTGGGCTTGACGGCCAGCTTGGGGATTTTGATGCCGTAATTAATGGCGGTGCGGGTCAGTTGCGCCAGCTTCATCGCGTTGGGCGGTTCGTGCGTGCGGAATACGGCGGGGAGTTTTTGCGTCATACAGTGCGTGGCGATGGTTTCGTTGCACACAATCATAAATTCCTCGATGATGGCGGTGGCGCGGTTGCGGCTGTGCGGCTCAATGGAGATGGGGCGGCCGCTTTCATCCACGCGGATTTTGGCCTCCGGCAAATCGAAATCGAGGGCACCGCGGGCGCGGCGCTTGTTCCATAAGATTTCGCGCAGCATATTCCAACCGGTGGCAATTTGCCACCAGTTGGTGGTGGCGTTCAAATCGACAGCGGTGGCTAACAACGCTTCTACTTCGTTATAAGTCCATCGCTTGCAGCTGCGGATGATGGATTCGAAAATTTCGTATTCCAACACATTGCCCGTGTCGTCGATGGTCATCACGCACGACAATGCAAGCCTGTCCACATCGGCAAACAGCGAGCATATACCGCTGGACAACGCGTGCGGCAACATGGGGATGACGCGGTCAGCCAAGTACACACTGGTGCCGCGGTTCAAGGCCTCGCGGTCGATGGGGGATGCTGCTGGTACATAGTGCGTCACGTCAGCGATGTGTACGCCCAGTTTGTAATGCCCATCGGCGGTCATTTCCAAGGAAATGGCATCGTCGATGTCTTTGGTGTCGTCGCCGTCGATGGTGCATATTTGCCAATGGCGTAAGTCGCGTCGGGGGATAACCCGATGTTGCGTGATACTGTTTTGCTGCATCACTTCGTCAGTTAATTCTGTCGGCACACGCGCCGCCGCGTCCGTGACTTCTTGCGGCCATTCGTAGGGGATGCCCGCCTGCCGCACCAGCGTCATCACATCTACGCCGGGGTCGTGCATGTGCCCCAGCACTTCGGTGACGAAGGCCGCTACCATGCCGTCCTCGGGGCGGCTGTTTTTGTCTACGGAAAAAAGCACGCGGTGCCCATCGGCCAATAAAAATCGATTGCGGCTCTTGGGTGGCACGGCGAAACTATAGGGGATTTTCGGCTCGACCGACCTGACATACCCTTGCGCGCCCTCGGTGTAAAACGTACCCACATACGCGCCGCGCTTGACGATTTGCGTGATGCGCCCCAGTTGCCGTTGTTCGGTTTGCGGCTCTTCAGCGGGGGGCGTTTTGCCGCGCGGATTTTTGCCGCGTGTGTTTTTGTTGCGGTGGCCGCGGGTTTCAGCAGGGGTGGCGGCGCGGGTGTCGATGACGGGTCTTACTTCTACGATATCGCCGTGCAGCGCGCCCAACACAAAATGGGGCGGGATGAAAATATCATCCGCCCCTTTTCGTTCGCTAGCATCGGGAGTTACAAAGCCAAAACCCTTGCCCGTTCCTGTGAACGTGCCGGTTATGGGTGTATTTTTATGCTTCAATTGGGGATGGGTTCCGCGTCCAGCTCGGCGTACAACGCGGCGATTTCGTCTTCGACGGGTACGGCGGGTGCCAAGCCCATCTCGGCCTTGAGCGCGGCGAGTTCATCGTCCAGGGCTGCGCCGCCGCCGTTCTTATACAGGTCGGCCAGTGCTGCGGCTTCGTCCTTGGGTACTTCGTTGAGTTGACCCAGCGCACGGGCGCGGTCAAGGCGTTCTTGCGCTTGCGCTTCGAAGCGGCTGAAGGCTTGCAGTGCACCTTCTGCGCGGGAGCCGGCCGCGCCGGATTGATTGACGCGCTCTGTGGCTTTGGCCACGGCCAAGTTGGATTTAATCGTTGCTTGGCGCGAACGCAGGGCGTTGATGTCGCGCACCAATTTGTCGTGCATTTGGCGCATTTGCACGGCGTTTTGCTGGGCGGCTTCGGCGAGTTTTTGCAATTCTACGCCGGTGGCTTCCAGTTCGTTTTTCTTGTTCAGGAATACGCGGGCGTGGTCCTCATTGCCTGCTTGCAATGCTTTGCGCGCCATGTCCATGTTTTTGTTCACTTCGGCTTGGTTGGCGTCGGCTTCGCGGCGGGTTCTGCTTTCTTCGGCCATGATGCCTGCGGTTTCTTTTTTGACCGCGGCCAGGTCATTGGCTAATTGACGCAGGGTCTGGTCAATCATCTTGGCGGGGTCTTCCATTCTGTCCAGCACCGCGTTGATGTTGGCGGACATGATGTTTTTGAAACGGCTTAAAATTCCCATTTAATTTTCCTCCTCTTATTTTATCTGTACGGATTTTGGTCGTCGTCTTGGTTTTGATATTGTTGTGCCAATCGGCTGGCCTCGTCGTGTGTAGTGTTGCCAAATTCGGTTAGGTCGGCGTTGAGGATGGCTTCTGTTTGCTCAGCTTCGAGGTTCTTTTGGTCGCGCTTGGCTTTCCACCATGTGAACAGCAGGAACAGAATGAGTGCCACGCCCGCTACAATCAGCACATTAAACCACGGCGAACGCGTGACGCTCATCATGCGATCGCCCGCGCGGATGAAGGCGCGGTTGAACATTTCGCTGCCGGACATGTCCGAATACCAATAGAAATTGATGCTGGCCGATAGGATATCGATGGCCTCGGCATCCAACACCGCGCTTGCTTGATGCCCTGCCACGATGCGGAAATCGTAACCGTTCTCGTTGTCGATGACAAAAATCAGCACGTTGGCTTCGTTCAAATTCCATTCATTAACACCGCGTGTGAATAAATTCTCGGCGTATTGCGTAATTTGTGCTGCGTTGGGGTTGCGGTTGCCGCTTAGTGTGTCTGTGATATACACAAACGGCATCACACCGGTTTCGTTGTGGAAACGCGTCATCCCGTTAATGATGGGCGATTGCACGTTGATCCAACCCAAGTGGTCTACATAGCGCGGGCTGGGGGTGTTGGCTGCCCCGCGCGGCAAAGCGTCGCGGTTGACGGTCGAGCGCGGTACATCTACCTGCATGAATCCCCCGCCTCCGCCGGGCATCCCCAAATTGGCGAATTGGCCGATAACGCCCACGACAATCACAAGCAATAACACGCCCAATATCATTGTGAAGCAGCCGCATCCACCGCCGCCGCCACCGTGCATCATCGGGCCGCCCATCATCATGCGTCTGCGGCGTCCCCAGCCCCAGCCGCCGCCCCAGCCCCACATGCTGCGTCTGCGTCCCATCATCATACCCGTTGCCATGCCCATGCCGAAGCTACCGCCACGTGGTGCTACACGTGGGCGCGGTGCAGCTGCGCGTGGTGCCATCGGACGCGGTGCGCGCCCTGCCGACCCCAAGCCCTGACCAGTACGCCGTGCGCCCCCGCCAAAACCACCCAAGCTGCCGCCGCCGGTGGATCGTCCGCCCAAGCCGCCGCCCAAACGTCCGCCACCGCCGCCGCGCATACCGCCGCCGCTGCGCATTCCTCCGCCACGTCTACCCATATCAATCAATCCCTTCTGCGGAATTTCTCGCTCCACTTGTTTTTGTATACAAATACCAAACTTACATATATTAAATGCAACAAACTAATTATATGAAAGGAGGACAAAATCATGCATCGATTTACCGGAGGGTTAGTAAGTGGCATTGCCGTGGGCGTTGCCATTGGCATGGGTTTGGCTATGACCGACGATGGTTATCGCCGCCGCAAGACCAAGGAAGGCCGCCGCGCTATGCGCAAAGCGCATCATTTCTTTGATGACATCCGCGATATGTTTTAAATAATTCCCTTTAATTAAACGAAAAAACCGCTCGTTTGTTTGCCGAGCGGTTTATTCTATTGTGCGGGGTGGTGTATGTCAAACTTGGGAGGGTGAACACAGCTTCTAAGAACCTGTATTCATAGGGAAGAAAATCTGCGGAGCAGCGTATGTAAATGAGAAATCATAATAAAAGCTTCTTCTGAAGCGATGGAAAGTTCATAATCCTTGGACAGCCTGCGGGAGT
>WQVD01000049.1 GCA_009781755.1 Defluviitaleaceae bacterium | reverse complement strand
GCACCACCCCCAACCTCCACCGACCCCCCCCCGCCCCCCACCGAGGCCGCCACCACACCCCCCGAAACCACCCCGGCACCCCCCACCGAACCGCCACTCCCACCGGATCGAACCGCACAAATCCTAGCCGCACTGGCACAAGCCCACACGCGTGAAGCCGTGGCGCACATCCTCGATTACTACGGATTCGCCCACGAACGCTTTATACGCGGCAATGGCGAAAGGCTTTACTTCTACAGTACCAACCAAGGCAGCGGAGACATCCTTGTTGGCCTTGCAACCTGCGATAACGGCGAATGGCAACGCAGGCAATTCGCCTTATTCGATACCGGCGCGGTACCCACCGACGTCATGGAATTAATCCTATTTATGGAGAGGAATTGAGAAAATGAAAACGAAAATGTCATTGAAGCGGAAGGTAGCCTTCATCATGGCGGCCATCATGATGGTTTCCACGCTGGGTTTCTTTGCGCTGGGTGATCCGCAGTACAGCGGCATCGGCGAAAGCAGCGAATGGGCCTTTACCGGAGGCGGCACGGCGCACACGCGTTTCGCCTTGCGCAACCAACGCAACGGCCATTTGGTAGGCACGTTTTGCATGGCCATCAACATCTTCGGTATTGGACAAAACTTTGATCGAGTTACGCAAGGCGATATGGAGACTTATGTAGAGTTATCGCCGCTAGCCATCGCAGAAATCCGTTATGCCGTAGCACTTATTCGCACGCTGTACATAGGCAACCACATCTCCCGCGAGCTGGCAGAAGAACGCCTGCCCGCGCATACGCTAACCCGCCCGCTGGGGCCGGAGTTGGCGCAAGCCCTATTGTGGACGCGCATGGCCATGGAAACGCCGCGCTTCTGGTGGCCAGAAAATCACCAAGTGCCCGGCGGATGGTACAACGGACGCTACCAACCCTTTAGCCCGGAAGAAATCAACTTCTTCTTCGGCAGAAACATGATTAACGGGCAAACATTGGCGCAACGCTTGAACCCGAATGATACGGCAGACATTGTCGTAACCCCTGCGTTTTCGGGCACTATGACCCCCAATGCACAAGGGCTCATCGGGCCGTTTACGCTCACATGGAGCCCCGGCAGCGCACAAAGCTTGATTGACCTTAACCACAACCCCACCTTCAGCATCGAGCAAGGTAATTGGGCACGTATGGTCGTGTACAACAACGGTTTATACGAAAGCCGCCAACGCGTAGGTATCGGCGAGGAATTCTACATCGAGCCGCGCGTGTTCGGCACCCGCGATATTAACATCATGTCCAATTCGTCCATCATTCGCAGCATGAACGAATTCTTCTTCCTGCACAGCGGCCAACCGCAGTACGGCTTGGAATTCGACATATGGGAAGCAAGCATGCGCTTCCACCGTGAAGAACCCAACGACATGTTCCAAAAACAAGTACAGGAATATGGCGTGCATGACAATGAATGGTACGACCATATCTACCTTGACCCCGGCGACAGAGGGCTCTTCCGCATCGTGTTTAACAACATCCACGATGATATCCCCGTTCGCTTGCAGTTTTCGGAGCATCCGCCGGTGGAATGCAACGGCGGTTCTGGTCCTTATGATGAAGATACGCGTATTCAAATGGATCCCATACCCATATTTAACGCACAACAATTACAAGACATGAGGTTACGCGCCAACCGTGACCATGAACTGAGAAATAATATATGCTTGTGCTCGCATGACAATTGGTTTCCAATTAATCATTTTACCGCTACGTTATATGGAAATAATTTTACTATTTCTAATTTAACGAGTACTCGAATTGGATCCAATGGTTTGTTTTTGGGTCTTAATGGAACGCATATATATGATTTGCGTTTGCGCGATTTTAATATTCATGCCAATATACATGATCGAGCAGCAGGTGCTCTTGCCGCATATGCACATGGATTTACGGTTATAAATAATGTACATGCATACAATATAAATATATCAGCAAGCAACAATGCCGGTGGATTAATTGGTATTGCCTCTGCAAATTCTGCGTCATATGTAAAGATCGAAAACTCATCCGTCCAAGGCATTAATATTGAACCACATCCGGATACTCCATTAAATTCTAATACGGCCTTACTACTTGGCGGCCTCATTGGTGCTTTAAATGGTAACATCATCAATTCACATGTACGTGATGTGAACATCACTGTTCCGAATGTATCTTCTACGCAAAATTCAGGAGATCATAATTTTGGTGGCGTAGGCGGTTTGGTTGGTCGTCATTTCATTGACGGTAAAATCGAAAATGCGTCTGTAACCAATATCACTATACACAGTGCCATTCCAAAGCAGGGTTATGGTGGAGTTGTGGGACATTCAAGGGGTGGTTCATATAACAATATAACCGTTAAAAATGTAATTATTAATATAGTTAATCCACAAACACCGCGTCATCAATCCTCTACATCAATTCATATTGGTGGTTTAATCGGCACAACCGGTTATGCTGCGGCACATTTAAACACACCTACATTTATCTCGAATGTAGCAATAAATGGGTTCACCGCTGCGACGATAGGAGCGTTTAGATATCCTATCGAAGCAGGAGGGTTTGTAAGTAGTAGAAGTACAGTCAATATTGATATACAGTCTTCGTACATTGAAGACTTGGATTTTAATTTTGTTTTTAATACTTCAACAACGAATACACATATTGGAGGAATTATTGGCGCTACGAATCATGATGCCTCCATTGAAAATGTATTTGCCAGTGGACGTATTTTTACACAAAACACCTATATAAACCCGCCCATGAACACTATATATTTAGGAGGGATTGCGGGAGTAACAAGCACAACAACATCAATTTCCAATGTTATTTCAAACGTTGAAATAGAAGCGACTGTTAATATAGGCAATATTATAATCGGTGGTTTAATAGGCCAACGAAATGCTTTCAGTACTCTTCCACTTAATATTGTCAATAGTTTTGCTGCCGGAGCAATATTATCAGCAACGACTTCTTCGGAGGCATGGGTTGGTCAAATTGTCGGTAGACCTGTAACTTCAATTAACCTTAATGTATACGCTATGGCGTATGAAAATATGCTAATAAATGTTAATAATGAAGGAAACACACCAAGTCCGATTCACGGAAACCCAATTTCCAGAATCGAGCTGTACAATCAAGCAACATATATAACAAGAGGCTTTGATTTTAATACCATATGGCATCCGCCAAACAACGATTTACCCCGTTTGCGTGCTACAGGTGCTCCGGCATTTACCTTCCCGACCATTCCAGCCTTCGGCCCGTGTTCAAGCGGCAACGGCAACGGCAACGGCAACGGCGACGATATCATCACCTTATGGGTGCGTGACTTCTTCGACGGTACACGCTTGACCAACGACGATTTTCTGGTGCGCGTGGGTACGACCAATACCTTCATCACCCTGCGCGAATGGGCGGAGCAACAAGATGCAGCCAATAACCCCAACGTGATTTTTGACGAAAACGGCGACATCATCATCGTCACTGTACCGCCTGTGGGTATGTTTACCTTCTATTACCGCACCGGCAATTTACCGGAGGGTCACTTTGTCAACACCGTGTACATCGGCCCCCCGCGTGACTCGGCCAGTATTACCGTGCGCGAGCGTCACCGTGCGCGTGATTTCTACCTGCGTGTGCGCAAGTACAGCCACAGCTTTATGGATGCCATCGAGGATGGCTGGATTTTCCGCTTGCAAAGAGATGGCGTGCATGTGGCCTATATTTCCAATACCGACCGCATCCGCTTGACGACACCCGGTGTCTATACCCTGCGCGAGGTACAAGCACCTGAGGGGCACATCTTGGATACATCCATCGTGTGGACATTTACCTTCACTGGTAATGACATCATCTTGGGCGACTTGCCCACTTTGGCCGACGGTGTCACCGTGCCCGGCGGTTGGTTGCTTACGCCTGAAGGTGCCAACGTTAACGAGCGCGAATTGGTGATTTCCGTCATCAACCGCCCCTATTTCGACCCCTGCCCCGACACGGAGCTGTGGTTCATCAAAGCCGATGACGAAAACCGTCCGCTGGCCGGTGCGCGCTTCGCGCTGTACCGTTATGACGAGCAAGACGGCTGGGTACGCCGCGGCGGCCCCAACGCCTTCACCGTCAGTGAGGCCAATGGCCACGTTCGCTTCACGAATTTGCAATGGGATTCGCAATATCGCTTGGTCGAAATCTTGGCACCCGACGGGTTCGTTACCCCCACAGGCTTTTGGTTGATTGATATTAACCGCTCGGGTGTTATGGTCATCACCCCGCACGGTGATGTACCGGCGTTTATCTTTTCGCCCACGCTGGCCCCACAAGGAGCGGCCACACGCGGAGCACACGGTCAATGGCACCCGCCACTCGTACCCAATGCCCGCACCGAAAATGTTAACTTCGAGTTTGTCAAAACCAATAGCAGCAATGCACTCCTGTCAGGCGCAGTCTTCGCCCTGTACGAAAATGTCGCAGGCACTTGGACACGCCGCGGCAGCACGGTAACTTCCACGGCTTCCGGCACGGTTCTGTTCACCGGACTCACCCGTGGCACCACTTATCGCTTGGTGGAAGTCACCGCCCCCACCAACCACTGGCGCCCCACCGGGCACTGGTATGTAATCGTAGACAATGACGGCAACATCACCGTCACCCCCCACGGCGATGCACCTGAATTTGATTGGCGCATGATGTCAACAGCCGACACCGAAGAAACCTTCGTACTGCCCAACTATCGCCTGTTTAACTGGACATTCGTTAAAACCAACTACCACGACCAACCGCTGGCTGGCGCCGTCTTCCAATTGTATGAATTGATTGACGACGTTTGGGTAGCACGCGGCGGCACCATCACCAGTGATGCAAGCGGAATCGTAACACTCACCGGCCTGCGCGAAGGCGCGCGCTACCGACTGCGCGAAGTAAGCGCACCGGCAGGCTTCGCAACACCCGATGGCCATTGGTATATCGATGTTAACGCCCCCCCCCCTTATGGCGCAGGCATCATCATCACCCCCTACGATGACGCACCCGCATTCTATGTGCCCGCCACCGGCGCACCCAGCATGCCACCCCAACCCCCACGCCTACCCAACGCCGCCGAAACCACTTTTCCAGTGACAACACCAGGAACAACACCTGCGGAAACCACACCCGTAGAGACGACACCGTCAGAAACTACGCCTTCTGATACAACACCGCAACAGACGACGCCATCGGAAACGACACCTTCCGATACAACACCGCAACAGACGACGCCATCAGAAACAACACCTTCCGATACAACACCGCAACAGACGACGCCATCAGAAACAACACCGTCCGATACAACACCGCAACAGACGACGCCATCAGAAACAACATCTTCCGATACAACACCGCAACAGACAACGCCGTCGGAAACGACACCTTCCGATACAACACCGCAACAGACAACACCGTCGGAAACTACACCTTCCGATACAACACCGCAACAGACGACGCCATCAGAAACAACACCGTCAGACACCACACCACAACAGACAACACCATCAGAAACCACGGCACAACAAACAACTGCGCAGCAAACAACAACTCAACAAACCACATCACAGCAAACCACGGCACAACAAACAACAACTCAACAAACCACATCACAACAAACAACATCACAACAAACCACATCACAACAAACAACATCGCAACAAACTACATCGCAACAAACCACATCGCAACAAACTACATCGCAACAAACTACATCGCAACAAACCACATCGCAACAAACCACATCACAGCAAACAACAGCGCAACAACAAACGACGCCACATCAAACGACGCCGGTTCAAACAACGCCTACCACTGATCCGCCTACGCGCGTTATTACTTTCCCGTCCACCACTACGACACCTGCGGTCACGACACCCATACCCACGACTACACCTACAACCGCTACCACCACTACACCATCTGTCACTACACCTGCAACTGCCACTACTACTACACCCTCCGTTACAACACCTGCAACCGGCACGACACCCAGCCAGCTAATCAAGAACCCTGACCGCACCACGGTGCATGCCGGTTCGTCCGTGAGTTGGACGCTGCGTAACTTCCATAACCAATCAGGTCTACCTGCGTCAGACTTTACGATTATTGACAGTCCCGGTCTTGGTTTGTACTTCACGGCGGGCAGCCTGCCTGCGTTTACCAACGCTGCGGGGGTCACGTATGACATCCGCTTCCAAAGAGCGGGCAGCAATGTATGGGTCACCCATGCCACCAATGTGAATGCCAACCAGCCCTTTACTTTCACGCTGCCGCAAACGGGAAGTGTCCGTTACACCGCCATTGGCTTCTTCTTTGGCAATGTACCGGCCAACTTTGGCCTGGGTAATACGATTGTCCTCACCTTTACGGCAGGGGCAAGCGCACCCAACAATACGCTGGTTAACCGCTTCTTCGTAAGCTACAGCAACCGCCAGCGCCAAGGTGAAGGTGATGCCACACTTATCCCGCCTCCCACACCAGGCTCCGGCAATCAACTGCGCCCCGACGGCAACGGTTATATCGAAGTCAACGACAGAGACGTACCCCAAGGCAATTGGGTATGGCGCGACAGCAACGGTTGGTTCTTTATCCCCAATACCAACGTACCCATGGGGCAAATGCCACAAACCGGTATACCCGGCTCCTTGTGGATTGCTGTAGCCATTAACCTCATGGCCATAGGTGCGCTAAGCACACTAATCATCAACAAGCGTAAGCGTGCAAGATTAAAATAAAGCATCATTAATTTATTGTTTTAACATTTCGTGACAAATGGCGCAGCAAAGCTCGACTCATTGCTTTGCGCGCTATTTTGTCGCGTTTTTTACGGCAAATTGGGCATAATAAAGTCCATAATAAACCTTAGGGAGAGAACAAGAACATGAAAAAAAGTACTAACACAAATTTTGAAGGTAACATTCATTGCGGCCGCCGTGTCTTTTGCGTTGGTAGGTTGTGATAACACACAAGAAGAACCGGCAACCTCAAATGCAACTGAACCAACCGTAGCAACCCCAAATGAACCCACCAACCTGCCGGAAACGACAGCACCCATCATTAACGCACCATCCGATGCAACCGAACCCGCTGATACAACAGCGCCCACAAATTCATCCGAAGCCGATGATTTGATGGTTAACGAACAAGGTAGAGATCATTTAATTCCCATTAACCAAACCGCAACGGTTAATATCTCTAACGCTTTTGCCAATAACCACAGCGCTTCACTAACGGTAGACGAAATTATTCGCGGCGAAGCTGCGTTAGATTATATCAACACCCGAATGGACAGAGGCGCGTTTCAAGCGGTTGCGCCAAGGGATGCGGATTATGAATATTTGGTCGCGAGAATCACTTTTACGTTGCATGCCGTTACCGGTGCTGAACAATTAAGACCGTCTCGCATGCGTTCTTATTCCGGTGAGTTTGAAGGTTATCCTACTTTAATGGCCGCTTCGTTCTTTAATGAAACCGATTTTATCCGCTTGGCAGATATGAATGTGAACATTGGTGAAACCGTTACCGGTTACATGATCTTTCAAGTGCGTATAACCGATGACCGACCCATGATGACGTATGAAAGCATGCGGGCAGATGGTTCTGATGGGCTTTGATTTCAGCTGTTTTAACTTGATTTCCGCCACTCGTTCGATATAATGTTCGGTGGATGGTGATATGTATGAGCAAAACGAATGTACCGCCGCGCATTGCCAATTTATTAATTAATGCTTTGCGTAGCGGCGTAGTGCCCCGCGTGGGGTTGGAACACGTAACCGTAGGCCGCGCGCAAGAAATTGCGGCGATTTTGCATGATATAAACATGATTGAAGCGGGAGGCGCGTCCTTCCGCTTTATTGTGGGCAAATATGGCAGCGGCAAGAGCTTCTTGATGCAGACGATACGCAACTATGCAGCGGCGCGGGGTTTTGTGGTGTGCGACGCAGACCTATCGCCCGAGCGGCGGCTAGTGGGTAACAAAGGCTCATCGCAAAATCAAGGCCTAGCCACCTACCGCGAGCTTATGCAGCACTTATCAACGAAGGCAAAGCCCGATGGCGGGGCTTTGCCTTTAATTCTAGAAAAGTGGATATCGGGCATTATGACGGAGGTGCGGTTGGCAGCGGGAGCCGCGGTCGGCAGCGGCAACGGGGAAGCAGTCGCGAATGCGGATGTGCAATTTGATGCCGAAGTGGAGCGGCAGATTTTTGCGGTGATGGGTGAGTTGGAGGGGATGGTGAATGGGTTTGCTTTTGCGCAGGCGGTGAGTATGTATTATCGGGCTTATCGTGATGGGGATGAGAGTAAGAAGACAGCCGTGTTGAAGTGGTTTCGCGGGGAATATAATGGGGTGCGGGATGCGCGTGCGGAGCTTGGCATTAACCTTTGTGTGGGCGATGATAATTGGTATGATTTTTTGAAGATATTTGCGGTGTTTTTGGTGAAGGCGGGGTACAAGGGGCTGCTGGTGATCATTGATGAGTTGGTTAATTTGTACAAGCTGCCCAATGCTATTACGCGGGCGGCCAATTATGAGAAGATATTGACGTTGTTTAATGACACATTGCAAGGCAAGGCGCGGCATATTGGGTTTTTGATGGGGGGTACGCCGCAGTGCATGGAGGATAAATATCGGGGGATTTTTAGTTATGAGGCGTTGCGTTCGCGGTTGGCGGAGGGGCACTTTGCCGGGGCGGATGTGAAGGATTTGACCGCGCCGATTATCCGATTGCAAATGCTGACGCAGGAAGAAATGTATGTATTGGTAGAGAAGTTGCGCGACATTCACGGCATTTTGTATAGCTACACGCCGCGTTTGACGCATGAAGATTTGCTGTACTTTTTGACCGTAGAATACAACCGCGTGGGCGCTGCCAGCCACATCACCCCGCGCGAAATCATCCGCGACTTCATCGAGTTAGCGAATATTTTGCACCAAAATCCGCAGCTTTCTGTGCCCGAAGTGCTGGGTAACAACTCCTTCGAATTGGCCAAGGGCGGGCTGGAAAATGAAGATATCGACGCTGCATTTGAAGAATTTGAAATTTGAAAACACTGCATCGGTATGCTACAATGTGCGCAGAGGAGGAGACATCATGTCACGCAAACCACTGTTGTTAGAAAAATGGGATTTTATCATCCTGCTGGGCGAATCCGGCGGCGGCAAGGGCACACTGGTTGAGAACATTAAACATTATTGGCTGCCCGACTTGCACTCTGCCAGTATGGGCGATATCTTCCGCAAGAAAGCGGCAGAAGACCCCGCCATCAAACAAATGACCGAACAAGGCATCTTAGTGGATGACAGCGTTACTTGCGGCATCTTCCGCGAGTTTGCACTGGCGCACACGCCGGGCTTGGTGGACGGCTTCCCCCGTAACCGCCAACAAACCATTGATCTCATCCGCTTCATCAAAGAAAACAACTGGCGTGTACTGCTCGTAGATCTCAAATGTTCGATGGAGAAAATCATCGAACGTCTGCTGGCGCGCAAACGCCCCGACGATAATTTAAACATCGTATACAAACGCCACCAAGACCATATGATCCTGCACCCCGTGGTTATGGAAGAAGTCAAAACCCGCCCCGACCTTTTCGATGTTATCACTTTGGACGGCAACTTAAGTGCGGAAGTCGTGTTCAGCAACTTCCTGCTGGATGTGTTGCGCTTGGTAGATATGCTGTACTTCTATGACATGACCGGCGTGGATACGTCTTTTGCCGTTAATAACGATGAAACATCCGTAAACCCTGCCATCAACCG
>WQVD01000048.1 GCA_009781755.1 Defluviitaleaceae bacterium | reverse complement strand
GGCGGTGTGGTGTTCGTTGGCGGTGTGGTGTTCGTTGGCGGTGTGGTGTTCGTCGGCGGTGTGGTGTTCGTTGGCGGTGTGGTGTTCGTCGGCGGTGTGGTGTTGGTTGGCGGTGTGGTGTTGGTTGGCGGTGTGGTGTTGGTCGGCGGTGTGGTGTTGGTTGGCGGCGTGGTGTTCGTCGGCGGCGTGGTGTTCGTCGGCGGCGTGGTGTTCGTCGGCGCAGTCGTAATCGGTGCTGTCGTTATCGGTGCCGTCGTTATTGGTGCAGTCGTTATCGGTGCTGTCGTGACTGGCGCAGTCGTTATCGGTGCCGTTGTAATTGGTGCAGTTGTTATTGGTGCGGTCGTCACCGGCGCAGTCGTTATCGGTGCCGTTGTAATTGGTGCAGTTGTTATTGGTGCGGTCGTCACCGGCGCAGTCGTTATCGGTGCCGTTGTCACCGGCGCAGTTGTTATTGGTGCGGTCGTCACCGGCGCAGTTGTTATTGGTGCGGTCGTTATTGGCGCAGTCGTTATGGGTGCTGTCGTAACAGGTGCAGTCGTAATCGGCGCAGTGGTTTCCGCTGGGGTTGTTTGTTGCGGCGTGGTTTCCGCCGGTGTTGTTTGTTGCGGCGTGGTTTCGGCCGGTGTTGTTTGCTGCGGTGTCGTTTCCGCCGGCGTTGTTTGTTGTGGCGTCGTCACCGGCGGGGTTTCCGGTTCCCATATGGCGAAGAAGTCTACGTTGGCATTAACGATGTGGCCTACGGGCAATGGTTCTGTAAGTACGGGGCCGACGGGTGATAATGCCCAGCCCATAAAGTCAAAACCGGTACGTGTGGGGTCGGCGGGTACATTGGCCGCGGTGATGGGCGTGCCACTTAGCACATACGTCCAGCGATAAATTAGATCAGCGGGGGCGGGTGTACCGTCGTTGCGGAAGTAGCGAACAGTAAAGTAATAATGCAAGCCTGCATTTACATGGCGGTAATGCCAGCCATTGGGCAAGATGACGCTAGCCCGCACGCCATACGCGCGGGAGGTACCCACCATGCCCGTTTGGGTCAAGGCAGGGTTCATGAGGCTAAAGTTCCATTGGCTAGCGTTGGGGTTGACGAATTCGATGACATGCTCGTCGCCTGCGGACAGGGGGATGAATGCAAACCAGCCGTCGCTTACCCACTGATACACGCCGTTTATGTCTTGTTCGTACAATGCGCGGGTGGTGGTGGTTGCTAAGTGTATGGTGCCGGTGGCGTCAAACAAGCGTACCTCTACGCCGTTGATGCCGGGCTCGCCGTTGTTCTTGATGCCGTCGCGGTTGCGGTCATTAAATACCGTACCTGCAATCATGCCGGTGTGTATGCGGATGGCCACGGGCAGCGACACGCTGTATATCGAGCCTTCAACCGTAGCGCCACGCAAGATGGCAGAAAATGCATTGACCGTACCGCACACAATAGCCAATTGCGCTTCGGTCATGGTACCGATGTCCATGGGGATGATGAAGCGGTCGGTTGCATCTACAGGAATGGGCACAGTGCTCATGATTTTGACGGTGCGGACATTCTCGCGGCCGCCGATGCTTGCTAGGTTTTCCCATGTGACCCAATTGGAAATGGAGGTGGCGGCGATGTCTGCATATTCATTGGCAAACAGCGCAGTATAACCGGGCGGCAATATCGGCTGCCCTCCCAACGCCATCGTCCATGGGAAGCCATCATGATCCCCTTCTTGCAAATAATGCAGGGGATACTCACCCATCTTGGGGATGGGCACCATTACATAGAAGTCATTGACTGTGCGGCCGGTGTTGTTGACCATGGTGGCGCGGTAATACACCGTACCCGCGCGGGGGTTAACGTCCAGTATATTGTTGCCGGTTGCCCAGTTGTAATTGACCCAAGGCCCCGGTATGCCGCCCAAGTATTGCATGATGTCAGTGTAGATCAGGACGTAGGGTTGTGGGCTGATTAGGATGGAGTAAGTGTTTATCGGCGTGGCCACATGACGCCCTGTCGGGGTGCGCAGTTCATCACCAAAGTGAAAGTCTGCATTCATTGTTCTAAAGTAACCGCCGAGATGAGGAGCAAGTGTACCGGGTATATACGCTTGCAAGGGAGTGACGCCCAAAATATCTTGCCAAAAAACCGTACCGGTGCGTGCGGTCATGGGGGCGGTTACATCAAATGTGATGTTAATCGGTGGTGAATTGTCGAATCGCCCGTCCGGCAGCCTGCCCACAAATGTACCCAGCATAATATCCGGGAAGTCCAAACGAATAACAGGGCTGGGATTGCCATGATTGGGATTAATTAACGGTACGGGTACGGGAAGCGGCAAATCTCCGGTCTCGTTGCCCCAAGTAACGCCGTTATGACTAACGCGGATTGTATCCATATCTACGGTCATTACATTAACTGGTGAATGCAAGAAAACACTAAAACCTTGTACGCCATAGGTGTTAAGCGATAACGGGATTCTATTTCTAACAAAATTAAATGAAACAGTACGCGTTTCACCCGCAATAAGAACACCCCCGGAAGTATTGCCGGGTGATACCAAATGACTTACATTACTACTGCGCAAACTAAAACCATATCCTCTGGATACAAGCGTTTCTTGACGTGTATACATATAATTGGGGTTTATTGCCCGCAAATCGGTATAACCGTAATAAGTGTCGCTTGGGTCATGGTAGCGCTCACCTACCCATGCTTCATGCGCGGGTGTAATGCTGTCTCCTACCGGAATAGAACCTTGTGGCAACCGCCCAAGAAGAACAAAGGGCACACCCGGTTCGTTTGCTTGCACCGCTCGAAAATCGTAATTTTGATTATATGTTGAATTAACGGGAATGCCCCCTGCCAATTCAAAAAACAAACTGTCAATGTATTGACCCGGAAGCAAGCCAAAATCTCTAAAATCAATAGAAATTGTATCAAAAGGCGCAAAAGATGTTCTCGGTTGGGTGATAGTTGTAAGTGGTGGTATAGTCAATGTAGTACCGCAGCGTGTAATCGCTGTTAAATCCGTTATACCATTAGTACCTGCCGGCAAAATAGCCGCTTGTACACCTATACGCGGATCACTACTGATTTGTACAAACATTGCTTGGTTGTACAATGTACCGGGAACAGGATTGTCAACATTAAATGCGCCAACAGGCATTAACACACCCTCAGGCGGATTTTGACCGCTCCATTCATTATTATTTAATACAGGCGGTAATTCTAACCATGCATTGCCGCCGGGTGCCGTTGTGCGGATACGATGATAGCCTCGTGTTAAAACGTTCATTGTATTATTCGTTCTTCCCAATGCATAAAAAATTCGTGAGGTAGCATCGGTTGGCATGGGTGTAATAACGACAGCCGTTGTCAAAGCATCTTCGGGTTCCATTGGGGGTATGGTGCCGCCAATATATATTACATGTTGGCCGCCACCCAAATTGGCTTGCCGGAATGTAACAAATACAGACGTGTAATCCGGGTTGGTTGTAACAATCTCATAACTCCACATATATTGTGTTAACACAGAACCGCCTTGAGTGATTGTAAACGTTAAATCATCATAATGTGTAACTGATCGCGGTACACGTATTTCTGCCGTGTACGATTCATGTAAAAATTGTCGAAATACAAATGACGCTATTCCATGTCCGGTTAATCGCCAAAATACATCACTATTTATTCGGCTTGTCCAAACTTGGCCGGAAGCCATCGTATCGGTACGATCATCAGGATTGCGATTATATCGAATGTAAATATCTCCTCTTGTATAATACTCTGCCAATGTAGCTGTGCGTATGCCGTACCCAGCGGGCGTCAGTCCTGCAGGGTCTTCGGTTTCGCTTACAGTAACAGTAATAGGATTTTCGCGCAGGCGACTTGTGTTTTGTGCTACTTGTGCAGAAAATGCGATGTCTGTGACAATCATTACAGGAATGGTTATGCGGTCAACACCCGGTGCAACCGTAAAGGTGAAAGTGCCTGCCAAAGGTTGATACGTGTTAACCAAAGTACCTGCGGGCAACACATTGTTGGGTGTGCCGTCGGGGTTGTTGACCCTGCCCCAATAATGGTTGGCATTAGCATATTGCCGGATTTGCGGGTTAGGTTCATATGTAAATCCGGTAACGTTACCCGAAAAGGGATTATCTAGTAATGACGCATCAAATTCCCAATCATGCGGGAAGTCAGCACCGCCGGAAGTGGGGCTAAAACCCGCCGAACGCATACCCAACCCCGGCGTAGCGCGGAAGCCAAATCCATCCATTACTGAAACGGTAACGGTGCGGTAGGTATCAAACCGTTCGCTAAAGGTTGCGTTTATTTGCAATGTTTGCGGAATGGTAGACGATTGCCCGACGCGCCCCGTAAAGCGTGCGGGTGCGCTACCAGGATAAAACACAACGTCTTGATCCAACTCGCCAAACATGCGTACATAAAAACCACATGCCGCCGCCAAGGGCGCAAAATCGACCCCCAACGCCGGCGGCGATGTGGTTAGTGCTTGCATATCATATGCAATGTCAATTTCAGGGGCAGGCGTGGGGTCGGCCAGTGCGAATAACCCCAACGTTGAAGCAAATAATACAGCTGCCAGCACAAATGCTAATTTGCGCCTCATTGATAATTTCTTATTCATGGTTTATGTACATCCTCTCAGTTTTTGGTTTTATTCCATCATGTTAAGCAATTCAATTACGTTTTGCGGCATTACGTCGCCATTAAAAAAGGCGTATCGCATCCGCAGGAAATTGCCATTGTCATCGGTAGCGGTGCCTACCAAGATATCGCCGCTGCCTTCGTTGGTTACATAAAATCGGAAGACTTCATTACTGCCGCGTATCATTTGGTCGTATTGAAAGTTGAATTGCGCAATGATGTCTGCTACGTCTTGCGCGGATACCGCCCGTGCCAGCGCGGCCAAGATGGCTTGCGTGTTGTCTACCGGCGCGGGGGCGGTGGTGGGCGCGGGTGTGGGTGGCAATGTGGGAGCCAGTGTGGTGGGCGGTGGCGCGGGTGTGCTTGTGGGGGGTGCGGTTGTTTCCGGTGCTGTGGTGGGGGCGGGTGTTGTGATGGGAGCCGTGGTGGGTGTGGGCGTGGGAGCGGGTGTGGGCGCGGGTGTTGTCGTGGGTGCAAGCGTTGGGCTTGGGCTTGGGCTTGGGCTTGGGCTTGGCGGCTCCGGTGCAAGCAGCGGTGCGACTACAGCAGCCACGACCGGTGACGGTGTTGTGGGTTCGTCTTGCCACAAGATGTAATAAGTGGCAGCAGATACAACCACCGCAACGGTGATACATGCAGCGATGGCGTAGCCTTTGACCGCGGCTAGGGTGCCGGTGTACGTAATAGCCGTACAAGCGGTGGTAGCGGTGCATGCAACTGCGGTAGGTACAACTGCGCCCGGTATATAAGAAGCGGCAAACACTTGCTCTTCGGCAATCAAGACCGCACCCAGCGATACCGTTGCAAAACCGGCAATCGGCTTTAATACCTTGCCTTTTTGTTTGCCTTCCAGTTTGTCCTTGGTAGATGCCCGCGCATTGCGCAGGGTCTTGCGCACGTTGCCGGTCGAGCAGTTTTGCAATCGGGCAATTTCCTCGGTGCTAAAGGATGCGTAGTAGTAGAGGTACACCGTTTCCCATTGCATTTTGGGCAGCGCCATGATGATGCGTAACAGCTCGGCGCGTTGTTCCTTGTTGTGCAAGTATTGCTCGGGCAGGAAGTCGTCGTTTAATTCTTCGTAAGCGGTCAGGTCAACGTCTACCCGTATAGCGGACAGTTGGCGGCTTTGGTTGCGTTTGCGGTAGCATTTGCATATTGCAATGCGGCGTATGAGCGCACGCAATGTGTCCGCGCGTAGCGTTTTAACTTGGTTGTGCACATCCAAGAAAGTGTCTTGTATCGCCTCCTCTGCATCCTCCCTGTTGTCACAAAACTTTAGGCAAATAAAAGCCACATACCCGCTGTATTGACGATACAAATCCTCAAACGCAGTAGGGTCGCCACTATGTAACCGTGCCACCAAGTTTTGCTCGTTCAGGGTGTTCAACTCCTGTCGTGTGCCGCCCGTCGGTTTATTTGGCTCGGGCGGTTAATGTTTGCGTTATGGCCGCAACATTTAAGTTTTTCACGATGATTTCGCCGTCTTTGTTACATAAGAAGATTAACTTGTCGCCCGTGTTGAGCTTGAGCTGGCGGCGTACCTCTACCGGTATCGTGACTTGGCCATTGGTGGACATTCTTGCAAGGTTCATATGTATCCTCCTAGTCGTTTTGGTCTTTCATTTATACTATTGTCACGACTTAAGGAAAAACGGAACCTCTTGAGAAAAAATATTTTTCGTTGTCCGGGCAGCATTATATGTCGAAATAAAAATAGCGGGGTGAAGGTTTCCGATTGTTAACAAAAAAGACCCCCAGCGCGCAAATAATGCATTTGCTGGGAGTCTTTTTACCGGATGTTGGAATTTATTTGTCTACAACAACGCTTACGCCGAAACTTTACCCTCGCTCCATTTGCCAATGAAATCAATCACTTGTTCAAACGTGGGGCTGTGCGCGTTTCTTACATAGAAACCCGACGTGGATACACCCAGCAGCAGCGCTTGCAACGGTTCCAAGCCCAATGACAAGCCCAAGCAGAAACCTGCGTTAAAGTTGTCACCCGCGCCTGTGGTGAGTACGGGTTTAGCGCAGTACGGGCCGGATACGTCGTAGTATTGCCCGCCGATGACGCAACATGCGGTGTGTACGGGATGCACAACCAAGCAATAGATGCCCATTTTTTCGTACACGGCCAACGTGGTTTTTTTGAGCGTGGCGGGGGATTGGTCGTTCTCGTAGGTGATGCCGAATACGTCGGCGATTTCGTAAAGTTCTTTTTCATTGAGACCCAAAACGGCGCGGAACTTGGCTTCGAATTGTCCGATGAGCTTCATGGCGGCGAGTATGTCTTCTTTGGCGCGTTTTTCCGGGTCGGCCAAGTCGAAGAAGGCCAGGGGTTTGTCGCCCGTGCGGGTCATGAGCGGGAATACCTCGTCGATCATGCCTTGCCAAATGGAGGACATGTGCGGCAGCATCGTCCAGTTTTCCATACCGAATAAGTTGCATTCGTCGGCGACTTTGGCGATGCCGGGTGCGCCACCCATGGCTTCTTTCATCGCGTCCCATGTGATTTCTTTGAGGGTAAAGTGCTTGCCCAGCATGACTTTGCCGTCTTCAAATTCTGCCGCATCGGTGTGGCCGGGGTTGGCGATGGAATAGACGGCCTTGGCTTTTTCTGCCAGCGGCTTGAATACGGGGTGAATATCGGGTTTGCCCAAGTTGCCCACATAGGTAAGCTCCACGCCGTATTCCAACAGCGCGTTAGACAGGATGGGGCCGTTGCCGCCCAATTTAGTCTGCACGGTCACCATTTCCATATTGGTGGAAAGGCCTGCGGCGCGGCTGATGCGTGCGCCCCATTCCGCAATCGTAGGAATGCGCGTGTAGTTGGCATAGTCGAGTCGTTTGTCCACCAAATGTACAATTTCGTCCACAAAGCCATCCAGCCCGATGGTCATCGACAGCTTGAAGCCCCTCTTATTTTCCAGCACCGCGCTTAGATTTTTTAGGCTTTCGGGTTGATTCATAAATATCCTCCTTCTCGGGGTATAGTTGTTTGAACAAGTCTACGTCGTAGTTTTCTATCATGCCCATGATTTGGGCGCGTAGTTCGTTGTCATAATTTTGCATCATGCGTGATATGGAGTGGCATACGATTTTAATCGAAAGCCCCAGCACAAAAATGGCAATGCTTGCCGCCAGCAAATAGTAATTCATGTCCCGGGCAATCAAGTAAATAAAACCCAGCACGCCCAGCGTGATGAGTGATGTACCCCAGTTTTGTGCTCCAATGAGCTTGAATAAAAGGCGCATGATGTGACTCCTTGGGTGTTGTGTGTTTAATGCGGATGAAATTTATTTTGCAAATCCTCTAATGAAGCAATGCAATCATGATCCACATAATCTTTTATCTGCCTTGCATAATTAATAAAATCAGTAGCCAATTCATTTGTAAACACCGCAAGATTTTCTGCGCGAGAATATCGGGAATCATTAAAATACTTTCGACTTAATTTTGCGGCGTGTCGTATGTCATCTTTTTTCGGATACCGGCTTTCAATCAGCGTTACGATTCCTGCATGATTATGCCCCATCAATAAATCGTGTGTAGGTGCGATTCTATATAATACAGATTTTAACAACAAATCGATTGCCAATGTCGACATGCTTACCGACATTCGGTACAAGCCCTGTTCCTGATTTATTATGGCAGATTGCAATGGTTCATCAGACAGTTTGTAATAATCCATTAAGATTCACCCCATCTTTGGCTACGCGCCATTGAAAGCTGCCTAAGACCTTTTTTTGTTTTTCAAAACAAGCAAAATTATCAACAAAAACATCGCTGTTTACAAAATTTTCCTTGCTTTCAAATCCGGGATACCATTCGCAATCATATAAATCGAAAAGCGTTTCATCGCCGATATTATCACCGATAGCTAAAATATCTACATCACTTTTTTCATGCGCATCACCACGTGCGCAACTACCGAATAAAATAAAAGCTTCAATTTTATCAAATGTTTTAATTTCCTTTGCTCGGCGCAAAAATTCGGTAATGAAGCGTTGGTGCTTGAGTGGGATGTTTAATTCTTGCAATGTAGATATTATTTTCATGCGTCGGCTCCGTCCGTATCAATACTCATCTCTGCCGAACGGCCAAACAGACCCGGTGCCAGTGGTGCGGGGCGTTCAGGTTTGGTGGTGAGCAGCAAGGTTTGGTTGGTTTCGTTGGAGGTGTCGATGGCGTTGGCGATTTCTACGGCGTGCAGGGCAAGTTCTGCGCTGCTGCGGTGCGGGCGGTTGCGTCGGATGGCCCATGCCATGTCCACCACGGCCACGCCACGATGCGAATTGAAGCACGCTTCGTAATTGCCGCTTAGGGTGGGGATGGACGGGTCGGTGTCGGCGAAGGTATGCGTGAAGGGGATTTTCTCGAAGGTGTTGCTGCCAATGCGCTTGAGCATCACATCATTGCAGTAACCGCCGAAGCAGTTGGGGTCGGGCAAATAGAGCACGCCGTGGGTGCCGAAAAGCTCCACGCGGGGGATTTCCGGGCCGGTGCCGTCGGCCACCATGGTGACGTTGGCGTAAGTGCCGTTGTGGAATTCGAGCAGCCCCATGGAGAGTGATGAGGACGGCAACTTGCGGAGGGGCTGTTTGTATTTTTCGTGGCGGGGGTTGGTGTGGATGCGTTCGAAGAAGCGTGAGAATCCGCTGACGCGGTGCACCGGCCCCAGCATGTTGATGAGCACGTTGTAATAATACCCCGACATATCGTAATGGATACTCGTGCCCGGCGCACCGAAGGTGGGGTTGGCGGGTTCGGTATCGCGCTCGTGCGCGTTGTAACCGCGGTAGCAAAAAGCGTTGGCGAATAAAGGCTCGCCAATCCAGCCGTCGTCCACCAGCTTGCGGGCGGTTTGGTACGCCGCGCCCATGTAGCAATCCGGTGCCGCGCCGATGCGCAGGTTTTTGGATGCGGCCAGGTCGTACAATTCCTTTGCGGCGGCGAAGGATGTGTCCATGGACTTCTCGCTGTATACATGCTTGCCTGCGCGCAGAATTTGTTCGGAGACTTCGTGGTGCGCGGCAATGTTGGTACAGTTGAGCACGATTTCAATTTCGGGGTCGTTCAGGATTTCTTCCACGGTCATGTCGCGCACGCCAAAAAGCGCGGCACGTGCCGCGCTGCGTTCGGGTATTTTATCGGCGCAACCTACCAAGTCTATAATGGAAAATCCGCCGTTTTTGAGTGTGTTCATGTAGATGTAGCTGATAGCACCACTGCCGATGACGGCCACTTTTACCGGTTTCATGGCAATCCCCCCTATACGATCTTCAAATCGTTGCGCATGTAGTTGATGCTTGTTTTGAGCGAATCGAATGCATCACCGCGTGCCAAGTCTTGCTCGATGCAATACCATTGTATGCCGATTTCGCGGCAGGCAGCGACGACTTCGTGCCAGTTGATGTTGCCCTGCCCTACTTCGGCAAAACGCCATGGGATGCTGCCGATGCCGGTATCGTAGCTGCGGTCGTCGATCGAATATTCCTTGAAATGCACGACGGGCGATGTACGGTCTTTGATGCGGCGCAGCCAATAAACGGGGTCGCCGCCTGCTGCGCTTACCCAAAACGTGTCAATGCAGAAAACGACGCGGTCGGGGTCTGTTTCTTCTAATAATATCTCGTATCCGCGCTTGCCACCCAATTGGGCAAAGTTGCGGAATTCTTGTGCGTGGTTGTGATAAGATAATTTAAAACCCGCGTCGGCGAAGGGCTTAGCCTTGTCATTGAGCCAGCGGGCGTAGGCTTGGAAGCCCTCGACAGAGCGCATCATATCGCCGGGCATGGTGCCCACGCAAATGATATTGGTACCGGCGGCTTCGGCGCGTTTCATGGCACCTTCGGGGTCGTTGGGGTCGCCCCATACGTCACAAACGGTCAACCCAAGTTCATTTAGCAACTTCTTTTCTTCGTCGGGGGCAAAGTTGGCGCCGCGCAGGCCGTTTTCCAGCCCGTCGAAGCCCATTGCCGCCAATTTACGGTAGGCCGCTTCCCCGGTTACGGGGTCAAAAACATGATGCCTGATGCTGAATGGTGCCAGTCCGATGGGCATAATCGTGCCTCCTTAGGGTGTGTTTGTACGCATTGTTTTGCGTATGACGAAAATAACATAAAAAACCATTTGTGGGAAGCCTTCCTTGTTGATCTCGCACAAAAAAGGACACATCGCGCAGACGTATCCTTTTTGTGTTTGCTTCGGTTCAGTTTTTAATGGGATTCGGCTTTTTGCATTTCTTGCAAGGCAGAGGCGTTGAGGTTTTGAACGGTGATTTTGCCGTTTTTCCCGCGGAAGAAAATTAGCTTGTCGCCTGCTTTTAATTTTAATTCGCGGCGCACTTCTACGGGGATGGTGACTTGCCCATTGGAGGACATTTTTGCAAGATTCACTGGCCACCCACTTTCCGTTTGTTGATTTTGCACTTGATTAGTACGCCCAATCCAATAATGATGGTTAAGTTAATAACGGATGCTAGAACCAGCGTGATACTTTGTACGCCGGTTTGGGGTATTGCGCCTAAGGAGACACTTTGATTGGGATTGGGAACAAATGCCCAACCGTTGCTTTCGCGCCATTCCCACGCGCCTTGGGATACGTTGTTATTATCCAATTCGATAAAACCGTTGCCATTAGCGTTGGGTGCCAAGGTATTACCGGGGCCGGGTGTGGGTGGCGATGCAACGATAGGGGTATATGGGCTAAGACCTGGAGTTTGGTTGTTGCCGCGCATTACGATGAAGTGGTTGATTAATGTGTTATTGGGGGCGTTGCCAGCGATAAAATTAAGTGTAATTGTATTACCCTGCGCAAAGTTGACGGGTACAGGACCAAAATCAAATCGGATTTCTGTATAGTGGATGGTTCCATTTTGCGGCAGGTTGAAAGTGAATGGAATCGCGGCATTAACACCGGTTGCCAAAGTGCGCCAAGTACTGCTGCCCGCTACGCGATAATGTATGTCGTAAGTCACACCCGCGCCGTTGTGGAATGCAGGCAAGTTGCCAGATGCTAAGTTTAATCCGACGCCCGGCATATCGACAATCGACAGGCTGGTTAAAGGTGCACCTGTGTTGTTGCCAAAACCATGCAACGTCCACGAAATCGCACCGCCCACGGGCACAGACATAACGCTGGGGATTTTGATTTGCTGTGTTGGAGCCGTGGTATTGGCACTAATCGGGGCAGTCGTTCCTGGAGCGGTGGTGCCGCCACCCGGCACAGTCGTATGAGGTGCGTGGGTTACAATCGCAGTCGTCACGGGTGCTGTCGTTACAGGTGCAGTCGTAGTGGGTGAGTGGGTTACAAATGAAGTCGACGCTGCTGCCGTTGTTACAGGCGCAGTCGTCACCGATGCTGTTGTTACAGGCGCGGTCGTTACCGGTGCCGTTGTTACAGGCGCGGTCGTTACCGGTGCCGTTGTTACTGGCGCGGTCGTTACCGGTGCCGTTGTTACTGGCGCGGTCGTTACCGGTGCTGTTGTTACAGGCGCGGTCGTTACCGGTGCCGTTGTTACTGGCGCGGTCGTTACCGGTGCCGTT
>WQVD01000047.1 GCA_009781755.1 Defluviitaleaceae bacterium | reverse complement strand
TGCAATCGGCACACGGAACGGCGAGCAGCTTACATAATCCAGCCCGATTTGTGCACAGAATGCAATCGAGTACGGGTCGCCGCCGTGTTCGCCACAAATACCAATCTTCAACTTCGGATTGGCGGCGCGGCCTTTTTCTACGGCCATCTTCATGAGTTCGCCTACGCCGGTTACGTCGAGTTTGGCGGTGGGGTCGCCTTCGTAGATTACGTTTTCGATGTAATCTTTGAGGATGCGGCCTGCGTCATCGCGGGATAAGCCGTAGGTCATTTGGGTCAGGTCGTTGGTGCCGAAGGAGAAGAACTCGGAACCGGCTTCGGACACGATTTTGTCAGCTACGATGCAAGCGCGGGGGATTTCGATCATGGTGCCTACGCTGTAGTCGAGGGAGATGCCCGCTTTGGCGAGGAGTTCTTTGGCGGTGTTGTCGATGATGTCGCGCACAAATTTGGTTTCGCGCACGTCGCCTACGAGGGGAATCATGATTTCGGGCTTGATGTCATAGCCTTTTTCTTTCTTCACTTCGATGGCGGCTTCGATGATGGCGCGGGCTTGCATTTGGCCGATTTCCGGGTAGGAAACGGTCAGGCGGCAGCCGCGGTGGCCCATCATGGGGTTGAGTTCGTGGAGAGAGATGGCTTTTTGCTTAACGTCGTTAACGGATTTGCCCATTTCAGCGGCCATTTTTTCGAAGTCCGCGTCGGATTGGGGCATGAATTCGTGGAGGGGGGGGTCAAGCAGGCGGATGGTTACGGGGCGGCCTTCCATAACTTCGTAAATGGCTTTGAAGTCGGCTTTTTGCATGGGAAGGAGCGCGTCCAGTGCTACGCGACGCTCGGCTTCGGTTTCGGCCAAGATCATCTTGCGCACGTGGGGGAGGCGATCTGCTTCGAAGAACATATGCTCGGTACGTGTCAGGCCGATGCCGGTGGCGCCGAAGCCCAGGCCTTTGAGTGCGTCTTTGGGGCCGTCGGCGTTCATGCGTACACCTACTGCGCCTTGCACTTTTTCTACCCAGCCCATGAACTTGCCAAAGTCACCCGCATCGGTGTCAACTTCTACGGTTTTGACTTGACCCAAGTAAATGTTGCCGGTAGAGCCGTTGAGGGAGATGAATTCACCTTGTTTGATGGTTTCGCCGCCCAGGCTGAATGTTTTGTTGGCATAGTCGAAGCGGATTTCTTCGCAGCCGGATACGCAGCAGCAACCCATTTGACGGGCTACAAGTGCGGCGTGGCTGGTCATGCCGCCTTTGGCGGTGAGGATGCCTTTGGAAACTTCCATGCCCATGATGTCGTCGGGGCTGGTTTCCAAACGCACGAGGATAACGGACTCGCCTCGGGCGTGTGCTTCTACCGCGTCGGCGGCTTCGAAGTACACTTGACCTACGGCCGCACCGGGGGATGCAGGCAACGCTGCACCCAATTTTTTCGCCGCGTTCAATGCCGCGTTGTCGAATTGAGGATGCAAGAGTTGGTCCAGTGCTTTGGGGTCTACGGACAGGATGGCTTCTTCTTCTGTCAGGATCCCTTCGGCCACGAGGTCGGTGGCGATTTTGAGTGCGGCGTGTGCGGTACATTTGCCGTTACGGGTTTGCAGGATATAGAGTTTGCCGTCTTCGATGGTGAACTCCATGTCTTGCATGTATTTGTAATGTTTTTCGAGGAAACGAGCGTGTTGCAAGAACTCGTCGTGGGCTTGCTTGTTGAACTTAACGAGGTCGTTGAAGTTCATGGGGGTGCGTACACCGGCCACTACGTCTTCGCCTTGTGCGTTCATCAAGAATTCGCCGTAGATTTCATTGGTGCCTGTGGCGGCGTTGCGGCTGAATACTACGCCGGTGCCGGATGTGTCGCCCAAGTTGCCGAATACCATTTGCTGCACGTTAACGGCGGTGCCCCATTCGTAGGGGATGTCGTTCATGCGGCGGTATACGAAGGCGCGCTCGTTGTCCCAAGACTCGAACACAGCGGCGATGGCGGCATAAAGCTGCTCTTTGGCATCGGCGGGGAAATCTTTGCCTTGGTCGTCGCGGTAGATTTTCTTGAAGCGATTTACAACTTCTTTCCAATCTGCATCGGACAGTTCGGTGTCGTCTTTGTAGCCTTTGGCTTCTTTGTATTCGGCCAAGTCATGCTCGAACTTGTGCTTGGATACGCCGATAACAACATCAGCAAACATCATGATGAAACGACGGTATGAGTCGTAAGCGAAACGTCCGCCTGCTTTGGCCGCAAGGCCTTCTGCCGCTGCATCGTTGATGCCCAAGTTGAGCACGGTGTCCATCATACCGGGCAAAGATACACGCGCGCCGGAACGCACACCCACCAACAACGGGTTGGAAGCGTCGCCGAACTTTTTGCCGGTGATGCCTTCCAATTCGGTTACGCAAGCGTCGATTTGCGCTTTGATGTCGGCAGAGATTTGCTTGCCGTTGGCGTTGTAGTGGCCGCAAGCTTCGGTGCTGACAATGAAGCCGTTGGGCACGGGGATGTTCAGTTTAATCATTTCGCAAAGATTGGCACCTTTACCGCCCAGCAGATTCTTCATGCTGGCGTCGCCGTCTTTGAACATATATACATACTTATGAGACATTTTGAATTCCTCCCAATCAGTGATTTTTTATCGGAATCCTTGCAATGCAAGACCGATTGCCCGTGCCATTAAGGCACGAGACAATCGTTCGCACCGATTGCCCGTGTCATTAAGACACGTGACAATCGTTCGCGGGTTAGATTGATATGAATAGACTATTTCAATGTTACTTTTGCGCCAACTTCTTCAAATTTCTTGGCCAATTCTTCGGCTTCGGCTTTGGCTACGCCTTCTTTGAGCATCTTGGGTGCGCCGTCTACCAATTCTTTGGCTTCTTTCAAGCCCAAGCCGGTAACTTCGCGTACCACTTTGATTACTTTGATTTTTTCGCCGCCAACATCGGTCAGCTCTACGTCAAAGTCGGTTTTTTCTTCGGCTGCTTCGCCGCCGCCTGCTGCGGGACCGGCCATTACAACACCGGCTGCTGCCGATACACCAAATTCTTCTTCTGCTGCTTTAACTAAGTCATTGAGTTCGAGTACGGATAACTCTTTTACCGCATCGATAATCTCTTGAATGGACAATTTTGCCATGATTAATTTCTCCTTTAAAATGAGGGCGCTGCCTCAAACTCCCGCCGCGAAACGGGCAAAGCCCTTATTCGCTTCCTCTCTCGCTTCGCTTGATGCGGACCACGCTTTGCGTGGATTTGATGGGGTGAATGTTACGCGCTTTCAGCCGGCGCTGCGCCGCCTTTTTCTTCTGCAATCGCGTTGATTACGCGGGCGAAGGAAGACAACGGCGACTTGAAGGAACCCAACAAGCGAGAAATGAGTACCTCGCGTGAGGGGATGTCGGCGATGGCCTTGGTAGCAGTTGCATCATATGCCTGTCCGTCAATGGACGAAGCTTTGAATTCCAAATTGGGCATGGCTTTCAAGTGCTTAGAAATGGCCGATGCGGCGGCGGTTGCGTCGTCATAAGAAAACGCTACAGCCGTGGGGCCTGCCAAGTACTCGTCCAAACCGGCGAAATCGGTGCCTTCGATGGCGCGTGCCATCATGGAATTCTTGTAAACTTTGTAGTCGATGCCGCCCGTTTTGCGGATGCCGCTGCGTAGGATGGTGTCTTCTTCTACGGTCAGGCCGCGTGCGTCAACGAGTACAACGGACTTGGCGCGATCCAACTTTTCGCGGATTTCCTTGACCACTACGTCTTTGGCGATGCGGTTCTTTTCCAGATTGGTCATGTGTTCACTCCTTTCTCGGAGCTTTATGCTTGATTGCATAAAAATAGCCCCGGACTGTATGCCATGTCACGGGGCTTTATACGCGCGAAAATAAATAACGTCGTATGATTCCTCGCCTCGGTAGGGTTTACTTGGATACCTACTGTCTATGGCACCGACGAGTTTAATACAAAAATAGTTGTGCGTCAACTACCGCGGCGCAGCCGCCCGGCCGGGCGGCTGCGCCGCGGGGTGCACAAGCTTGGCAATTTTAACCGGTTGCAATTTGCAACCAGTTGAATAATTGTGGGAAGGTAATTTTATATGCGCGCACAAAGCTTTCAGTTGGTGGCAATTTGCAACCAACTGAAAATTACCAACCAATAATTTTTAACAAGCAACAAATCCATTCTGCATCCCCAATCAACCATCGGCACATCCGCCTCCTCCCACTAATCCCTAGTCCGCGCAGCGCAATAGAGCGGGTAGACTGCGAAGCCCGCGCCGGGGGTTGGGTTGTGTCGGGGCGCATAGCGAAATCTCGCACGTAGCGGCGAACAGCGAGGTTAGTGATTCCGAGAAGGCTCCCAACGGGAGACAAGCGGAATCACTTCCTCGATGGAGCCGATGCGTGCGATAGTTCGCTATGCACCGACACAACCCAGCCCCCGGCGCGGTACATCACAGCGGCGCACAGCGCGGTTTGCACAGCGGCAACCATCCCTTTCCATTGCGCGCACGTATCTGTATAATGGGTGGGTTGCACATTTTGCAATGAATTTTCTTAAGGAAAGCGGGTATATAGATGTTAGAAAAAATGAGTGTACGCAAACCCTTTACCGTTTTGGTGGGGGTTGTTTTAGTTATCGTGTTGGGTGTGGTTTCGTTGATGAACACGCCTACGGACTTGCTGCCGGCCATGGACTTGCCGTTTACGATGGTGCTTACCACGCAAATCGGCGCCACGCCCGAGCAAGTAGAGCGCGATATTTCAATACCCTTGGAAGCACGGATGAGCACACTAAGCGGCATTGAGTCGGTGCAGAGCATATCTGCCGAGCATATGTCGTTTTTGATTTTGCAATTTACAGATGGGACGAACATGGACTCCGCATCGCTGGAAATCCGCGAGGCGTTGGACATGATGCAACTGCCCGAATCGGCCAGCCGCCCCATGATGATACGCATCAATCCCGAAATGCTGCCCGTGATGACGGCCAGTGTGTTCCACGAGGACATGAGCATTCATGAAATGTCAGAGTTCGCGCGGTATACGGTGGCTCCGGCATTGGAGGGTATCCCCGGCGTGGCCATGGTAAGCTTGAGCGGGCTGGTGAATAACCAGCTTCATGTCATCATCGAGCAAGACCGCATTGATGCAGTGAATGCGCAAATAGCCGCCACCGTAGGCGGCATGATGGAAGCGATGGCCGCGCAAATGGATGCGGAAATCGCCGCCGCACAAGAAGCAATTGTGGCAGGCGCTACCGCAGCTGCGCAAGGCATGGCAGAGCAAGCGTTGTATATTGCCGTTACGGCAATGGTGTACGAAGGCACAGCCGTTGACGCAGAAGAAGCGCAAGAAATATTACGCGCAACCGGTCAATGGGATGTGATCCATGACGAAACATTTGAAGCTGTTTTTGAATCTGCCATGTTGCAAGGCATGGAAGAATTTGAAACCATGATGGAAGCCATGGCCGAAATGCAAGTAGGCATGGAGGGCATGGACGAAGTGCCTACCATCGGCCTACCCGCCGAAATGCTCACCGTAGAAGTCATCAGCGGCATGCTGTTTGCGCAAGACTTCTCCATGCCTGCGGGCGTGGTGCTGGACGGCGACTTTGAATACATGGTGCGCGTGGGCGACCGATTCACCAACGTGGACGAAATCAAGAACATGCTGCTCTTCGACCCGGCAGCCATGGGCTTGCCCGGTTTGCCGCCGATTCTCCTCTCCGACGTGGCGCATATCGTAGCCACCGACGACGCAGATTTGTCCTTCACCCGCGTCAACGGCAACCCATCGGTCATGCTATCCGTACAACGCCAAAGCGAATTTACCACGGCAGACATCGCATCCGCCGTGCGCGACCGCATGGACGAACTATCCGCATCACACGACGGCCTGGGCTTCGCCATCCTCATGGATCAGGGCGAAATGATTGGCATCGTTATCAACTCCGTTTTATCTTCATTATTATGGGGTGGTTTGCTGGCCATCGTCGTACTGTTCCTTTTCCTGCGCGACTTACGCCCCACTTTAATTGTGGCCATTTCTATCCCCGTTAGCTTGATGTTGGCGTTTACGCTCATGTATTTCATGGGGGTTAGCTTGAACATGCTGTCCATGGGCGGGCTCGCACTGGCCGTGGGCATGCTAGTGGATAACTCTATCGTAGTAATCGAAAATATTTATCGGATGCGCTTGACTACGGACCGCAGTGCGGCGCGTGCGGCAGTATCGGGTACGCGGCAAGTAGCAGGTGCTATCATCGTTGCCAGCTTGACGACGGTATCGGTATTCTTCCCCATCGTATTCACCGGCGGATTGACGCGCCAGTTGTTTACCGACTTGGCATTAACAATTAGCTTCTCGTTGTTGGCGAGCTTGATTATCGCCATGACCGTAGTGCCTGCTGCGTCCAGCATCATGCTGCGCAACGTGAAAAAAGCACAAGAAGGCCGCTTCTTCACCAAGTTTGTGGACGGCTATGAAGCAGCGTTGACTTGGGCATTGAAATGGAAAGCCGTGGTGCTATTCGTGGCCGTGGCGGCATTCGCACTAAGCATTTGGGGCATTGGCCGCCAAGGAATGGAAATGTTCCCCGATATGGCCATGGATCAAATCAGCGTGGAGGCCAACTTGCCCGAGGGCGCCACTTTTGAGCAAGCCATCGCCGTGGCAGAGCAGTTGAGCGACCGCGTATTGGCCTTGGCCGATGTAGAAACCGTAGGCATCTCCGTAGGTGGCGGCGGTATGATGGGCATGATGGCCGCCAGCATGGGTTTTGGCGGTATGATGGGCGGCGGTGCGCAAGGCACCAATATCTCTATGTATGTACTCACCGAGGAAAACCGCACCTTATCCCACCGCGAATTATTGGACGAAATATCTGCCATCGGCTACACACTGGGGCTGGAAATGGACATCGACGACGGTGACATGGGCATGGGCATGATGATGGGTGAAGCCATCTCCATCCGCATCGAAGGCACCGAGCTGGATGACATCCGCGACACCGCCATCGCCGTGGCCGACATCGTGCGCGGCGTAGCCGGTACGTACAATGTCACCGACCTCATCGAGCAAGGCGCGCCCGAATTGCGCATCACCGTAGACAAAGACGCAGCCATGGCCAATGGCCTAACCGTAGCGCAAGTATTCATGGCCGTAATGGGCAGCATGAATGCCCCGGAAGAAACCATGCAAATGACCCTGGGCGGTCAAGCCTTTGAAATCGTCGTCAGCGACGGCGACTTCGTAACCCCCGACCGCACCGCCATCGAAAATATGATGCTGCCCACGATGACCGGCTACGTCGCCATCGCAGACATTGCCACCATCACCGAAGACATCGGCTTCACCTCCATCACACGCATCAACCGCAACCGCTTTGTCACCATATCGGGCGAATTGCAACCCGGCTACAACGTAACCCTCGTCAACAACGCCATCGAAGACGCGCTGGCAGACTTTGTACCCATCGGCAACTCACGCCTTGTAATGGGCGGCGAAGCCGAAGCCATTGCAGATGCGTTTGGTGATTTATTGTTGATGTTAGCCTTAGCATTATTATTCATCTATTTAATCATGGTGGCACAATTCCAGTCGCTGTTGTCGCCCTTCATTATAATGCTCACCATTCCGCTGGCGTTTACCGGCGGCTTCGTAGCCCTGCTCATTGCGGGGATGCCGTTGTCCATCGTGTCCATGATCGGACTCATCCTGCTGGCAGGTGTATCCACCAACAACGGCATCGTGTACGTGAGCCGCGTCAACCAAATGCGCTGGGAAGGCATGCCCAAGCGCGAAGCCATCATCGACGCAGGCCGCAAGCGCATCCGCCCCATCCTCATGATGGCCATTTCCACCATTTTCGCCATGAGCGTAATGGCGTTGGGCATCGGCGAGGGCACAGAGATGATGCAACCCATGGCCATCACCATCATCGGCGGGTTGCTGTACGCCACGTTTATGACGTTGTTTGTAGGCCCCGTGCTGTATGACCTATTGCACCGCAACAAAGACATCACGCTGGAGAACTTGGACGGCCCGGACGAAATTTCGGCGGCGGAGACACGCACGGAGTAAACTCCCGGAAAATGTACAGCGTGTTTAAAGCGCAGAAATCAACAAGACAGAGAAAGTCAAGCAAATCGCAATGCATGCGGCAAATATTCGCACTCCTTTTACACGGAATGTGTGTATTAGCCGTATACATTGCGATTTTTTATTTTATTTTTCGACAAGTATTGACAAACGTTTTAAGTGCATATATATTCGCGCCATAATACTTTTAGAAAAAAAAAAAACAGATTTACAAAGGAGTGAAAGGCATGAACGACAGAATCAGTATATCTCCGGCGCAAATGTCTCAGCGCATCGGCGAGGTACGACAAGCGTATGGCGATTGTGACCTCTTGGTTCGCAAGTTGAATCAAATGTCAGAAACGTTGCAAACGGAATGGCACGGCCAAGCAAGCGCAGGATTTGCCGAGCAATACAGCAGACTGCGTTCGCAAGCGTTCGAGCCTATGTTAAGGCTTTTGGACGACTTGGGTTGCCAAATGACCGAAACACTCAACGTCATTCAAGAATTGGACAGCCAAATGCACAGAAAATTCAGTTCATAATTTTCTAACGGATGCATGTGTTGAGCCCCGGGAACCAGGAAACCCTCTTGGGTTCCGGGGCTTTGTCTTTTACTTGCAAATGAGGAATGGCATGTTACACAGGCCAAAATATAAATTACATACATATGCACTAACCGCAATATTATTGGCGGTTTATTTTCTTGCGTCTCAAAGTTTGGACGTATTTGCGGATGATGCCGCATCATCCACGGATTTGCCTATTAACATTGCGGCCATTGGCAGGCAAGAAGTGGCGGTGCCCATTTATTCGTTGCGTTTGTTGGAGCTTGATTTATTTTCTCCTGCGTCCGCGGCTATAAATGAAGCCCTTATTCGGCAACGGTATGAACGCCGCATGGAGATACAGGCAAGCTTATTTGTCCGATTTGTTGAACCGGAAGTAATTGACGCAGACGAGCGCACCGCCGCTTCGGCTATGTATTTGGGGTTATTTCTTCAACCCATGACATTTCGCAGTATGGGCCAAGGCGATGTCGATGATGGGATGTCTGTTTTATTAATTGCCGCAATTATGTTGGTGTGTGCTGGTGCCGGATATATTTTCGCGCGGGTTTTTATAAAAAAGAAGGAAAGGGCAGAAGCTTGATATGTATATAAATGTAACGATAAAACAGCAACAGCAGCGGTTTGATATACGCATAGATTCCGAGCAAAATATAATAGAGGGCTTAAAGGTGTTGACGGACAGCGGCAAATTACCCGCCGATAATCACACCTATGATTACTTCCGCTCCTTTGTTAGGAACACCTTGGTAAGCGCAAACAAAACTTTTGCACAAGAATTTATATATGACGGCGATATCTTGGAGGCGGTGACACCCAATGACTAAAACGATTGTTCATCATGTGCGCAACAGCGATGTCGCTGCACCTAAAAATAAATTAGATTTTTTAACGTTTCCATCCGAACGGTTGGTTCCTTGTACCTTGGCCACCACGGATGATGGGATAACATTAACCTTTGATGCAACGGGGTTGGAATCGGCCAGCACTTTATTGAGCGCCTCCACGATGGACAAGCTGCGGTTTTTGGTTAATTGCGCGCGGTTGGAGTCATTGCGCGCGGAGTATTCGTTTAACATATCGCCGGATAATTTGATGGTGGATATTAATTTGATTCCGTTTATAGTAGGCCGCGATATGGCTATAGACGAAAGCAATTCTTTTATAAACGATTACAAGGATTTGATTGGGTGTTTCTTACTACCAAGGTATACGTATGACGACTTCCACCAAGGCGGCAAGGATTTGCACAAAAAAAGCAAACTAACACAAACCATTGCCAACATGGAAAGCGTTGAAGAAATAAAGAATCACTTGCTGGCGGAATATCATGATTTAACCACCCTTACCCACCAGACGAGTAAACTTGTAAATAAAAATGCGTCGCGGGCTGTGCGTATCGCCATTCCTATTATGGTGCTTGCGTTGGGTGTGATGGGTTACTTTTTCGTCACGGCTTTATTCATCGATATCCCCCACAATGACCGTGTCATCGCTGCCAATGAGGCTTATATCGCAAGCAACCCCTTGGCTGTACAACAAGCACTGCGTGGCGTAGCCGTTAACACCCTTACACACGAAACACGGCTCATCCTTTCACGCTCCTATGTAGCAACCGAGCCAATAAGCATGATGCAACGCGAACATATCTTGATGGGTATGACCTCAATGGCGGACACTTATATCTTCGATTTTTGGATACACTTGGGGCGGTTGGAATTTGATGAAGCCATCGAAATTGCCCAACGCTTTGGTGAAAATGAATTACTCCTGTTTGCTTTTACCCGCATGGAATCCGTCGTCATTGCCGACCCCAACATGCCCGGCGGCGAAAAAGTGGAAATGCTGGCATATATAGAGCGCCGCATCGAGGCACTCCAGCGCGAACGCGAAACCGTGGAAGTAAATAACGAAACCCAAGACTAGGAGACATCATGGTATCTCTGGTTATATTCGACAACAACAAGGTCGTAGAATATTCGGCAGATGTAAACATGACCGAAATAACACACCTTGGCGAAGGCGAAAAACAATTGATTGGCGAACATGTCGGCGCGTTATATAAGCCGGAGGCGCCGCTGTATACGCAAATCGGCTTTGTGCCGAATGTGCCTATTGCGATGGGCACCAACCTGCGGATTATGTTTGCCGTGGGCAAACGGCCGCTTGATTCGGGCAGTTGTTATTCCACCATGGGTAAAAACCCCATACGCATCGGCAACCACCCCGGCGACCATATCTACTTACCCGCGGCGGCATCGTCATTAGCCATATACCCCGGCAAATTGCATGTCATGGATGGAGAAGATGTGTACCACAACGGAGCGAAATTGCAAGCCGGTGAATACAAGATTGCCTTTGGTGACATGCTGTGGGTCAACGCCGTTAAAATCATTTATCACGATAACTACGTGGAATGCACGGGCAGAGGTTTTGCCACGAACTTAAACGTAAGCACGCAAGCACACGCGGCTCCGGCAGAATTTCCTATATACAAGCGATCGCCGCGTATCATCAAGCGCACGCCCACGGATGAAGTCGAATTGCGTCCACCGCCGCAAAAAGAGAAGAAAAAGAAGTGGGAGTTGTTACGTGTAGTGTTGCCGCCGTTGCTGACGTCATCGGTCATGGTAGGCGGTAGCATGCTGTTGGGGCGCGGTTTGTTCGTGCTCATCGGCGCGGCCTCCATGTTGGTGAGCTTGGTATTCTCCACGACCATGTTCATCAGCGACCGCAAGGAGAAACGGCGCAAAACCGCCAACCGCGAAAATAATTATGGCGAGTACTTGCTGGGCAAACGCAAAGAAATCCACAAGCTGTACGAATCGCAGCGCGAATCGCTGCTATACCACAACCTCATCCCCGCGCAAATCGAGCGCGAAGTCCTTAATTATTCGCCCCGTATCTACGAGCGCGCGGCCAACGACGGCGACTTCTTGACGTTGTCACTGGGTACGTCGTCCATCCCCATCAGCTTTAAAGTCAAGTATGAAGCCGACGCCAAGTTGGACGCGGACGAAATTGACCCGTTGGAAACCGAAATGCGCGAACTGGGCGGCATGTACAAAGACATCGACGGCATGCCGCAAGTAGTAGACCTCAAAAACGCCCACCTAGGCATCGTCGGCGAGAAGACCTACATCCACCGGCAGCTAACCTCGCTGCTGCTTCAATTATGTTTTTACCAGTCGTACCACGACATCGAAGTCATCACCCTACTGGAAGAAGAACACCGCGAAGCGTTCGAATGGATACGGTGGTTTCCGCACTGCAAGATCAAGAACATCAACGTCACGGGCTTGATCTCGGCGGAGAACCACCGCGACCAAGCGTTGGGCAACGTCGCGCAAGTACTCAAAATGCGCAAGCAGAAGCAGGACGAAGAGAAAAAGGAAGCACGCTTCCTACCGCACTATGTGTTCATCATCGACAACCCCAAGCTCATCATCAACCACAGCATCATGGAATATTTGCAAGCCGCGGATACCACGTTGGGCTTCTCGTTGATATACACCACACACCTGCAAGCCAACCTGCCCGAGAACGTCAAAACCGTGCAAGTCCTAACCGGGGGCGACAACGCCATCTTGGTCATGGAGGAAGGCGTGTTGATGAATACCCCCGCCACTTTGCCCGCCGTGGGCGCGGTGGAGGTAGAAAGCGTATCGCGCAGGCTGGCACCCCTGATCCACAACCAAGGCGTAAGTACGCAGATACCTGAATCCGTGACCTTCTTTGAGCTGTACGGTGTGAAGAAACCCGAGGAGCTGCCGGTGCTGGAGCTGTGGCAGAAGAATGCCTGCCACAAATCCCTGGCCGTGCCCCTAGGCCTGCGCGGCAAAGACGATATCGTGGCACTCAACCTGCACGAGAAAGCTCATGGCCCGCATGGCCTAGTCGCCGGTACCACCGGCTCCGGCAAGTCCGAAATTGTGCAGTCCTACATCCTGTCCTTGGCCGTCAACTTCCACCCACACGAAGTCGGCTTCCTGCTCATCGACTACAAAGGCGGCGGCATGGCCAACTTGTTCAGCGACCTGCCCCACTTACTAGGCACCATCACCAACCTAGACGGCAGCGAAAGCATGCGTGCCTTGGCCTCGGTCAAGAGCGAACTGGCCAAGCGGCAGCGTATCTTCAACGACCATGATGTCAACAACATCAACCAGTACACACAGTTGTTCAAAGCCGGGGATGCCACCATCCCCATGCCGCATCTCTTCATTATTAGTGATGAGTTTGCAGAGCTTAAAAAAGAACAGCCCGAATTCATGTCGGAGCTGGTCAGTACCGCGCGCATCGGGCGGAGCTTGGGCGTGCATCTTATCCTCGCCACGCAGAAACCCTCCGGCGTGGTAGACGACCAAATCTGGAGCAACTCCAAGTTCAAGCTGGCGCTCAAAGTCGCCAACGAGTCCGACAGTAACGAAGTACTCAAGACCCCGGACGCAGCGCGCATCACGCAGCCGGGGCGGTCGTATTTGCAAGTCGGCAACAATGAAATCTACGAGCTATTCCAATCCGCCTACAGCGGCGCGGCTTATAGCGAAACCGTCGTGGAGAAGGGCTTCGACAGCCGCGTATACCTCATCAATCGGCTTGGCCAAGGCGAGCTATTGAACGAAGACCTCAGCACTGTAGACACCGCCGAGGACTCGCGTCTGTCTCAACTGGACGTGACCGTTACCTACATTCAACTACTATACGACCTACTCCGCACCACCCCTGTGGACAAGCCTTGGCTGCCGCCTTTATCCGACCACATCGTGACCCCACACATACACCTAGGCACCGACGTGGGCAAGATAAGCTCCGCATCCCTGACCATCCCCCTCGGAATGGTAGACATCCCGGAGGAACAAAACCAAGTCGAGTATGTCTACGACTTCACGCAAGAT
>WQVD01000046.1 GCA_009781755.1 Defluviitaleaceae bacterium | reverse complement strand
TGTGCCCCGCGAGTTATCCCGTGGGGCAATTTTTGTACTGGGAACAGATGGACTTGAACCAACGACATCATGCTTGTAAGGCATGCGCTCTCCCAACTGAGCTATGCTCCCTGAACCGAGGGTGATGATACCGCAATGGTTTTGTAATGTCAAGCATTTATTTATAAAAGATACCATATAGCAGGTATGTGGACAGTATATTATGGCACGGTATAAATTCCCGGTAGCAGGTTAAAGTCAATGGTGTAGAAATGTCTTGTACCTGTGGGGAAATGGTAATGCACGTATTGCGCGTTTTGGTCGGCGCGGGATTGTGTCATCATGAATCGGGCGTTGGGTGTCAGTACAAGGTTGGGCGTGGGGTCAACGTGGTGCCAGCCCATATCATCGGGATTGACGAGCACCCAGCGATGATTGCCGCCTTGGCGGCGTACCAAGATATTTGGAACTTCGGCGCGGGTCAGTAGTAATTCCATGAGCGCAGCAAAAACTGCACAATTACCACGGCGGTGGATTAAACCTTGGTGTGCGGCTTCATACATAGAATAATAAACCACGCTGCCCGCTGCGAATCCTACATTCGCTTGCAACCAATTAAAAATGGTGCGGGTTTTTTGAAATTGCGTCATGTCGTCGGTGAGGATTTGCGCCAAAAGGTCATCCGCCAAGGCATGTACAATTTCGGGGTCTGCGTATAAAACATTCACATAGAGCACTGCCGTGGTGTAGAGCCCCCAGGCATCGGTAGCGGTGAGCGTCACCGGATATATGCCGCGTTGCTGAATATTCACATAGGAGTTGTCAATGTCAAAATGAATGGGGCGGCCAAATATGTCCAAGGCCTCTACGCCTTCACGGAAACGGATGGGTTCATTTAATGATACATAAAGATCGCGCACGCCATAAAATATGGGCGGCTGCGTGTTAGGTAAAAAAGTGACCGTCGCGGTGCTGTATGTGTAGTTGTCAAAGATATCCGTTGCGCGGATAGGTACGATGTGTTCGCCGGGTACGAAATAATCGGGTTGCGTTACGATGATGACTTCGGCAATGGGGGATGCATCATACACGTCTGTTACCACATCCCATACATCGACGGGGTTGCCCATTGCGAGAACAATGTCTTGTGTACACACACGAGGCGGCGTCGTGTCCACTACCTGCACGGTAGAATAAAAAACCGTTCCATTTAACATCAGGGTTATGGGATGATGACCCACTGCCATGGTGTACGAAGGCGGCGGCATGTTAATAAATTGTAAGTCCAATAATTCCAACGGAACATTTGAAATGTCTTGAATAAATTGCAAGGGGTTAATCGCTTCATCGGTGCCCAGTTCTATGATGTAATAATCCACAGGCGTTATTACATACAATGTCGCCGCTGTATGTATGGAGCGCCATCTGCCTTGCTGTAATATTAGTGGGATGCTGTGCGTTCCCACCGTGTCAAAATTTATATCTCCGTTAAAATGAGCGTGTATATTAGTCTGGTTTGCAAGCAAGAACGCATCAGCGGTTGTGCTGTTGCCGACGACGATAACAACGGATTGCAACGTATAATCAAAATCCCGCCATGCAAATACAAAAAAAGCCGTCATAACGCCCAGAAATCCCAGCGATATAACAGCTACTATGCCGCGTTTATTTTTCATACTGTCAGCCCCTTGCGGAAAAGACATTTGCGTAATTATAGCATATAAATGTAAGAATCGATATAATACAGCAATTCGAAAAACAAGCAGGTGATTTATTTTCATGGATCATGAAATATTTATGCGTGAGGCGTTGGCCGAAGCGCGTAAGGCATATGAACAAAACGAAGTGCCCATAGGCTGCGTGATTGTGCGGGGTGGGGAAGTGATTGCACGGGGATACAACGAGCGCAATACAAATAAAAACGCCCTACACCACGCAGAAATCACCGCGATAAATGCGGCTTGCGGAGTGGTAGGCGATTGGCGGTTGGATGATTGCGTGCTGTATGTAACGATTGAGCCGTGCCCCATGTGCGCGGGGGCGATTGTGCAAGCGCGTATACCCACGGTGGTATTTGGCGCGCGCAATGCGAAGGCCGGATGCGCGGGGTCGATTTTGGATATTTTGCAAGAGCCGCGATTTAACCATCAAGTGGATGTGCTGGAGGGCGTGTTGGGGGAAGAATGCGGCGTGATTATGTCGGAATTTTTTTTGCGGTTCCGCGGGCGATTATAAGCTGGAGTTGCGAGCGTAGTTGGGAAGCAGTAGGGGAGATATTTTGCTGGTGTTGAGGCCGGCTTTTTTCAGGGATTGGGCGTGGTCAAGGATGTGTTGCAAGTGCAGCGCGTTTTTTGTTTTGGTGGATTTGTGGGCTTGGGCGGCGGCGTTTTTGCCGGTTAGGCGACCGAAGACGATTACATCCAGGAGAGAATTGCCCATGAGGCGGTTGCGGCCGTGGATGCCGCCTACGGCTTCGCCTGCTACGTAGAGGTTGGGGATGTTGGGCGTTGCGCCGTTGGGTTCGATTTCGATACCGCCGTTTTGGTAGTGGAGGGTTGGGTAGACGAGGATGGGGGTGCGGCGCATGTCGATGTCGTAATTCATGAACATGCGGAGCATGCCGGGCAAGTGTTGCTCGATGTGGCCGTCGCCGTGGATGCGTTCGATGTTGGGGCTGTCGAGCCATACGGCGGTTGCTTCACCTACTGCGATGCCGCGGCTTTCGGTGCATTCGCGCATGATGGCGGCACTTACTACGTCGCGGGTTTCCAACGGGTGGATGAAGGCTTCGCCTTGTGTGTTATACAGGCCTGCGCCCAACGCACGGACTTTTTCCGTCACCAAAGCGCCGAAAAGTTGCACGGGGTAGGCCACACCCGTGGGGTGGTATTGAAGCGCGTCTTGGTACAAGAGCCGTGCACCTGCGCGGTAGGCCAAGACAAGGCCGTCGGCGGTGGCACCGTAATGGTTGGACGTGGGGAAGCCGTTGTAATGCATGCGCCCCGCACCGCCGGTGGCTAGGATAAGCGATTTGCAGCGGGCGATTTCAATTTGATGGGTGAGCATATTCATGAGTACCGCGCCGCCGATATATCCCGATTCATCTAATAATAGCTCGATGGCTGAAGTGTATTCGATGCAGGGGATGCCTAGGCTTTGGACTTCGTCGCGCAGTACGCGGGTGATTTCAGCGCCGGTGTAGTCGGCGCAGGCGTGCATGCGCTTGCGCGAGGTACCGCCGCCGTGGTGGGTCACCATCGTGCCGTCGGCCTCGCGGTCGAAGAGTACACCCAAGTTCGTGAGCCAATCGATGGCACCGGGGCCGTCCAGCACGAGGCGTTTGAGCAGTTCGGGCTTGGCCTTATAATGCCCGCCGCCGAACGCGTCCAAATAGTGTTGCGCGGGGGAGTCGTTGGCCTTGTCCGCCGCTTGAATGCCGCCTTCGGCCATCATGGAGTTGGCATCACCCATGCGCAATTTGGTGACGATGGCGACCCGTGCGCCCGCGTGGTGGGCTTCGATGGCGGCCGCCATGCCTGCGCCGCCGCCGCCTATAATGAGGACATCGGTGTCGTAGTGGGGCGCGGCGTTGAGGTCGATGGGGGTGAGTGCGCCATCGGTGTAGAGGCGACTGTTGGAATGCAGTTGCTCCGCCAGTTCGATGGGAGCTTTTTCGCCCGCATTGGGGCCGACTTGGAGCGTGGCGAAAGATGCGGCTTGATAATCGGGATGGAAAGCCGCGAGGAGTTTATTTTTTTCATCGGCGGATTTGCGCGGCGGTTCGGTATGCTTGCCGCGGGCGGTTTCGATTTTTTTGATTTGCGCTTGCATGGCTGATGTGTACATAGGATTAAACCTCCATTTCGCGCGTGTTGTATAGAGCGGTGATTTCGCCGCGGGATAAGTTCATGAGGTTGTTTAGTTCGGCTTCATGGTCGCCGCTTTCTATTTCTGCGGTGCGTTGTTGGTTGTGGGCGGCGGGAGGTGTTAAGTATTTGCCCGTGAGCCGCCGCATCAACAGGCCGACGGGCGCGTGGGATATATCCGCCGGGCAACGTGCCGAGCATATGCCGCACGCCACGCAATCAAACGATGCGTGCGCACCGGCGGCCAGGTCGTTGCGCTTGGCGTAGGCGATGTACTGCATGACAAACAGGCCGCGCGTGCAGCTTTTGGTGCAGGAATTGCACGCGATGCAGCCAAAAATTTCTGGGAAGAGGGAGCGCATTGTGTTGTGCTCGGAGGTTAATTCTTCCAATCGATAATCCTTGCGGTTGAGCGGGAAGAACGGAAGCGTGGCCACATACATGTCGGCCTGCACTTGCGTTTGGCAGGCCAACGCAAAATGGACGCGCGATTCGCCCTTGATGCGGTATGCCGTACCGCACGCACCGCAGAAACCGTGGCGGCACCCGCACCCGCGCACCAGGCGGAAGCCCGCATATTCCATGGCGGTCATGATGGTGAGATCGGCAGGCACATTGTAGGCCTTGCCGTCGAAGTGGACGGTTACAATGTTAGTACTCATCGGGCAATTCCTCCAGTTCATCGCATCGGAAAACGGGACCGTCGATGCACACCATTTTGTGGCCGACGTTGCAACGCCCGCATTGGCCGATGCCGCATTTCATCCGCATTTCAAGAGTGGTGTAGATTTGATGCTTGGCGAAGCCTAATTCCAGCAGGGCTTGCAAGGAATATTTGATCATGACAGGCGGGCCGCAGATGAGGGCGGTACGTTTGGCGGGGGCGTGTATGTCGTACAATTCCTTGATGTATGCGGGTACGAAACCGACGTGGCCATCCCAACCGATTTCGGTGCGGTCGATGGTGAGGTGGATATGCACGTTGGGTGCGTCCATCCATTCCGTTTTTATTTCGTCCAAGTACACCAAATCTGCGGCGGAGCGTGCGCCGTACACGATATCCACCCGCCCGTAATCGTTTCGTTTATCCAATACATACCGTATCACCGAGCGCAGCGGCGCAATTCCAATGCCCCCCGCGACGAAGAGCAAATCCTGACCGCGCAGCACCGTATCTACGGGAAACGGCCTGCCGAACGGTCCGCGGATTGTAAGTGCATCGTCGGGTTGCATGGCATGCAAGTGGTATGTCAATTGCCCCACGGCTTTGATGCTGAATTCGAAGCACGCGGTGTTGGTGGGTGACGACGCAATCGAAAACATTGCTTCGCCCACGCCGGGTACGCCCAGCATGGCGCATTGGCCGGGTCGGTGGGGGAAGGGTATGTTGCCGTGCGCATCCACTACGCGGAAGGTTTTGGTGTCCGACGTGTCGGATTGGATATGAGTGATGCGTGCGGGTTGCGGCATGAGATGGTTGGCAGGATTACACATGGGTGGCCTCCGATGGGGAAGTGGCAGCGTGAACGGCGTACAATTCCCGCGCGACATCCACGGGGTTGATGCCTGCGGGGCAAAATTCCACGCATCGCCCGCAGCCTACACAGCTGTATTGATTGCTCGCCAATGCGCCGTACCGCTGCCGGAAATATACCAACTTGTGCATGAACCGCTGGCGGAAACGTTCTTTTTTAGTAGGGCGGGGGTTGCCGTGCGCCATCTGCGTAAAGGACGCATTGAGGCATGTATCCCAATGGCGGTGGCAATGCGCGGTTTCGTTGTTGATGTCGTAGCATTGGCAAGTGGGGCACAAAAATGCGCAGGTGCCGCATGCCACGCAAGTAAGGTACAACGTATCCCACGCGGGGGAATGGAAGAGCGCAGTAGCGTCCGTGCCCGTGATTACAGGATTGTCGCCGCCGAAGAACCGCGCCTCGAAGTCCGCTAATATAGAGGCCGCTTTTTGATTGACGGGAGGGTGAAACGTTTTGGTGGAATTGTTTGCCGCTTCATTAAAGTGGTTTTCGCCAATTGATTCGCTGCTAGACGAATCAGTTTGTAGTATTTGATTTTCCGTTGAGTGAATCAATTTGTTCGCCTGAATTTTTAACAGTGCTTCACCCTTGGGGGTATGCGCCTGTAGGCGTAGCATATCGTCAGTGATTTGGCGGTTGGGGTCATCGGGCATGCGCTGTGTGTCGTTATCAAAGTGTAACGTCACATCTCCGCCGGGTTGGGTTGGGTCGATGCCAAAAACGTCACAAAAACAAGTGGCGCATCGTTTTGTGCAAGGTACGGTGATGATGTGCGCCGCCGTGCGACGCGCTTGGTACGGTATGTCTATCGATTCTGCTAAAAAAACCTCGTCCAATAATTCCAGCCCGGCTGCGTCACAAGAGCGCACGCCCAGCACCGCAAATGGCGCATTCGGTGTAGCGGCGGGGGTGATTTGCCACGTACCGCCGTGCTTTGTCTGCGAAAAATGTGATGAATACAAATGCTCCACCATGGGCAGAAAAAAGCCTTTGGGCGACAACGCTGTCTTGCGCGGGGCAAAATCCGATGCGTTCAATGCGACCGATTGCAACGGGGTTGCGCCCGGTTCCCATTGTGCAAAATAAACGCCGCGTTCGTCTTCTAAGGGCACGAATAGCGGCATGACTTTGGCAATGGCATCAAATAACTGCATAGTGCACCCCCAATTTGATGATTTGTACGGTTGCTGCGGTTTGTTCGGTTAATGCGTGTTGCAATGCATCCACGCCCTCGGACAAGAGCGAGAACGTAAGCGTTACGTCCGCGCCAAATGCTTCGTCACTTATCGACGCGTTGCTTGCGATTAATAATCGTTTAACGGATTCATATTGCCCGTAGGCCATGCTTACTGCGCACAATGCCAATTCACGCTTTGCGCCTACGCCTGCTGCATTCAATGCGATAGTGCCGCAACGCGAGTACGCGCGTACCAACCCACCCGCACCCAGGTGGATGCCACCAAAATACCGCGTAGCCACGCAACAAAAATCATAAATATCTTGTTTGAGGAACACGTTGAGCAATGGTAATCCCGCCGTGCCACCAGGTTCGCCGTCGTCGGAATGACGCATGATGCCGTTTTCTTTCAAGCGGTAGGCGTATACGTTGTGGTTTGCTTCGCGATGCTGTTCGCGCACGGATTGCAAAAATGTACGTGCTTCTTCTTCCGATGCCACGGGTGAAATGTGGCCAATGAAGCGGCTCTTTTTCTCTACGAAGTCGGCTTGCGCTGCCCGTATGGGCAGGAGGTACGGCTTCATGTGGCAGCCTCTTCTTCTGTGATTTGTATGTGTTTGCGGTTTAATAAATGCAGGGGGATGCGCTGCGGACAAACGCGGCCGCATTGCCCGCAGTCAGTGCACCGCCCCGCTTGGTGGAATGCCCGCGTGATATGAAAATGAAGATGCTCCATGGGATGACTGCCGTCGCGTATGCAAGTCTTGCAATGGCATGTGGGGCAGGCGTTGCGACAGGCATTGCATCGGATGCAGCGTGTCAAGTGTGCCTGCCAGAAGGCATAACGTGCGTCGGGTGTTTCGCCGTCCAAGTGTTCAATATCGGCAAAGCGAGCATCGGGGTTGGCGGCGGTGCGGTCAGTCAATGCGATGTCAATGGTTTCGTCTACCATGGGATGATCAATTTTGGCGCAAGTGTGGCATGTTTCCAATAAGCAACCGCCGCAGGCTATCCCCACGGCACAAACCGCATCGCGCCGGATTTGATTTTCCGTCACCAATCGTGCGAAGTTATGCGCATCGCAGGGGCGCAAAAACACCAATGTCCGGCCCGATTCACGACTGGCTTCGATTAAATATTTACTATGATTGGCCGCGCAAAACGGGTTGTACGCCATCCGCGCCAGCGTTTTCGTATCGGTGAAGAGCATGGGCGCTGGGGAGGGGTCAAACGCGCCGCTACCCCACGCCAACACGCGTGCAACTGCGCCGCTGGTTAGTTTTTCTTCTGCGCGTGCACGCATGTGGGGTAGGATTTGTTCATGCACTGCATGATTTGCTTCCTTTATAGTGGCGCTATTTAGTTTGATTGCGTGCGTGTTGTCGTAAGCGCTATCAAGCGTAGCGCCGTAGCGTGTATTTTTGCCCAATGCGGCCACTTGCGCCACAAACTCGCGCATGGTGGCCGCAAATTTTGCGCCTTCTGCGGCAGAAATCCATTCTAAGCGCATGCGTTGGCGCTCCATGCCCATAAATTCCAACAAACCGAACAGCGTATGCATGTGCTGCTGTGTGTGGACGTTGCCCGTGGAATAATGGCAGTCGCCGGGGTGGCAACCGCATACGATGACGCCGTCGGCCCCGCGGGCGAACGCGCGCAGCACGGCTTGTTCATCCACGCGGCACGAACAGGGCACGCGGATGATTTTGACTTCGGGCGGGTATTCCAACCGCGTCGTGCCGGCCAAGTCTGCGCCTGCATAACTGCACCAATTGCAGCAAAACGCCACGATGTTAATCATCGGTGGTACCTCCGTGTGCGTTGTTGGTGTGCTTTATCGGCGCGGCGTTGGCATGCGTTGTTGGTTGCAAGCATAGCGCGTCCACTTCCGCATGAATTTGCGCATGGGAGAAACCCAGTAAATCAACTGCGCCCGATGGACACGCCGCCGCGCAGCCGCCGCAACCCTGACAAAGCGCGGCATTGACGGTGGTGCAACCGCGCTCGCCATCCCGCGACAACGCCAAATACGGACAAACCGCATTGCAAATTGTGCAACCATTGCACTGTGTTTCGTTTACTTGTGCGATGCACGGATTGGTCACCAATTTCGGCTTCACCAACACGCCGATGGCCTTGGCGGCGGCGGCACTGGCTTGGGCTACGGTTTCGGGGATGTCTTTGGGGCCGTGGCATGCGCCGGACAGGAATACCCCCGCCGTGGCGCTTTCCACCGGCCGCAGTTTGGGGTGCGCTTCGGAGAAAAATCCGTTGGTGTCGGTGGCGGTGTTTAACATTTGAGCCAATGTTTTAGCACCGCGCGCGGGTTCAATGGCAGTGGCCAATACTAGCAGATCGGTGGTGGTGTTATATCTGCGGCCTTCCAGCATGTCCACGGCTTGCAAATGCAGTTTGTCACCCGTGGTGACAACCTTGCCGATCTGCCCCTTGATGTAGCGCACGCCGTAGGCTTCCACCGCGCGGCGGTAGAATTCGTCAAAATTTTTGCCCGGCGTGCGCACATCTATATAAAAGATTTCCACATCGCTATCGGGATATTTTTCCTTGATGGCGATGGCGTGTTTGGCGGTGTACATACAGCAGATTTTGGAACAGTAGGGTTTGCCGCGTGTGGTATCGCGGCTGCCGACGCACTGCACGAACGTAACGCGGCGCGGTACTTGCTTGTCCGACGGGCGCAGCAATTTGCCGCCCGTGGGCCCCGCCGCATTCATGAACCGCTCCAACTCCAACGAAGTAATCACATCCGCGCTGTCGTGGTAGCTCAACTCGCCAAACATATCCGGCGAAAGGAGCTGGTATCCCGTAGCCACCACAATGATGCCGCATTCGATCGTCAGGATTTCATCTTCCTGCGTAAAATTCACCGCGCCGGGTTGGCAAACTTCTGCGCAACGACCGCACTTGCCGGAGCGGAAATACGCGCAGCGTTCGCGGTCGATAACGGGCACATTGGGCACCGCTTGTGCGAACGGCACGTAAATAGCCGCGCGGTTGGACAACCCGCATTCAAATTCATTGGGGATGCGCTTGACGGGGCATGCAGCGTAACAATCCCCGCATCCGGTGCATTTTTGCATATCTACATTCCGCGCCCGCTTGCGCAGCGTCACGGAAAAATTTCCTACGTATCCTGCGACCTTTTCCACTTCGGTGTAGGTGTGCAGGACGATGTGTTCGTGCGTGGCGGCTTCGACCATCTTGGGCGTGAGAATGCACGCCGCGCAGTCCAGCGTGGGGAAGGTCTTATCCAGTTGCGCCATTTTGCCGCCGATGGAGGGCGTGCGTTCGACTAGTACCACTTCGAATCCCGCTTCGGCAATGTCCAGCGCACTTTGTATCCCCGCGATGCCCCCGCCGATCACCAACGCGCGTTTGGTCACAGCACTTTCGCCGGGGAAGAGGGGAACGGCACGTTTGACTTTGGCGATAGCGGCACGCGCCAATTGCACGGCTTTTTGCGTGGCGGCCTCTTTATTTTTATGTACCCACGAATTTTGCTCGCGGATGTTGGCGATTTCTACGAAATAGGGATTCAAGCCTGCGCGTGTGGCGGCTTTGCGGAAGGTAGCCTCGTGCATGCGCGGTGAACATGCGCATACAACTACTGCATCCAATGCGTGTGCGTGTACGGCGTTGATGATGCTTTGCTGGCCGCCTTCGGCGCAAAAGTAGGGGTATTCCGCCGCGTGTACGACCGATGCATCAGATTGGATGGCGTCCACGACAGCCGCGGTGTCTACGGTTGCTTTGATATTGCTACCGCAATGGCATACGAATACGCCGATGCGCTTTATGATAACGCGTGTCATGCGCGTTTTTTCCGCATTGCGGCGACGATTAATTGTTGCGGAATCGCTTTGCCGGATTTTTTGCTGATTATTTGCAAGACGGTTTCATCGGCGAAGGTGGCGGTGTGATTTTCTTTGCGCAATGTTACAGAACGCGCTTGTTCGGCCAATTCTACCGGGCGCACCCCGCGCGGGCAGCGTGCCGCACAACAAAAACATGCCAAACACGACCAAATCGCTTCGGCGCGTGCCAAGGACTCACCCTCGCCTTGGCGTACACGCACGGCCCAAAAATGGGGCGGCACGTCCATGGCAAATGCCACCGGGCATGCGGCGGAGCATCGCCCGCATGTCATGCAGCGCTCAATCATTACTGTCGTCATCGTCGTCATCCACGCCCAGTGCTTCGGCCAAGATTTCCGTAAAATAACAAACATCTACGGCACCGCCGCTGTGCTCGACCATTTGATACAGGCATAAGGGGCACGCGGTAATTAATGTTTCCGCCCCGCGTCCGGCGGCAGATTTGGCGATGCGCTCCACCAAATTGGCGCAACCCAACGCATCCTCCGGCGCACGGTACCCGCCACAGCATTCGTTGCGCATGGGATAACTCACCGGCACGGCACCCAACGCGCGGATATATTCTTCGAATATCTGCGGATTTTCCGCATCGTCAAAGCCCATCACATCGCTTGGGCGCAACAACATGCAGCCGTAATAGGCGCCAATTTTGCGCCCCTTTAGCGGATATTCCAATAAGTCACGCAACGCGTCAAAACCCACATAATCGCGCAGTACCTCCATAAAATGCAGCACCGTGGCCTCCCCGGCATAAAACAAATCAGCGTCATACGATGTAATGGCGGTGCGGAAATCGGCGTCGTTTTTTGCTTGGTGGTTTACTTGCTTCATCACATGGTGGCATGCAGCGCACAATGTAACCAAGGGTTTATTTTGATTCCGTGCTTGTATCAGCGCGCGTACAGCTGCCAACTTGGGTGCAATTTCGTCCGCGTTTAATGGGAACGTTGCGCCGCAGCACTGCCAATTTTCGATTTCTGTGAACGACAAATCCAACGCTGCCGCGATGCTGCGCGCCTGTTTGTCCAATATTTTTGCCGTGGTGGATAAGGTGCAACCCGGATAATACAAAAATTCCACGTAAATCACTCCACGATTTTGCAATATGTAACCCATATAGGGTTTATTTGTTCAGCATAATATTTTTAACCGGTTGTGGCAACTGTTTAACCTATGAAATACCGAGGCGATACCAAAATGCCCGTGGGCTTTAAGCGATATTCGTTGGACCATGATGTGCCCGTGGTGCGCCAAGCGTCGGGGCCAAACCATGTTTCGCTTGCGTTGGCGTTGTGTATTGCGCCGAAGGTGTTGACGCGATTGCCGAACGCGGTGATGTCCACGTCGTGCACGCCTGCCGCCAATGTGCCCAAGTCTACATGATAAGGCGCAAACGCAATCGAGCCGACGCGCCGGCCGTTCATATCGACCGTCAACAGCGGATGGGTGAAATGTGTAGCCGCCAATTGCACGCGCTCACCGCCCGGCACACGGCAATGGTAAGTAATGTTTCCGCCATAAAACGGGAAACCCATGTGCGTGATATCACCAAAGGGCAGCGAAACGGGCAGTGGAGTGATCACTGCGTCTGCTCCGTGCACCGTTACGCCGAAGCTGCCCAGCAAGAAGCAATTCTCCACATCGGTGGCGCGGCCAAAGGGGATGTGCAATTCGAGTATATTTTCGCCGATGTTTAACTCCGGCAGCGGTACGGTTTGGATGGATTTGTCCGTGTAGTAACCGTCCGGAGCAGATGCGATATTTTCGCCGTGCCAAATAATTTGCGTTAGTGTGGCGTTTTCCAATGCCAGGTGAACTTTTTCCAATGAAATTTGCGATTGGATGGTGAAGCGTAGCCGAAGGGTGTGTTCCGGTGGGGGTTGTGTGCCCAGTGTCCACGGTTGGGCTTTTTGGTTGCGGCGCTGGGGGTAGCCGAGTTTATCGCGGAAGGCATTGTCGATGCGCAGGATGTCCTCGCCGCATTCGGCGACGGCTTCCCATGCGCCGTCGTCAAAGGCATAAACAGCGCGGTCAAGGAGCAGGACGTTGGGTTCGCTGAGTGTATAGGCATGGGGCGCGGGGAGGTCGGTGCCTTCGTGGGCGGGTGTAGGCGCAGCGTTAGTTGTTGTTATGAGTGGCGCGTGTAGTATGGTTGCGTCACTTGCCGCTGAGCGGATGCCGTTACTCGCTGCAGGCATCAACCGAAGCAGCACGCTGTCGTGCATGTGCAATGTGCGTGTGCATTGCGTTTTGTCATCGCGGTGTGCGACCGCTAACGGTGATATATCCCCCGTCATTGTGTTATATAATTCCACTTGCCATGTACCGTGCAGCGTTATCACGACGTCTTCTGCAAAGGCTAAATCGGGGTTGGCCGGTTTTGTGCCGTTACATATAAATAACCATCGTGTTTCGTCGTCTTGCCGCAATTGATAAATCCAACGCGGTGCGGCTAATCCGTCGGTGCGTAGGATTTCTACCTCGCGGTGGGGGGCCAAGGCTTGCAGTAATGCCGTCTTGGCGAAGGGGAGGGGGGATGCGTTTATGTTGCACGGTGTGCCGTTTTCGGCCAGCACGGGTAGGATGCCCATGTATACAACATCACCGCCGCCGTCGGCGAAGTTTGTTAGTGCGGTTAGTGTCGTGGCGCGCAAGGTTATATTACCCGGTACGACCACTGCGCTGTAGGTCATCTCGCCCACGCGGAAACCGCCGTGTGCTGATGCGCGGTGCAAGTCGGGCAGTAGGGATTCCGAAATAAAATCGAAATCCATTTGCCCAAATAGTAGCCATTCGATGACATCGGTAAATTGCCGTTCCAATTCTTCGCGGCGTGCGGCGGTTTTGTCGTTGGGGCCGAATGCCGCCCACAGGCTCTCCACGGGATGTATGACCGCAATGCGCACGATGGGTTTGCCACGGGTCAACGCGGCGTTGACCCGTGCGAAGTGGTCTTCGATCAACGGATATTCCTTGTACCACGGCGATTGATAACCGATGCTGGCGGGGTAATCGCGCTTGGCTTCACCGGCCATGCTTACCCATGTTAGGTGATGCACGCGTAAGGTCACGCCCAGCGCGGCTTGCCAATCTCCTTGTAATTTGTGCCCGCGGAAGTCGAAATTCCAATTGGTTACGCCGTACAGTTCGCTCAGCACGCCTTCGCGGCCAAATTGGTGCGCCGCGCTTTGCGCTTGTTTGGCGGTGGCGTATTCGCGCCGG
>WQVD01000045.1 GCA_009781755.1 Defluviitaleaceae bacterium | reverse complement strand
TCTGCCACGACACCCGCGCCGGGCTCAAACCCCACGTCGGTACCCACAACCCCATCCACCACAACACCTGCAGAGTCAACCACAACCCAATCTGCCACGACACCCGCGCCGGGCTCAAACCCCTCATCGGTACCCACAACAACATCCGCACCAACAACCATTCTCATGCCGGAAACTGTACCCCCGCAAATTACCGCACCTCAAACAAGCCCCACGCAACCCGCACCAAACAACCCCCTTAACCAACTCGTACCCGATGGCGACGCTTGGCTAGAAATTGATGACGATGGCACACCCATGGGACAATGGACTTGGAACGCAAATGAAGAAATATGGATTTTTGAACAATTCGTTCCCAATGCTGCACTACTTGTGGGCATTATGCCACAGACGGGTATCGAAAGCCGCGCAATTATGTTTGGACAGTTGATTGGTGTTGGCACAACCGGCCTGTTGGGAATTATGATTTTGTTAAGCCGGAAGAAGAAAAAATGAAGTAATTATATTTTTATTTTTCCGTAGTACTGTTTAACGCACCCAAACGTCTCTTCACTAATAACATGTTCAATCTTACAAGCATCTTCGTATGCTTGTTTTTTATTTACGCCGATGGCCATTAGTACTTGGCTTAGTAGGGTGTGGCGGTCGTGGATGCGTGTGGCAATTTCTTTGCCTTTGTCGGTTAGGACAAGGTAGCGTTCGTCTTGGATGGTGATGTAGCCGCCTTCGCGGAATTTTTTTACGATGACGCTGATGGTGGGTTTTGAATAATTCATGTGGGTGGCTAGGTCGATGGAGCGCACGCGGCCTAGTTTTTGTGTGAGTACCCAAATAGCTTCAAGATAATCTTCTGCCGATGCTTGTATTTTCATGTGTACCCTCCGGGGTGCTTTTTTTATGGGAAAATTGTATAAACCTTGCTTGCGTTTCGGTGATGCGCATTATACAATGTTACCAAAATATTACCAGTGGAGGAATTTTTTATGGCAAAGTTAAAGGCAGCCATCGTCGGCTGCGGCGGCATCGCAAATGGTAAGCACATGCCCAATTTGGTCAAGACCGGCAAGGTCGAAATGGTCGCCTTCTGCGATATTGTGAAGGACCGCGCAGACAAGGCCGCCAAGGAGTATGGCACCAAGGATGCGAAGGTGTATACCGATTACAAAAAGTTATTGAAGGACAAGGCGATTGACGTGGTATACGTACTTACGCCCAACAAATCGCATTCCTTCATTACCATTGACGCGTTGGAGTCCGGCAAGCACGTCATGTGCGAGAAGCCCATGGCCAAAACAGCCAAAGAAGCGCGCGCCATGGTGGATGCAGCCAAACGCACCGGAAAAGTATTAACCGTAGGTTATCAAACGCGTTTCTTTTCTTCCAGCCAGCACATTAAAGCCAGCGTTGTCCGTGGCGACTTGGGCGAAGTTTATTTTGCCAAAGCGCATGCGTTGCGTCGCCGTGCCGTGCCCACTTGGGGTGTGTTCTTGAATGAAGAGGAACAAGGCGGCGGGCCGCTTATTGACATTGGCACCCATGCGTTGGACTTGACCTTGTGGCTGATGGACAATTACAAACCCAAGTCAGTCATGGGCAACACGTACAAGAAATTGAACGCCAACGCCAACAGCGGCAATGCATGGGGCCCGTGGGATCCGAAGCAATTTACCGTAGAAGATTCTGCATTTGGCTTCATTACCATGGAGAACGGCGCCACGATTATTTTGGAATCCAGCTGGGCATTGAACTTGGTGGACGCCACCGAAGCCAAAGCTACCCTGTGCGGTACCAAAGGCGGCGTGGATATGCAAGACGGCGTGCGCTATAACGGCGACGACATGGGAGTGCTGTACGAATCCAAGCCGCGCTTGACCGCAGGCAGTGCCGCATTCTATGAAGGCACAAGCGATGATCCGCTGGTGAACGAGCAAATGGTGTTTATCAATGCCGTGCAAAAAGGCACGCCATTGGTCATCACGCCCGAACAAGCCTGCGTGGTCACCGAAATCTTGGAAGCCATCTACAAGTCTGCCAGTACCGGCAAGTTAGTGGAATTTAAGCCTATGAAGGAAGAAGTAAAACCTGCAAAAGTAACGAAAGCTGCCGCAACCAAAACCACCGCAACCAAAGCCAAAGCCGTAAAAGGTAAAAATAATAAACTGGGAGGTTCCTATGTTTGATGACCGTGTTAATGAAGCGAATGAATTGGAAGTAACGGAAGCCGAGATAGCCGATGACATCGTAATCATCGGTTGCGAGGACTGCGAAAAGTTAAAAACCGAAAACCATGAGTTGGAAGTGGGCATTGCCGTTGTATCGGTGGCCATGACTTTCATCAGCGTCATCGTGGGCTTGGTAACATGGATGTTTGCGATGAAGAAGTATTACAAGGGTGACGGCAAATGAAACTGGGTGTGTTGACCGTACCCCTAAGCGGCAAACCGGTAGAAGAGGCCTTTGCATATTTGGCCGGCTTGGGCGTGCAAACGGTGGAAATCGGCTGTGGCGGATACCCCGGCAATGCACACCTTGACCCGGTGAAGGCATTGGCCGATCCGTCGGTGATTGCGCATTTGCAAGCGGCGTTGAAGCAGCACAACTTGACCATCAGTGCGTTGAGCGTACACGGCAACCCCGTGCACCCCAACCCACAAACCGCCGCCAAGTACCACGAAGATTTTGTGAACACATGCAAAGTGGCGCAGCAATTGGGTGTGGACACGGTCATCACCTTCGGCGGGTGTCCGGGTGACCACCCCAGTGCCAAGCAACCCAACTGGGTAATGTGCGCATGGCCGCCGGATTTCTTGGAAGTACTGGAATACCAGTGGAACGATGTGTTGATCCCATACTGGAAGGAAACCGCCGCACTGGCCGCCACGTATGGCGTAACCAAGATAGCATTGGAAATGCATCCCGGTTTTTGCGTGTACAACCCGCGCACGTTGCTGCAGCTGCGTGAGGCCGTGGGGCCTGCCATCGGTGCCAACTTTGACCCCAGCCATTTGTATTGGCAGGGCATTAATCCGGTGGAAGCGCTGAAGGCGTTGAAAGGTGCGGTGCATCATTTCCACGCCAAGGATACGCGCATCGATGCCGCCAATGTGGCTGTTAATGGAACGTTGGAAACCACACGCTACGATGACTTCCTTGGTCGGGGTTGGGTATTCCGCACCGTAGGTTACGGCCACGGCGAGAAGGAATGGCGCGACATGATCTCTACCCTGCGTGCCATTGGGTATGACGGTGCTATCTCGATTGAGCATGAAGATGGGCTTATGTCTATTGAAGAAGGGCTGGAAAAAGCCATCGAATTCCTCAAACCCATCCTCATGTATGACCCCCCTGCGCAAATGTGGTGGGCGTAACTAAAATGTAAAAATAAAGAAAATAGTTAATTATTGTTAACCTCCGCACATATTCTCATCCTGTCCACGTACAATGTAACTAAGTACATGGGAGGTAAGAAATATGCGGAGTTTTTTGTTTACGGTTTTTTTATTATTGGTGTTGGCGGGCTGCGGTGCTGCGCAAGTAGGCGGACCGTTGCCGACCTTGCCGACACAGGAGTTGGACATGTTGCCGCCGCAAGCCGTGCCCAACGTGATGGAATTATTAACGGTTAACGGCGCTACGAATATAAGTGAAGAAATTTATATACGTGTATTAATTGGTACATCAGGTTTTACATCGCGGGTGCATGAACGTTTGGACATAACCGCTACGGGTGCATTCGCAGTGTGGGGCGGCGGCGCACATGAAGAAAGTTTTTGCGCCGATCGGACGATGTTTTTTGAAGCGGGCGAGGTATTTTCGATTCACGATGCTTCGATTTTTAATGGATATGAGCGCATTCTCATCCAACCGCACGACAGTTTTGAACAGTTGCAAATCGTAGGATTGAGGCGCAACTGGCCCAACGATGCCACGCCGCTGTACCGCGGTCGGTTGGAAATTACAGCTGTAAGTGGCGGCTTCATCGTGATTAACGAGTTGCCGCTGGAAGAATACTTATACGCCGTCGTGCCCAGCGAAATTCCCAGCGCTTGGGGGTTCGAGGCTTCGAAAGTGCAAGCTATTACCGCGCGTAGCTTCGCGTATCGGCAGATGTATGAGAACCGCTTCCGTGCGTATGGTGCGCATGTGGACGATTCGGTGATTTCGCAGGTGTATAACAACCTGCCCGAAACGGAAACCGCACGCGATGCAGTACGTGCCACACGCGGTTTGGTGCTGGCATACAACGGGCAGGTCATTGTGGCCAATTATTTCTCTGCGTCGGGCGGTACGACGGCCAACGCGGGGGAAGTTTGGACGCAGGGGAGTGCCTTCCCCGGCGAGTCGCCGCCGTTTTTGCGGGCGGGTGCGCAGTTTGAACCGGGGTTTGTACCGGGGGATTTGCGGCTTTGCGCCAACGCGGACGCTTTCTTCCGCATGCGCGAGGTGCCGGGCTTTGAACAGGAAGTAAATTGGTTCCGTTGGCAGGTGCGCATGACGGCGGCAGAATTAACGACGGCCATCAACGCCGCATTGCCCACTCGTGCCCGCGCGAATGCCGCGCTCATTCAAGGCGCAACGGATATTGGAACGCTAACAGACCTGCGCGTGGTATCACGCGGGCAGGGCGGTAATATAATGGAAATGGAATTGGTAGGCACACGCGGCACCACGCTCGTGCTTACGGAATTTAACATCCGCTCAGTACTGGCACCACGCAACACGCCCGTACATTTGAACGACGGCAGCATCTTAAACGGTTGGGCCATGATGCCCAGCGCGTTCTTCTCCATAGAAATTGAACACGATGCCCTTGGGGCGTTAACCGCCGTCGCGTTTTATGGCGGGGGGCATGGGCATGGTGTGGGCATGAGCCAACACGGTGCGCGGCAATTGTTGGCACGCGGTTATACCTACCGTCAAGTGCTGGCACATTTTTATCCGAATACCGACATAATTTCGTTGCGTAGGTAGCTGCACTAGCAGCCAACCGCAAAACGGTTAATTATTACGCTCCTTGTGATTTTGCGGGGATGCGTGCAAAAAGCGTACCGGTCATGAACGGTACGCTTTTGTTTTGTTTGAATTTCAGTTGGTAAGTGTGCGTTACCAACTGGATTGATGACGGTGTCAAGGTTATAATGCACTTACTTAATACAAAATCGGGAGGAAATTTATGTTTTTTAAATTGGCGGATCATTATATGAGTGGGATGATTTTTCAGTGGGGGCGACCTATTTATATTGAGGGGGAAGCGTATGCCGTAGGCAAAATAACCGCGGTGCTGGGTGATGACCGCGTGGAAATACAAGTGCAAGCGGGCAAGTTTTCGCTGGAATTGCCGTTGCGCGGGGCAGGGCGGGGGTTGTCGTTGACAATTTTTGGCGGCGAACATAATGGCAATGAACAAATTGAGGTTTTGAATGATATTTACATCGGCGAGGTGTGGATTGCGGGCGGGCAATCCAACATGGAGTGGCCGCTGAACCAATCGGACGAGTACCGCCAGCATCCCCACGTGCGCGAAAACGCAGATATCCGGTTTTATACCGTGGCACGCAATAACTTCCCCCATGCGGCGGATTATGGCGCCGGGCAGCAAAATCATAAAGCGGAAGCGGCGCAGGACATGACATACGCGTGGGCGCACGGACGTGACTCCGGGTGGGCGGGCTGCGGCGTGGCCAATGCTCCGCACTTTAGCGCGGCGGGGTATTTCTTTGCCCATCGGTTATACGAAATGTTGGGCGTGCCCATCGGCATCATCAATTGCAATGTGGGCGGCTCTAGCATTTTCTCGTGGATCCCGCGCGAGGCGATTTTAGCGAATGAAGAAATTGCCTTCGTGCAACACGAACATGACGCACTGGTGGCATCGCAAAACGATGATGATGAACGCGCACGTTATCACCAAGCATTGGACGTCCACGCCCCTTTTATGTACAACGACCTGAACATCGGCGGCACACAATGGAGCCGCTGGTTCTTTCGCCTTGAGGGCGCGTACAGCGCATATCACTATCACCGCCCGTCGGGCTTGTACCATGCCATGCTGGAAAAAATCGTGCGCTTCCCCGTGCGCGGCATGATATGGTACCAAGGCGAAACCGAGTCCAACCCGCATAAATCCCCGCACTACGCCGCCGCGCTGGAAGCCTTGACAGCCAACCTGCGCAAGCAACAGCGCAATGATGACTACGCATTCAACTTCGTGCAGCTTGCCCCATGGGATTGTCCGGGCAATGACTCATGGCCAGTCGTGTGCGACCAAATGCGGCAATTTGCCCTGCGCTATCCGAAATACGGCATGGTCACGATTGGCGATTGTGGCGGCGGTACGGACATTCACCCACCGCGCAAACGCCCTGTGGGCGAGCGGCTGGCACTGGCGGCGTTAAATAATACCTACGGAATTACACGCGAATACACAGGCCCGCTAGCGACACATGCCACGCTTGTGGCGTGCGATGCAGATGAAAATCGCGCCGAGAACGGCAAAATACGCATCCACTTCACCCACGCCCAACGGCTGGAGCAACGCGGCTACGCCTACGAACCTCATGGCTTGGGCCGTTTCGAATTCCTTTATGCTGACGGAACAAAAAAATCCGCCCCCCAAGTGCGGATTGATAATGAAGCAACGCCCCCATGCGTAGTGCTTCCCATTGTATTGGGCGATAACGGCGACGCTCCCACACAAGTACAATACGAATTTGTATGCGAGCCGAAAATAGGGTTGTATAACCAAGTGGGGCTACCGGCAAGTACGTTTCGGGTGGATATCGAAGGGCTTGACACCATAGTTAGTCTGTGCTAACTTGCTGGAAAGTTAGTGATGGCTAACTAATTTGTCAAGAGGTGTTGCACATGAGCGATATAATGTTTGCATTAATGTTAACGCTGATTGCCGGGGTAGCGACCGGTGCGGGTAGCTTGGTGGTTTTGTTTGCCAAGATTAAGAATGCCAAATTCCTGTCCATTTGCCTAAGCTTCGCCGCGGGGGTCATGTTGTATGTAGCCTTTGCGGAAATCTTATTGGAGGCGTTCGAGGACTTGAAGGACGGCTTCGGCGATGGCATGGGGTACTTGATTGCCACGCTGGCTTTCTTCGTAGGAATTTTAATTATGGCGGCCATCGACAAATTCATCCCGCACGGTGATGAAGTCGCTGAATTAAACCAATCGGACTTGCTTGACGGCAAAAACGAAAAAGAATTGAAACGCACAGGCATCATGTCTGCCATTGCCATTGCGGTGCACAACTTCCCCGAAGGAATTATCGTGTTTATCGCTGCGGTACATGACCCCGCCATGGGTATTGCCATCGCGCTGGCCATCATCATCCACAACATACCTGAGGCAATTGCCATGGCTGCGCCCATTTATTACGCAACGGGCAGCAAGGCAAAAGCATTTTTGATATCACTGGGCGCAGGGTTGGTACAACCCCTTGGCGCGCTGGTGGCGTGGTTCTTCTTACAAAATGTTTTTGAAAGTATTGAAAATTTATTTGGCATCATCTTTGCCATTGTAGCGGGCATTATGGTGTTTGTGGCGGTGCATCAGTTGTTGCCGGCCGCGCACAAATTTGGTAAGCACCACCTTGTAATGAAGTGGCTGTTTGCGGGCATGGCGGTGATGGCAGCAAGTATTGTTGCGTTGGAGTTTGTGTTGTAATGTGTTTGGTTATGTTTCCTGAATGTCCACGGCTCAAGCTCTTTTGATCGTGCGCGTTTAAAGTCAAAACCCCAAGTGGGGCCGGCTTCGCCTTATTTGGCAACGCCCAAATAGGGGATCAAAGGGGCGCTTGTGCCCCTTTGCGGGGGTTCGGGGGGCAGCGTCCCCCGAGGTCTTAATCCTTTGACCTTAGCAGCGACCTAAGCCGCGACTTTAACAGCCGCCCACCCCTAAAGCTGCCCAACCACCGCCTGAAACAACTCCGCCCGCGTGGCAAACCGCCCGCGTGTTGTGTTGGTTCGCGTTGCCGCGCCTTGCGCGCGAATGCCACGTGCGGTCATGCAGCTGTGTTCGCCTTCGATTACGATCATGACATCGTCGGTTTGCAGCACCTTTTCGAGGATGTACGCCACGTCTGCGCCTATGCGCTCTTGTAGTTGGAAGCGTTTGCATACCAAGTCAACGATGCGGGCGACCTTCGATAGCCCGATGACGCGGCCACGCGGGATGTAGGCTACGTGGGCGCGCATGTTGTACATGAGAGCGAAATGATGCTCGCAGAAGCTGAAGCAGTTGATGTCTTTGATGATGATCATTTCAGTGCCGGGGTCGAGGAAAGTGGCGCCGTGTAGGTCGGCGATTTCGTCGTTGGATAAGGCGATGCCGGCGAACATTTCGGCAAACATCTTAGCGGCGCGGGCGGGGGTTTCGGCCAGGCCTTCGCGGTTGGGGTCATCGCCCAGGGCGCGGATTAACTGCGCAACGGCGGCTTCCACGGCGGGCGTGTTTATTCTGTGTGATTCCATATCATGCTCCCTTGAATGAATTTTTCGTCATAAAGCACCTTAGAATGGGTGCGTGTGATGATTTCGTGGTTTGTTTCGGTGTGGGTTTGATTGTCGATGGTGCGCCTTACGAGATTGTTCTTTCGGTAGAAAACGCCGTCGATTTTGATGAAATGCGCGTCTTCTTCGGTTACTTGATAACGGAAAGGCTGAGGAGTGGCGGTGCGTAATTCTGCGTGCAGATGCGTTTCGTCGGTGTACACGTTGAATTGAAAGGTCGATTGCGTGTGGTTGGCGACGCGATAATCTAAGTAATTGTACACGATGGCAGTGGCGCAACCCGGCGGCAGCTGCGCATCGCATTCGGGGAAGAGCTCGATCATGTTGTGATGATGATGCTCGCAAACGGTCAGCGGGCTGTGTAAAACCAGCCAGTGCAGCAGGTTGGTGATGTGGCACATGCCGCCGCCAATCACCGTCTTGACCCTGCCCGAAGAAATCAACACGCCGTCCTTGTACCCCCTGCGCCGGGTGCAATTACCCACCAGATGCCAAAACGAAAAGACCTCGCCGGGTTGGATGCAAATGCCGTCCAGCTTGGGCGCTGCAAGGGCCAAATTGTGTGCCTTGTTTTCTTGCAATTGCAGGTCAATATCGCCAACATCGCGGCGCATGCGCAATGCTTGTTTGTGCACAAGAATGGGAAGCGGTGCGCTTTGGATACGCGCCAACTTGATTTTCTCCACGCGGTTGCGTATGCGCCGCATGATGCGCATTTTTTGTACCGATATAAAATATGTAAAAGCGTTGATTTCGCAAAACAGCCTGCGCTTTTTCATCGGTTACACCCCCGTCGCGTCGGCCCCCCAAATGATTTTGTGAAATTGCAACTGCATACGCGCATCTCGCAAAGTAGGCTCGCGCAAAATCACCGCCGCCAGTGCATCCAATGAGAAGCCCGCATGCAAGCCACGTGCCGTAGCACCACCCACCGTCGCCACCGCACCGATGTAAATTTGCGGCATGACACATCCGCTATTTTGCATCTGCGCCACCAACCGCACCATCGCAGGCACATCGTCGGCGCTACCCACCACAAATTTTAACACATCATCGCCGTACAACGCGAAGTAATTTTCATCCAGCATCTGCTCGTTTTCGCCGCTGGAAGGCAGTTTGTAATCGATGGTGAAGAACAACCGCCCACCGCTCACAACGCTTTCCATCACCCGCGCGCGAAAAAACGCGACGTCGATCGAACCGTTTGTTTCAATGTTCACTTCTACACCGCGCGCCAATAATTGCTGCACCAACTCATCCACGCCCTGCGCCAGCAAGGGCTCGCCGCCCGTCAAAGTCACCCGCTTGTACAACGGATGCACCTGCGCCAATATTTCGCCCAAAGTCATTTCCACCCCGGCAGAAAATTCTAACGCTTGCGCCGTATCGCAATACACGCAGCGCATATTGCACCCCGCCATGCGGATAAAAGTGGCGGTGGCTCCCGCGCGTTTGCCCTCGCCTTCCAAGCTGTCAAAGATTTCCACAACGCGGAAAAGGGGCTCGGTTGTAAGGTGCGTCGTTTTATTCATTTTTCGCACCACATACCGGGCACGTCGCTTCTTTTATATAACTTGCCGTATTCCCTTCGCTTTCCTGCACGTCCACGCGATAACAAAACGGTGCGAGTTCATCACAAATCCACCGCGCCATGTTCTCTGCCGTGGGGTTAAAGTCCAACACGTCGTTGAGCACCTTATGATCCAATTTGCCCAGCACACGCTTCTTTATTTCAGTAAAATCTACAATCATGCCCGCCGCGTTCAGCTCCCGCGCGCGCAAATACACCGTCACCAGCCAATTGTGCCCGTGCAACTCTGTGCATTTTGAATCATAATCCAACGCCAACTTATGCGCCGCGCTGATTTCCAGCGTTTTTTTTATTTCGTACATCTTTTCCACTCCTCATAACCACGCTGGCGCAGCGTACAAGCCGGGCAATTGCCACAACCCTCACCTGCGATGCCGTTGTAGCAAGTCAGCGTTTTGTCGCGGATGATGTCCAGCACGCCCAACTCTTGCGCCAATGCCCATACCTGCGCTTTGTCGCGCCACATCAGCGGCGTTTCGATGGTGTATTCGTAATCCATGCTCAAATTGAGCGTCACATTCAATGATTTGATAAAAACATCGCGGCAGTCGGGATAACCCGAATAATCCGATTGGCTCACACCCGTCACCAACGTGCGGATGCCGCGCTCCTTCGCATAAATAGCCGCATACATCAAGAAAAGCATGTTCCGACCTTCAACAAGCGTGTTGGGCGGTGCATCGCCAACGGTTGCCGCGTCCACCACCATATCCTTGCGCGTCAAGGCATTGGCGGTCAATTCCGTGACCGCAGGCAGGGCAATAACGGCAAAAGAAATACCCAGGCCATCGCAAATGCCCCGGGCATAATTTAATTCTTCTACGTGCCGCTGGCCGTAATCAAAACCGATGGCGCATACTTGCGCTGCGCCATATTCACGCATCGCCCAATACAAGCAAGTCGAAGAATCCTGCCCCCCGCTCAATAAAACCAACGCCCGCATCATTTATTATTCATACCCAACGAGTCAAACAAGCGCCGCTGCGCATATTCCGCATATTCTGCATCCCCATAATTGGCAAAAGGAATAATCGAAATGCCCCCACGCGGCGTAAAATTGCCCTTCACCTCGATATACTTGGGTGCCATCAGCTTCAACAAGTCCTTCATAATTATATTGCAACAATCCTCATGAAAATCGCCATGATTGCGGAAGCTGAACAAATACAGCTTCAATGACTTACTCTCCACCAACCGCGGCCCCGGAATGTAATTAATCACAATCGTGGCAAAGTCCGGCTGCCCCGTCTTAGGACACAATGAGGTAAACTCCGGGCAATGCAAAGTCACCATATAATCGTTGCCGGGGTGCTTGTTGTCAAAAGCCTCCAATATCTGCGGGGCATAATCGGTAGGGTAGTCCTTGTGCCCGGCGTTGAGCAAGGACAAACCGGGTTCGTTTTTTTTGCGTGGCATGGGTGGCTCCTTTGTGGTTAGTCTCTGAAAATTGAACCTGTGGAATTTGTTCGGGAGGTGCTTTGAAATGCCTTGGTTGGGGTAACTTCTGTGTTTCTAGCACCGCGTAGTCTGGTGCGGATGAAATTTTGAAGCCGAAAACCGCGTGTGGTTAGGTCGCCTTCATCGCCAATGTTCACGGTTTCAAATAAGTCCTTATCGAACCAAGGCACACGAAATTCAGCAGATTCGCCGGTATCAATTATTCTGAACTGAAGGTATAACCGCCGTTGCCGCGTCCAACCAATTCGTCTGCCGGAAACGGAGGCACGACGAATTAATACCGGGCGCGTTTGATTGTACAAGAAGGGTATGGCGATAATCAATAAAACAACACCCGTGAAGGCTAACCAAATAAATGCTTCCGTTTGAATAAATGGCGTGCTTGGTGCACTTGGCCGTAACGAACGAACAAGATTCATTGGATCATAACGAAATGTATAATCCAAAGCTCCGGGGAAGCCCCATGCCGTAGTTTGATAAGCCCAATCGTCTACAAACGAAACGGTGATTCTAACGTTGCTTGTACTCACAGTACCCAATGGAAACGGTCCGCCATCACTCCAAGTGTTGTTAATCCGCATAAAACTGATGCCGTCACGAAACGAAAAGTTTGCAGGACTCATCGTAACATCAGCGCCATGTCCAATGATGTCATTTACCTCTTGCCTTGTCATACCGGGTTGGATGCGTTGCAAAGATTCAATGCTAACGCCGGTTGGAGCTTCAGTTGCATTTAAGAAGGATGCAAAAAACATACAACACATTAATGCAATTAAAATAGTTGTTAAACATTTTTTGCCAATCAACGTGCGCATCTTCCTTCTAACTATTATATCCCCGTCGTTATCGCCGCACCCGTCTCACTCGATACAAACGCCGCGTCAATCACTTTCATGACGCGTAGGGCTTGTTCGGGTTTTACAATCAACTCCGCCTTTCCATTAATTACATCCACCAAATTGCGGTACAAGTCCACCCAGTCGCCGGTGACGGTGGGTAGGGGGAGTTTTTGGGTGGTGTATTTGGGGCGGGGTAGCATGGTGTGGGTGGGGCCGGCGTGGGTGTAGATGACGGCGTCTTCCCAATCTTGTACGGACGGGTCGGCCAGCTTGATGATGTGGCCGTTTTGCTCCCAGTCGAGTATGACGGCGGTGCCGTCGGTGCCGGAAAGGTGCCAGCGCGGTAGGTCGATGTAGCAATTGGTGGTGATGCTGCAGTTGACGCTGCAACCATTTTCGAAGCGCAGTAATACGGTGAAGGCATCGTCCACTTCCTTGTGGTGCACATTGTGGATGTGGGCTTGCACGGAAGTGACTTTGCCGGGGATGAGGTCAAGGATTTGGTCGAGCAGATGTACGCCCCAGTCCAGCAGCAGGCCGCCGCCGTTGGGTTTGAATGCCCGCCAACCAAAAAGACGGCGCGAGCCTTGCACGCGGGTTTCGATGTTATACACTTCGCCCAATGTTTTTTCGCCTACGATTTTGCGGACGGTTAGATAATCTTTGTCCCAGCGGCGGTTTTGGTTAATGGTGAAGATTTTGCCTGTTTCCTTTGCCACGGCCATGACTTCTTCCAGCTCGGCGGCGTTGAGGGTTACGGGTTTTTCACATATGACGTGCTTGCCTGCTTTGAGGCAGGCGATGGACAAATCCTTGTGGATGTCATTGGGTGTTGCAATAAGTACTAAGTCAACCGAATCGTCCGCGTAGATTTCCTCGGGCGATGCGTAGACTTTCTTTTTCCATTCGTCGCGGGTGCGGGCATTGGCCGCTTCGCGTATGTCGTAGCCGCCGATGACTTCAAGTCCGTCTACGTGGCCGCTTACGTTTTGATAATGCCAGCCGGCCATGCCGCCGGTGCCGATGATTGCCATTTTAATCGCCATGTGGGTTCACCTTTTTCATAAAATTTATCAATCGCGTTCATTATATCGTGCGGCTTTTTTTTTGCAAATGCAATGTGCGTTGTCATATAATGCATTCATTTACAAGGAGATGGAAAAATGATTATTGTAACCAGCGAATTTATCCACGGCAGAAATTTGCAACACTTGGGTTTGGTACAAGGCAGCACCGTGCGCGCCAAGGATATCGGCAAAGCCTTTGTAGCGCGCTTTCGCCAAATCGGCGGCGGCGAAATTAATGAATACACCGAGCTTATGTATGAAGCACGCAACGATGCCACCGCCCGCATGATACACATGGCGCAAAACATGGGTGCCGATGCCATCATCGCCACACGTTACAGCACTTGCTCCGTCATGGACGGCAACTCCGAAGTCATGGCATACGGAACGGCGGTTAAATTCATTTAAATTGAGCCATTACAAGGCGCAATGACTTGCATTAAACATTTACGCCACATATAATACGCATGAAAGTGCATCATACCTATGATGTACTTTTTTATTCTAACGAACGGGGGCGTAATGGTTTCGACGGGGATTTTGACAATAACGATAGCCATCCGCGGCTCGGTAACCGCGTACCCAAAGGCCGGCCTTTTAATGAAATGACAACAATTATCAACTCGCTGCTGCTTAATAGAATTTAAGCGTTAGTCAGCCGTCGGCCCCGCGGTCAC
>WQVD01000044.1 GCA_009781755.1 Defluviitaleaceae bacterium | reverse complement strand
TGATGGAAGCCATCCTGGCAGATTCGCAAGCAAGCGAAAGCGAAGAAATCGAATTGATGTATGCACACATCATGGACGCAGCAACCTTTGTGGCCGAACGCAACATGACCAAATTTAACCAAGCCGACTTGGCTTTACTGGATTATGTAATGGTTTCTCGTTCGCTGGTTCATCCCTCTTACGATGCAGTAGGTTTTGACGGCGAAATTTGGTTGCTGATTGACGGTAACAGCGCATCTGCATCTTCTTTGCTGGCCGATATGATGCAATACGCCGGTATGGCAACGCTTGTTGGTACCAACACTTCTATGGTTATGAGCACCACCCACTTGTACGTGGCATTACCCAACACGGGCATCATCTGGCGTGCAGATATCGGCTATACCACCAATGCGTACGGCCAATCATTGGAGTTCTACGGCATTGCACCCGATGTTCGTACGCCTTTCGGCACGGATGCACTTGACTTGGCGTTGTCGTTCATCTTGGGCACCATCATGAACGACGATGTAACTGACAATGTAACCGAAGCAGTTGCCGATGATGCCGAACGCGGGCCGTTATACTTCCCGGGTTTCCCGCAGATTCCAACCTTTATCACGGTCAGCAATAATGCGGAATATCTTGAAAGCGGAGCACCTGCGTCCTTTGGCTTGTCATCGGGTCATATGTTTTACGATTATTACGATTATTTAATTTTATACGCGATATCCGCCTCGGCGTGGATACCCGATACTGATGCGTATGATATTGTGCTGGCAAACCTTGGCTTTGCCATGCAAAACATCAACCAATATGGTAATGCAACTTGGGTATATTTTTACAACGCGGCATTGGATATCAGCCTTGCCTATTCCTTCAATTGGGACTCTGAAATGATTTTGCAAAAAATCGGCCCGGGTAATGTGTATGCACAATCACGTACACCTATAGTTGAAGATGATGAGCAAGATGAAGACGAATACCAAGTTGAAGACAATGATCAAGACGAAGACGATAAGCAAGATGAAGAACAAGAAAACGCAACAGACGAAGGAACAACGGCGTTTATTATCCCTGCCGGGGTACGCGACTTACTGAACGACAACTGGCTCCGCATTGCCGATCTTAGCTATGTTACTGTAGCCGACAGCGGGTTCCGTTTAAATTCTGTTGCGCAAAATGCAAGCTATGTAGCAGCAGCCAACGAAGTACGCTTAAGCATTCTTGGCCGATTCGACACCTTTAATTGGAGCGCAGCGCAGGGATCGGCCCTGGATGCAATATTTTTATTGGTACCCGAATATGGCGAAGACACGTATCGCCCGTTGCAATCATTCCTTATGCCACAAACCAACACAGACGGTACCGCTGCATTTTTGCACATTGCATATACCGACGTGCGTGATTTCGCACCCCGATCTGTTGTATTTGCCGCAATGATTAATGACAGCGGTACATTGGAAATGAGCATGTTTAGGATTAATTGGAACCACATGAATGATGATGCATTGGCACGCTTACATGCACTTTCCGACGCATTGGGAATCAACATCGTGCAGCGCATCACCTCCGACATGAATTCGGCATTAAACGTGTGGGAAATGATGGCAAACAGATAATATTGCATTAACAGATTTGTACAAAACAGGGGTTGTTTCGCACAAGCGATTCAACCCCTGTTTTTGTAATGGATGCGATTAATTTATGTTATTCGATTATTTTTGCTACTACATACATTTGATGCATCCATCGTTCGTGTGATACGGGTGCGCGGTCGTTTACATATCCGATAAACCATCCGTGGTACGCGGACAAATAACGGCTAAATATAAGATACATATGCCGATAAGTCATGTCATTATATGGTGCAAATCGCCCATTTCCCACACCCAAAACAATACCTTGCGCCGCCGCCCAACGCAGGGGTGCGTCGTACCATGTGCCATCATCAACGTCAATAAATACATTCGGCAAGCCTTCAACATCGGGGTTGCCAGCAAGCATCCACAACATCCACACACCATGCGCACGCGATATGTTGCCATACGGGATGATGGCTGTTATTGCGCAATATGCCGAAATTGACGGCTCGTAGTAAAGAAATGGTGATGTTGTGGTTGTTGGAGGTGGAAGTGTTAACGGTGGCATAGGGGGTGGAGGTGGTGAAGAATTAATTGATGTTGTTGCGGGTTGGGTTGTTTCTGTCGCAGGAGTAGTAACAGGTGGTGTTGTGTCTTCTGGGGTTGTTTTTGGTGGCGTTGTCTCTGGTGGAGTGATTTCTGCTGGGGTTGTTTCTACGGGTGTTGTTTCCGCAGGAGTCGTTTCTGCGGGGGTTGTTTCTGCGGGAGTTGTTTCTACGGGTATTGTTTCCGCAGGAGTCGTTTCTGTGGGTGTTGTTTCCGCAGGAGTCGTTTCCGCGGGGGTTGTTTCTGCGGGAGTTGTTTCTGAGGGAGTCGTTTCTGCGGGAGTCGTTTCCGCGGGAGTCGTTTCCGCTGGGGTTGTTTCCGCGGGAGTCGTTTCCGCTGGAGTTGTTTCTGCGGGTGTTGTTTCCGCTGGAGTTGTTTCCGCTGGGGTTGTTTCTGCGGGGGTTGTTTCTGCGGGGGTTGTTTCCGTTGGGGTTGTTTCTGCGGGGGTTGTTTCCGCTGGGGTGGTTTCCGCTAGGGTGGTTTCCGCTGGGGTGGTTTCTGCTGGGGTTGTTTCTGCGGGGGTTGTTTCCGTTGGGGTTGTTTCTGCGGGGGTTGTTTCCGCTGGAGTTGTTTCCGCTGGGGTTGTTTCTGCTGGGGTTGTTTCTGCGGGGGTTGTTTCTGCGGGGGTTGTTTCTGCGGGGGTTGTTTCCGTTGGGGTTGTTTCTGCGGGGGTTGTTTCCGCTGGGGTTGTTTCTGCTGGAGTTGTTTCTGCGGGGGTTGTTTCTGCGGGTGTTGTTTCTACAGGCGTTGTTTTTGCTGGGGTGGTGGTGGGTACATAAAATTGCATGGTTATTGGCGTGGGGTATCCGCCGGGACGTGCGAAGGTTGCGCGGTAGATGTCGCCCCCGGCTAGTGTGATTTTTAATAGCTCAGGTGTTTCGGAGGGTGAAAGAATTAATTGCAATTGGTGGTTGCCGGAAATGTATAAGTTGTTTATGGGCAGGGGTACCCCATTGAGGGTAATACTGCTAACGGCGGTATTGCCGCGCCCGGGCAGGTATACGACGTTGACATAATCGGGATTATCCGCCAGTTGGGTAGAGATGCTTGCATTGCCAATCAAATCATCCATATTGGCATTGGTTAGGACGGTTCCGTTGACGATTTGCGTGCCGCCTGTAATAACAGCCAAGCCTGACGTAAATGCGCCCAATCCTCCCATTCCGGGGATGGTCGGGATATTACCGCTTGCAGCCGTTATGTCACCGCCTGTTATAAATAAATTGCCTGCGGGAATATTTTGTGCCGTCGTGGCAGAACCGCTGCCAATGCCTGTGGCGTTTCCGGTGCCGGTGGCTGTAATGTCTCCGCCGGTTATATGGATGGTACCGCCGCCGCTTTGCGATCCGCCGCCGACACCGGCCCCGTTGTTGCCGCCGGTGGCTTCTATTACGCCTCCGTTGATACGGATGACGCCACCATTTACAGCCGGATTGTTACCGGCATTGGATCCGCCTCCGATACCCGCGGCATTCAATCCGCCGGTTGCATTTACATAACCGCCGTTAATGGTAATGTTTCCGCCGCTTCCGTTTGTTCCACCGCCGATGCCTGCGCCGATGGTACCTCCGGTGGCTTCTACAATGCCGCCATTGATGATAATGGTGCCGCCGTCATGGTTTCTGCCGCCGCCGATGCCTGCGGCGTTGTTACCACCATTGGCAACAATATGCCCGCCGTTAATCACAATGGTACCCACGCCACCCGCAGGCGCATTGCCAAATGGATAGGAATTGCCAATGCCCGCTGCAGCGTGGCTGCCATACACGGTCAAGCGACCCATCGCACTACCCGTTGACTGCGCATGAATGTGCAAAGCACTCCCTTGCATTACGCGAATGCCGCCAATAATGGGTTGAAATAAGTTGTCGCGGTTGATGGTCCAGTGGCTATCATCCGCCAAGGTTAAATGCACGATTCCTTCAATGTATATTGTTGCAGTGTGTGTATGCACGGTATCCAAAAGGAAAGACCGTGATGCCGCGCCCGTCGCGCCTAATATGTAAGTATCTGCTCGCTGCGGACAAGGGCGCAATCCATACGTCGGGTCAAAAAAATCAAGATAAGATTCACCGTGTACCGTCATGGGTACCAGTAATCCCACACCCATACAAAGGCACAAAAAAAACGCCGTAAATTTACCGCACAAACTTTTCATGATTATCGCTCCTGTGAAAATATAGTTTGGATAAAATGAAAACGACATTTTGATACGAGGTTTTAGCGAAAGTAAAAGTGCCGATGTGGCGTACTAGGTGTTAACGGCACACGCGATGCAAGCGGTGTGAGGGGTTGACCTACGCCGTCGCTTCTTTGGTTAATCTTTCAATTTCTGCGAAGTTGCCTTCTTTTATTAAGTTGTCTTTAACCATCCAACTGCCCCCGCACGCGAATACGTTGGGCAGGGATAAATAATCCTTGACGTTACCGGCGTCAATGCCGCCCGTGGGCATAAACTTGACCGCACCGTAGGGCGCAGACAAAGCACGCAACATACCCACCCCACCCGCAGCCTGCGCCGGGAAAAATTTTAAATGAGTAAGCCCCAAAGCCAGCCCCTGCTCAACTTCCGACGGGGTCATCACGCCGGGCAGCATGGGCACGTTTTTTTGTTGGCAATAACGCACAATTTCCGGGTTAAGGCCGGGGGCAACGATGAATTTGGCCCCGGCAGCCACGGCAGCGTCCGCTTGCGCCGGGGTCAAGACCGTACCCGCACCCACCAACATCTGCGGGAACGCGTCGGTCATGGCCTTGATGCCCGCCGCCGCCGCCGGGGTACGAAAGGTTACTTCCGCACAGGGCAATCCCCCCGCGATTAACGCCTCCGCCAGCGGAACCGCGTCTTTTGCGTCATGCAACGTAATAACGGGAACAATTTTGTACGTCGCCAGTTGTTCAAATATCGAATGCATAAAATCCTCCGATTGTGTTTACACACAAATAATGTTGAATCCTATCGAATTGCACAAGCTTTATTTTGAATGCACAAATTGATACATTATGTAATTTTTTTAATACGCAATCCTGTTAACACGTGCTCTGTTGCTCGATTTTTAATTTATTGAATTGAAAATGAAATTTCCTGCCCGCTGTCTGCCACAGCCAAGTAATCACCCTTGGTACCGGTGACGGTTATCATGCCGTCGGCATCTACGGTTTGGGTATGTTCGGGTGTCCACCAACTGCCTTTTATGCGGTCGTGCAGGGCGGTATAGGCGGGCTTGGCGTAGCTGTCGTGGTCAACCAAGCCGGAGGGCGCATTGAGCCACAAGCCATCTTTGAAGCTCCAATACGTGATGGCTTGCACCAACGGATGGTTGTACAGTGTGTCATAAAACCACGCCACTTCGCGGGCTTGTCGGGCTTCGCTTTCGGGAGTGGACGGCCATTCGGTGACTTGGTGGTCGTTCAAGTCTACGATGTGCGCGGGCATGATATCGCCCGATACCAGCGACACTTCGGTGAAATGCAGCGGCAAACCAAACCGCGAGAAACGCTCCAGCACATCGGCCATTTTCTCGGGTGTCCAGCAACCTTGGTGCATGTGCGATTGCAAGCCGATGGCGTCAATTTTGATGCCCGCTTCCAGCACGCCCTCGACCAAGATGTCATATGCCTCGCTCATATCAAAGTCGTTGATGAGCAATGTTGCATTTGGGTTGGCTTCGCGGGCAGCTGCGAAGAGTTCTTTTATCAACTTGATGCGCCCGCGCTCCTTGCACACGCGTGTCATCGCGTTATCATACTTGTCGAAGATGGGCATGATTACCGCTTCATTAATCACATCCCAGTCATCAATCAAGCCGTTGAAAGCCGTTACATCGCGCTTGATGCGCTCCAGTTGTATTTGCAATATTTTTTCGTTAGAGAAGTCCAATAACCACGGTGCACATACCGTATGCCAAGACAGCGGATGCCCTTTTAAGCGCATGCCCTTGGCCGCTAACCATTCGGCTGCTTTTTTCATACGGGTAAAATCGGGCTTGCCTTGTTCGGGCTCGTACCGACCCCAATAAAACGGTAGCGTTACTTGATTGAACAGCTCCGCCATGTGGCCGTAACGACGCTCTGCCGCCACCGCTTCTGCTTCAGGCATCTCACCCGCTACATACGGCAGCGTCGAAAACTCCGCGCAGCCAAATAAAAACGCGTGACGGGTTTGCCGCACGCGTACTTCCGTGCCCGCCTGCGCGGGAAATTTAATTTGCTTGGTTGCAATGCGATGCGAAGGGTTGGACATGATTACCTCCTGCGAATTGCTTTGTGATATGTAACCGCCGCCATTATGCCAAAAAATAAAACCGATAACAAGCAGCTTGCTACATTTCAGTTGGTTGCCATTTGCAACCAACTGAAATGTAGCCGCGGTTGATTGATATTGTTTTGTACGGCGAATATAATAAACGCAGCTTATGCAATCCTACATAATTATAATTAACGGGGAGGCGTGATGCGTATGAAAAAGAAATTATTCATTGCGTTGTGTACTTTGCTGTTAATTATTTTTCCAATCAATGCCGATGCACTATCTATAGTGCCCTTTCCGATACGGATGGATTTGGGCGATGGATTGGTTTTTTATATGATACCCAACCCATCTTGGCTTGAAACAAGTTTTGAAGGGTATCCCGAAGTGGGTGGTTTGTACCGCGGTGGAGAACTTGTATATTCATTTGACAGTTGGTTAATTTGGGATCGGTTATATTTTTCTGCCGATGCCATGTCTTTTCTTGCTGTGCCGGCAGATGCAGACGGTTCGATACGTTTTTTTGAATATGGTGTTTATATACGTTCTCACAATATACGGCGATTTCTCCCGTATGGGGACGCGTTTCTTCCTGAAAACGATCCCTTTTTGAGAACGCTGGGATGGCGAATACGCGAAAAAACAATTCACGATCGTGCCAACGACAGACTTCATGTCACGACTTTTCATGGTCATGAAATTACATTTGATTTGACCAACGGGGTTGTTTTTCCGCGGCAGCGCGTATTTGACCCGCATGCCGAATTACCACTTGAACCGAACAATCGGTTCACCCTCGTCATCAGCGCCACCGCATTAGCCGTCATCGGCGTTGTCATTTTCATCTTTTTCAAGCGTAATCAACCAACAAAATAAATAACCGACCTACAAGGAGGAACCACCATGTCCTACGGCTATTTCGACGACCCCAACCGCGAGTACGTCATCACCCGCCCCGACACCCCCTACCCTTGGATTAATTATTTGGGGTGCGAGGAATTCTTCGGGCTCATTTCCAACACATCGGGTGGTTATTGCTTCCACCGCGATGCGCGTATGCTGCGGCTTACGCGGTATCGTTACAACAACGCCCCTGCCGACGCGGGCGGGCGTTATTTCTATCTGCGCGATGCTTCCACGGGCGAGGTATGGACACCCACGTGGATGCCCATGCAATCCAAGCTCGACCGCTACGAATGCCGCCACGGCATGGGATACTCGAAGTTTGCGGCGGCGAAGGACGGGCTGGCGTTCGCGCAGACCTCCTTTGTGCCCATGGGCGACACGTGCGAAATCCACAAGGTGACCCTCACCAACGAATCCGCCGCGCCCAAGTCGGTGGATATGTTCAGCTTCGTGGAATTTTGCTTATGGAATGCCAACGACGATATGACCAACTTCCAGCGCAATTTTTCCATCGGTGAAGTGGAAGTGCACGGCTCGCGCATCTACCACAAAACTGAATACCGCGAACGCCGCAACCATTACGCTGTGTGGGCGGTCAACGCGCCGATCGCGGGTTTCGATACCGACCGCGAGATTTTCCAAGGCCTGTACAACGGCTTCGCTGCGCCGGAAGTACCGTTGGCGGGCAAAGCGCGCAACAGCATCGCGCACGGTTGGGCACCCATCGGCTCGCACCACATCCAAGCCGACCTTGCCCCGGGCGAAAGCAAAACCTACGTGTTCGTGTTGGGTTATTGCGAAAACGCCGAGGACGATAAATGGGAATCCCTGCACGTCATCAACAAAGCCCCCGCCGACAAATTATTGGCCAAATACGCCACCGAAGAAGCCGTGGACGCGGCCTTCGACAAGTTGCGTGATTATTGGACGACCTTGCTGGGCAAATTCACCGTGGACGCGGACGACAAAAAAATGGCCCGCATGGCGGGCGTGTGGAATCAATATCAGTGCATGGTCACGTTCAATATGTCGCGCAGTGCGTCGTACTTTGAATCGGGCATCGGGCGGGGTATGGGCTTTCGCGACAGTAACCAAGACTTGTTAGGTTTTGTGCATCTCGTGCCGGAGCGCGCGCGTGAGCGGATTCTCGACATTGCCGCCACGCAATTCCCCGACGGCTCGGCCTACCACCAATACCAGCCGTTGACCAAGCGCGGCAATAACGACATCGGTTCGGGCTTCAACGACGACCCGCTGTGGTTGATTCTGGGCGTGGCATGGTATCTCAAGGAAACAGGCGATTTTTCGATTTTGGATGAATCAGTGCCCTTCGACAATGACGAATCCCTCGCGGACACGCTGTTCGCCCACATCCAAAAATCCTTCAACCACCCGCTGGAAAATCGCGGCCCCAACGGCCTGCCCCTCATCGGCCGCGCGGACTGGAACGACTGCCTGAACCTCAATTGCTTCTCCAACACCCCCGGCGAGTCCTTCCAAACAACCGCCAACTACGAAAGCGGCGTGGCCGAATCCGTGCTCATCGCCGCCATTTTCGTCTTCGCCGCACCCGAATACATCGAAATCTGCCGCCGCACCAACCGCCAAGACGAGGCCGACCGCGCCACGCGCGAAATGAACGCCATGGTCGAAACCATCGGCCAACACGGTTGGGATGGCGAATGGTTCCTGCGTGCCTACGATGCCTACGGCAAAAAAATCGGCTCACACGAGTGCGAAGACGGCAAAATCTTCATTGAATCCAACGGCTTCGCGGTGATGGCGGGCATTGGTGTCGACGATGGCCGCGCCCTGCAAGCCATGCAATCCGTCGAGAAACACCTCGACAGCCCCTACGGCATCGTCCTGCAACAACCCGCCTACAAACGCTATCACATCGAACTGGGTGAAATTTCGTCCTATCCGCCCGGTTACAAGGAAAATGCGGGCATTTTCTGCCACAACAACCCGTGGATTACCATCGCAGAAACCAAATTGGGCCGCGGCAACCGCGCTTTCGACACTTACAAAAAAATCTGCCCCGCCTACCGCGAGGATGTCAACCTGCGCCGCATGGAACCCTACGTTTATTGCCAAATGATCGCAGGTAAAGACGCTACCCGCCACGGCGAAGGCAAAAACTCTTGGCTCACCGGCACCGCCGCGTGGACTTATGTGTCCATAACGCAATACATCTTGGGCATCCGCCCCGAACACGACGGCCTGCGCATTGACCCGTGCGTACCGTCGGATATGAAAGGCTTCACCGTAAGCCGCGAATTCCGTGGCGTGCGCTACAACATCACCGTCGAGAACCCCAACGGCGTGGAGAAGGGCGTAGCCAACGTAACCTTCGACGGCGCACCGCTGGACGGCACATTGCTGCCCGTGACCCAATCGGGCAAGGTGCATGACGTGAAAGTGGTGATGGGATGAGCGCGCCCAACGGCAACCACTACCACGAACCCAACGACAACCAACCCTGCGGAAATAAAAACGACGGCAGCGACACCTATATGGCAGAAGGCATCCCTTTAGGGCTGAGTATCGGCGCCGGACTGGGTTTGCTTGAATTGCCATTTCTTAATTTTTTATTTAATTCGCTTGGAGACGGTTTAATTGGCGGAGCGTCCTTCGGTTTAATTTTCGGTATGATTATAGGCATGTGTTTCAAGAAGAAACCTAAAAAAAATCCACCCAACGACAATTAAGCATAAACGAAATAAAACGATTTTGTCATGACGACGATGTTTCAAGGGCATCATACGAAGGCAAAATCGTTTTTGTTTTTCAAATTAATTTCCGGAGGCATGCCATGTACGCAGACCTACACCTACACACCACCCATTCCGACGGCACGGACACGCCGCACGAATTAATCACCCTCGCCAAAACCCACGGCATCCAAGTCATTTCCATCACCGACCACGACAGCGTGGCCGCGCACTTGGCTTTGGCGAATACACCCATCGACGGCATCCGCATCATCCCCGGCATCGAGCTTTCTACGGAAACCGACCACAAGATGATTCACATCCTCGGTTATTACATCGACCCCACCGATGCCAAATTCCAACGCACACTTCAAGACCTATGCGCCGACAAAACCAAAACCACGCGCATTAATTTCGAAAATGCCCGCGCGAATAAAGTATTCGACTTCGAATGGGCGCGCGTTTTGGAATTAAACGAAGGACAATCGCGTATATCCGGCGTGCATGTGCTGAAGGCGATGCAAGCCGACGGTTATGAGATGCCCGGCATGGGTTTGTGGGATATGTTCAGCGCGTATTTTTGGCCCGGCAATGATAACTATGTGTCCGGTTCAACGTTTACGGGCTACGATGCCATTGACATCATCAAGGCCAACGGCGGCATTCCTGTCATCGCGCATCCCAAGACGATTTACGACGATGATACTGTCCGCGACTTGATACGCCACGGCGCACAGGGCATCGAGGTATTCCACCCTAAGCACTCCACCGCCGAAGTCGCCAAGTACCGCCAAATCGCAGAGGACACAAAAATCTACATTTCCGGCGGTACCGACTGGCACGGGAAGAACAATAATCCGGAAGTCACGCACTTTGGGCAGTGCGGGTTGGACAGTGCGGCTTATTTGTTGTTAGGCTTCATGGAATATAAGGAGTGATTTGCTGAGAAGTTCTTTGTTATGAAGGAGAGAATTCATGCTTTATAAAATAATGGTGGCTCTTTGCATTACTTTTGTCCTGATTGCATGGATAGCCATAAAACGAAATCAAATTTACCCAAAGAAAATTCTAAAAAACGAATTGAATACAAATGCCAATCCGCCTTTTGAAAATAAAATTAAAAAATATGCAATTGATTTAAGCATTGCTTTTTTTGGTGTGTTATTCGCACTGATTATTAGTAATGCGCATGTTGCATCAACAAATCGTGCAAGTGCAAACGCAATTTTAAATACGATTAGTGATGAAGCGAGGCTTATTTATTTTATCACGAATGATTTACTACATACTATAGAGGAGTGGAGAAAAAACGAAATTTCTTACGATATAATTATTTCTTGGTTTAGCATCAATACTATAATGCCTGTTGTCACGCTTAATATTGCGTTAAGCAGTGAATTGATAATAACAAACATCAGCGCAGAAATGTATTTTTCATTAATTGATATATACAGAGCAACAACCGTAAATTTAAATGTGATTGAAAATGTATTGTTAATGGAGAACGATTTCTTCGCTAGGTTAAATCTTTGCAAATTAAATATTCTCGTTGAAGAATTAATTTTATTAAATCAAGCTATGGTACGAATTCAATCTTTAATCGCATATCGACAGTAATAACGAATTCACTATATAAGTCATTCATCGCAATCCGGTTAGACCCACTTTGGGACCAACCGGATTTTTATTTTCCGCAATCGCGACTGCCCCAAGCTGTGCCGCGCATATATATCATCTACGTTTTTGTGTAAGGGGGTGTGGGATGAAAAAGTGGCGGATTCTTATTAGCCGTTGGCTGCGGCGGCGTGGGCGCAAGTCGGTTCATTTTTCGTACCCTGTTGCGCGGGAGAGCAGCACATCACGCAGCAGTACCGCCACACTTCGCAGTTTGCCATCACATGGCGGTTCCATCGCATATACCGATCGTGGTCTTTTGCGCACGAGCCGCACTTCTCGCTCGCGCTTCCGCATCCCGCGCAAGTATCCCTTCATGTTAATGCTGGCGATTGTGGTGGTGTCGTTTGTATACAGTTATTACCGCTTCGACCGCGCTATATTGCCGATTGTATTGGAAGCGGCGGAGTTGAGCTTGCAAACGGAAATAAACAACGTAATCAACCGTGTCATATCAGAAATTATTCGTGACCGCGGCATTACAGCCGGGGATTTTTATATGCAGCATTACGATGCGGCGGCAGGTGCACCTACATTGAGCGTCAATACAGTGTTGATTAATGATATTTCCAATGAAGCGGCGTTGCGCATTTCGCTGTATTTGAACACGATGGAACCGGAGGTTGCGTCCATCCCCATGGGTATGTTGCTTGGGTTGGACACCCTGTCGCAAGTGGGGCCGCGCTTTAATTTTACAATGGCACCCATCGGCAACGCGCTGGTGACGCATGATTCGCAATTTTTTGCGGTGGGCATTAACCAAACGCACTTTAGCATCGGCCTTAATATTGAAGCCATCGTGCGTATTATTAATCCGGTGCATTCCTTTGAAGTGGCCGTTGACCGTCATATCACGCTGGTCAATACGGTGATTACGGGTGTGGTGCCCGACACATACTTGATTTTGGATATTGCACCATGACTTCGCTCCATTGCCACGCACCCATCTACCCTCCCGCACATAAGATACAGGTGCGGGAGGTGTTTTCCATGTTTTTCCTTACTTTACTGGAAGGCTTTTTTTTCACGGGTTATTTGACCGGGGGCAATTCATTTCCCCCGCCTTTAAATACAGAAGACGAACGCAAGTATATACAAGCATTGGCTAACGGTTGTGATGACGCGCGCAATATTCTCATCGAGCACAACTTGCGCTTGGTGGCGCACATGGTCAAAAAATTCCCCAACCATGCAAAAGATGCCGAGGATTTAATTTCCATCGGCACCATTGGGTTAATCAAGGCCATTCGGGCGTTTAATCCCACGCGCAATATCAAACTGGCGACCTACGCGGCCACTTGTATCGAAAATGCTATGCTAACATAATGGGTGTTCATGGCGCAGATGTCGAAAACGGCGTACCTTACAAGGAAAAATGGCGTGTGTTTGACCGAATAAGCGATTTTCTTTATGTCATGGTTCGCAATGTTCACGACGTCGTCAGCCACGCTCCTTTTTTCGTTCACCGTTTTACATTCCTCTGTCCGCATTTTTTGGGTGATGCCGAAAAATACAACAAGATTTGTGCTGACACATCTACTCTCACGACTACTCCTGAAAAATTACGCTATCATCGCTACCACAAGGGCTTATTGCAAAGAGAGGTTGCTGAGGCGGTTGGTATAGACCGCACAAATTACAGCGCATACGAAGCAGATGAGCGCGATTATTATCCGCCCGAAGTATTACAACGGCTTGCTGGTTTGTTTGGTATTGATGTTTCCGAGTTGCTCGACGGCTACAATGCTTTTTTACAAGATGGACAAGCCGCGCAGTTAAGAGCATACCGCAAATCGCTGGGGTTGATGCAATCGGAATTTGCCGCACAATACGGTTACAATCTTCATCAAATTAAGGCATGGGAGCAGGGGCGTATACGAATGTTAAAGAAGCATTGGCTTCGGATATTTGGTGCATTAGGTTAAGAACGTAAAAGGCTCACAAGTGTGATTTATTCTTGTGAGCCTTTTTTAATTGCGTTCACTAAAGCAGTTTTTTGTAATGTTGGGCAAGGTAGTTTTTCAATATGGCGGACAACGGCTTCAGCATGGACGACAGCGACTTTTTTTTGTAATGTGATTATATCATCTTTGTTTTTTGGATAATGTATAATTATTTTCACTTTGCCGCCTCCTTTGCCCGATGATAAAATCTATTCGCACATAGTTTGTCATAATTCCAAAATCTGCCGCATTTGCCACCCGCACCCCCGGCAGGGGAATATCTCGACACAGCTTTGGTAATCGCTACCCAACGCCAGCCTGCCGCATCGCGCACAACCCAGCGTTCTCCCCATTCTGATGGCAAGCCGTCCAATGCGGTGAGGCGTTCAAGACGGAGGCGCTTTCTTCGGCTGTGGGTCATGGCGCAAGTCGTACCAATAGGCTTGTTCGGAACATGGCGTTTCTCGCAGTCCAGCAGACTATAGCGCACCGTCCGTTCGCTCGTTCACAACCGAAACGTATTCGAGATACTGCATATGACCACCGTTGCCAGTGGTGTTTGTGTGGTAAGGCTATCCACTAAATCCAGTATAAAAGGGAAATAGGCAAGTATATTGCTTATTTAGAAAATTTTTTTGGATAGCCGCATGAACCCAGTATAAATACCAAAGGTGCAAGACTATTGCACCTTTGAAGAAGTTTTCAAAAAAACATTCCGGCTCAATTCGTCAAAAAAGCACATAAATAAAACCCTGTCACATTTTGGCAGGGTTTTGGGAAATTATTTTCAATTTCATTACGATTTTGTTTTATATGCGAGAAAACGATTCAAGCTGACTGGCTTCATTTGCCCTCGGTTTCCACTTCGGGTTTTTCAATCAACTTTTCGGTTTGATTTTCAGGAACATCTTTACTAAAAATCCCAAACACAAACCCTATGAGCTTTTCAGCATAACCCATTAAGGCATCAAAATCAGCTGAGTTTGGGCGCGTTGGCAATGAATTGTTAGCGAAACCGCGTAATTGTGCTGCTCCAATTTTTTCCCAAGCATATGCACTTCTATCAATAGTGCCAATATCATCTTGAAGATTTCGATAAACTGTAGGGATACAGTTTCCGGGCAGAGTTATATTATCAGATACAGTAAATTTATCTTCTAAAACCTCGGATGATAAATCTGTTATCTTGACTGCAAAGTTGTAGCAAACTTGTTGTCTTGCCGCAGTTAAATATTCAATCGTAGAAGTAAAAATAATTTCTTTAGCTTCGTCCAATTTATTCCATTGTTCAGAATTTTCAATTCTTACTGCTATGCTTTCTTTGCTTCTCAACAATGCAACAAAATTACTTGTGGAATACTCGAAAATTGCGTTTGAATTTGTTGTCAGTTTAGAATGTGTCGTAAGTTTTACAGAATAAATTTCATTTTGTGATTCATTTTCCATAATGACAAACCGCCATTTTGGTGCATATTTTTTTCCGTCGTCTTTGATTGTTGATTGATTTACAAAGTCAAATCCATCCGCGCCCGAAAATAAAAGTACCCTGTCCAACGAATTACGCATAATTATTGTATCAAGGACACCTTCAATCGTGTTTCGCATTGTTCGCGGTTTTATGATAACCATTGCTTTTTCTTTGCGCTGAATTTCATTTTCTTCTTTTCGGTGGCGAAGTTCTTCTTCATACATCTTAGCTGTTTTTTTGTTTGTAAGCCATACGGCGAAAAATGTCGCAAGAGCTGCAATGATACCCCCTCCTAAAGTAGCGGCAAACATTATCCAATCCCTACAATCCATGTGAACCTCCATGTAAATTTATATTTTGTCGGCAATTGATGCTTAGTTATTGCTTCAATTCCGCTAATGCGTTCATAATTTCGATTTGCTTTTCTTCAATAACAGCGATAAGCTCGGCTGGTGTGCGGGTATCTTGCTCAACCTTGCGATTTGGGTTTACAGCTTTAATGTCAAAACCATTATCTTCAATAGCTTGCCTATCAACCATCCAACTTCGCTCACTGTCAGCGCGGTCAGGTAAAAGGCGGAAAAACTCGTCAAACTTGTCCATTGTAAACGGAGTACGCTTGCCGACTTTTATATCTGATAAGTCATAATACCAAATCTGTTCTGTTCGCTTGCCCTTTTCAAAAAATAATATGTTTGTTTTAACTCCCGCACCAGCGGCAGTGAACACCCCACCGGGTAAACTTACAATCGCATACACATTGCAATCGTCAAGTAATTTGCGCTTGGTCTGTACAAAGGCGTTTTCGTTTGTGCGAAAAAGAACACCCTCATCAAGAACGATGCCGCAACGACCTCCTGTTTTCAAGCTGTCGATAATATGTTGAAGAAACAACACCTGTGTTGCTCCTGTCTTGTATGCAAAATTTGTCTGCGCTTCTTTTCCTTCTTTGGCACCAAACGGAGGATTTGTAAGTATGACATCAAAACGTCCCGGTGCATTGTTGAATAACCC
>WQVD01000043.1 GCA_009781755.1 Defluviitaleaceae bacterium | reverse complement strand
TTGGCGCAGTTGTCACAGGCACAGTCGTTATTGGCGCAGTTGTCACAGGCACAGTCGTTATTGGCGCAGTTGTCACAGGCACAGTCGTTATTGGCGCAGTTGTCACAGGCACAGTCGTCACCGGTGCCGTTGTTACAAGCGCAGTCGTCACCGGTACTGTTGTTACAGGTACTGTCGTCACCGGTACTGTTGTTACAGGTGCTGTCGTCACCGGTGTCGTGGTTACAGGCGCAGTTGTAAGCGGTGCCGTTGTCGGTCTAGTTCCTGTCGAAGGTATTGTAGTTTCAGGCACGGTCGTAAACGGTACTGTAGTTTCAGGCACGGTCGTAAATGGTACTGTAGTTTCAGGCACGGTCGTAAACGGTACTGTAGTTTCAGGCACGGTCGTCACCGGTGCGGTTGTTTCCGACGGGGTCGTCACCGGTACGGTTGTTACAGGTACGGTCGTAACAGGCGGGGTTTCAACTTCCCATATAGCGTAGAAGTCAACATCAGCGATAACAACGTGACCTACGGGCAATGCTCCTGCCAGCACGGGGCCGCCGGGTGACAACGCCCAACCCACAAAGTCAAAACCAGGGCGGGTGGGATCGGCAGGTACATTGGCCGCGGCGATGGTGGTGCCACTTTGCACATATGTCCAGCGGTAAATCAAGTCACCGGGTGCGAGCGTACCGTCGTTGCGGAAGTAGCGAACGGTAAAATAGTAGTGCAAACCTGCGTTGACATGACGGTAATGCCAACTACTAGGCAAGATGCGACTGGCCAGTACGCCATAAGCGCGGGAGGTTGCCACCAAGCCTGTTTGGGACAAGGCTGGATTCATGAGGCTAAAATTCCATTGGCTTGCGTTGGGATTGACGAATTCGATGACGTGCTCATCGCCTGCGGACAGGGGGATGAACGCAAACCAGCCATCGTGCACCCATTGATACACGCCAAATGCGTCTTGTTCGTACAATGGGCGGGTAACGGTGGAAGCCAAATGCGTGGTACCGGTGGCGTCATACAAGCGTACTTCTACGCCGTTGATGCCGGGCTCGGTGCCGTTTTTAATGCCGTCGCGGTTGCGGTCGTTAAATACCGTACCCGCAATCATGCCGCTGTGGATGCGGACAGCAACCGGCAGAGACACGCTGTAAACAGTACCTTCAGCCGTGGAGCCACGCAATATAGAAGAAAAGGCATTGACCGTACCGCATACCGCAGCCAATTGCGCCTCGGTCATGGTGCCAATATCCATCGGGATGATGAAGAAGTCGGTAGCATCTGCGGGGATGGGTGCGGTAGCTATGATTTTGACGGTGCGGACATTTTGACGACCGCCGATGTCTGCCAAATCGCCCCAGACAACCCAATTGGTTATGGACGTGGCTGCAATATCCGCATATTCATCAGAAAACAATGCGATATAGTTGGGCGGTAGTATGGGCTGGCCACTCAATTCCATGCTCCAGTTAAAACCATCATGAACGCCGTCTTGTAAATCCGACAAAGGATATTCACCAATTTTTGGAATGGGTATCATTACATAAAAATCATCAGCCGTGCGACCGGTGTTGTTGACCATGGTGGCACGATAAAAGACCTCTCCTGCTCCAGGGTTAACATCCAATACTTGGTTACTCGTTACCCAATCATAATTAACCCACGGGCCGGGGAGCCCGCCCAAGAATTGCATAATATCCGTGTACATTAACATATAGGGTTGCGGGCTGATTAAAATTGTGTCCGCTGAATTGGGTGTAGCTACATGACGCCCCACCGGTGTACGTAATGCATCACCAAAATTAAAGTCCGAAGACATGGTTGCAAAACGGTATGCTCGAGTGGAATTCCGGGTACCGGGTATATGCGGTTGCAACGCAGTAACACCCAATATATTTTGCCAAAAAACCGTGCCGGTACGTGCGGTCATGGGTGCTTCTACATCAAAGGTGATAATCATGGGTTCTGTACGTCTAAAAGTGTCGCTGTCTGAACGCATGTCTGAAAATGCACCCAACATAATATCGGGGAAGTCTAAACGCATTACAGGGCTGGCATTGCCGTGATTGGGGTTAATAAGTGGTACCGGAATAGGTAATGGCAAATCGCTAGCTTCATTGCCCCAAGTAACACCACCTTGACTAACACGTACCGAATCCATGTTTACATTCAATGTATTAACGGGTGAATGCAAGAAAACACTAAATCCTTGCACACCATAAGTGTTTAAAGGATGTGCTGAGCCACTATGCAAATCCCAATTAAAGCTAAAGGAAACCGTGCGTGTTTCACCGGCAATTAAAGTACCGCCGGATGAATTGCCAGTAGGTCCCACATTGTGGCTCACGTTACTTGAAATTAATGAAATACCGTATCCGCGTGAAACCAATGTTTCCCGTCGGTTGGCCATCAAATCAGGGTTAATTGCGCGAAGATCGGTGTATCCAAAATAGGTGTCGGTGGGGTCGTTAAAACGCACACCTGCCCAAGCCTCATGCGGAGGTGTAATGCTTTGGTCCTCGGGTATCGAACCCAGCGGCAATTCACCAAATAATGATATGGGCAAACCCTCAACCATAATGGCATAAAAATTATGAATCCGATTAAAGGTTGAATTGGGAGGAACGCCGCCTGCCAATTCAAAAAATATGGTGTCAATATATTGCCCCGGTTGCAGTCCATAATACCTAAAGTCAATGGCTACCGTTGCGAATGGTCGATTACTCGTACTCGGACGATTGGCTGTAAGAGGCGGCATTTCGATAACCATACCGCAACGTGTGGTTACAACAAGGTCTACGATGCCATCGTTGCCGGTGGGTAAATAAACGGCAAATACACCAATGCGTGGGTCAGGGCTCACCTGAATAAAAATAGCTTGGTCGTATAATGTATCTGCGCGTGGATTTTCAACATTAAATGCACCCACGGGCATAAATATACCGTCTGCAGGATTTTGCCCGCTCCACTGATGGTTATTGGTTACCGGTGGAAATCTTAGAGATGGAACGCCGTCACCGTCTCCCGGATCAGGCGTGCGGATGCGGTGGGTACCCAAACTATTAACATTCATTGTATTTGTTGTACTACCCAATGCATAAAATTGGTTTTCCGATGATTGAATCGGTGTGATATTTACATTGTTCAGCACTTCATCCGGTGCCATAGGGGGGATGATGCCGCCTATGGTAATAACACGCAGGGCGGTGCTACCTACATGGGCTTGCCTAAATGTTACGATAATGTCGGTAAAACTTGGGTTTGTGGTAACCAATTCATAGCTCCACATTTGATCTGTGAAATTAGATCCGCCACCGGTTAATGTAAATGTTAAATCATCGTAATGCGAAACGGAGCGTGGCACACGAATTGTTACACTATTCATTTCTTGCAATAACTGGCGACCATTAAATACTCGCTCACCATGCGATGGCTCCCGCGTGAAATTACTAATGCGTATATCACTTGTCCATGCGTCACCGGAAATTTTTGTTTCCAACCGATCATTCGGCACTCGCGTGTATCTATGATATACCGTACCAGTTGTTCTGTACTCTGCTAATGTAGCCGATCGAATACCCAGTCCGGCGGGGATGAGCCCGGCGGCATCTTCTGTTTCGCTAACGGTTACAGTAATGGGGTTATAACGGACGCGTCCAGTGTTTTGCGCTACTTGTGCAGAAAACGCCATATCCGTAACCAACATAATCGGAATCGTTACCATATCAACACCCGGTGCAACGGTAAATGTAAACGTACCTGCCAACGGGTTGTATGTGTTCATCAAAGTGCCAGCGGGTACTACGTTGTTGGGGGTACCGTCCGGGTTGTTTACCCTGCCCCAATAATGGTTGGCACCGGCATATTGTCTGATTTGCGGGTTGCGTGCATATTCAAATCCGGTGACGATACCCAAGAAGGGATTTTCCTGAAGCGCGGCATCAAACGCCCAATCGCTCGGAAAAGTAGCGCTGCCGCTTATAGAGCGCATGCCCAACCCCGGCGTTGCGCGGAAACCAAAACCATTTACTGCAGAAATGGTAACCGTGCGGTAGGTGTCAAAGCGTTCGCTAAAGGTTGCGTTGATTTGCAAGGTCTGCGGAATGGTGGACGAGTGATATACGCGGCCGGTAAATTGTGCCGGATCACTTCCGGGATAAAATACAACATCTTGGTCAAGCTCGCCAAACAAGCGTACATAAAAACCACATGTGCCCGCCATGGGCGCAATATCTAACCCCGGAGGTGACGTTGTTGACGATTGCATATCATATGTAGAAATCGCCAATTCATCAGGGTCACTTGCCCAAGCAAAAAGGTTGTACAAACCTAACGAGCTCAGCACCATTATTAATGCTGTAAAAAGTGCGATCTTACGTTTCATGTTGAGTCTTTTCATTCTTTGCCTCCAAATGCACATTTTTTATTTATATTAAGACCGTATCCACAGATACAAGTCGAATCTGTCTTGCGGAGCTTGCCCGCTTTCAAAATATGCGTACTGCATGCGCCATGGGGTGCCATCGGCAGGGGTGACAGTGCCTACCAGGATTTCGCCGCTGCCTTCGTTGGTGATGTAAAAACGTATGATCGCGTCTGCTTGTGTGTCAATTTGTATGTCGAAGGTGAAGTCGTAGTCGGCAAGGATTTGTGCGACGGCGGCGGGTGTTGTGGCGTTGGCCAATGCGGACAGGATTTGGTCGGTGCGGTTGACGATAGGGGGTGCGGTGGGCGTTGGTGTTGTGGGTGGCAGTGTAGTGGGTGATGGTGTAGTGGGTGGTGTAGTGGTTTCGGGTGGCGTGGTGACGGGAGGCATTGTGATGATTGGCGTAGTGATGATTGGCATAACTTCGGGGGCAGTGGTGGGCGTGGGCGAGGCTAGGGTTGGTGTTGTGGGGGGTTGCGTGGGCAGTGGGGCTTCGATATCACTGTGCGTGGGTTCGATGGGGAATGCGGTGTTCATATAATAAAAGCGCTGCGTTGGTTCGGCTTCGGGTGGTGGTTCCGCTTGTAAGGCAACGTATGCGCTTATGGCTAGCACGCTTGCGGCGGCAATACATGCCGCCATTATGTATCCAACCACTGTGCTGGATACCGTACTTGTGCCTACGAACGTGGCCGTTGCAGCGGTGGCGCCTGCAGCACCCACAAACTCCGTAGGTACATAGGCCGCCATATAAGTGGCTTCTTCCGCCAGGAATATCGCCACCACGGGCAACAACGCAACGGCTTTGGCGCCGGCCTTCACCCATTCGGTTTTGCGGTTTTCTTCCATGCGTGCTTTGATGGTTTGGCGGGCGCGCGTTAGTGCGGTGTAGATGCTGCCGATAGGCACTTCCATTGATTCCGCAATCTGCTTGGCGGGGATGTCTGCGTAGTAGAATAGGAACATTGCTTCACGTTGTTGGCGGGGTAGCTTGTCGATTTCGTTAATCAATATTTTGCGCAATTCTTTGTTTTGCATGGCCGCTTCGGGCAGCAGGTTTTGATTCAACTCTTGCAAATCAACAGGCATTTCTTCTGTGGTATATGCCAGACGGCGGTTATTGGCCTTGTGTTTGCGGAAGCTGGCATGCACGGCGATGGTGCGCAAATAGGGGATTAAGGTTTCGCCCCGGAGATCGTCCACTTTTTTGAACGCGGTGATGAAGGTGTCTTGTACGATTTCTTCCACGTCTTCCTTGCTGTCGCAAATTTTGGCGCATACAAAGGACACGTAACCGCTGCACCTTTGGTAGATTTCATTAAAGGCTTGCGGATTGCCGCTTTGCACTTGCTGCACCAATTGGTTCAACATCTCATACGAGCGTTCGTTCATGGTGTAATCACCATCCATCCGTTGCTTTTTTTATGCGCTCCATGGCAGGAGGATATCGCAGGGCTGCATATAGCCACCTTCGTTGTGCGGAAGCGCACGTTTGAATAAGTCGATACGACAGATCAGCCGCTCCGCATACAGACAAAGTGCGCTGATTACGTGTAATTCCGTTAACTCCAATGTTTTGGAAATGGTACAAGGCGACAACGCCATATAGTAGTGGAAATATATGGCCTGCTGTTCTTCGCAGTTAAAATCTTCGACCGTTGCGTACAGCACTTCCATGATTTTTGGATGAAAAGAAAACGATTCGGGGATTTGCGGTTTGGGCAAATGCATCGTTTGACCTCCCTTCATAAACAAGTAGACACGCAAGAAGGGAAACCTTACATTTTTGAAAATAAATTTTTTCAAATTTATCAAGAAGGTATTTGCAAGACAATTTTTCCTTTGTTATCCATGCGGAACATGACCTCATCGCCCGCTTGTAAACACAACGCGCGGCGCACTTCTTTGGGGATAATTAATTGCCCGTTGGCCGATACTTGCGCCACATGCATACCACGCGCACTCTGCCGCACATCGCCGCCCGCGCAAATAAAAGATTCAATAATACCGGTGTGTCGTTTGCTGTTTTTCATGATGTTACCTCCGTTGTTTTTGTCCAATCCTTAATGGGGATAAAAAAAAGTGTACCCGATTTCGGATACACGATGGTCAAAGGTTAAGAATTGTTAACTAATTTATTTTACCAATACAGTATGCAGCAAAAACGGATAATCATCCGACCAGTCAATCCGCCAGCGGATCAAGAACACCCATCATACCCCAGCGCCTAGGCACCCGCCGCCACTGAAACAAGGAAAAATGCGCCATAACAATAAGAAGATTCCCGCAGAAAAATTAAATCATAAGATGAATCATTCACCAACACAATGGAAAAATATGTACCACACTCCGACAACCCCACTTCACGCCCATACACCAACCCCACAAATTCATCCCGCACTTGCATATTATTAGCCGCCGCCCCCAGCCAGTGCCGATACGAAAGCCATACAAGCAAGCCCAGCACCAGCAGCTCTCTAATAAATAATAGGATGCCTTTGTGCGAATGCCGCATTGCCATAAAATCATCCCCTGCAATGTTGTTGTTTACGCAATTATATTAAAATCCGCCAACCGTTCTGTACCACGGTGGCGGATTTTTGTTATGACAGGAAATTAAAATAAAATTACATAATAAGCGCAACGTTATTAAAAAAACTATCGCAAATTGTAACAGATGCTGCATCTCCGCTACTACCAACTCCACCAATGAGAATTCCTATTACATAAGGAATTGATGATGTTCGCATTACCGGGCTACCACTCATGCCGGGATTACCTGCAGTTGATGACACCAGCCTTCGTCTATCATTTACAAATAAAGCAATACTTCCGGTTGTCCTATGAAGAAATCCGGGGTTTGCAACTTGTGAAAACGGAAATCCCGCATACATTATAGGCACATTACCATTGACTATTCCACCTGACGTCACCGGTATATTTAAATTATTCCTTGTCATTACATAAGGAAGAAAGCTTGGTGAAAAATTTTGCAAACCAACTGCACCTAAATCATAATCAGAATTTTGTGTAGCTCTAAATCTTTGATCGACTGCTATATTTCGATGTCGGTGCACAGGCCCTCCACCAGCTGGAGTTATACTAAGACTTCTCGTCATACCTCCCAAGCCAACAGGATTATAAAGATTGTGCCCAGCAGTTAAAACAACTGAGCCTCCCGTTCTAGGGTTTCGTATTATAAAACCTGTGGCTTCATGAAATGTACCGCGATTACTTTCAACCAATATACGTACAATCGCATGATATGGATGAATGTTCACATTATTTACAAGCTGAAGTCTTGGATCGATATTCATTGGTGTTATAATTGACATATAATCAAACTCAAAATCAATTGCATTATAATCATTAATATTTACAATATAACCATGCACTTTATTTATTAAATCATCAGTCAGTTCATATTCACCGTTGTTTGTCACTTGGTTAACTATGTCGGTTACGTCAGGCAAATAAATTGACCATGGAGATAATAATTTTTGCCTTAAAATCTTTGTTTCAAGACTTAATTGATTTGTATCCATTGTTGTCATAATGCTGCCATCATATGAAACAATAAATTCGCTTTGAGTTTCAAAGTCAAAAACCATTAAACCCGGTGATGTTTCAATCAATGTTTCTTCAAGCCATGCCTCTACATTTCTTATTCCCATTTCATTTAAGGTCATGAGCGCATCAATTTGAACAGGCGATATTCCTGACCTTTCATTGAAAATATAATTTTCGCTTCGCCGACTTTGAGTGTAAGGAGTAAAACCTTCGTTATCTAAAAAGACAATGAATGATTCGAACAGTTCATTGTTGATTTCCCAAATGTTTGAATCAGCAGCATATAAGTAATTGTCAAAAATACGTTCATAATTTTGCGCTAATGTTGACGTTAGGCTAGCAAAACATAAAATAACGCTCACCATTATTGCCGCACATTTTTTTATCATTTTACATTCTCCTTTATAACTTTAATAAACACCATTTGTGAATTTCAAAAACGACTTGCTTCATTCATAAGCATCCCTCCTCATTATACCTCTAACTACTCTTTGCACCCACTATACACCAGCCAAAAATCCAATGTGTGCATAAGTGTCACAAAAATAGACAAATTTTGTGAACCCTATGCACACTTCATTTTCGTGATACGTGTATGCTTGTTTCATCATAAATCTTAGGAGGTATTTAACATGAAACGATTTTTATTGGCAGCGTTAATTTGTTTGGGTGTCGTCACAGGTGGGGTGGTTGGCGGCGTTGATGTAATGGCGGCTAACTGTGAATGCATCGTTCAACCATATGGCGAAGTTCCGCCCGTTTATTTTCCACCTCCCATATACGCCAATTGAATGGAAATTTCATTAAGCAAGCTTAAATCCACATTATAATTTTCTAACACAAATCTGTGTACTATGCTGCGTGGTTCACGAAGGTCGTAACCATCGTACATGTGATATGCCCGACGAAAATATTTAAATCCTTCCGTGGTATCCCCCAGGCGATATTTGCACCACGCCTTGTTACCAATCAAATGGGGCAAGAAATATAACGAAGATGATTTTATGCAGTACTCAATCCCCTTGTCCAACAAGGGGATTTCTTCGTTGTACCGTTTTTCTTCATATAAATAATTTATCAGGTTAAAATACAACCACGGCAGCATCCGCGCCCTATAGCGGACATCTGTGCAATTGGATTCAAGATTTTGGATCAAGCCATGCATGAGTTGGATGGCCGCATCCGTTTCTTTATGTTTCCAATACAAGATAGCCAGTTGATTAATCAATTTTATGTCGTTGGCAGTAAGAATATAGTCCGCCAATTTTTTTTCATCAAAATTACGTATCGTTATGGCCAAACCATCTAAAATGGCCTTTCGCACACTTTCTTGTTGATCATTATTTTTCATCATCAATAACGCTTTAAACAAAAATACCGCTTGTTGATTATAAATCGAATCCATGAAGTCATCGTTTTTTTCCAACTGTGCAATTCGTTTTTCGGCATTGTCAAAATCATTGCGGTTGATGCAACCTTCTATTTCTTGCATATCATCATGATGATTTTTGCCAATGTTATCCATGCCGAAGCCAAGGCGTTCTACCAACAATGCCAATCGGCCATACTCCGGTATGTAGTGGCCGTTTTCTATTTTGGATATAAGACTGCGGTGAATGATGCCGGCAGCCAAGTCTACTTGACTCATACCCCGTTGATTGCGCATCTGCTTAAAAAATTCTGCAAAAGTAAAGGTTCCGATCTTTAACATCCATTTCGCCTCCTTTAATATATGTACAAAAAAAGTGTACCATTTTCACGGTACACTTCGCAATTTTTGTTTATGCTTGTAGTTGGTGGTTGGTGGCGTGTTCTCCTCGGTACAGGCCGTACAGCGCCCCTCCTATTAGTACGGAGAATATCAGGGCCGCTATGCCCAGCCCGGAGTTGATGAGGGCGTTGATGGTATCGGCTTGCGTGAGCCATGATAATAGGTTGCCGATGTGCGCGCCCAGCATCACCAGTCCTTCATGGATGGCGAAGGATATGGCCCACTGCGGGTTGAGTGCCAGCAGCGCGGCTGTACCTATTAAGATGCCGGCCACGACCCACAGGATGCGCTGGCCGATGCTTGCCGCCGGGGTGGGTACATAGGCGGGTTGCATACGCACCTGCGCCATCACCACTTGGGTAAAGTTGGTGGGCATTTCGCTGGTTTCGGCGGGTTGCGGGGCGGCCAGGATTTCGGCCTGTTCGTCCAGCAGGAGGTACAGGGCACGGCAGGGCTCGCATTGCAAGATGTGCGTGGCCAGGGGTTGGATGTCCTTGGGTTTGAGCGTTTGCTCGACGTAGTGCATCATGGCGGTTTCTGCTTTTAGGCAGTCCATTTGTGATGCTCCTTTCGTTTCGGATTATTCTGCGGTTAGGGCTTCTTTGAGCAACTTGCGCCCGCGGAAGATGCGGTTTTTTACTTTGGATAACGGCTCGTTAATGACTTCGGCAATTTCTTGGTAGCTCATGTCTTGCTTATGATATAGCTCTACGGGTATGCGGTACATTTCAGGCAGTTGTGCCAGTAGTTTGTTGATGCGTTCGGTTTGTTCGGCGCGTAGGTATTGCGCTTCGGGGCTGGGTTCGGCGGGCATATTAGCGCCTTCGGCCATGTGCGCTTCGAAAGGAACGAATTCGGCTTTTTTCTTGCGGTGTTGGTCGATGATGTGGTTGCCGGTGATGCGCATGACCCAAGTCGAGAATTTGAACGCCGGGGTGTAGCTGCGCAGGTTGCGGTATATTTTGAGGAATACATCTTGCGCCAAGTCATTGGCTTCTTCGGTGTCACGTGTTTGGCGGCGGATAATCGAATAAACCAGGTTCTTGTACCGATTTACGAGTTCGGCAAAGTCATCCCGGTTACCGTCAAGGCAGGATTCGATTATTTGCATGTCGGTGCGCGTGTCGGTCATGGTATCCCCTATCCGGCTCAATATACGAGCCGTCGAAAATGTTGCTTCTTTTATATATCGTCGTCCACGAATTTCAATGTCTTGGTCATCCTGTCCTTACCCGTTTGGGTATGGGGGAAGATGTCTGTTGCGTGGTGCAGGTAATTCCATGGGTCGGGTAATGCGGGACTAAAGTGCGTGAGCCAAAGTTTTTTTACATTGGCTTTTTTTGCAATGTGCGCGGCTTCTTGAAAGGACATGTGCATGTGCGCGGCGCATTTTTGTTGCTTGTCCGGGTCGCCGTACATGCCTTCGCAGATGAATAAGTCGGCGTCTTGTACGAAGGCGGACAGCGCGGCAGTGGGGCGTGTATCGGTGCAGAATGCCAGTTTGAGCCCCGTGCGGGGCGGCCCCAAAACCATGTCGGAAGTAAATGTTCTACCTTCATATACGAGCGTGGTGTCAGTTTGTTTTTGCAACGGCCCCCAAAGTTTTAAGGGAATATTTTCCGCCCGGGCGCGGTCGGGGTCAAATTTGCCCCGGCGCTTTAATTCTATCGCGTAAGCAAAGCATGGTGCGCGATGGTTAACGGGTAGTGCGTTCATGTGTAGCATGCCCTCGATGTGGCTGTGTGATTCGCGCGCTCTCCATTCATGGAATACCAACGGAAAGGGTAAATCTTGCGCAATGACGCACAGCGCAGTAACTACACGTTCCAATCCCGTGGGGCCGAATAGCTCCAACGGTTCGGTACGGTCAGCGTGCGCCATGGTTAATAACAACCCCGGCAAACCGCTGATATGATCACCGTGGAAATGTGTAAATACGATGCGGTCGATTTGTTTGAACCCCCAACCCAGCGTGCGCAAACTCACCTGCGTACCCTCGCCGCAATCAAATAACATCATGCGGCCATCGACACGGCAAATCATGGACGAGAGGAATCGGTTGGGCAGGGGCATCATGCCGCCGGTGCCGACTAAAGCTACATCTATCATGATAGGAGTATACAGGAAAAGAAAGCTATATAATAGTGCGCAGTGTTATGGTAAAACATGGCTACCGCGGTGCAAAGTGACAATGTATAGGAAAAATTCTTAGAACTTGGCACAAACCCCATGCTATACTCCCTTCAAGTCATCGGCGTATCCTAGACATCCGCACATGTAATTTCGGCTCTCATGACAAACGTATGCAAACGTCCCTGCGTGCATCCCGTATAACACATGCTTAAGGATCGAATCGTTACCACCGGACTTGGACTCACAAAAACCTCTGGCCAGAGAGAGTCAACAACAGGAAGTGCATATAAACGGGTACCCACCTGTGAAAATCAAGCAACATACAACCGCATAAAAAACAAAGGCCACGAAAACATCCATGGCCAAGCCAAAAGTAAAACGTGCCTCGAAAGAGATAAGAACGTGTATTTACCATGCCCCGTACAAAAGCCATTTGTACGGGGCTTTTTGTGTGGTTAATTTTTCCCATGGCCGTACATACTAGCAATAATTATTTTATAGCAGTACATGGGTTGGAGTGGTTAATGTGCATTTTAGGACGGACATTGCATTGGAGCATTGCGAATATTTGCGGCAGCGGTCGCAAGATACGTTGGCGGGGGTGGACATACGCACAGAAACGGACGAAGCCAACGGAATCACCACTACGTGGGTGGAGATTATTAATGACGCCGGTGCGGCGCATATAGGCAAACCCGTGGGTAATTATATTACGTTGGAATGCGAGGCCATGAAAGCCGCCGAACCGGAAATACACGAAGAAATAAGCCGACTGTTGGCGTGGAAGATGGGCGCGCTGTTTCCACTACCGGATGAAGCGACGATTTTGGTGGTTGGGTTGGGGAATTGGTTGGTGACACCCGACGCACTGGGGCCGCAAGTGTGCGAGAAGATGCTGGTAACGCGCCATTTGGCCGCCGACATGCCCGACGAGTTAGTGGGGCGTGTACGCAATGTGTGTGCTTTGCGCCCGGGGGTCATGGGGTTGACAGGCATTGAAACGGCGGAAATTGTGTTGGGCGTGGCCGACCGCGTCAAGCCGGATTTGATTGTTGCGGTGGACGCATTGGCGGCACGCAGTACCGCGCGCATTAATTCCACAATCCAATTAACGGATACGGGCATCAACCCCGGCGCAGGGTTGGGCAATAAAAGAACCCCTATTAATAACGAAAGCGTGGGGGTTCCTGTTATTGGTTTGGGGGTGCCTACGGTAGTGAGTGCGGCCACGTTGGTGCATGACACCATGGATGGTTATGCCGATGATGAAACGATTGGCGCGCATATCGCCGCGCACGCCGCTAATTTTTTTGTCACGCCCAAGGATGTGGACGCGGTGGTCATGCGCTTGGCGCGGATTATTGCCAATGCATTGAACATGGCACTGCACCCCGGGATATCAGCGGAAGATGTGAATCGGTATTTAGGATAACGCTACGATAGCATCAATTTCCACAATTGCCCCCTTAGGCAGTGCGGTGACTTGGTAGCAAATCCTTGCGGGTGGTTCGGCGGGGAAGAAGCTGCCGTATACCGCGTTCATAGCGGCGAAGTCGTTCATGTCGGTGAGCAGGATGGTGCACTTGAGGATATCGGCGGGTGTTGCACCTGCGGCTTCAACAATGGCTAATAGATTTTGCATGACGCGTTGGGTTTGGGTTTGCACGTCAGTTCCGTCAATTTCGCCCGTGGTGGGGTCGATGGGTAGCTGGCCGGACACATACAACGTGCTGCCATGTGCTGTGGCTTGCGAAAACGGGCCGATGGGCGCGGGGGCATTTGCCGTTTGAATGATTTTCTTCATTGGAAATTCTCCTTTACATCAAAGAATATTTTGCCAAGTATAACACGTTGCGGTATACTTATTGCAAAATGATTACAAAGAAATGAGGCATAAATGATGAAAAAAGTGATGCGCTTTTTGTTTTTGATTGTTCTTCTTGCGGGTGTTGCGATGTTTACCGCGTGTGACGAAGAAACCATCGGTTCCTCTGATTTGGATTCCCGCTTCTCTCCCGTAGCGAATCCGGTACGCCCCGATGTTACCGTCGGCGTCCTGCCCACGCCACTGCCATGGCCTCTCGCGTCGGATTTGTTGGAACGCCGCCCCGTGGCATTGCAACTGCAACCCATGACCGTGGGCGAAGAAGTCGTGGTATTTGAAACCAACCACGGCCATATTGTTATGCGCTTATTCCCGCAGGCCGCACCGCTGGCCGTCGAAAACTTCATGACACATGTGGCCAACGGGTTTTATGATGGGCTTATTTTCCACCGTGTTATTGAAGGATTTATGATACAGGGCGGTTGCTCGCTGGGTACGGGTACCGGCGGCGGCAGTATTTGGGGTATGGGATTCGGCCCGGAGCACAATTATGACTTGTGGCACTTTAACGGTGCGTTGGCCATGGCACAAACAGGCTCGGGTAACTCCATCGGTTCGCAATTTTATATTGTGCATCGTGACTTTTTGCCGGCGATGTTTACGCACGAATTTGAGCATATATTGGCTAGCCTGGACGACGTTATTTATCCCCCGGATTGGGACGGCACAAGCCCGCACTTGACCGTGGGCGATGTATACCTGCGTGAAGTGTTCGAACACTACTTGGAAGTGGGCGGCACGCCGGATTTGGACTTCCCGTTTAACTCAAACGGCCCCAACTTTGGCCATACGGTTTTTGGCCAAGTGGTGCATGGCATGGACGTGGTTAATTCTATAGCCACCACACGCACCGGTGCCAACGACCGCCCTACAGATGATGTAATTATTGAACGCGCTTTTATTGCTGTGTACACAGGCGAATAATATGAAGCCCTTGTACTTGGACAATGCGGCCACCACGCCCCTGCATCCGCAAGCATTGGCCGCGATGATGCCGTATTTGACCGATGATTTTCATAATCCATCGGGCGTATACGCCACAGCGCGGCGTGTGCGCAAAGCCATTGACGAAGCCCGCGCCTCCATTGCTGCGGCCATCGGTGCCCGCACGGACGAAATTTACTTCACCGGTTCCGGTACCGAGGCGGACAACTGGGCCATCCACGGCACCCTAGCCGCCAATCCCGACAAACGCCACATCATCACCACACAAGTAGAACACCCCGGTATACGCCGAACCTGCCGCGCGTTGGAAAACCGCGGTTATGAAGTCACCTACCTACCCGTGGACACACAAGGGCGCATTAACCCTGCCGACTTGCAAGCCGCCCTACGCACTGACACCGCCATCGTCACCATCATCTACGCCAACAACGAAGTCGGCACCCTGCAACCCATGGCACAAATCGCCGCCATCATGCAAGACCATCCGGCACCCCTGCACACCGATGCCGTGCAAGCCGTGGGTCACGTACCCATCAACGTCAACAACTTGGGTGTAGACATGCTGGCACTAAGCGCGCACAAATTTGGCGGCCCCAAGGGCGTAGGCGCACTCTACCTGCGCAAAGGCACCTCCATCGCTTCCTTTATATATGGCGGCGCACAAGAACGCGGCCGCCGCGCCGGTACGGAAAATGTAGCAGGCATCATCGGCATGGCCACCGCCCTTACCCTGTCTATTGAAGCCATGCCGCACGAGCAACCCCGCGTCACGCATCTGCGCGACACATTAATCAACGAAATCTTACAGAAAATTCCCCATACACAACTCAACGGCGCACCGCAAGACCGCCTGCCCGGCAACATCAACATCTCCTTCCGCTTTGTCGAAGGGGAGTCGCTGTTGCTGCACTTGGACATGAATGGTTGCGCCGCCAGCACCGGGTCGGCCTGTTCCAGCGGGTCGCTGGAGCCTTCGCACGTATTGATGGCCATGGGGCTGGAACACGGTATGGCCAACGGCGCACTACGATTTTCACTGGGGCGGTGCAGTACAGAGGAAGATATCCCCCGGCTGATGGCGATATTGGAACCCGCCGTAGCCCGGTTGCGGTCAATGTCACCGCTGTATGATGATTACACAAAAGGAGCTACCAATGGAATACAACGATAAAGTAATGGATCACTTCATGAACCCGCGCAATGTCGGAGACTTCCCCGAAGGCGAGGACATTGGCACGGGTACGGTAGGCAACGAGCGTTGCGGCGATATCATGCGGGTATTTTTGCGCGTGGAAGGCGATGTGATTGTGGACGCCAAGTTCAAGACCTTCGGCTGCGGCGCAGCAGTCGCGACCTCCAGCATCGCTACAGAAATGGTCATCGGCAAAACCTTGCAAGAAGCAGCGCAAATCACCAACAAAGCCGTAACCGAAGCCCTCGAAGGCCTACCCGCCGCCAAAGCGCATTGCTCGGTATTGGCAGAAGAAGCCCTGCACGCCGCGTTATGGAATTATGCACAAAAACACGGGCTGGTGATTGATGGCGTAAAGCCACCGATAGATGAAAGCGAACGCGCGCATTAAAAATGCATAAAAGCCGACCCAATCTTACATTCAACGTTTGTCATCATAAAACAAAACCCCCGCGAAGCCATTCTCGCGGGGGTTTTCCATTGAAAAGCTTGGTGCCGACTTCGACTTATTTGTCGAGCTATTTAAAGCTCGCAGGTGTGGTGCCGGTTAAAGCCTTATTCGCCAGCGTCCACGGTCTTGCCTTTATTTTTTGAACTTAAATCTTTTAACCTTCGCTTACTTACGGCCACGAATCGCACACTGCGCAGCGGCCAAGCGTGCAATCGGCACACGGAACGGCGAGCAGCTTACATAATCCAGCCCGATTTGTGCACAGAATGCAATCGAGTACGGGTCGCCGCCGTGTTCGCCACAAATACCAATCTTC
>WQVD01000042.1 GCA_009781755.1 Defluviitaleaceae bacterium | reverse complement strand
AAAAACTCGAATCGGCGAATATGAGAGTTTAACCGCATCGCATGAATTATCAGACATTGAGTTTGACCTCATCCGCCAAATGCTAACCAGTTTCAAAGACACTATTGACAATATGGACGTTGAACAAAAGCGTGCCGCTTTACGCACTTTCATCAAGAAAATAGTATGGGACGGTGAAAACGTCCATCTGTACCTTTTCGGTTCGGACACTACCAAGGGTATAGAAATGCCCACGCATGAAGAAATCAGCGAGGGCTTAAAAAAGGGGAACGTAGAGGGGACGTTGTGCGAGGATAGCAAATGAAATCCTCATGCATCTGCGCGCGCAAAAAAAATACGCGGGCGACGTTTTTTTGCAAGCGGTGTTGGGCGTAGATAAAGAAGGCAACGAAGTACGCATCGAAGACAAATTGGCCGTCAATGAGGACAGCATTGACAACCAAGTAAGCACCAAGATGCAAATCGCCGAGATGCAAGGCACGATGGGGCGCATCCTACACGGGCGCGAAAAAGAAGTCATCGACATGCGCTACGGCCTGGAAGGCTGCGAAGAACTCACCCAGCGCGAAATTTCCAAGCATTTGAATATATCTCGCTCGTATGTATCGCGAATTGAGAAAAAAGCGCTGAACAAGTTGAAGGACGGGATTAATGCTACAGGGTCTTAGGCATCCTGTTGAAACATTTCATGCAAAAATAATTTCGCGCACAACCGTTGCGCTTGTGCATCAAATATGCATTGATCGTAATCACGGCCACGGGCGTTGCGGCGTTGGGTGGTAATGCCTGCCGCCGTGCCTTGCGCGGTGGGGAGCTTGTCGCCCGACGCATCGTCCAGATAACCATTCACCAGCAGCAGCTTGTTCAAAGCCATGCCGCTGGTTTTTTCATGTCGTGGCGCAGGAGGACGGCGTTGATGTTTTCTGCCACGAGGGAAATTTGAATGGAATCGTTGGCGATAGCGATAGATTGCAATAGTTGATCAGGCGTGAGCGCGGATGTTTCGGCTTGACTTTCGGTGGCGGGGTTGGCGGGTTGCGTGCCGCGCAGCACTTCCAAGAAGGCCGCGCCATAACGTTCGAGCTTAACCTGCCCCACGCCGCTTACTTGCAAAAACGCTTCTTCCGATTGCGGGTGTTTTTGGCACATGTCCACCAGCGTGGCATCGGAAAACACCACGAACGCAGGGACTTTTTCGCGGGTAGCGATTTCCATGCGCACGGCCTTCAGACTTTCAAAGAGCGGGTCGGAGAAGGCCAAACGCGGGGCGCGTTCTTTGCGGGAGCGGATACGTTCGGCGCGTTCTTCGCGTGGTTTGCGCGCTTTGTGTTTTCGCTTGGGCGATGCGTCGGCATTTGCCGCATCCATCATTTCTAATGCTTCCGACGGCGCGCAGTTGCCACAATCATCGCAGTCCTCGCCGCGCTGCTCGCCGAAGTACGCCAGCAGGTATTGGCGCAAACAGCTTTGAGTGTCGCAATATTGAATCATCTTGTCCAGCAGCAGGCGGTTACGGCGTTTTTCTTCCTCGCTGTCGCTTTGGTTAATCAAAAAAACCGACGTGAAGATATCCCGCCGGGCATAGAATAAGATGCAATCCGACGGCAGGCCGTCGCGTCCGGCGCGGCCAGCTTCTTGATAATACGCTTCTACGTTTTGCGGCAAGCTGTAGTGGATGACGAAGCGCACATTGGATTTGTCGATGCCCATACCAAAGGCGTTGGTGGCCACAATAATTTGCACACGGTCATGGAGAAAATCATCTTGTGCGCGGGTACGCGTGGCGTCGGGCAACCCCGCATGATACGCCGCCACATTGTAACCATCGGCCACCAATTGCTCAGCCACGCTGTCCACTTCCTTGCGGGTGGCGCAGTAGACGATACCTACATGGTTGTGGCTTTGTACATACGCGGCCAGCGCGGCGTACTTATTCTTCGGGCTATGTACGGCGAAATACAAATTGGGACGGTCGAAACCCGTCACCACATCCAACGGATTACGCAATTCCAACGCACGCAAAATATCCGCTCGCACACGCGGCGTAGCCGTAGCTGTAAATGCCCCCACCACCGGCCGCCGCTTTAATCCGCCGATAAACGCAGGAATATCCATATACTGCGGGCGGAAATCCTGCCCCCACTGCGATATACAGTGCGCCTCATCCACCGCCACCATCGAAATATCCAACGCCGCCGCCAGCGACATCATTGAGGCCGTACTCAACCGCTCCGGCGCTATGTAAATAATCTTGTACTTACCCTCCCGCGCATTGGCCATGGCCTTGGCCACCTGCGCGTCCGTCAGCGAACTGTTAATAAAAGTCGCCGACACCCCCGCCGACACCAAAGCCATCACCTGATCTCGCATCAGCGATATCAACGGCGAAACCACCAACGTAACCCCCGGCAACAACAACGCCGGCACCTGATAACAAAGCGACTTGCCCGCCCCCGTAGGCATGATGCCGCAAACATCCCGCCCCGCCAACACCGCGTCAATCAATTCGCCCTGCCCCTCGCGGAAATTATCATAACCAAAAGTGCGGCGCAAAACATCTCTGGCGGTCATCCCCATCACGCATCCTTATGTAGAAAATGATAAAGCTGTTCAGAATTTCAGTTATTTGTACGCGCCCATATTTTACATTGTTCAAGGCGCTTTCCGTTGTCGCCAACGTCCTCATCATGTGACATTTCCACTGCCATATCACACGGAAAAACAGAACATTCACCACAATGCGCCAACCCTTTATTTATAACACATCTGGATAAACTGCAATCCTCATCTTTCCAAGAGGCTTTTCCGTTTAATGCAATGCAACCTACGCATTTCTTTTCAATAAAATCATCACATTCGCTGCACAATGTGCCGCATCTTGATTCAACCATTTATGTAGCCTCCTACATTAATTAAATATTTCCCAATAATGATTCAATACAGCATTTTCGGGTAATTTATCCGACACACCAAATTCGGGGTCGTAGTATGTACCCTTATAATAAAGCGACCAATGCCCATATCCCGGCAACTTCATGCTCAATATACAAATGTCGGGCAAAATTGTATCATTTGTTGCACGTTTTCTCGTTTTTCCATGTTTAATGCCGTAATAATATAACGCGCCGCCTATTTCCGCTACCGATGTTCCTATATCCGTTCGCATAGCTTTAATTACATCATCAATCGAAACACCCGCAAGCATGGCAATCACTGATTGCCCACACATATATTCCGTAGGTTGTTCAATAAATTTTATACTGTCAATTTTTCTAATGGGATTTTCATAACTGTAAGGGCCTTCTGTAAGCGAAAATGTATAATCATAAGCATCTTTTTTCAATCCATCAATTTTATCAACATAATCGCCTCTGATATAACGGTATTGGTCATAAGGTACATTCTTTATTTTATACACCGTGTGAAAAGTAAAACCGCATTTTTTCAAGACACCGCCCGCCGCATGGTTTGGTTGATATATATTCACACAAATCCAAGGCGTTTTCATTCCCATAAAAGCGAAATCCACCATCTTTTCAGTTGCCTCTGTACCATAACCCTGCCCCCAATATTCAGGCAATAACGCCGCCCACATTTGTGAATATTTAATTGCGCCTTTCTTTTTATCAATAAATTGATAACAACAAATAAAACCAATGAAGGAATTATCCTCTTTTTTTCTGATAATCAGCGCATCATCATAATATATTGATTTTTCTAAATTCTCTTTGAATAGGGCATATAACCCACCCTTCATATGCGCAAGTACCTCTTTGTCAGAAAATAATTTAATCATATCAATAAAATCAACTTCTTGTATGGGCGATAAAATCAATCTATCCGTTTCTAACACCGGAATCGCATTTGCCATAATTTACCCTCCGAAAATATATAATCGTAACGCCGCACGGACAAGCATACCATGCCACGCGACAAAACTCTACATAACAATTCCCTTCTCCGGAACATTTCGGAAATCCCATTCTCACCGCCACACCCAATAACAAAAAACACGTTAGTGCGGACACGATATTCAGTTGGTGGCAATTTGCCACCAACTGATTAAGCCATTTTCAAAAATCCAACCGGTTGCAAATTGCAACCGATTGAAAAAATCACTCCCACTAATCTCCTACCGCGCGTGGAAACGACGGATGCGCCCCTAGCGCGGCGCGTTCCAGTATGATATATTCGCGGTGTAATCATTTGGTAATAATTTGGAGGGATTGAAATGAAGAAATGGATTGCAATTGCATGTGTGATGATGCTGGGACTTGGGCTTTTGGCCGGGTGCGGCGACCGCGACAGCGACTTGGTACGCATATATGTGGGTGCTACGCCACGTCCGCATCATGAGATTTTGGATTACATCACACCCATGCTGCGCGATGCGGGTATTGACTTACGCGTGGTGCCGTTTACGGATTTTAATATGCCGAATATTGCGCTTACGGACGGACAGATTCATGCCAATTACTTTCAGCATGTGCCGTTTTTGAACGCCTACATTGGCAACACGGGTAATCAGTTGCATGTGGTGGGTGAGATACATGTTGAGCCGATGGGTGCGTATTCGCTGGACTTGGACAATGTGATGGACATCCCCGACGGCGGGTTGGTGGCCATTCCGGGCGATGCCACCAACGGCGGCCGCGCATTGATGCTGCTGGCCGAGGCTGGCTTGATTGGCCTACCCGACACCATCAACCCGGCGGCGGGTGTGCTGGCCACCGTGGCCGATATTTCTTACAACCCGCGCAACCTGCGCTTCACCGAGCTGGCGGCAGAATTCTTGCCCCAAGTCCTGATGAACCGCGAGGCGGACTTGTCCGTGATCAACACCAACCATTTGATTGCGGGCACTAACCTGTGCCCCGTAGAAGATTCGCTCATCCGCGAAAGTTTGGTGGGCAACCCCTACGCCAACGTGTTGGTAGTCCGCCCCGAATACGCAAACAATCCCTACATCCAAACCATTTTCGAATATTTGACATCCGAAGCGGTGCGCGCTTTCATCCACCGCACATACACAGGTATTGAGCCTGTATTCTAGGAGGTAACGCATGGCAAGAGGTGCATTAAAAGTCGCCGTTATTGGCGGCGGTTCCAGCTACACCCCCGAGCTCATCGAGGGTTACATCAAGCGCAAGGACGAATTACCCATTGCAGAAATCTGGCTCGTAGACATTGAAGCCGGACGCGAGAAATTAGAAATCGTGGGGGCCATGGCCAAGCGCATGGTCAAAGCCGCCGGCCTCGATTGGCGCGTAGAAATCACACTCGACCGCCGCGCCGCGTTGGCAGGAGCGGATTTTGTGTCCACGCAATTCCGCGTTGGGCTGCTGGACGCGCGCATCAAGGACGAGCGCATCCCCCTCTCCCACGGTGTATTGGGGCAGGAGACGAAGGGCGCGGGCGGGTTGTTCAAGGCATTCCGCACCATCCCCGTCATCCTAGACATCGTCAAGGATATGAAGGAACTCTGCCCCGACGCGTGGCTCGTCAACTTCACCAACCCCGCCGGCATGGTTACCGAGGCTGCCATTTTCCACGGCGGCTGGAAGCGCACTGTCGGCCTGTGCAACGTGTCATTCGCCCTGATGAAAACCGCCACCACGCGGCTCAATATTCCCGAAGAAAAGCTCACCTTCGCCTTCGCGGGGCTCAACCATTTCCACTGGCACCGTGTGTGGGATGACTTGGGCGTGGAGCGTACCCATGAACTCATTGACCTCCTCTACAAGCCCGCCGCATACACCCCCGACCCCAACCAACCCAAAAACATCACACATCACGAGTACCCCTACGAAGTCCTCAAAGACCTGGGCATGCTGCCCAACTACTACCACCGTTACTACTATGTAGGCGATGACATGTTATCCGAAGCCATCAAAAACTTCGAAACCGGCACCACCCGCGCCGAAGAAGTCAAACGCGTAGAAGACCGCCTTTTCGAGCTATACAAAGACCCCGCGCTTGATCACAAACCCGAAGAACTCTCCAAGCGCGGCGGCGCACATTATTCCGATGCCGCATGCGAACTTATTTGTTCCATTTACAACGACAAGAAAACCGAGATGGTCGTATCAACACCCAACAACGGCGCACTAACCGACCTACCCGCCGATTGCGTCATCGAAGCCTCCGCGCAAATAGGCGCCACGGGACCTTCTTGTAAAACATGGGGCTCGCTGCCTGTAGGCGCACGCGGCCTGTTGCAACTCAACAAAGCCATGGAGCAGTTGGCGATCGAAGCCGCTATCACCGGCGACTACGGTAAGGCCTTGCACGCATTCACGCTCAACCCCTTCATCCCCGCAGGCGCACGCGGACGGCAGATTTTGGACGAGTTGCTGGTAGCACACGAGGCGCATTTGCCACAGTTTGCGGATGCGATCGCGCGGATTGCTGCTGAAGGATTAAAGTCAAAAGATTAAAGTCAAAAGATTAAAACCCTGGGGACGCTGGCGGCCAAGATCAAAAGAGCAAAACCCTGGGGACGCTGCCCCAGACCCCGCGAGGGTGCCGGCTAAAGCCTTATTTGACGCACAGCCCCCTCGACCCCAGTTTCTGGGCGTCGCCCCTTTCAATCATGGCTAGGATTAATTTTCAACTGGTTGCAAATTGCAACCAGTTGGATTTTTGTACGAGTCACACGTCGAACCGCACAACGCATGGCTACGATAAAAATTCAACCGGTGGCAATTTGCCACCGGTTAGATTTTGCACTGGCCAATAATCCGAACCTCGCGAAGCCAAGCGGGGTCGAGGGGAGGCGTTCCCTCGCGGGTCTGGGCGGCGCCCAGGGTTTTAATCTTTCAGCCACTCGTTCGCACACTTTTCATCATTCCCGTACTAGGAGCCAGCCCCCATGACCAAACTCAAAGCCCTAATGTCCGGCGTAGATATGACCACCGGCGCACCGTGGAAGAAGTTATTGGCCTTCACGGTGCCTCTTTTGATTGGCAATTTGTTTCAGCAGCTTTATGGCTTGGTGGACGCTATTATGCTGGGCAATTGGGTGGGTGTAGAAGCCTTGGCGGCGGTTACGGCCACGCTGCCCATTTTTTTCCTGATCATGGTGTTTATGATGGGCGTGGCTATGGGCGCGGGTGTTATGGTTTCGCAATATTATGGTGCCAAGAAGCGAGAGGAGTTGTCGCGGACGATTGGGGCTAGTATTACGCTGACGATTATTTTGGGCGTGCTTGTGGCAAGCTTGGGGCCGTTGGGTACGCGATGGTTGCTGACTACGTTGGAAACGCCGCCGGAAGTGCTGGATTATGCAGTTTTGTACATAAATGTTTTGCTTTGGGGCGTTTTGGGAATGGGCTTTTTTAATATCTTTTCGGGGATATTACGGGGCGTTGGGGATGCTTTTTGGCCGCTGGTGTTTTTGATTTTCTCGTCGTTGCTCTCGATTTTATTGAATTTTATCTTTATTCGAGTGCTGGAATTGGGCGTGACGGGTGCGGCGGTTAGTACCGTTACGGCGCAAACGGTGAGTGCACTGCTTTGCTTGGCGCAGATGAAACAGAAGCGTGATGCTTTTGATATGAAGTGGGCTTATTTGTGGCCACGCAAGACTTTTGTGAAGCAGATTTTACGGTTGGGGGTGCCTACGGGTGCTTCGCAGGCGGTTTTTGCGGTGGCGATGATGCTGGTGCAGCCGTTGGTAAATGGCTTTGGTATGGTGGTGATGGCGGCCAATAATATTGTAATGAAAGTGGACGGATTGGTCATGATGCCCAACTTTTCGTATGGCAACGCGATGACGGTGTACGCGGGGCAAAACATGGGCGCCAACCAACCCGACCGCGTAGCTGCGGGTACGAAGCAAGGCGTTTGTTTGGCGGTGGGTACGGCGGCGGTGCTGATAACGATTCTGCTCATCTTCGGGCGGCAGATTGCGGGTTGGTTTGTGCCGGAGGAATTTGAATATGTACACGAGTTGCTGGACTTGAGCGTGCGTTTTTTGCGGATTTTGGCGGCGGGTTATTTGATTTTTTCGGTGAATATGGTGTTGTGGGGCACGATCCGCGGCGCGGGTGATGCGATGACGCCGCTGTGGGCGGCCGGAGGCGTTGATTTTGTCGCTGCTACTGGGTTGGACAACGATTACGATTTTTGCTGTGATATCGTACCGCATTGGTAAGTGGCGCAAGAGCGGGCTGGTGGCAAAAACGGCTGAATCCGCCGAAGAAACACCCGCCGAGCTAACAAAATCCGGCGCAGACACGCCTGCCGAGCAAAGCCATGACTGATATGATCGCGCACATCCTATTGGTGGAGGACGATGCCATCATCGCTGCCGGGTTGTTGTATGCCTTGCAACAGGAGGGTTACGCCGTGCGACACGAGGCTACTGTGCGCGGCGCATTGACGGCTGCGACTTCTGCGGCGTTTGACTTGGCGTTGTTGGACATGCAATTGCCCGACGGTACAGGCTTCGATGTGCGATGCAAATTATCCGGCGATGTGTCGGTTATTTTTTTAACTGTAGTGGATGATGAGGCACACATTGTACGCGCTTTTGAGGGTGGCGCAGACGATTATGTGACCAAACCTTTCCGCCTGCGGGAGTTAACCGCCCGCATCCGCCGCACATTGGAGAAAAAACGCAGCGGCGATGCCGCCCTGCATTGGGGTGCGGTCACGGTGGATACGGCGGCGGGCAAAGCATACATACACGGCCAACGGCTGGATTTGACCGCGCTGGAATATCGGCTGCTGCTAACGTTGGCGATGCATCGCGGACGGATATTGTCGCGCGCGCAAATCCTGTCGGCTTTGTGGGATGCGGCGGGGCAATTTGTGGAGGACAACACGTTGAGCGTTTATATGAAGCGACTGCGCGAGAAGTTAGGCGACGCTGCTCGCATCGAAACCATCCGCGGGCAGGGTTACCGCGTGGCGGAATAACCATGCTTTGGACGAAACGCGCCCTGCGCAAATTGTCGGCGGACGTGCGCCGCCTGATTAACGGCGACGACGCAGACATCCGCGACCACCGCGAAGGCGCAATGGCAATCCTGCGCAACGACATCCACACGCTGGCCACCCAACGAAACGAGCGCTTAACCACGCTGGAACGCGAACGCGACGCCATGTACGACACGCTGGCCAACCTATCGCATCAAATTAAAACACCGCTGACTGCTCTGTCCATGATGGCGGATTTGCTAGAAAACGCACCCCCAAACAAACAAGCAGAATTTTTATCACACATCAAAACCAACGTCGCACAGATGGAATGGCTAACGGCGGCTATGCTAAAGATGGCGCAACTGGATGCAGGTGTCGTACCATTCGCCAAAGAAAGCGTGCCCGTAGGCGCACTCATCCGCCAGACGCTGGAGCCGCTGGCCATCATGTTGGAATTAAAGCGGCAAACGGTACATATCACCAATGTGCACCTTAAAAATGCGGCGGAAATTGACCACAAAGATGATGACCGCGAACATGATGTTGAGCCGTTGTGCGAAATGTCCATCGAATGCGACCCGCGTTGGAGTGCCGAGGCACTGTCCAACATCATCAAAAACGCCTCCGAGCATTCGCCCGAGGGGGGCGTTATACATATTGCCTATGGGCGCAATCCGCTCAACGCTTGGATTAAAGTCACCGACAGCGGCACGGGCATCCCGCGCGGGCAAATAGCGGGGTTGTTCAAACGCTTTGAAGGCGCAAGCGGGAAGGAAGGGTATGGCATCGGCCTGCCGCTGGCAATGCTAATCATGCGCGGCCAAGGTGGTGACATTGAAGTAGACGGCGGCGGCGGCACGGGCGCGTCGTTTACGTTGAAATTTTACATAAGTGACTAAACTGTCACCCGCTCGCGGGCGTTTTGTCACCGCCGCGTCACTTTCGTTTCGTTTTATTTAATAGCACACCGCATCCAAGCCGAAAAATTCTTGCACGGTGGCATCTCAAAACCAAACGGAGGTACAAGCATGGCAATTTTACAAGTAAGCAATCTGGTCAAAACCTACGGCAAGCACAACACGACCGTCACAGCGTTGGGCGGCGTGGGTTTTTCTGTAGACAAGGGCGAATTTGTGGCAGTGATGGGCGCTTCGGGGTCGGGCAAGTCTACGCTCATGCACTTGATTGGCGGGGTAGACCGCCCCGACAGCGGGCGCATTGTCGTGGACGGGCAAGATATCTTGGGCATGGATGAAAGCGCGTTGGCAATTTTTCGCCGCCGCAACATGGGGCTGATTTACCAATTCTACAATCTCATCCCCACATTAACCGCTGAAGAAAACATCATGCTGCCGTTTTTGCTGGACAACCGCAAACCTGACCCGGCTAAGCTGCGCACGATACTGGAAACCATCGGTTTATCCAACCGCGCACGCCATTTGCCCGGCGAGTTGTCAGGCGGGCAGCAACAACGCGTATCCATCGGTCGGGCATTAATCAACGACCCTGCAGTCATATTGGCGGATGAACCCACAGGTAATTTGGATTCCAAAGCCGGCCGCAACATCATCGAATTATTGAAGCTGGCCAACCGCAAATTCAACCAAACCCTGCTGGTCATCACCCACGATGAAAACATTGCCTTGCAAGCCGACCGTATCATCACGCTAAGCGATGGCGCGATACTTAACGACGAGCGAGTAAACGCAACTTCCGACGAAACCCGTATTTCGCAGGCAAGGCAGGTATCCTCTGGCGAAGCTAGTCTGCCGCAAGCAGAGGCAGTTCATCCCGGTTTTGCACAGCAAAACCCAAGGGCAACCGCCGCCGAGACCGGGGTGCAGTCATGAAGCTAACCGCACGGCTGGCATGGTCGCAGCTGAAAAACAACCGCCGCCGCGCTTTGTGGACGTTGGGCGGCATCGTATTGGCCACTGCCATGTTGACCGCCGTCGTGGGCTTCGCGGCCAGTGGTATGGCGGGGCTGGCCGAATTGCTGGGCGATGACTTGCGCAGCGAGTACAACGCCGTCATATCAGGCTTGGCGATGGTGATGGGTTCGGTCGTTGTGGTCGCGTCGGTCATCGTCATTTCCAACGCGTTCCGCGTAAGCGCGGGCGAGCGCACGGCCTTGTTTGGCATGCTCAAAAGCGTGGGCGCAACCCGAAAGCAAATCACCGCCATTGTTATGTATGAATGTTTGTTTTTGGCAGCCGTGGGGTTGCCGCTGGGGGTTTTGACGGGGTTGGGCGTGCATTACGCCGGTATCGAAATCGCCGCGTTTTTTATTGATCAAGTGCGCACGGTGTATGATCATTTGCCCATTTTCGCGTTTGTTTTCACTTGGCGGGCGCTGGTGATTGCGTTCGTGGTGGGATTTGGCACGGTACTGCTTTCTGCGTACCTGCCAGGGCGCAAGGCCGCCAAAATCCCCGCCATCCATGCCATCCGCCGCACGGGCAACGTGCAAGTACGCCCCGGTGATGTGCGCACGAACCGGTGGGTACAGGCCTTGTTCGGCTTCGAAGGAACCCTCGCGGCCAAATCATTAAAACGCGACCGCCGCAATTTCCGTGCTACCATTGTGTCGCTGTCGATTAGCATTGTGTTGTTTGTGGCGGCGGGCAGTTTTGCCGCGCATTTGAACCGCCTTGCGGAGGTGGCGGTCAATCCGATGGACGCAGATGTCATAGGCACGTATTCCAGCCGTATTTTTCATACCGACAATGCGGACGGTGCATCGTCGATTTTCTACCACGCCCTCACCAACGCGCAAGCAACAGCTGTAACGGCGGAACTGGCTACCTTCCCCGAAACCACAATCATGGCCGTGGGAACCAATAACAGCGCGTGGGCCTCCACATCCGTCCACGCACCCGCAGATATGTTCACGCCGCGCTTCCTCGAATACCATTTGGCGAGGCAGCAATCATGGGATGATCGCTTTGTGCCACCCCCACCCGGCGAACCCATTTCCGTCTCCGCCACACTGGTAACGGTAGACACACAAACCTACGCCGACCTCATACAACGCGCTGGTGTGCCGCACGGCTCCAACCTTTTGATGAATTATCAACGAATACGCATCGAAGAACGCTGGACGGAATTAACCCCCTTCCACTTCGCCTACCAGACGTTGGAATTTCACAACCACGGCGCGGTTCCCCTCCACGGCGAATTGCGCGGCGCTGATGTACCGCCTGAAATCATGCACGCCGCACGCGGCAACCTAGTCATAGTCATCCCCGAATTGGACGCGATGCACTACGCCTGGTACGCGCAAACTGCCGACCCATCGGGCTTCCATACCCACATGGATGACGTTTTCGCCCGGATGCTATCCATCGGCGATGTACCGTGGTACCAAGGCGGCGATATTATGCTGGGCACCCGCAATCTGGCCGCAGAAGAAGCCAGCGACCGCGCCGTGGTGCAGTTGGTGCGCGTCTTCGCCTACGGTTTCGTGGGGATGCTCACCCTCATCGGCCTGACCAACGTCATCAGCACCCTGTCCGCCAACATCCGCGCACGCGCACGGGAATTTGCCGTCTTGCAAAGCGTAGGCATGACCTCCGGCGGCTTATACAAGATGTTCAATTTGGAAAGCATCCTCTGCTCGCTTAAATCACTGGCCATCGGGCTGCCGCTGGGCATCGTCGCGTCCTTTTTCATCCATCGTATGGTTATACGCGGGGTGGACTTCGCTCATATCTTCCCATGGCTGCCCATCGCGCAGAGCATCGCCGCCGTGTTCCTCATCACATGGATGGTCATGCGCTACACCGCCGCACAACTGCGCAAAAATAATATTATTGAGACGATTAACGCGCAGCATTGACCGGAGTTGAAGGTCAAAGATTAAGACCTTGGGGCATCCGCCCCAAACCCCGCAAGGGGCACTCGCGCCCCTTGACCCCTGATTTGCTTCCGCAACGCAATTATTGGCTCTAATAAAGTTGAATAAAAATAACCGGTGGCATATTGCCACCGGTTAGCTCGAAGACAAGCCCCTGCTCCCGCGCGGGGGCTTCTTATTTTACATTGCGATTGTGGGTACCCTTCGCTACAACAGCGCGGGATGTGTGAATAGAAAATCCAGCAGCCACAACCGGTGGCAAATTGCCACCAGTTCATTTTCGATTAATGAGACATTGTATTGCAGCCGCACAACATCGAATGACGTGATGCGGCCTAGTTCCAGTTGTATCAATGCCGCCTCCAACGCCGCGTTGGCCATGTCCAGCTCCAACGCCCACAGCACGCGTTGGTACATCAAGTTACGTGCGTCATTTTGTGCTTGTAGCCACGCCAATTCCATGCTTTGGATAGCGCTGTCCAACCGCGCCTCGGCCAGCTCAACGCCTTCGTCCAGCTCCCGCGCGATGGACAACGCCAAGCGCAAACTACGCACGGTGGGGGTCGCGTTGATGCGCTGTGTTACTTGTGCGGCGATTAGTTCGGGCGCGGGGTCGATGGTTACATGGTCGGTGGCTGCGCTGCAGAAGGCATCTACTAGCACGATCGTGTTTTGTTGCAACGGTTCGCCCAGCAAATGATTCAACCCCTGCTGCAGACTGCGTTGATGGGTTTGTTGGGTGGCAAAGTGGATACGCGCCTGCGCCAAGTTAAACTCCGCCGTGCGCATCTCTGATAGACTACCCATGCCGAGGTTATGTCGTACCTGTGCCCGGCGCTGGGTTTCTTCCAGTAGGAGCAATTCCATACCCGCCAGAATGATGGCGTCATCCAACGCACGCAACGCAACCCACGTACTGCGCAGCAACACCTCACGCTCCAACCGAGCTTGCACTTGATGTTCACGCAGGATATCAATATGCCATTACAAAATCGTCACCGCTTGGCGTGCATCCTCCAACAGTTCGGGCACGTCTTCGCTCAACCGCCGCAAGTGGAAACTGACATTGTCATACTGCGCCCCCAATGAATGGATGGCGTTGCTTACCTCGCGCGTAAATATCATGTTCATCATCGTGTGGTGCAGCATCTCGGCGACGAAGTCTGCCGCGCCGTCCTCGGTGATGAACGTGAGCCCCAATAGGAGCTCCTGCCACAAGGTTTCGCCCGCTTCCGTCAATGCCTCGTGGGTGGTGTGCAAGCCATGTATTTGCGCGTCCAATAAAAGCAGGCTATTCCATAACTCATTTCGCGCATCCTGCCGCCAACGCCCCTGCTCCATGGCTTCAATATCCTCGCGCAGTTCTTCCAATAGGGTTTCGATTTCTTCAATCTGCGCGTCAATCTCCATCAACGGCAACAAGTTACGCATGGCCAACTGCACCGCGCGGGTATAAGTGATTTCAACGACATGCGGGGTGGTGTGCATTGCACCCTGCGCGAACACCCCCACCGGCGCGAATAACATAACCACCGCCAACAAACAACACACTACATTCATCTTTCGCATAACAACCTCCCAAATACGCTTCGCAAGCATGCAGCAGCCCCGCCGCGTTACCGCAAATTTAACCGATCCAACAAGTAGAACAATATCCGCTGCCTGTCCACCACAATCCGTGCTTCAAACGCCATGCCTACGCGCAGCTCCATCCCCTCGCCCCGCGTGTCGTAGAAGGTACGATCTTCGATTTCTGCCTCCACGATGAAAAACCCACCCGCCTCCGGCGACATATCGGCAGATATACGTGTCACCGTGCCCAGGATATCGCCAAAGTCCCGGCGCGGCATAGCGGCGATGTCGTATCGCACGGTCAACCCCTCGGACAGGCGGCCGATGTCGTTGTTGTTGACGAAGATGTGCGTGTTAAGCAGTTCATCCCACGTGGGGATGACGGACAACACCTGCACCCCACCGGGCGCAAAGCTACCCACCGTCAACTCGCTGTGCACGGACACGATGCCGTCAATGGGCGCGCGTACCGTAGCATCATTGATTTGCGACTTAATACCCGCTGAAGATAACGCCAACTGCGCAATATCTTGTTCGATGGCCGTCATCTGCGCCAACGTGCGGTTCATTTCGCCCAAACGCAGGGCAGCGGCATCCCCCGCCTCGTACCCCACAAAGAACATGCCCTCCTGCTGCAATCGCAACTGCGCCAACGCCTGCGTCATGGCGGTGACATCCGCTTCCAACGCCAATATTTGTGCGCTGATGCCCGCCAGCGTGCCCGTGCGCAACGATTGCACTTGGTTGTCCAACTGCGCGATGCGGTTCTGCTCTGTGCGGATGGCCGCGTCCAGCGTTATCAGATATCCGTTGCGCAACTCTGCGATGGCATGGTAAGCACGTGTCGCCGCAGTTTCGGCGTTTTCGACCGTCAAGCGCGATACAACCCCTGCGGCGTACAGCGCGACGTATGTATCCGCTTGTGCTACCGCCTGCGTATGTGTCTCGCGTAGCTGCACCTCTGCAAGCAAATACTCTTCAAACCGCGCCCGGTATAAACCAAGGTCATACGCCGCAAACATACTTAACCCACCCGTCACCGACGCCCGCAGCACCTGGTTGCCCGCCAATGTCACTTGCGCCGCCGATGCTTGCAACCGCAAGGCCTGCGTCTCCGCCACAAAGTGCTGATATTGATTACGATAAGCATTACGCAACTCGTGATAATGCACATCATCCGTAGCCGCCGTAGTAAAGCGATTAGCCCCTTGCAACACCGATGCCTCAAACGCACGCAACACCGTCAACTCGGTTTGCGCCTGCACAATGGATGCCTCCAAAGCACGCTCATTCTCCGCCAGCGTTTGCCATTGATTATCACTGCCATGCTGCAACGCCGTCATATTCATATGAAACGCATCAAACCGCGTAGACATCTCGTCATTAAACGCGCCCACCAAGTTAACCCCTGCATCAATGGACTGACGGTACAACTCCAAGCCCGCCAAATCAAAGCGCAAATGATCCAACCGCTCGGCCACGGCGCGATACTCGTTCTCCAAATGGAACGTATCAATTATGTACAACACATCACCCGCCGCCACACGCCGCCCCTCATAGAAGTACATTCCCCGTACCTCGCCCCCCACGGCGTTAATCACCAACGCCATCTGCGCATGCGGCCGGATAATCCCCTGCGCTCGCACCACAATGTCAATACGCCCCCAGTACGCCCACGCCAACGCCGTAGCCAACAACACCAACAACCCATAGATAAACAACGCAAAGAAACGGCCCGGCTTCCGGTCATATAATTCCTTGCTCAACGTCATTTCTCGCATGTCTAGTATGATGGGCTTCATGAGGTCACCTGCCGATTATGATGCTGTCTTTTACAATGCGGAATAAATATTCAGGCTTACGAAAATCTCCATCCGCGAAAATAGCTGATGCTGCCACCAATGCGCTACGCATATATGCGGCGTTTTGCTCGAATAAACGCCTGTCCAACGAAATGTTTTTGTTATCGGCAAATTGGCAAATAAATGTAACGGTCGTTCGTGTGTTTCCTTCTCTGAACGGATGCACCTTCCATAAATCTGCCAATCCCAACGACAGCGCATGCGCTTGTTCATCTACAGATAACGCATGCCAATTTATGGCGTTAATTTTCTTCAAGATGGCATCCGCTTCGTTAGCTATATTTTGTGGCTTGGCATATTCAATCGACATGTAGCCCAATACGGCTTCTTGTTTTTCCATCGGCACGGTACGCGGTTGCCCTGCCCAATCATACACATCACAAAAAATGCGTTCATGGAATCGGCACAAATGATTAAAATTAAAATCCCCGTTTATTGGGTTAGTCAACAAGTCGTGTATGGCGTTGCACGAAAATTCAACTTCGGCTCTGTCCAGTGTTTCCGCGTCTTTTATGCCGAGCTTATTTTTTAAGACGGGGCAATCATCATATAAATAGGGGTCATGCATGGGCAGGCTCTCCGCTTACCGTATACTTTTTTACAAGCACGTTGCGTATATCATCGTTCGTAAGCTCGCCGCGCTTTTCCTTTTCAGCAAGTTCAAGAAAATCCTTAGAGGGCTTGATGCCTTCTACTTGAACGATACCGATTGCATAATCCCATGCTTTTCCGTTGTCTGCTTTTTTCATTTCCATCACTCCATTTTTTATAGTCCGTGATGTCTTATTATAACCCGACAGATGTGCTTTGTAAGCTACCCCTCCAAAGCCTGCGCACTCACCAGCGCATGGTACTTTCCCTGCATCGCCAGCAGTTCTTCATGTGTCCCCTGCTCCGCAATGCGCCCGCCGTCCAGCAAGTAGATGCGGTCGCAGCGTTTAATCGTACTCAACCGATGCGCGATGATGAAGGTCGTGATGCCCTGCGCGTAGTCATTTATCGTCTGCTCTATGGCGCGTTCGGTGATGGAGTCTAGGTTGCTGGTGGCTTCGTCCAGTATCAGGATGTCGGGTTGTTTGAGCATGGCCCTTGTGATGGCCAGCCGCTGGCGTTGGCCGCCGGATAGGTTGGTGCCGTGTTCTTCCAGCATGGTTTCGTAGCGTAGGGGTAGGTCGTTGATGAAGTCGTGGGCTTGCGCCATTTTGGCGGCATCTATGACGGCTTCGGGCTTAACATCGGCCAGCCCCAGCTTGAGGTTGTCCATGATGGTGCCGCTGAAGAGGAAGGTTTCTTGGGGTACGTAAGCAATGCCGCCGCGCAGGGCATCTACGCGGATGTCCTTGATGTTGTTGCCGTCGATCAGGATTTCGCCTTTTTCCGCGGCGTACAAATTCAATAGTAGCTTGACCAACGTGGTCTTGCCGGAGCCGCTTTCGCCTACTAGGGCTACTTTTTCGCCCTGCCGCACGGTCATTGTTATGTCTTCCAGCACCAACCGCCGCGTGCCGTAGCGGAAGGAGATGTCCTTCAACTCAATCGCCCCCGTCAACTTGGCGGGGGTTAGTTTGTTGCGCTCGTCCTCGCTGCGTTCGGGGGGCAGGTCTAGGATTTCGCCCAGTCGGTCGGCGGCGACTACGGCGGTTTGCATCATGGGTTGCAAGTTAATCAAGTTCTTGACCGGGTCGTGGAAGTACACCAGCAGCGCATTAAACGTCACCAACTGCCCCACGGTGAGGTTGCCGTTGATGACTTGCAACGCACCTACCCACAGGATAACGATGCCGCCGATAGCATCCAGCAGCCCATTCAACGACCCTTGAAAGTTACTGACCCACGACAGTTTAAAGATGCTGCCCAGCAGGGTAATGAACCGCTTTTCGGTCTTGATATTGGCCTCGTCCTCGGCACCATACGCCTTGATGGTCTGTACGCCGTTGAGCGATTCCACCAAGTACGAAGTCAACTGCGCGTTGTCCTCCATCAGCTTGCGGTTCAACCTCCGGTACCATCCGTTGAAGCAGAACACGATAAAGAAGTACACCACGACGATGACCACCGCAATGCTGAACATGAAGGCGTTTTGATTGAACAAGATAACCGCGCCTGCTACCACCATGACCGTGTCAATCATAATCGTAAGCGTCGCCCCGGATATAGCCTCGCGCACATGCCCTGCGTCTTGAAACCGTGCCACAATCTCCCCCACCTTGCGCGTACCGAAGAAGTTCATGGGCAGCGACAGCACATGGCGGTAATACGACAGCAACAGCGATATGTCCAACTTTTGAGATAAATACAACAACAGATGCGAACGAAACGCATCCAACAATACTCGAAAAACCACCAGCAATATGACGCCAACAGATATAATATGTAAGGTTGAAGTCAACCCACCCGGCAATATATCGTCCAGCAGATACCGAAAGTAAAACGCACCCAAGATACCCAGTAATACCGCTATCATAGACGCGACAAAGACGTGGGCAATCAACTTCTTCTGCGGCAACAACAACCCAAAGAACCGCCGGAAGATACCCATGGTCTTGTCGCCTTTGGCGAAGCTGTTGCCGGGCACGACGAAGATGAGTACACCGCTCCACTGATACTTGGGTGGTTTGAAGGGTGCAGGGATTGTATTTGAAGCGGGTGCATCGACGAAAGCAGTCGCATCAGAATCAACATGATGGCCAAGATCGGCAGGCACAATGGGCTTGCCGCCGTCTACCTCTCCGAAAAACTCCGCAGGTGTGAGTTTAACCAACCCCACACCGGGGTCGGCTATGATGATTTGCTTTTTGGTTATTTTATGTATGACGACATAGTGCAACAGACTACCGTCCACCACTACATGGGCTATGCATGGTAGGGGGAAGTCAGTAAAGAAAGCTTCCTTATCACCCTTCACAGCTTTGGCAGAAAACCCCAACTCCTCCGCCGCTTTGACGATGCCGTATGCATTAGTGCCACGCGTATCTGTACCGGCAATCTCGCGGATTTTTGTGATGGGCAGCGATAATCCGTGCTGCTTGGATATCGTGGCCATGCACGCTGCTCCGCAGTCGGCAGTATCATATTGCTTTACGCAGTAATAACGGGGCATACAAAGACTACCTACGCCCTATTAGTGCTAACGCTGCGGTAAGTGCATCACCCGTTGCCCATATATCCGGTGCAAATCCTACACCTTCTTTAAATATTCCTTCCGGGAAATATGTAACAACTGTTCCAAAATTCAATGCAGTATTTGAATTAGGCAAATAAAATCGATACCCATTTGAACCCACTAGTGCTCCTGCCGTATTTTGGCCTACAATCAGTGTGTTTTCTAAGTTTAAAGCAATGTCAACCAACAATTCACTTGCCGATACGGTGAAACGGTCAATTAAAAAAACAAATAATCGATCATTTTCTATTACTTCGCGTGGAGTATAATTCATGACAAAACAATATGTTCCAAAAGAATACGCAGGACTAAAACGAATTAAATCCTCTTGTGTAATTCTTCCGTCATTGTAATTGCTTCCCCAAATAGCAAATGATGTATTGTAATCATCCGAAATTAAAGACATTGAATTTGTTGGAATTATTTCTCCGGTTAAATGATACATAAACTGCGCAGGTAAAATTCCGTTTCCACCTTGATTAGAACGTATGTCAATAATTACAACAGGGTGATTTCGTAGGGTGTAAGCAGTGTGCAATAAATTATTAAATTCCTCCTCTATTGTTGGATACCCCATTCTCATCATTCTTATCACAGGTATATCATTTATTAATTCAGCTGAAACAACATTACGTAAATTTCTTGTATCTCTATTTCTTTCAAATCGATATGCGGCATTAAATTCCGAAAGAGTTACTTCTATTTTGTTGTTATCGTAATCAGTCAAATATAAAACATATTTTACAGGTAAATATTCCGTTTGCATGAAATATATAATTGGAGAATAAAACAGTTCCCCATATTCATTTATGTTTAACCTAAATAATGAGTCCATGTTATAACCATTTACATCAATTATATTAATTCCACTTTCTTTAAAATAAAACCCATCTTCATTTCGACCAAACTGTACGTCGCTTACAAAAAATCGATACATACCTCCTTGTTGTGCGCCAGGTATATTCCAACCCAAATGACGATTGTTTATTAAAAAATGATTATCAATTATTAATTTTGATAAATGTCTATGTATTAAATTGATAAATTTTTCACGACACCATTCTTCTTGTTCTAACAAATCATATATCATTGCATTGAAAATACCCTCGAATGCTTCAACACCACCAAAGTACATATGCATTCCGTAAAAAGCGCGCAATAAAAGATCTAATACATTAATGTCATATTTAACTTGTTCTATAGAAAGTGCTTGAGTAGATGCGTTTACATTATTTAATGGAGAAAGGAACCATCGCAATCTTAAAATTGTATGCTCTCGGCCAAATATTTCACTGATTCTTTGTTCTGCATCATGTATAATAATTTGACGAATATCATTATATTGACGCAAATCATTATAGTTTAATATATTAATACTTTGCCGACGCTCATTTGCTATCCCAAGTGCATAAACAACATTATCGTTTTTTGAATATTCCAACATGTCATTAACACTTGTAAAATCATGTAGAATATTAACAACTTGATCATTGTCATTATTTTTTTCAATGTTTTTTATGTAATATGTAGCAACAAATGTCAAGGCAAATAACATTGACACTAATAATATTTTATATTTTTTTCCCATCCATTCATCATCCTTAGCATTTTAAATGAAATAGCAAAGAGCATATACCATACATCATATATACTCTTTGCTAAAAAAGGCAAAATCTTCAATTGTTTTTACTTATGGCCTTACAGGGTTACCGGCCCAAGTTTTTCCTGGAAGACAAAAACAAGGCATGGGGCCAATAAGAACCGGTTGCCCTTTACCTGGCGCAGGCAACCCCGGTTGAGCACCACCCTCATTAATTTGCATTTCTTCATTTGTTAATTCTTTGAATAGATCGTTACTTAATTTTTTCATCGAATAACATCCTTTCTATCTTAAGTTTTTTTGACCCCATCCGTCGATGAAATCCCTTATCGATAAGTATGTATTATTTGTGAAATTCATTTCCTCGTTGAATGTATTATAACATATAGTACCCCCCCCCCTTCAAAATTTCATATTTTCCCCAACACTTTTTTTTTTGGTTTTTTTTCCCTTTTTTAATACATTTTTTAAACCCTTTTTCTTTTTTT
>WQVD01000041.1 GCA_009781755.1 Defluviitaleaceae bacterium | reverse complement strand
CGGGCTTACGGACTTTTGCGGCATGAAAGGCACGCGTCGCGGAAGTAGTTGCGTGGGTCATAAATGCCCCACGCCAACTACTAACCGCGCCACGCACCGTTCATACCACAAAAGTCGATGCCCACTTAGCCAATCCCACCACCACGCCACCCCGCGCGGCTCGGCTACGCCTGTACCGCTTGGTAGCAAAATATTAGATTAGTGGGAGTAACTTTTCTCTGTTGTTTTCAACCGGTTGCAAATTGCAACCAGTTGAAACTTGTAGGAAAGTCAGTTGGTGGCAATTTGCCACCAGTCGGCGACGGGCGGTTGTGGACTTGCAAAGTGACTAATTCTTTTGATCTTTTACGCAGTTGAAGTTGCAGTTTCTATTCGCCGAGGGTGCAATGGCGGGGCGGCGCGTGCCATTCAAGCCCCACGCCACCCCGCTGGCACTGCGCCATCCACGGAAGGAGGGGGTTCTCATGACTTTATATGCAGACATTTTATTTTTGGTTAATTTCGTGATGAACGCCTTTGTCCTGTTTTTGGCGGCGCGTGTATTACGGGTGGGGCGCAAGTGGTGGTTTGTGTTGGCGGGCGCGGGGTTGATGGCGGGGTTGTATACGATTTTGTTGGCTTTGCCTGTGTTGCGTGGGGTTAATGTGTTTGTGGCGCAGGTTGTGATATTGATGGCGGGGATTGGCGTGGCTTTTTGGCCGCGGGGTTGGCGGTTGTTTTTGCGGTATGCGCTGGTTACTTATGTAATTTCGTTTACGGTGGGCGGATTGGGTATGGCTTTGTTTTTCCTTACGGATTTGCCCTATGCGGTGCGGTATATTGCGGCAGATTTGGGGGCTTTCTCGCGGGCGGTGAGTTGGCAATTGGCGGTTACGGGCATGGTGTTGAGCTATGGGTTGATCAAGTTGGGGCAGTTTTTTATCGAGCGGCGGACGTTAAAACGGCAGATGCTTTGCAATGTGCAGATTGCATTGGACGATGGGTGCGTAGCGTTTGATGCGCTGGTGGACACGGGGCACTCGCTGCGCGAGCCGATTACGCAGTCGCCGGTGATTGTGGCGGAATTGGACGCGGTGGCGGCATTTTTGCCTGAAGGGTTGCGGACGTTGTTTTCAGACAAACGAGAGGCGCAGCTGGGGGATTTGTTGGCCGGGGAGGGCGATGCCTTCTATGCGCGGTTGCGGATGGTGCCGTTCACATCCATTGGCAAGGCAAATGGGATGCTGGTGGGTTTTCGCCCCGACAGCGTTACGGTGCGGCCGGAGGACGTGGGTGCATCATCGCCCCGAAAGGACATTATTATTGGCATTTACAACAACAAGCTCACGCGTGACGGACGTTATCATGGGTTGGTGGGCGCAGAATTGGTAGCATAAAAATTATAACGTTGGGGGTATGCAACATGTTGGCAGCCATGTACAAGAAGGTTTATGAAAAAGCACGCGCACTGGTACAAGACGCTTGGGCGGTATTGCGCTTTAATAATGACGCGGACAGCATTTATTACATAGGAGGCAGCGAGGTACTCCCCACGCCCCTGGCCGTGGACGAAGAAGCCCGGTACTTGCAAATGCTGGGCACATCAGACGACGCCACAGCCAAGACTGTACTCATCGAGCGCAACCTGCGGTTGGTCGTGTACATCGCGCGCAAATTCGAGAACACAGGCATCAACGTAGAGGACTTAATTTCCATCGGCACCATCGGGCTCATCAAGGCCATTAACACCTTCCGCACAGATAAAAAAATCAAGCTCGCCACCTACGCCAGCCGCTGCATCGAGAACGAAATCCTGATGTACCTGCGCCGCAACACACGCACCAAGTCCGAAATATCCATTGACGAGCCGCTCAATATTGATTGGGAAGGCAACGAGCTACTCTTGTCCGACATTCTCGGCACCGAAGTGGACATCATCAGCCGCGACATCGAAGAAGAAACCGACAAAGAGCTCCTAGGCGCCGCCCTCGACAAACTATCATCGCGCGAGAAGAAAATCGTTGAATTGCGCTTCGGCCTGTTCAACGGCGGCGGTGAGGAAAAAACGCAAAAAGAAGTCGCAGATATGCTGGGTATTTCCCAATCGTATATCTCGCGGTTGGAGAAGAAGATCATCGGACGGTTGAAAAAAGAAATGTATCGGATGGTGGAGGCATAGCAACGCACCGCTTCATCACAAATTTCATATCATGGCAATAAAAAATGATATGGATGTGACGATGATGAATGAACGTGTTGTAGAACCTTTGTGCCATCCGCCATGGTGTGTGGATGCCTACGCGCTCTCGGACGCGTCGTTGGAAGGGCTGCCCTTCCCCGGAACAAACATGCGGCGGGGGATGAACGGCCCCAGTATTCGGCAGGTGCAAGCGCAATTGAATGCACGCGGTGCCAATCCACGCTTGAACCCGGACGGCGTTTTTGGCCCGCTAACCGAAGCGGCGGTGATGGCCTTCCAACGGGCGAATGGGTTAAATCCCGATGGCGTGGTAGGGCCGTTGACTTGGGGTGCGTTGTTTGGTGCGGTATCGCCGCCCGCACCTCCGGCCACTTGTATTCCGTATCCCGGTGTGGTGATGCGGCGCGGCATGCAGGGCCCCAGCATCCGCCAAGCGCAAGAACGGCTCAATGCATTGGGTGCCAATCCGCGCTTGAGCCCAGACGGCATCTTCGGCCCGTTAACCGAAGCGGCGGTGATGGCCTTCCAACGGACGAGCGGCCTTAATGCCGATGGTGTAATCGGCCCATTGACGTGGGGGCGTTTATTCCCGTGCAATGCGGTTACCCCCCCCACGCCACCCCCCGTCACACCACCCGCCCAGCGTTTTACCATTGTGCTGGATGCAGGCCACGGCGGGCACGACCCCGGCGCAACCATGGGTACCCGGCGCGAATCCAATGATAACCTGCGTATGGCGCAAGCCGTCCAACAAATTCTGCAAGCGCGCGGGCAAAACGTCATCATGACCCGCAACAGCGACGTATTCATCACGCTGGGCGAGCGCAGCAACATTGCCAACCGCAACAACGCCGATCTATTCCTGTCCATCCACCGCAATGGTAGCACCAACCCGGCAGCCAACGGTGTAGATATTTTTATTGCCACCGGCGCACCGGCGACTACGGTTCAATATGCCTTTAATGTGCTCAACCGTGTGGTAGACGCAGGCGTGCAAAACAACCGAGGCGTCAAGCGCGAAAACTTCTCCGTCTTGCGCAACACAAATGCCCCAGCGGCATTGCTGGAAATGAGCTTCATCACCAACGCAGAGGACAACCGGTTGTTTGATTTGCGCTTCAACGCTTATGCCCAAGCCATCGCCAACGGCATCATGGCCACGTTGGAAAACCCAACACCCACCGGCACGTACTACACCACGGTGCCCGGTGATTCGCTATGGCGTATAGCCCAGCAATTCGACACGACAGAAAGCGCATTAATGGCACTCAACCGGCTCACCACCGCAAATGTAGTCATCGGGCAAGTGCTGCGCGTGCGGTAGAAATAACAGTTGCTAAGATGAAAAAAAGCCTGAACGACCGGGGAATGTAATCCCTTTTGTTCGGGCTTTTGTGCGTTCAATATTATCCGTTATCAGCGGCCTTGATACGCCTCAACCAATTCTTTTGCGCGTAGCAATATATCCGCCATGACTGCCACGTCCGCTTCGGAGAAGTAAAATTCCAAAGGCGGGTGTGCTTCGCCGATGTCAAAGCGTACAAGGACGCGTTCCTCTACGCACCCCGTTTCAATGTTATAGGTAAACAAAACAGAGGGACCCGCAATCGTACCTAATGGCTTCTCAATCAATTCAAGTATCAATTCATTCCGCCCCACTGAAAAATATACACGTAGCAAGTTGTCGGTTAATTGTGCGCTGCCGTTTATCACTTCCCCTTCCAATGAGGGCACCTGCCAACCGCCGCCACGCAAATGCCATTGCGGCAAGTCTGCGCCATTATCAAGCAAAACATGAATCATGCCGCCCAGTCCGATTACGGACAAACCGGGCAGGCCATCATCAAACACTGCCGGTGCCACATCTGCCATCGTCGCAGGCACGATGATAGGTATTGCCACCTCATCAATACTGGCAAACGACACGACCCCCAACAAATCCCCCGGCGCGGCATTAAATAGGGCTTCGGTCACGCGTTCGTCGTTTATATAAAAATAACTTTCCCCGTTGAGTACCGTGTTGTGTTGCACCGCACGCGTCAATACCGCCACAAATTGCCGACCCTCCAACCGATAAAAAACATCGCTTCGGCTGTGGGTATGCCACGATTGCCCATGCAACATTTGCGTGCCGTCTTCGGCAATGGCAATACCGAACGTAAACGGCCCGGTCGAAAGCGGCCTTTCGTGCCCTTGGAATACATTACGCCCGTTTGCCGCTGTTACGGTAAACATAACTTCCGAGCCGTAATCGTGGCGCACGGTTTCAATCAAATCCATGATGCCTACATTGTTAAAATCCAACAACCAAGCCCGCGCGAAGCCGTCCTGACGCATGTTACCGCTAATACCATAGGTGAACAGTGTTTGCATGAGCCGTAGTTGCAACCCATTTGGCAAATCGGCAATGCGCACGTCAATTTCATCGTGCGGGTCATGCGACAGGGGTGTACCGTGGCCATCGGGCAGGCGTTGCGCATCCAAGCGCACCCCCGGATCGTCCACCAAATACATATCCCGAAATGCCGCGCCATGCCCACCAAAGAACGCCTCGCGCCGTCCATTTACCGCAATGACCACGACATCTACGCCCGGTACACTGGCCAAGCTGGACACCAGCGTCGCATGCATCATCGCCTCGCCAAAGGTACCGCTGCTCATACGCATGGGTTCACTGCGGTGCAAGTTAACGTACAAAACACGCCCCACCATCCATGCATCAATGATGTGCCTATTCAAATGCAAAAGCGCATACCGCGCCAATTCATTGGCAAAGTCTACGCCGTCCAATTCGACTTCCAAATACCAAAAATCATCCCAATCGCCCCCATTGGAATAAAATCGCATGGGCACCTGATCCAACGCATGGGTACGCAAAAAATCAAATGAATAAGGAGATTCCCAAATCGGACTACCCTCAAACCACCCTAGCGGGAAAACCACATCCCCCCATGGGAAATAAGGTGAATAATTCAACAATTCAAAGTACCACGCCTCCGCCCAATCGCGGAAGCGGTATTGAAATATTGCTTCAATCGTGTGCGTTTCATCAAAATAATCGCAATGCCACTGCCCGTACACGATGATACGGTTATTGGGCAACCGTATAAATAATTCGGCATCACCCATAACAACTTCTTCACCAAAAATACGCGCCAAGATATCCGGCGCGTCAGTAAGGAGCTGTTCGACAATTGCGTCTAAGATGGGTTCGGTTGGTTCCTGCGCACCTTGTTCCCATTCATCCGATAGCGGCGCGTTGCCCTGCGCAATATGCTCTGCAAGGGCAATTTCGGCCAACAATGTCTGCGCCGCGTCCAATTCGCGCCGCACTGCGCCATTGCGCCATACCAACAAAGTGCTGCTCACCAACAAGCCAAATGCCACCACGCACAGTGCAATCACCGGCATCCATTTTTTCACAGGAACAGCCCCTCTACCAAAACCCACACGCCAATGCCCACCAATATCAACCCGCCCGCGATGGTGGCTTTCGTCTTGTACCGCTCGCCAAAGTGCGCGCCGATTTTGACCCCTGCCGTACTCAACGCGAACGTCACCACGCCAATAAACACCACCGCCACAAACAAATTAATCTGCCAAAACGCAAAAGAAATCCCCACCGCCAAGGCATCAATACTCGTTGCCAGGGCAAAGGGGATCATCACACGGGGCACCAGCGATGCCGCGTCTTTATTTTCTTCGTCCGTTTTATGCGCACCCAGCAGCATCTTGCCGCCCAAGAAAACCAGCAGCGCAAACACCAGCCACGTATCAAACGCTGTAATATAATCGGCAAACAACGTGCCCGCAAAGTACCCAATCAGCGGCATCCCTGCTTGAAACAGGCCAAAATACGCGCCCACAATCATTGCGCCGCGCCAGTCGGCCTTGCGCAAGCCCAGCCCCAGCGTCACCGCTACGGCAAATGCATCCATCGCCAGCCCCACGGCCAGCAACAATATTTGTATCACAAAACCATCCTCGCCGGGAAAACATCCATATCCCATCCATCGGCCACCAGCGGCGCACCCGCGCCATTGCGTGTAAGCGCGTAATACCCACGCGCGGCAATCATAGCGGCATTGTCTGTGCAAAGCACCGGCGGCGGCAGATAAAATGCCAACCCCGCAGCACTGCACGCATCTTCCATTTTACGGCGCAATGCCGCATTGCATGCCACTCCGCCCGCCAATACCACCGTGCCAAACCCAAATTCCCGCGCGGCGGCTACGGTTTTATCCGCCAACACATCTACAACGGCTTGCTGGAAAGAAGCCGCCACATCTGCCTCCACATAGTCCGGATTTTTATTCACATACTGCATCACCGCAGTCTTTAATCCGCTAAAGCTAAATTCAAACGCGCCCACCCGCGCCCGTGGGAAAGGAATCGCCCCCGCATCACCCAGCCGCGCCAGTTTATCCACCTCGGGCCCACCGGGGAATGGCAAACCCAATACACGCGCCACTTTGTCAAAGGCCTCGCCCGCCGCATCGTCCATCGTGCCCCCCAGCACCCGATAATCGTTGTACCCTTCCACGGCCAGCAAAATCGTATGCCCTCCGCTCACCACCAACGACAAAAAGGGCGGCTTCAGCCCCCCATGCGCAATTAAATTGGCGCACACATGCCCCTCGACATGATGCACCCCCACCAACGGCTTGCCCAACGCAAAAGCCAGCCCCTTGGCATAGTTGACCCCCACCAACAACGCGCCTACTAGCCCCGGCCCATTGGCAACGGCCACTGCGTCCACGTCATCCAACTTCAATTCAGCCTCGGCCAGCGCACGGTCCACAATAAATCCAATCGCCTCAATATGCTGCCGCGCCGCCAATTCTGGCACCACGCCACCAAACGGCGCATGCACATCCACTTGCGATGCAATCACATTGGATAACACCCGCCGGCCGTCCTGTACCACCGCGGCAGATGTTTCATCACAGCTCGTTTCCAATCCCAAAATAATCATCTTGGGCGGGGGCCGTTCCACACGGTTACGTGGTCTACGCGCATTTCTCCGTACAGAGCGGGGTGGAAATTGCCGTCAAGCAGGTGCGGGCGGCCATCGGTGGTGTTGCCCCAAGCGGCTACGAGCTCCCACAGAGCGGATTCTACAGAGAGTTTCATGTAATTGGGGTTTTGGTTGACTTGGTGGCGGCGCAGGGCGTTGTCGCCGATGTCGGTGGGGCCGCCGATGGCCGCTTGTGCGGCTTGGAAGTCGGCGAAGAGTACGCCGTTGACGAAGAAGCGGTAGTTGGTGGGCGACCATTCGACCGACACGGTGAACCATTCGCCGTTGTACACATCTTGCCAAATGCCGCGGTCAACCACGACATCTTGCTGCACAGCGTATGACCAGCTGCGGACATCCCACGTATTGCCGCCGTCGCGGGTGGACGGCCAGTGCAGTGCAGCGTTGTACTGCCCGCGTGCGAAGCCGCCGATGCTTTCGAATACATCAATTTCCGTACCTTGCTGCCCTTCGCCCACGGGGCGGAAGCCCATCATGCGGTTCATGCTCCAGAAGGCGCTCCATGTGCCGGGGGCTTGGCCGCCAATCATTTCGAGGTAGGTGTCGGACTCGGAGTCGGTGTCGCGGCGGACGAGTTGGATGCGGGCTTCCCAATAGCCGAAGGATTGGTCGAAGGTCATTTCGAGCCAGTTGGTGGTGTGGGTGCGCACCGCGCCGCCGCGGATGAAGTTATTGCGGGCACGTTCGCGCGCGTCGTCGCTGTCAAACCATATCCACGCGGGTGCATGGGTATCAAAATCTTCGGGTGGGGCTAATTCATAGGCCAGCACCAGCACGTGGTTTCCGTCGTCGTCCGCTTCTATCCAAGCCATGTCATCGACCCAAACGGACATATCTTGGCGGAAGAGATTATTGGGCGCGCGTACCCAATCGGTGGTCAAACCCCATTGATTAATATCGCCCGAAAAATCATCGTGAAAAATCATTTGCGCGGGTTGTACTTCTGCGCCGGTAGGCTCAAACGTGACATGCACCAACATGTAAGCTCCGTCGAATTCATAAGAGATGTTGGTGATGCCCTCGGTGGGCAAATTTGCCATGTTGGCGGCGGAAAAACCTGCGTCATAAAAATGCGGCGGTACGTCTCTGCCCATGACTGTTGCCCACATGTCGTAGGTGTTATTGGCATTGATGATGGCACCCGTTTGCGGGGGGGTATCTGCCCAAGACGGCGGCAGTACGTGCGTGGCGGGGCGCAGGGTAATCGTAAGCGTGTACGCCGTGTCCGTGTCGAAAGTGAACGGCACGGGCGGGTACCACGAGTAAGTCAAGCAATAACCGAAGCTATGCCCCGGAATAGTCGGGTCGCTGAGCCCGGGAATAATGCTCCATCGGTACAAACCCGCCGGAAAATGCCCCGCCACCGGCACATCCACCGGGCGTATGGCCAGCGGAATGTCCGTAAGCACGCGCGGTACGGGTGCCGTAGTGGGCTCCGGCGTGGGCGCGGTAGCAACGGGAATAGATACGGCGTGGTCAGGGTCGGACGCGGGGGCGTTATTTCTGCCGCAGCCGGTTGCTGCGATGCACATTAAAATGAACGCAATGGTTAAAATACCTTTTCGCATATTCATCCTCCGGTAATCGTAAACTAAGTGCAATTCCGCACAGCGGAAGTTTCATTTGTGTTACAAAAATATATCACGTGGGATAGTTGGCAGCAACTATTCTGTGTTATTATGAAGCATTGGCAAATGCTTGCCCATTACTTCGTGAGGTGCTTTTGTATGAAGAATCTTGCAATTACCCGGGGCATTATTTTAAATTTGAGTTCCAATACAGATGTGTATGAGCGGGGCGAGCGGTATTTTCAAGACGGCAAGTTGCTTTCGTATACGCCACAGGCAGATGCTAGAGGCGGCTCCGTGGTGCGTGCCGGTATTGAAGGGAATTATAAAAACTACAATGTGTCAGTCGTATTGGACGACGGCGGCGCGTTGGTGAGTTATACCTGTAGTTGTGAAAGCCACAGCATATGGCGCGGTGCGTGCAAACATGTTGTGGCTGTTTTATTTGCCGCCATGGAGGGTGGTACGCAAAATGCAGCCGTTGAAGTCAAGCGGCGTGCCGGTGCGGAATTGACCGACGCGCTGGAGCGGCTTGTATTCGATGGGGTGGACGCGGGGTTGGACTTGCCATCGAGCGGATTGGGTGCGCAGGTGCAAATCGTGCCTACGTTGCGGTTGGAACGACGGGGTATTTTTGTATCCTTCGCGCTGGGTACGGCGCGGATGTATCAAATGCGCAATATCGAGCATTTCGTAGAAAGCATGAAGCGCGAAGAAGTGGTGTCGTATGGCGCGGGGTTGGAATTCGCGCATCGGCGCGGGCAGTTTGATGAGGCAGCACGGCGGTTTGTGGATTTTATTGTCGAAGAAAATACGCTGTATACCGAAGTGGGTAAGCAGTTGAGCAAGCAATATACCTTCACGCGCAGGCCGGGGCAGACGGCACGTGAGCTGTCGGTCAACGAGCGCAACATCGATGCGTTTTTTGATCTTTTCGCGGGGGATAAAGTGAAAGGCGACGGGGATTTTCGTGCGGAAATAACGCTGCGCACGGGGGTGCCTGCGTTGGCATTTCGTATTACACACGGGCGTGGGAACAACGAAGATACCACGGTGTTAAAGGGTGAGTACCCGGCGTTCCTTACCTTGGCAGGCAGGCGACACCATTATATGGTGACCGAAGCGGGCATCACACGGCTGCCCACAGCAGAGAGTGCGCTCATCGTGCGGTTGCTGCACGCGTTGAAGGATGCGGATGATCAGGAAATCGTATTCGCAGGGGAAAATCGGATGCGGTTTTTGACTATTGTGTTGCCTGTGTTGGTGCGCATGGGGTTGGTGACGCAAACCGAAGGCGAAGTGCCGTTGATACAAACTGCGCCGCCGATTACGCGCATTTACATTGATACCGACAGCACGCAGCGCAGCGTATCGGCGCAAATTAAATTTGATTACGGGCAAACCAACGCCGACGATGCACCCGATGCGCGTGATTATGTAGCCGAATACACCGTGCGGCGTACCTTGAATGCCTGCGGCTTTGAAGAATATCCGTATCCGGGCTGCGGCGATGATTACTTTCTGCTCAAGGACGACGACGCGATTTATCATTTTTTGTATGCACCCGATGGCGGCATGGCCAAATTGCATGCCTTGGCCGAAGTCTTCATCAGCGAAGACGTTACCGCGCAAACGTGCCGCCCCAAGCGTATGCAAATGGGCGTGCGCCTGCGTGGCGGGCTGTTGGACATCACGCTGGATGAAGAAGATTTTGCCTTTGACGATTTGCTGGAGGCGTTGGAATCCTACCGCGAGCGCAAAAAATATGTACGCCTGCGCGACGGGCGGTTTATGGATTTGTCGGACGAGGCGCTGGCTTCGCCCTTGCAAATGCTGGATGCGCTGGACGTGGGCAAAAAGGATGTGCAAGACCATACCGTGACCCTGCCCGCCTACCGCGCGTTGTACCTCGACACGCTAACCGCGCAAAACCCCGATGTGACCCGCGACGCGCAATTTAATCAGTTGGTTACGGACTGTGACAAACTGAAATCGACGGACATACCCGTACCCCACGGAATGAAGCGGATATTGCGCGACTACCAAAAAATGGGCTTCCGCTGGTTAAAGACCCTGTCAAACTACGGTTTCGGCGGGATATTGGCCGATGACATGGGGTTGGGCAAGACCTTGCAAGTCATCACCCTGTTGGAAAGCGAACGGCAAACACTCGAACATCCCTCGCTCATCGTCGTACCCACGTCGCTTTTGTATAACTGGGAGAATGAATTTGCCAAATTTGCGCCCAAACTGCGCGTTCAAATCATCAGCGGGGTACCCGAACGCCGCCGCGACTTATTAGAAAACACGCCCGCCGACGTCTTCATCACCACTTATGACACCCTCAAGCGCGATGTAGACTTCTACGCGCCGCACCAATTTGCCTACCTTGTGGCCGACGAGGCGCAAAACATCAAGAACCCCGCCACCGTGGCCGCAAGCAGTGTCAAGTCGTTAAAAGCGCATACCCGCTTTGCCCTGACCGGTACCCCCATCGAGAATAACCTGCAAGAATTGTGGAGCATCTTCGACTTCATCATGCCGGGGTATTTGCATGCGCCGTCGCGGTTTGCGCAATTGTACGAGCAGCCCATCGTGCGCGACAACAACACCGAGCGCATCGCCGCCTTGCGCGCGCAGATTGCGCCGTTCGTGTTGCGCCGCATCAAGGCCAATGTGCTCAAAGAACTGCCCGCCAAGACCGAAACCACCCTGCCCGCCGCCATGACGCCTGAGCAAAAACGCGTTTATCAGGCCTATCTATTAGAAGCCGTGGGCGCACTGGACGAAATGATCACATCAAACACCTTCAATCAAAATCGCATCAGCATCCTAGCCAAACTGACCCGTCTGCGCCAAATCTGCTGCGACCCCGCCCTTTTCATCGACAACTACGACGGCGGCTCAGGCAAATTTGACCTAGCCCTTGAGACCATTCAAATCGCCCTCGAATCCGGCCGCCGTGTGCTTCTCTTCTCGCAATTTACCAAGATGCTGGCGCGTTTCACCCAACGCATTGACGCTGACCGCAGCCTACAATACTTCTACCTAGACGGTGCCACCCCCGCCCAACAGCGCATGGACATGTGCACCCGCTTCAACGCCGGCGAGCGCGATGTGTTCTTCATTTCCCTCAAGGCCGGCGGCACCGGGCTCAACCTAACCGGCGCCGAAGTAGTCATCCATTACGACCCTTGGTGGAATCCGTCCGTCATGGACCAAGCCAGCGACCGCGCTCATCGCTTCGGGCAGAAGAAGGCCGTGCAGGTCTTTAATATTGTAGCCAAGGATTCGCTGGAAGAAAAAATCATGGAATTGCAAGAGAAGAAGCGCGGGCTGATTGATAGTGTGATTGCTGAGGGTGGGAGTTTTATTGATGCAATGGACGCAGAAGAAATGCGGCGGTTGTTTGTGGGCTAAGGCGGAAGGGTCAAAAGGCAAGACCTTGGGCGCTGCCCAAACCCGCGAGGGGGAAGCGTTCCCCCTCGACCCCGCGCTGTGCTTTGCGATGCCGCCGAAAATGCTTGCAAGTCCAATATAAAACCGCGCCCTTCGTGGCGCGGTTTTAAAAAATTAGTCTCATCATGATTGAGAGGGGGCGTCGCCCACATAAGGGGTCAAGGGGACGCTTGCCGTCCCCTTGCGGGGTCCGGGGCAGCGTCCCCGGGGTCTTGACCTTGGCCGCCTTGGCTACTTTCCCCGGCCACTACGCCCACCCCCCGCAGCCGATACGCTACGCGTGCCATTTCGGCCAGCGTCACCGGGCGTTCGGGTTCTAAGCCGCTGCCGCTCGTCGCATGCAGCGTCAAAACCCCTTCGAACATGTCTTCATCGGGTAAATGGGGGAACAGATAACCTAAATAAGTTACAAAATCTTGCCTTGTTAGGGGCGTGTCGGGTTCCAAGCCTGCCATATACATGAGCATGGTAATTGCCTCCAAATGGGTGGCGATTTTCGTTTCGTCGTAGTCGTCACCGGCCAGCCAGCCGCGTTGGATGGCGTAGCGTGCTTCATTGGATATGAACAGCCGCGCGGGGGGCGGCTCGGTGGGCGGCTCACGTTCGGGCTCGGCCACCAAGGGATGCGCGGCCAGCATCATCGAAAATAAGATTGAAAAAATTTGGTGCATCTAAAAACCTCCCATTTTTCAATGTCTCACGGATGCCGCAATAAAAGCCGGGGCATACGCATGGTTATTATGTGCATGGGTGTGGGTGGTTATTCAAGTGCTTATGATACAGTGCATGCATTATGCTTATCGGAGGTGCGCGATGCAATGTACGGTTTCGCCGTTCGGCTCGTTACAGGATTACATATACGCGGATGTTTTGGCAGTGCATAACGGAAAATGGATTTTTTGCAAGCACAAAAACCGCGACACATGGGAACACCCGGCAGGTCATATCGGCCCCGGCGAAACGCCCCAACAAGCCGCCGAACGCGAACTCTACGAAGAATCCGGCGCAACCCGATTCGACTTGGAACCGCTCTGCGACTACTGCGTAACCAGCGAATTCAACGGTCGAGGCATTACCGGCAACGGCCAAGTCTTTTTCACCATCGTGCATGAAATAGGCGACCTGCCCCCGCACAGCGAAATGGAAAAAGTCGCCCTCTTTGATGCGCTGCCAAGTCGGTTAACCTACCCCAATCCCACACAAGCCATCGTCCACATCGCACAGCGCAAGCTCCAAAATTCGCCCAAATAAAAATTGCCGGAAATCATCCGGCAATTTTTTTATGTACAGCGGAATATAACGGTTACAATTTCACTCCGGCGGCGGATTTGTTAAAGTCAGTTGATGATTATTTTTTATTAAGCGGCGAAAAACAAAAATGCCGTTTATAAACATCGTTGCGCCCAACAAAGTGAAGATTAAACCAATCGCGCCCCAAAACCGTCTGAAAAATACCGTTATCGAATCGTGATAAACAATCAACCGATACCCACTCGGCAAATCCTCGTCCAAGCGAATGGTGCTGCGCCATGGACGATAATTCGCATAAGCATACACAACAGACACCCCTACCCAAGAACGATCCGCACTTGCAACAAACGCCCCATCATCATACGAAAGCAAGACGAACGACCGTTGCAAATATGGTGAAAAAAACAAAAAATCAATGGCGGCGATCTCCTCCGGCGGCAGCCACGGCAAAGTGTGCCAATCAGCATTATCTCGCAAATAAGACCAATTCCGATGGTGACTTTCAGCGGGATTGATTTGGGAGGCACCCATTTCTCCATCAAAGCCGAACGACAATCTCGTTCTGTAATAAGAAAATTGCCCCAAGCGCAATGTTTCCAAATGCGGCAGCGCATACGCGAAATCCGCCCGCACCTGCCGCGTAACCGCCCGCCGCGAAGTCACCGGAAACAACGTCCGCGCGCCCCAAACCGCCAAATATCCGAACGGAATCAAAAGACCCATGCCCCCAATAAACAGGGCAAGGGCCACGGTATAACGCGCAACGCGCAAAATCATGCCTTTACAACAATATCGTCAAACAGCACCGGCAACAACGCCTTAAACGCATCCAACAGCGGCCGCGCCACCTCGCGCATCTGCGGATGCGATGCCTTGTCCGTCCGCAATCGGAAGAAATGCCGCCACGACCGCAAGTTCATGGTCACAATAATCTCCGTCTTCAAACTGTTGGGCAAAATCGACCGCGCCTCCTCCGGCGCGGCACCCAACGCCAGCATCTTCATATACGCATCCTCTATGCCCTGCATAATCTCGCACCATAAGGCATACTTCGCATCGTCCTCATCCCAAAAAAACGGTCGAATAAACGTCAACTCATTGCCAAACTTATCCTTCGCATAATTGCAATAACGCGTAGACTCCTGGCTATAACTCGCCAATCGATGCCGTACAATTTCATGCGTAACACCCCGGTCACAAATAATCTTGACCGAAAGCACCGCATGCTCAATCACCGACTCATGCCCGCGCTTTAATATCCGCCGCACAAACGCCGCTGCGCTGTCGTCGGTAATCAAGTCCTCCGACTTGTAACAAGTGCGCCCCGCACGTTCAATGCTGCGCAGCATTTCCGCACCGTTGGGGTTACCTAGGATTTCGAATGTTGGGGGGATGATTTTCATGGGTGGCCTCCGGGGTGGGGGGATGAAATATTATTTCCAATATTTATTTCAGTATCGTCTGAAACAATTATTGTGTTATTTAAATATATATTATAATCAGGAATCAATACATTATGCAGCTTAGAGGCTTCAATTAAAACATCAGATAAATCGGTATTATCAAATGTAGTGTCATAAATGTTTGCGTCATAAAAAAATACATTATCAAATATCACATCATTAAAATATGACATGCCAATATGGGATGAATGAAATTCAACATTACAAAAATGTGTTTTATGAAAATTTGATTCAAAAAAATCAGCATGGGAAAAATCAAGGGCGCTATCACCATGTGTAAAACAGGTACATGTAAAATCACCGTTACCCAAATCAATATAACGGAAGATACAATTATTTAAATTAAGGTGATTTAAATGCTGATTAACAATCGCAATGTCCCTACTGAAAGGTTGATTGGCTTGTAACCATTTAATCCATGTTGACGCTGCGTATTCATCTTCCCAATCAATTTTAAGCACTTCATCCGTCACCCGTGCACAAGCACTATGCGCCACCAACAAAGCAATTTCACTATTGCGGGCAATGCGCTGTTCTTCTTTTAAAGTCGCAGGCCGTTCTTTGCCAAAAGGCATGCCTTCTTTGGTTACATAACTAATTAATTGACAAAGCACATTTTGCCATGCGCCTGCTTTTTCTTTATCCGCAATGTACGCCACATGGTCGCGTATTAAATCTGCGATGTCCATGTCCAATGTGGTTTGCCCGCATATTTTTGTCCATGTCATCAAGGCATCTTCGATATTGTAATGCTTGTTACCGCTTGTTAAATCATTTGCTATCGTTTTAAGCGTTTCAACAATTCTACGGGCAATTAAATATTCACCAAAACTCTTGTGGGTGAATTCGAACGTTGCATTACCATCAACATAGTCTACCCTGCGGCCATAAAACATCATAAATACATTAGTTATACCATCGTCGGCTTTCGCAGTTGCGGATAAATTTTGTAATAATGTTTCCCGACCATTTTCTTTGCAATATTCTGCTGCCGTCGCAAGCGATACCTTGCGCCCGGTATTATGCCACATAGCCATCGCCACGTCTGATAATGCATCCATGTACTCTGTTATTTCTGTAAAGCGGTTAATGGGATGACGTTTTTCTTTTGTATCCTTTGGTGCGCGGCGAAAAACACCTTCTAACAATTTCGAATATAATTCTGCCTTGTTTTCGGGTACATTGCCTTCCTTGTCATAATGTAACGCCACCAAATGTAAAAGCAATGGGGATGATGTTAAGTGGTCTATTGATTCATCCAATAACGCTTTCGGCATCTCTATTGGTTTATTTGTGGCTTGGGCATAACGTTCCCACCAAAAAAGTCGCTTATCTTTTTTTAATTTTTTATGGGAGTACTGATAATTTTTTTCCGCATATGAATCCGAACCATTACCATGATACGGTAATAAGTGCAATATTTGAGCCGTGCGGTCGTTGAACAATCCTTCCGCTTCTTGTACCGCCGGTATGCGGCCGGTAAAAAGTACACGTATGTACATTTCCCGATTGTTTATGGTATCCACTGCCCGCATTACATTATGAACAAAATCGCGTGCAGTTCTAGCGGCGGCATGCTTTTGTTCGGTTAATTCATCAAGGCCATCCAAAATAATCAATAAATTTTGGTCTTTGTCTAATAAATCCGTCGGAAGTTTTTCAACCCGAAGAAACGTTTCAAACGCCTCTTTAAAGCCGACGCGCAAATCCAACACGTCGAGCGGTACATATACCAAGTGCATATCATTGATACGGTTAGCCGCAAACATTTTTGCAACGGTTGACTTGCCGCTGCCCGGTTCTCCACTGATGATGCGATAGGCGTCGTTGCTCGTTACGTTGTTGAGCCAGTCGTTTAGTAATGTATCAAGGTCGTGCACGTAGCGTGTTGTTTCTTCTGATTCGCGGCCATGTTTTGTTTGGTTGTTTTCGTCCGTGCAATATACGTTCAGCGGTACGTAAATATCCTTCAACCCATAACATTCATTATAAATCGAAGCGCTTACCCTTTCATTTAATGTGTTTGCGTAATTTATCCAACATTCTTCTTTCGCCCTAGCTTCATCAAAAGGGGTGTTAAAATAGTCATCGAGTTTTTGATATTCCGCCGTCTTGTTACGCCACTCGGCTTGTAATGCTTCCACAAAGAAATATCGCAACGTATTGCGCACAAATCCCTTGTCTTTTTTATCGTCGCCCAAGACATCAATCAAGCAATTTTCCATATCTTTGTAAAATTGACTATCGGCCGGTTCATCAATGGACTTTTTATCAAACCAAAAGGTTTCCGGTAATTGATCTAGAGCACGGGCCAGATTTTCATCATCTTTGTCGGTGACGGGTGTGCCTATTTGTTTTATTGTGTTTGCGATGGCATCCTCCATCGCTGTTATGTATAGCCGATATGCCAACCTGTCGATTGCCGGGTTGGCTCCCAACGCTTCTAAAAATTTACTCAAGTCATTAACGCTTGCCGATGCATTTTTTAAGAATGCAAAATGAAGTACCGATTTGGCAAGTGATTTTATCGCTTCGCCTTTGTCGATATTTTTGACATTAAACGTAAAACGTTTCGATGCATTAATCCCATCCGGTTTCATCATAGGTGCACCTCGTTAAATCATTATGTACAACCGCGCCCGGCAGGAATCGAACCTGCGACCCTCCGCTTAGGAGGCGGATGCTCTATCCCCTGAGCTACGGGCGCGTGCGGTCAGTATAACATATTTTCAAATTCAACGGTGCGTTCCTTGCCACCCAATTGCGGCCGCCCAACCCATCGACGGTTATTTAATTCGCCATCTAATCAATTGCAAGATGAGGGTTGCAGCCACCGCCACAACACCATAAATCGCCAAAAAGCGCAAGTACTGCATGCCATACAAAAACGGGCGCGGAAATTGGAGCGTCGCTTGATGCACTACCGCCCAAATGGGTATGGGCAATATAAACCAGTTGCCGATGGAATAAATGTGTAATCGCGCCCGCATCCTTTGCGTCTTGCACGGCAAGTTTGACAAGTAAAAATATTCAACGCAAAAGCAAACTGCTAGGATGACCAAGAAGCATAATGTCATCACGGTATCGCGGTTTTGCCAATTCTGCTTCCAAATAACGGTGGACAAGATTAATGCCATCACAGGAACAAGAAAAAAGCCGAATAACATTGCTTGCGTTTTATTTTTGGTATTTTCAGCTTCGTGGTTTGTTTGCGGAGCGGAAGCGGCATTTTCCATGGATTCGTTCAACAAATAATCGATGGATACTTGAAACAACTTGCCCAGCTGTACAAGATTTTCCACATCGGGAATCGACTCCCCCAACTCCCATTTCGAAATCGCCTGTCTGGAAACGGTCAATTGCGCCGCCAGCTCCTCTTGAGAGTATCCCTTGCCTTTTCTCAGTTGGTAAATTTTGTTACCCAGCATCATATCGATGACCTCCTATTAATAGTTCACAATCGCGGAACGCCTCACCCGCGAATGTGAACGGGGTAATTCCGCGTTGGCGGAATTTTTCTTTCCCGATTTGATGCGTTAATTATCGCGCATCGTGCGGTTGCAATCCATATATTAAGCCTTGAACATCCGCAACCCTTGCTTGCATAAACAAAAAAGCCGCCACAATGTCGCAACATTATAACAGCTTGATTACATTGAAATATTTTGTACCGGTTACATATTATTCGACTTCGGGTGCTTCCTGTGGGTCTGCGGTGTGGAAATAATCCACGATGCCCATGTAAATGGCCCACGCGATTTTTTCTTGGTACGCGTCGGTTAGCAATTTGGCTTTTTCGCCGGCGTTGGTTAGGAAGCCGCATTCTACGAGGACGGCGGGCATTTCGGTTTGTTTGAGCACGTAATAATTGGTATTGGCGCGTGCTTTAAACTTGTTGGAAGGGTTGGCAAAAGTGACGAGTTGGTGCTGGATCGCCTCGGCCAATTTTTGCGAATTGTTGGATTCATCGAAATAAAAAGTCTGTGCGCCGCGCACGCTGCCGGAGCTGTAGGCATTTTGATGAATAGACACAAAAATGTCTGCCTCGGCGGTGTTGGCAATTAATCGGCGGGTAGCCATATCGCCCGACTTGGACTTGGACAGGCCGGAATCGTCAATGCGGGTCATGATGACGGTTGCGCCACCCAATTCAAGATGCGCTTGCAACTTGAGGGCGATTTGCAAGTTGATATCCTTTTCGTCCACTTTGCCGCTGACCATGCCGGGGTCGCGCCCGCCGTGCCCTGCATCTACTACCACGACGCGCCTATCCAAAGGCATAGCAAAGGCCGGTTGGGCAAGTACAAACGCCAACCCCCCGGCCAAAATCATTGAAGTTAACATATATTTTAAAATTTTCATAACACGCGCCTCCAAAAATAATGGGCGGCGGATAAATGCGCCAAAGCCCATGCGTTTTAGAAGCTGTGTTCATAACCGTCAACGGCGTCATGACGGTCAATTCCCCGCCATTTTTCGTCGGCATTTCCTTGCTTGCCCCTCGGCAAGCCGCTTCAATACCTCCTCAATTGTCGTGAAATTGTCGCGCCATGTCACCATTGCCGTCTATGAACACAGCTTCTTGGATATTGTGCGCGAATGTGATGGATTTATTCACCGGGCTGCGTGATTACGCCTCGGATTTATTTTTCCAAATGAAGCGTAGCAACTATTTTCTCCGCGATAATCGCTTCGTCTTCATTGCCGTTCAAGAATACGAAGCGTTCTTCATTTTGCAATTGGTCAAAAATGGCCATATACCGTTCGCGGATGGCGGTGAGTTGCACTACGCTGTCATACAAGCCGCTGTAATCACTGTCGGTGCGGTGGGCATGGATGCGGCGGATGCATTCTTCGGGCATTGTATCCAAAAAGAACGTGATGTCGGGCTTGTTGTGTGCCATCACCAACGCGTTATACGCCTCCACCCGCGCGAAAGCATCCGCGTCAATCCCTTGAAACGCGAAGCTCGAATAATAATAGCGGTCGCAAATCACCGTTTTGCCTGCGTTTAATGCGGGGATGATTTCGTGATGTACGTGCTGGTAACGGTCGGCGGCGACCAGTAGTGCCATGGTTTCGTTTTCCAACGGTAGCTTCGCGTCGGTGGCGGCGCGCATGACTTTGCCCACGGCGTTGTCGCTGGGCTGCCGCGTTATCATGTGTGGCAATCCCATTTTTTCCAACCGCTGCGCCAACAAGCGTACTTGCGTGGACTTGCCCGAGCCGTCTATGCCTTCAATTACAATAAATTTCATCTATTTGCCTCCCGATTGGTTATCCGCTCTTTTTCCCGTGCCACGATTTCTCGTATCCAATCATTTTCGGATTGTTCTTTTTGGCTTTCGATGCCGATGACGGATTCGTCCGCGTAGGTTTTAAATTCTGCTTGTTTGCCTTGTAACATGCGCATCATGGATTCGTCAACCGTGTTGGCGCACAAAAGCCGATGAACGTGTACATTACGTACTTGCCCCATGCGATACGCACGCGATATCGCCTGCGATTCAAGCGAAGGTTTTATCTGCGGTTCGCAAAAAATAACGACGCTTGCGGCTTGGATGTTTAACCCCACGCCACCCGCTTGCACTTGTGCCACCAGTACCTTCGCGTTTGTAGATTCGGTAAACGCGTCAACGGTTTGTTGCCGTGCGGCGGTGGATACATTGCCCGTTATCGGCGGCAGGGCACGATTGCCCAACAGTGCGCATACCTTATCGAGCGTATCGCGGAAGAAGGAGAACACAATCACTTTGCGCCCTTCCTCCCGTGCTTCATCGCAAAGTTCCAATAACCGTGCCGCTTTGGATGACTGCGCTGTATCCACATTCCACGATACACGGCGCATCGCCATAAAATTACCCGCAATAACCGCATCGTAGTACGCGGCAAATTCTGCGTCGCCCGGTTCCAGCCAATCCTCGCTCTCGATCAAATCGGGCAATTCGGTAAGCACATCGTCACGCACGCGCCGCAAATATACCGGTGTCAATTCATCTTTAAAGCTTTGCGTCGCGCTCAGCGTTTTCATGGTGGATAATTTATCCGCAATATCCGGGCGCAGGCAATCCACGAGAAAACACATTTCCTCGACGCGGTTTTCCAATGGTGTACCCGTCATGAACAATATATGCCCGGCCCGTACCGAAGTGCGCAGGATGGCTTGGGTGCGTTGTGCCTCGGGGTTCTTAACAAGGTGGGCTTCGTCCACCACGAGGATGGCGAAATTAATATCCATGGTGTCGGCCAACCGTACCAAGCTTTCATAATTAGTAATCCCGATGCCGCCTTCAATTTTCCACCGCGAAAACCGCAAATCCCTATCCGCCCCGTGGATGACCACCGCAGGGATATTCGTGTGTTTTATGGATTCGCGTTCCCAATTAATTAACACACCGGCGGGGCACACCACCAAGAAATGAGTCGCCCCCTTGCTTTTCAAATCCGCAATGGCGGCAAGGGCTTGGATGGTTTTGCCCAGCCCCATTTCATCACCCAGCAATACTTTTCGTTGATGCAATATGTACTTTGCGCCGAAATCCTGATAGCAACGCAAAACGGTTTTCATGTATGTCAAATCTAACGGGTATTGTTCCACGGCAAAAACCAGATCATCGGGCAAGCCCGCACTTTGCGATCGTATTGCGTTCAGGCTCAAATTGGCAAGCAACGTGTAATACGAAGCCGCGTTATTTTCAAAATCGCGGTATGCGTCCGTCAAGCTTTGTTGGAAAATCGTCTTGTATGAATCAATACACGCCCGCGCATCCTGCTTAAATACGCCCCGATCCAAAGTTTCCAAGTGTTGGTATGCTTGTATGGACGCAGCTTTTTTAACCGAGGACGTAAAAAACCACCGTATCGCTCCGGATGCGGGTTTTGCTGTTTTTAATAAATTTTTTACGTTCGCGTCACGGGATAATATATGATTGGCTCGCGTGCGGACTTCTGCGCCGTTCAATAGGATATACAAACACTGTATAACCGTATCTTGGCTCGTTGTCTTGTTATGTAGGTTAATTTGAATCTTAGCCATCGGCAGGATTGCGCTGTGTAATTTATTTACAATGTTCTTAATTTTTTTGGCGGTTTGTTCACCGATGCCGTTAATTGCCGTTATCGAAAACACGGACATGTCGTAGAGTTGCGCGATATTATTAATGCCCGCTCGTTTTAATGCGGATACGCGGATGCCTTGTTTGTCTGCGTTAAGCACATCTACATCCATCATCGCCAATTCGGCATGCGCCGCGCATTGGCGCATTTCCTTTGACTTTAAAGATACCGCATATTTCAGATCCGCATCGCTTACGGAAATATTGCGCAATTCTTTTTCCAACAAGGAAATGGTTGCGATCGTTGCTTTAACGGCTTGTTTATTGGGGCGTTCGGGCTTTTGCAACACGGGTGACCCACCTTATATATTTTTGCTATGTAATGAAAAAGCCCCCATCGCCGAAGCGATGGGGGCAGGATTCACTAATAATATCTTATCCGGCGTGGATTGACACAAAATCGTGAATCACTCAATCCAAAGCCTTAGATGCGGCTTACGTTGG
>WQVD01000040.1 GCA_009781755.1 Defluviitaleaceae bacterium | reverse complement strand
GTGGCTACGACCTTCGTTGGGGCTGTCGATGGATTCGGTGAATTGGCCGTAGACGTAGGGTTCGAGCTTGCGGATATCAGCAATGTCGTTTTGGGCGGCGGGGCAGGATTCGAGGTAATACTCGAACGCGCGGTTGCCGCGCCCCAACAACGCTTCAGCCAAAATAATCCAGCCTTGTGTGTGTTGGAAGATACCGCCGTTCTCCTTGGTCGATGGATTAAACAGCAACGCCAGTGCGCCTTCAAATGCGTGATTGACGTAGGACGGATCCATAATGCGCACACCGTAGGGTGTGTTGAGCCGTTCGTTGACGGTGTTAAGAATGGTTTCGCCGCGCGCTTGGTCGGCGAAGCCGGAGATGACCGCCCACGATTGCGGGTTGAGCCATATGTTGGCTTCCGGGTCGGCGGGTGCGCCGATGACTACGTCGTTTTCCGTGATGCCGCGCACAAAGCGGTCACCCGCCCAGCATTTTTCTTCGATGATGCGGCCGTAGTGTTCTTTTTTGGCGATGTATTCGGCGGGGTCGGCATTGCGGCGTTGCGCCAAGCGCACCATGATTTCCAGTGCGTAATAAAATTGAAGCGCGACGAAAACGCTAACGCCTTGTGCGCCCATGCGCAGGCAGTCGTTCCAATCGGCGTGGAGGCCGGCGGGCAGGCCGTGGATGCCTAAGTGATTTTCTGTAAATTCGATGGCTTTACGGAGGTGGTCGTAGACGGTGTCCTCGTTTTTGTCCGCGTAGGGCACGACTTGGTCGAGGATGCCCATGTCACCTGTTTCGCCGATGTATTTCCAAACGGTGGGGAACACCCACATCATGTCGTCGGCGCGGTAAGACGGGTGCCCAGTGGTTTCGCGGTAGCTGGCTTGGTCGGGCGTGTCCTCGTGGCCGGGGTTGTGCGTGTAGCGCACCAGCGGCAAGCCCGCACCATGATGTACTTGTGCAGAAATCATGAAGATGATTTTCTCCCGTGCTTCGGCGGGGTCCAGGTGGATAATGCCTTGGATATCCTGCACCGTATCGCGGTAGCCGTAGCCGTTGCGCTGGCCGCAATAAGACAGTGACGCCGCACGCGACCAATAAAACGTGATGAAACAGTTGTACGCATTCCACATATTGATCATCGAGTTGAAGTGCGGGTTGGGCGTATCAACGGTCAAGTTTTCAAATTTGCGGTGCCAGTAATTTTTCAACACATCAATTTCTTGCGCGGGAACGCTTTGGTTGGCATAACGTGCCAATATCGCGCGGAAGTGTGATTCCTTCTTTTCGCCAAATACAAACGAGAAGGACTTGCTTTCGCCGGGTTGCAACGCGAATGCGGTATGCAGCGCTGCGCACGAGTTGCCGCAATAATTGAGCGCGTTATTTAATTTGCCTTGCACCACGCCCATCGGGTTGCCATAATCGGAATAATCCGCCAAGAAATGCTCGCGGTCGCCGCAATAACTCTTGACATCCGCGCCCGCCAGCCCAAAAAATCGTGTTTTGGCATCGTATTTGTAAAACGCTTGGAAATTCTTGTTGATGGTTTGCTTGATAAAATTATCTTGATAATACGTGCGCGTGATGTACTGCGTGTATTGCAAGTTGACCGTGTCCTGCTCATAGTGCGAATCATTGGTAAATTCCGCATAACCGAACGCGGACAAATTGCGCACTTTGTCCGATTGGTTCGTGACGGTCACGTGCCAGACTTCGTGCGTTTCGTTGTGCGGCACGTAATAATCGGCCACTGTTTTAATGCCCTTATATTCGGAAGCGATGGATGTATAGCCCGTGCCGTGGCGACATTCATTCTTGTATACGTCCAGCGGCTTGGCCACCGGCTGCCACGACGCACTCCAATAATCGCCGTCCACATCGTCGCGCATATAAATATAGCGACCCGGCTTGTCCTGCTCATTGAAGCGATAACGCAAGATGCGCCCCGCCGCACCGCTTTTGACAAAGCTGTAGCCGCCTGCATGGTTGGTGATAATGGCGCCGTATTCCGGCGAACCTAAGTAATTGGCCCAAGGTGCGGGCGTGTTGGGTTTGGTTATGACATATTCCCGTGCCTTGTCATCGAAATGCCCATATTGCATAAAATCCCTCCGGAAGATGCACGAATAGTGCAATTTGACGGGGCCATGCCCACTAATTGGCAGTATAACATAGCAATTTGACTAAGGGAATGGGAGTGAGGATTTTTTATTTGTGGATTTTGACAGCGTTTAAAATACAGCCTCCGGCAACTTTACATAACTGGCTTCCACCATACCTTGCAACTGCGTTACATTGCGCACACCCGTTATTGGCACTGCATCAAAAGGCAAACTGAAAAAATAAGCCAGAGATAATTGATGGATATCAATATTTATCTCCGCCGACATACGGGCTAATTTTTTGTAAATAACAAAATTCCGCCGGACAAGATAATCCGGATGCACTTTTTGCGACAAACGCTCTTTCTCCTGTTGCGTTACATTGCCATCATTGTCTATCTGTGGATTCATTTGATGGATTTTATAGAAAAAACCTGCAGCAGTAGAGGAATATGGCACTGCCGGCATACGGGTTTTAACATGCCAATCGTAAAATGCATCGTCGTTTTGTATCATTGTAGGATCGCCGTATTTTGGTGCATTAGGGTCCGGTGCGGCAAGTGCCCATTGATTTTGCACACCGGAAAAACCTTGTATGTTATGTTTTCGGCAATATTCCCATGCGCCTTCCATTCGGTGTAATTTAAAGTTGGAAGCACCGTAATAGCGGATATCTCCTGCAGCAACAAAGCCTTCCATTGTGTCGATGATCGCTTCTATTGGCCGGCTTTCATCGTCTCTGTGCAACCAATAAAAATCGATTACATCCAGCCCCAGCGCTTTCCTGCTTTCGGCTAGGTCTTCCTTGATTGCGCCGGCGTTAACTCTTGGGGTTGCCATGTCATTTAAAAGAGGATGCGCGCCTTTAGTGGCCACTATCATCGTTTTGTGCGCATTTCGGGTGCGCAGCCAATTCCCTATAAAAACTTCGCTGGAGTTGCCCGCACCGGGAATCCATTTACAATAAACATTGGCTGTGTCGATAAAATTGCCACCTGCCTTTGCGAAAGAATCCAGTATTTCAAAGGCTTGAGCCTCGTCCAACCCGGAGCCAAAGTTTGCTGCTCCAAGGCAGATGTTTGATACGGTTAAGTCTGTTTTAAACAATTTTACCATTTTCATTTAAAATCGCTCCCCTATCATTCATGATGTTATTTACATCCCACCACTTCGATCTGCCCCACCAAATTCGCGCCCAACTCCGCATTCCAAATACCATGGTTAGCAAATTGGATACTGCGTCTGTTTACGCTTTTTTCAAGCGGGTCATTGATTTTCAAATAAACATTGTATACGCCTGCGGGTACATCGCCGAACGCGGACAGCGGCAGTGCAAATTCAAAATTTCGCCATGCCGATGTGTTGTTGGGATGGATGTTGCCGTCATCAGCTGTGCGCCAATCGCGGGCATCGAGGGTGGTGGCTTCGGAAAAAATCGGGCGGATGCTTGCTACGCCCGCGGCATCAACGGCATCGTTTGCGGCTTCTGCTTGCAGGAGCACGGTTACTTGCTTGCGGTTGATGACGTTGCCGAAGCCTACGTTTTGCACGGCACCTTTGAATTCGAGCTTGCCGGTTGTGGCTTCGGTTTGCGGGTTGTTTTGTGCGGCGCGCAGGACTAAGCGATAACCCATGCGATCGCGGAAGAATTCAAGGCCGTTGCGTCCTGCGTATACGGGATCGATTGCTTCGGTGATGGTGAATTTTTGCCAAGTGGGATACATACCATGCCGCATGTTGAGCGCGGTGGTGCGCAGGCGGCGCGCTTCTGCGATGGCGTTGGGCATAATTGAGTATTCATTGGGTTGTAAGCCGCCTTCGCCTTGCAGGAAGTTATTTTGTTTGTGAATCCACGTTAGGATACGGTCGCGGTCGTAGCCGGGGTCGCTTTCGGCGGCTACCAACATGGGTGCACCTTCCGACAATGAACCGTTATCCGATGCATCTGCTCCACCTGCCGCATAGCTGTCATTGAAAAAGCCGAACCGCGCTTCGGGCGAGTTGGGCGGCGGCACGGGTAGGTTGTCGATATTGTGGAAGGTGTAATTCGTGGCGTAGGTGGCGTTGTACCATGCAAGGAATCCACCCGCGTGCGTCAACAACGACCGCGACGCAGGCACCGCTGCCAAGTACGCGTCCAGCAGCATCTTGTACACGGCAGGGTCTTGCGACATGGGCGATGAATGCTGCTCGCCCCATGCGCCAATCATGCCTGTTTTTACGCACATGATGATATCTTCGAATTCGCGGAAAATGGGCGCGAGTTGGTGGATGTGGTATTCGATCCACGTTTTGTCTGTGTGGCCGGGTACGTCGCACAGGCCTTCCGGTTCGGGGCCGTGGATGAGACCTTCGGTAAGTGTTAGGTGCGGATATTTGAACGGCTCGATGTAATTAAAGCCGTTGCCGTCGTAGGAGAACTTCACCAACGCCACGCCATCGCCGTCGCGCACGGTTTGCATCAGGCCACGGATGTAGTCCAGCGCGTAGGGGGTCATTGGCATGGTCTTGCCTGTGCGCGGCGTTCCCGTTTCTTCATTAATAAACTGCTCGTCTTTTTGAAACGCAAACGCATCCGACGCACTCAAAAATGCATTGGACGAAAAATTAACCAAATCAAACGCCATAAACGCAATACTCGGCATGGCTGCCACGCCCGTGCCGCCCATATAGGGGTCGGGGCGGTTGGCGCGTTGCCCCTCGCCGTTGAAGAATTGCGTTAGTTCGATATCATCGCCTTCCACGGGCGGCATTTGCCTACCGTGGTACAGCACGCTTTGCGCGTCCACGGGTACACGGTGATCCACTTCGGGCGTGATGCCGAACGGCGTGTCACAAAATTGCCAACGCCCGCGATACGCCCCACGGTCGGGGTTGGGGATGTCGATGGGATTTTCCGTAAAATTAATTTTTACCATGGGTGTGCCCTCCCTTGAGCATCGTACAGGGTCAGATTATTTTCGTCATCGCGGCGGGGGTCGTGGTTTTCGGTGCCGCGACGACGGGTGATGTAGTGGAATGCCGCACCGGCGGCGGCTTCGGGCGATACCTCTTCCCTTAGTGGGTCAAACACTCGGAAGCTGTACCCGCGCGGCGTTAACTTGTTGCTTACCTTTTGGATGAACTGATGCAGCGCAGCCTTGGCCATGTTGTAACCGTAGCCCTGCGTATCCCGCGTGGCATTCAACGATGCGTTCGCGTCGGACAACCAACACAAACGCTTCCCCTGCCCCGCGTCCAGGTTGGGCAAATATTTCTCCAGCAGCTGCATGGAATGCAAAACATTTTTGCGGAAGGTACGCTCGATAACATCAGCGCGGACACCGTCCAGCAGCGTGAAACCATCTTCGGGCAAGCGCACGTCCGTTGTGTCGATAAAAATGTCCACTGCTTCGCCAGGTTGCAGGGTTTGCCAACCCTCGTCACCCTCTGCGACCACTACGCGAAAATCTTCTTTCGCGAATATACCGGCCAATTTTCGCTCAAAATCGGTCGGCAATGCGCTGAATAAAATCGTCTGCATATTTCCTCCTTTGAAGGAATCATCTTCTAAAAGGGCCACTCGTATCCGTTAAAATCCACCATCACCAAGCGATGCTCATCATACAAATCCTTTTCAAAATACCGTGCCGCAATCGCACCGATGTCATCGGGGTCATACATGGCTATTTCGGTCAGCGATCCATCTGCATTGCGAAATTTCATCCATCCGGGGTGGAACAAGCGGAACATATACCCCCGCTCGTACAATTCATTGTGCATCATCCGCACGCCCATTTGCATCCCTGCCTTGCTCATGGGGTACGGGAACGGCTCGTCACATCGGTACTTCATCAATGCAATACACGCCACTTCGCTGGATACATAGCACAGCCGCTTCATCGGCGATTTCTCCATTAACGGCAGCAATTTCTCCGTCAGCAACAGCGGCCCCAACGCATTCACGCGGAACGAATCCCACGCGCGCTCCACTTCCATGGGCGGGTCGTACAAATCACACTTGGTGCGCCCCATCAGTGCCGCATTGGAAATAAACGCATCCAGCGTACCCACCGTGCGCTCAATCATTTGCACGGCATTTTCAATACTCGCCGATTCGCCCACATCCAGCCATATAATATGAAGCCGTTCGTTCTGCGCCCGCAAATCCTCTAACAATGTATAATCCGCCATAAACTTGCCTGCAAACACCGTGTACCCGCGTTGCAGGTATTCTTTACACAAAGAAAGACCCAAACCCCTGTCTGCGCCTGTGATTAATACGTTTGGCATACACATCCCCCAAACCTGCCGTTTGGCATTTTTATGTAATATTGATGATAATATCATTCGCGTTGTGATAAAACAATTGTGCTGCAACATTTCCTCTTGACTCTGCCTTTGCGGAAGCCTTTATGCTTTATTCAAATCAAAAAAGGAGAATGATGATGAGCAATTTAATCAAAATCAAGGACTTATCCGCGCGATACGACATAACCGCACGCACCTTACGATATTACGAGGACATGGGGTTAATCACCGGCTCCCGCACAGACGATTACGCTTATCGTTTATACGACGAAGCGGCTGTAATACGGTTGGAACAAATTTTAATCCTGCGCAAGTTAAACATCAGCATCAAGGACATTCAACGTATTTTCAACACCACGGGTTCCGGCGTTGTCTTGGATATATTAAACAAGAAAGTACAAAATATAGATGACGAAGTTGCGCTTTTGCATGAATTAAAAAACATCGTGCTGGACTTTATCCGTGAAATCGAGCAAATGGATTTTACTGACGATACCAATGTCAAGCTGCTTTATGGTAAAGCAAAGAAGATCGAAACCCATGTGGCAAATGTAGATTACATCGGAAAACCTTCAAATATAAACCGTTTGATTGATATAACGGACAAGTTGGACAAAAAAATCCCGGATATCATGGTTGTAAGGCTGCCGAAATGCAAAGCAATCGTATCTGCGTATCAACCGATATGGGAATTGTTCAGTAATGAAAACAACCTCATGGGTTGGATGGAAAACCAAACGCAATTAAAGAAAGAGATAATATTTGATTGTGCCGATTTTTTATGCCGGCATAATGACGGTAACTTTCGTTGGTTATATACCGTGCATGATTGCGCAACAAAAATGGACACTTCTCCCTATGAAGTCATAGATTTTGAAGGTGGCCTATACGCGATGGCGGTAAGCATCAATGACGACGACGAAAGCATTGAAAAAGTTGAAGCCAAGATTACTACATGGCTGGACAATACAAATTTTGAATGGGACAATCAACGTGATGTTTTGGGAAACATGCCCTACTTAAATGAAAATGAAGACGATGAAATCAAACGGGGGCTTGGTTATCATCAGCTCCAAAGATATATTCCCATTAAATTGAAAGCATACGGAGGTTGAACATGAAAACCATGTTATACGCAATGCAGAAAAAACAAATGGGGATATCCGAAGATGTCATCCCTATATTTGAAGGCATTCTACAAAAACACAACGACTTGGGCGCACCCAATTCCGGGTATTGTGACAAAGAATTTATTGAAGCAATGGAAAAGCATCTTACAAAAGAACAACGTTTTCGCTTATATGCGCAAAACGGCGGTTGCAAGGGTACGGGGCGCGACAAAGAACGCAAAGCCTTTGCGCTTGAACACGCCGACAAAACGCTTGCAGAAAAATTGGAGCTATTCGTTAATATGTATAATAGAAAAGCGATTTTGAACGATGATAATACGATCGCCGTCACTTTTACCTGCGCACACAGGTATCATAAAGTCAAGCGAGACCAAGGAAAATCAATTCCTCTGCCGCCGGTTGAATTGTATTTTGAAAGCTGCGCAGGCGGACGCTTGTATGAACTCCAAAAAGCATTGGGGATCAAATTAAGAATCAAATCAATCGATATATCTTCGCTTGACGAAAACTTTGATAACCCGGTTGTTTACGCATTTGAAATAGTGGAATAGTGTGATGATACATTTACCTAACACGCAGGCTTGAAACGACCCGTTCCGTTTCATACAGTTCATTTGGACCGAAACAACAAGGAACGAGCGTGATGATGGTTACTTCACCGGTTTCCATCATTTCTATTGTTAAAAACAATTCTTCTATTGTAACCGGTACACCATTAACAAAATGTGCGCCTTCATCATCTGTACCAAAACTGCCCCAAACATCAAAAATATAATTTAATACAACAACCCATTCACCGTCTATTATTGTAAAATAATTGCCATTTACCATTGACGACACATGTCTTAAATAAGTTCTACCGTTTCTATATATGAACTTGATTTCCGGCGAAACGTCATTTCCGGGATTACTGACTTCACTTTCATGCAACATAACAGCATGACCGTTATCATATCTGAAGATCATTTGCTCCCTCATCCAAAAATTTCCTTCCGGAGCAAAAGCGATAAATAATTCCGGTATTCCGCTGCCGTCAAAATCAACAAGCCGTACAACACCAACACCTATATTTAATCCGTTATCGCCGAATAAATCCTGTTCAAAGTGCTAATCGCCGTGTTGTTCAACAAGATCATTTATAACATTTAAATATGCTGTCGCCCAACTTTCACCGGCGAAGGACGCAGGTTCCCTATTAATAGTACCGCGTCCTGTCATAATTCCGATTAAAAACATAACGGAAATACTCAATACTATGATCGATTTCATTTCATCACCTTCATTAAATATAATTCCATTCGCTTTTTATTATGTAATAATACCACATGATATAACTAAACAAAAACCCACTCACGACAAGCTCGGCCTGTACAAGTCAGAAACGATTGCTTCCCTTGTATTGCCGGTTTGCCGTATGTGGGTTTTCCCATTGTGTTCGTGTGTTTGTTACCTCATGAGGGTTTGTGCCGCGCCTGCGGAAGTTGCCAGCGTGGGCTTGCCACCGTGCACTGTGGCTTGCCCGCTTCCTTGGGATTGGCGGGTGGTGCGGGTCTTACGGGTACTACAGATGTTACGCACAACCAACGCAGGGGACTAATGAGCGCAGTGGCGCGGTGGAGTGGACACACTTCCGAAGAAGTGCATCTTCTTTCCGGCCCATTCGACGCGGAGTGCCTTTCGTTGATTGCGGCTGCAGTATATCCGCTTATTTTCACCATACCTAACTTGACATGGACGAACATTTGTGCTGTCACCGCCGTTAATGACCGATTCATTCGTTGACACCCCCCAACAGGCAGAGTAATATTGACCAAAATGCATGCATGCAAGGGGATATTTTATGCGCAAGGCTTGGATATTTTTTACGTTGTTGATTTTGTCGGTGGTTGTGTTGGCGGCTTGTGGGTCAAATGAAGACGCGCCACCGATACCCGAACAGGATGAAGTCGCTTACACCCCTCCGCCGGAAACCCTTCCGCCGCAAGGAGAACCACCGCTGGCAACGCTTCCCATCGAATTGCCACCGCAGATGTTATCGCCGCAGGATTTCATCCCCGCGCCTGCTACGGTATTGACGCACGCCCCTGCCATTCGCACTTTCGACCTACCCGCCATTGACTTTGCGCGGGCCATGGGTGTGGGTTGGAACTTGGGCAACTCGATGGATGCCTTCAGTAACCGCCGCGCGTCGGAAACAGCGTGGAACAATCCGCGTATCGAGCCGGCGCTTTTCCACGCGCTGCGCGAAGCGGGCTTCACCAACGTGCGCATCCCCGTAACTTGGATTGGGCACATCGATGACGACAACGACTTCGCCATCAGCGAAGCTTGGATGAACCGCGTCGAAGAAGTCGTAAATTACGCCTTGGATGCAGATTTATATGTAGTGATTAACATCCACCACGACGGCAACAATTATTTTGCCGGGGGTGCGTGGCTTAGTATTGAACAATATCCCGACGGCGTGCACACCAATTGGACCAGCCCCAATGTGCCCGATCCGTCGGATTTTTTATGTCAAGAAACGATACAGGCGCGCTTTGTAGCCATATGGGCGCAAATTGCCGAACGCTTCCGCGATTATGACGCGCGGTTGTTATTTGAAGGGTTTAACGAGCTGCGCGAATTGGGCAATTACAACAACCCCCTGCGCGCCACCAGCATGCCCAACTTGAACACACTCAACCAGCTTTTCGTGGACACGGTACGCACCACGGGCGGCAACAATGCTTACCGCTACTTGATTGTGGCGGGGTATAACACCAACGCCGGCATCACCATGAGTATCGTGCATGGCTTCCAAATACCTACCGACACTGCACCTTACCGTTTGATGCTCTCCATCCATTACTACGATCCGTGGCTTTTTTCGCTCAACACCAATAATCACACCATCATCCGCTGGGGTGATGAAGTCCGCGATATAAGAATGCCCGGCGTAGATTCGTGGGGCAATGAAAGCCACGTGCGCAATATTTTCGGTCAACTCTACGACACATTTATTTCCCGGGGCATCCCCATTTACATGGGCGAATACGGCGCGCACGACAAGTCCACCGTTGACCCCATCAACCGCGAATACCGCCGCCATTGGATGGAGTACGTAACCCGCGCCATGATTGATTACGGCATGGTGCCCGTCATTTGGGACAACGGCAACTTCGCGCCGTCGGGCGGGGAGCGTTTTGGCATCATGGACCGTCGTGCATTCGCGCCGCGTTACAATGACCTTGTTTACGCATTGGTACGCGCGCCCTATGCTCCGGCGCGGCCGCTGTTCTCCATGCAGATGCTCCATGATACGTTTTACGCTTATATCGACAATGCGAAGGTACTGGAAGTTTTTGAAGAAGCCATGGTTGCTGCGCATGCCTTCCGCACGGATATGACGCGGGAGAATTTATACATCGTAGAAGAACTGTACCGCGAATTATTTGCCGCCATCCATCAGCACCGGGCACAATAACAACGGGAGAGGAATAATTATGAGCAAAATCAAAAAATTAATCGAAAACAAAAAACATTTCGAAGGCCTTACATTTACAGAACGCATGGATGTATGCCGTGTAAATGCCATAAGCATCGCATTAATCGAAAATTTTAAAATTAGCGAAACCTACACGCTTGGCACAAAGCAAAAAGGAAGCATGGAAAAAGTGACGGCAGACACGCTGTTCCAAGCGGCATCCATCAGCAAGCCGGTGTTTGCCGTTGCCGTCATGCGCTTGGCCGAACGCGGGATATTGGATATTGATGCAGATGTTGCCGAATACCTCGTTGGGTACGATGTACCTACCTTCGACAATCAAAAACACAAAATCACGCTGCGGCAGGTATTGAGCCACAACGCAGGGTTAAATCTTCATGGCTTTGCCGGTTATCAACAAGGACAAGAGGTACCCACTATTGAACAAATACTTATCGGTGCACGCCCTGCCAACCATGAAAAGTTAAAATTAATAAAAGCACCTGAAACCGGCCACCAATATTCGGGCGGCGGGTATGTGCTTGCACAAAAAATTGTTACCGATGTTTGCAAAGCCGATTTTTGTGATTTGATGGATGAATGGGTACTGTCACCATTGTCCATGGTGCACAGCACCTTTGCACAACCTTTGTCCATCGATCGATTGAATGAAATTGCATTTGGGTATAACGACCACGATTTACCATTGCCGGGCGGTTACGACATCATGCCGGAATTGGCGACGGCAGGGTTGTGGAGCACTCCCTCCGACTTGGCACGGTTGGGTATCGAAATCATGAAGGTGTTAAAGGATAAAAGTGTATTCATTAAAAAGGATACTGCCCGATTAATGACAACCAAAGCATACGATGATTCGCGCCATGGCGTTGGGTTCGTTGCGAAAGAAGGCAAAAAGGGCTTAATCTTTGGGCATAGCGGGCACAACGACGGATTCATTTCCAATATGGCTTTTTGCCCCGACGACGGTTCGGGCATTGCCATCATGACAAACACCAACATCGGCGATGATATTGTTGTTGAAGTCACCGATGCATTCAAAGAATTATATGGTTGGTAAAAATTTTATTTAATAAATTACAACTAACGGAGGGCACGCATGAAATTCACTGATGGCTATTGGCTTATGAAGCCGGGCAACACCGCGTTCTCGTGTACGGACATCCGCGATGCGCGTATCGAGGACAAGAAAGTCACGCTGTACGTCACCCCGTGGAAGGTGTACAACCGGGGGCAGACGCTGGACGGCCCCCTCTTCACCGTCTACATCACCGCCCCGCGCGAAGGGATTTTGCAAATCCACACCAACCACCACATGGGCGGCAAACCGCGCCACCCCGAATCGTTCCCGCTGTTCGAAGACGCAGCGAATTTGACTGTGGACGACTGCGAAGAATGCATTTGCATCACCACCGGAAAATTGAAAGCGCGAATTGATCGCGGCACATTCCGCATTACGTACACATGGGATGGCAAATTCTTGACGGAAAGCGAACCCCGCAGCTTAGCCTACATCACAACCAACGACGGCCCTCACTGGCGCGAGCGTCTCATGACCAGCGTGGATGAGAAGTACTACGGCTTTGGCGAACGTTTCACCCCGTTTGTCAAAAACGGCCAAGTCATCGACATTTGGAACGAAGACGGCGGCACCGCCAGCGAACAAGCGTACAAAAATATCCCCTTCTGCCTGAGCAATCGGGGCTACGGCGTGTTCGTCAACCACCCCGAAAAAGTCAGTTATGAGGTCAACTCCGAAGCCGTGGGCAAGATGCAATTCTCCGTGCCCGGCGAGGCGTTGCGTTATATGATTATCGGCGGCGACACATTGTTGGATGTAATAAAATCCTACACCGCGCTCACCGGCCGCCCTGCCCTGCCCCCCGCTTGGAGCTACGGCCTATGGCTCTCCACGTCGTTCACCACCAATTATAATGAAGAAACAGTGAACTCGTTTATTGATGGGATGTTTGAGCGCGATATTCCGCTGTCCGTTTTCCACTTCGACTGCTTCTGGATGAAGGAATATCAGTGGTGCAACTTTGAATGGGATACCGATTGCTTCCCCGACCCCATCGGCATGCTGCGCCGTTTGAAGGATAAAGGCCTAAAAATCTGCGTGTGGATTAACCCCTACATCGGGCAAAAATCCCCCCTCTTCCGCGAAGCCGCCGACAATGGCTATTTGATCAAAAACACCGACGGCGACGTGTGGCAATGGAACAAATGGCAACCGGGGTTGGGCATCGTAGACTTTACCAACCCCGCTGCATGCACTTGGTATCAAAGCCACCTGCGCCGCTTGATGGACGAAGGCGTGGATTGCTTCAAGACCGACTTCGGCGAGCGCATCCCCGCCGACGGCGTATATTTCGACGGCTCCGACCCGCTCAAGATGCACAATTTCTATACACAGCAATTTAACGAATGTGTGTTTAACGTGCTCAAGGAGGTCAAAGGCGAAGGCGAAGCAGTGCTCTTCGCGCGGAGTGCCACGGCGGGCGGGCAGCAATTCCCCGTGCATTGGGGCGGTGATTGCGACTCCAACTATATCGCCATGGCAGAATCGCTGCGCGGCGGATTATCGCTGGCGGGTAGCGGCTTCGGCTTCTGGTCGCATGACATCGGCGGCTTTGAGAACACTGCCACCGCCGATGTGTACAAGCGTTGGGTAGCGTTCGGCCTGTTCTCTTCTCATTCACGCCTGCACGGCAGCATGTCATATCGCGTTCCGTGGAACTTTGACGACGAAGCTTGCGATGTATTACGCTTCTTCACCAAAAAGAAGCAAGCCCTCATGCCCTACATCTACGCATCCGCCGTCAAGACCCACCAAACCGGCGTACCCTTCATGCGCCCCATGGTTATGTTGTGGCCGGATGACCCCGTCGCGTGCAATTTAGACATGCAATATATGTTTGGTGACAGCATTTTGGTCGCACCCATTTTCAACACCGATGGCACCACGGCAACCTACCTGCCCGACGAAGGCGGCGCATGGACCAACCTGCTCACCAACGAAAAACGCGCAGGCGGCCGCTACATCCACGAAACCCACGATTATTTCTCGCTGGGTTTGTGGGTCAAGCCCAATTCCGTCATCGCCACCGGGCAAGACGATATTGTCGTATACGATTATTCCAAGGACATCACTCTGCATGTGTACGAGTTGACCGACCACGCCTGCACCCGCCTATACAGCGGCGTCACCGGCGATTTGGTGTCCAAGCTGCACGTACACCTCGACCGTTATGGCAACCAAATCAAAATGGAAGCCGATGCAGGGCACAGCGGTTTCACATTCCTGTTCCACAACGTCAAATTCGATGACACCACATACCAATGCGAAGCCACCCCCGAAGGCACACGCGTAACCATCCCCGCCGGCGTTACGGAAGCAACATTCGTCATCAACTAATCTCAACCGAAATGCGCAAATGAATGTTGGCGCAATAAAAAAATCCCACCGCTCAAAATGGCAGTGGGATTTTTATTTGCGTTTATTCTTCTGTCTTGCGGCGTTTTTTCTTCACAATCACGATGCCGGTGGATATAACCGCCGCGATTGCAATGATACGCACACCCCAACCCATAATTGATGAACCCAAGAAGCCCGTCTGCGGTAATGGCCCCAACGGCACAGAGTCATCGTCAATGATAATGACTTCCGTGGTGGGCGGTTGTGTTACCACAGGTGTTGTAGGCGGAACCGTCACTACCGGAGTCGTGGGCGGAACGGTCACCACCGGAGTCGTAGGCGGAAACGTCACCACCGGTTGCGTTACCACAGGCGTAGGTACCTGTGTAACTGCCGCCGTGGATGGCGACGTTGTTGTAACCGTGCCAGCAGTGGATGTAGTTGTTGGTTGCGTGGTTGTTGGTTGCGTGGTTGTAACGGCCGTCGTGGTCGGTTGCGTGGTTGTTGCGGGTGTTGTGGTCGGCTGTTCTGTCGTAGCGGTTGTTGTGGTTGGCGGCTCTGTTGTAACGGCGGTCGTGGTTGGTTGCTCAGTTGTAGCGGCGGTCGTGGTCGGCGGTTCTGTTGTAGCAGTTGTGGTAGTTGGCGGCGCGGTCGTAGCCGGGGGCACCATCGGATTCACCGCCGTAAATTCGACCAAGTTGTTGTTAACCTGCTCAATCGTATGGTGCGCTTGCGCACCCACCGCAGGTACAAAGCCAACAATTTCGACATCCGGCACAACCAACATAGGAAATTCATTAATCGTAGCCAAGCTTGTTTCAAACAAATCAAGCTGCGCAGCCGTCAGGTATTCCACAATTAAAACTTGCGTATCTGCCGGCATCGCCGGGAAGAAATGGAACGTCCACACATTATTCGTATCGGTTTGCGTATGCGGCATGACACGCACCCAAGGAGCGCCGTCACTACTGCGGCGGAAAAACGCAAAACGAGCATGATCGTAGGGTTCATCCGGTTCATCCGAATCATCGCTTATATATTTGGCAATAGAAAAGCGCTGCACAATCGGCGGGCCGCCCAACTGCGCATCCACCATGAGGCGCGTCCACGTTATGGTTTCGGTGGCTGTCAAGGTAGGAATGTTGCCGCCCGATGCCGTAACGATGTTGACGTATTCTTCATATTGCACCGTTATGCGGGCTTGATATTGCAATTGCCACGTGTACCATTCATATGCAGCATGCGGCACCACAACGGAAAACCACCCGCCGTACTCGCACACATCGATGGTCAAATTATCCGCAGGCGTACCAAACGGTATAAACACCGTAGCCGTTGCACCTACATTTGCACGCACCAACTCAATCGATCCTTCAACCAACTGCATCCCCGGCGGCATTACGTCGGTCAATAAAATTTCACCCACCAGCGCAGCACCGTGCGGATTGAAATTGACGGTATACGTAACAATACCCTCCGGGCTGATCGCACTCGATTTTTGCAATCGGTGGCTGGGCACATCTCTAAAACCATCCAATTCCCGTTCATACCCGGCAATTTCATCCCATTCATCAATACCATCCCAACTTGCAAATGCACGATTGTATACGCGTATATTTGCGTTATTATGGTTGGGGTTCAAAAATACATTGTATCCGTAATCATCAATAAACTGTTCATGGTTAACATTGACCCGCGTATAGAAGCGGAAAATCGTTTGCCAACCGATTTGCGTACAATCCGACCCCGTAGCAGGTGAATTTGTGGGGTTGTTGGTATCATTCAAATCGCCGTTGAGCGCGGATATATCAACGCTTAAAACGCCATTTACCCATTGGATAGACCCGGCGGTAATATCCAAATCGTTCGGATACGCATCCAAGTTTATCCGTCGGTTTACATTTGTATTATTTTCATGATTTACGTTAAACGGGAATTCGTTGGCCGAAAAATTCATTTCTGGGTTTAGGTTATTTACATTACCCCAAACAAATTCCAACCCTTGTTCACGCAAATCGTCCGTAAACACCACGCCATCCAACAAAAATCTTGACGGCGCATTGTTATTGCCGGGATTCACCAATATATCCCAACGGATATACAAGTTACCATTAATGTAACGATGATTAATGCCGCGTTTTTGCATGACATGTGGTAGTTGTACACGCCCGTTGGCAGTACGGCCAACATTAAAGTTACGTTCCGGCGGCTGCGTTATCGGATTTTCATCCGTGCTACCCCGCCGTGTAAGCGTACCGTCAAAAGATACTCCATTGGTGCCATGCACCCATGTGGTAGCAGTTGCACCTGTATGCGGCGCATAATTCGCAAGCAACGCAGGATCATCCGGCCGCGTAAATACCCTGAAGATATATCGGGCATTGCCGATTTGGCCTACATTCATGACAAGCGCACCCGTTGTGGCGTCGATAAATATTTCTTCATCGTCCAGCCAATCGGGATATTCGGGGTCACCCGCAGACATATCCGGATTTTCGAAAATCCCGGAGCCATCTGTTCGCTTGTACCACGTTCCAATTAAATTGTCGCCCGTTGCGGTTTCTTCGAAGATTTGGATGCGATAAGGCGCAACCTCGTATGGTGCAGAATCCGTGGCAAGCCCATGCGCAGCCGTTGGGTTATTCGCCTGCCTAAACCAAATGTCGCCGAACGTATCGGTGATGGTTCCTTCCCAAATATAATTTCTGCGGTCGGGGTTGTTGTGGGGGTTGACGGTGATATCCCAAATAATATCGCCGCTGCGCACATCCACAAAGTTTTTATCCAAAACAGCGGGGTATCCGCCCAAAGTCTTACTATAGAAATAGGGTCTGCGATTAATGTCGCCTAATCCGCCGGTACCGTCGCCGGATACCCACCCAAAGCGTATCCACGCATCGTTTACGATTTCGTTATCCAACCATTGGTCATCAAGGATGCGCGTTGTAAAAGTGATAATCAAGTGTTCAAACCCGCTAAATAATTCCGGGCGGTGTGGCGGCACTGCATTGCGGGTATCCCAAATCGGTATTCTGTACGCATCTACATATTCTTCCAAATAATCCGGCGGACGCAACACGGATTCCGTTGCCCAACCACCTCCGGGCGGTTCGATATAAAACAATGGGCTGACGATATGCCAATCCGCGTTTCCGCGGTACAAGCTTATATTGCCCACGATTTCCAAATCGTCCGACATGTGATCGTACAATGTCAGCCAATGGATGTTGGATTCGTTCAAGTCAATCATGATGATCCATTCAATATAATTACCTTCTGGCGTTACATAAAACACGCCGTCTTTTTCGAGGGTCAAGTCACCGTGCCATATACTGGGCATATTGTACCGTGCCCTACGTCTTTCAATATCATCAGCGTCGTCGGTATACAACGGCACACGCGGATTGCGATGATATGCCAGCGCCTCGTTTGTAAACGGCATTATATAATCGGTCCAGTTAACACCGTAGTACGGCGAGTTCATGGGTTGCGTAGAATACGTAATTTGCAATGTGCCGTTACCCACCACGCCGTCATCAAACACGATGCTGATACCCATCGCCGCAGGCGATACCGTCCAATTAAAATCGGTTACGGGAATGAAATAAGGGGCATTGTCCAATACCCAAACGACTTCAATGGAATCATCAATAAAAGCCATTTCGTTTTCCGTGCCAAAAAAGTCGTTGATGTGGAAGTTAGTAAGCGTGTGGCCATCAACAAGTCCATCGATTTCCATTGTTATGCGCCAATGAATGGCCGTAACAGTATGGCCGTTGTCATGCATATCGTACCCTACATTGTCCTTCGTCAGGGTGAAAGTCAAATCATTATCAGGAGCCGGGTTGTAAATATTGTAATGGGCGGTGTCCTCCCTGCCGGGGATTTGTATGGGCACATAAGTGAGCCCAGTTGCAACGGATGCTTGCGTATCCACGCTAATGGGCACGTGGATGACCATGTTGTTGATATAGTCCACGCGCGGCACCCACAAACCGGGCAAATCAGGATGCTCCACCAACTCAAACGGAGAACCCGGGCCTGTTTTTAATTCCAAGCTAACGCCAATTGCGGACGCAGTAACCGTGGCAAATACAAAACCTCCCAATGACAAGCTCACTGGATTTTGGTCGTCCAAGGTTATGTTAAAAAAATCGTCAATAGATTGCGGAAAGTCGATGTTAAAGATGAGGCTGGGGCCGTTATCCGTCATGTGTTGCGTTAGATAAATCATTTGCGCCTCGGTAAAGTTAAAGGGGCCTATTTGCAAGAAGAGGTTAACGGCATCGTTGTTGATGATGCCCGGGGTAGTCGGCAGTTTTGTAAATTCATTCCCGGCGACAGTGCCTAAGTAAAAAGGTACTCCGCCGACAAATTCATTCAGCGTTTCGCCGTACACGTCCTGCCCGGCGAAAATATGTATGGTCGAAAACACCATCACACACGCGATTAAGAATGCGATCAGTCGATTTCTTTTGCTTTTACCTTTTTCAAACATTGTAATCCCTGTCCTTTCAAAATAAATTCCATGGGGTAACAAGCTTTTAAATGATATTTTTCGATTCTACTATACGTATTTTGGAATAGCAACGAAAACTATTCTTTATAAAAAATGTATACGTTGGGTTAACGTTTTGCTGTATAAAACAGCAAAATTCAATTGACAAGGGATATAAACACGTTAAAATAATACAAAATCATACTTAGGAGGCACAAAAATGGAAAAAGGAAATTTATCAATTCACAGCGAAAACATCTTACCTATCATTAAAAAGTGGTTATATGCCGACATGGATATCTTCGCCCGCGAATTGGTGTCAAACGGTGTCGATGCAATCACAAAATTAAAGAAGTTAGTAGAATTTGGTGAGGCGCCGCATATATTGCCGGACGAAAAATACGCAGTGCATGTCATTGTGGACAAAGAAAATAAATTGTTACATTTTCAAGACAATGGAATTGGTATGACCGAGGATGAAATTAAAGAATATATTAATCAAATTGCTTTTTCCGGCGCGAATGCGTTTATGGAAAAGTATAAAGATGTAAAGGACGGCGAATTTATCGGCCACTTTGGGCTGGGTTTTTATTCGGCGTTTATGGTGGCGGACAAGGTGGAAATCCATACATTGTCCTACCGCGAGGGTGCCGCGCCCATGCGTTGGAGCTGCGACGGCGGCATCGAATACGAAATGCAACCCGGTGACCGCACCGACCGCGGCACATGCATCACCCTGCATGTGAACGAAGACGGCGAAGATTTTTTGCAAGAATATAAACTGCGCGAGGTCTTGCAAAAGTATTGCGGCTTTGTGCCGGTGGAAATATATGTAGAAGCGGTCAATACGGACGAACCCGTCGACGATGAAGCGGATGACGACAACGGCGATGATGTCATTGATGTGGATGCGGATGGCGCGGAAGATAAGAACAGCGACGATGCAACCGACGCACCTGCCGAAGAGAAGAAACCCGAACCCATCAACGATATCGCCCCGTTGTGGCTGAAGAAGGCGCAGGATTGCACGGATGACGAATACAAGACTTTCTACCGCAAGATGTTCAGCGATTTCAACGATCCGCTGTTTTGGATTCACTTGAACATGGATTTCCCGTTCCGCTTGAAAGGGATTTTGTTCTTCCCCAAAATGAAGCACGACCTCGAATACATCGAAGGTACGGTCAAGCTGTTTAACAACCAAGTCTATGTAGCGGACAATATAAAGGAAGTGATTCCCGAATATTTGCTGTTGCTCAAGGGTGTGATGGATTGCCCCGACTTGCCGCTTAACGTGTCGCGCTCGTTCTTGCAAAACGACGCCAATGTCAAAAAAATGAGCGGTTATATCTCGCGCAAGGTGGCGGACAAGCTCAATTCGCTGTTCAAGCGCGACCGCGACGTTTTCAACGGTTATTGGGATGATATTGCGCCGTTTATCAAGTACGGCTGCATCAAGGAAAAAGATTTCTACGACAAAATCAAGGGTAGCGCGCTGTACAAAACTACCGACGGCACACACAAGACGATGGCCGAATTGACCGAAGGCAAGGACAAGCCCGCCAAGGTGTTCTATGTGACAGACGCGCAAGTGCAGAGCCAGTATGTACGGTTATTTAAAGAACAGGGCTTGGAGGCAATATTGCTCACCACCAACTTAGATGTGCCGTTCATCTCCTACCTCGAAACCTACGAGCCCGACGTTAAATTTAACCGCATCGACTCCGATCTTACCGACGCACTCAAAGATGACGCAACCGAAGGCGAAGAAACCACGCACGAAGGCTTGCAAACCAAATTGCGCGAACTGTTAGGCGATGAAAAATTGAAGGTCGAGGTGCAAACATTAAAATCCTCTGGCGTATCGTCTGTCATGCTCCTGTCCGAACAATCGCGCCGCATGAAGGAAATGTCCAAGATGTTCGGCGGTATGGACATGCCAGGCATGTTCGCAGAAGAATTGACACTGGTGCTGAACAAGAACCACGGCTTGGTGCAGACGCTGCTGGCCATGCAAGACCAACCCGACCGCGCAGAAGATGCCGCGCTGATTGCACAGCATTTGCATGACCTAGCGCTATTGAGTCATAAACCTTTGGAAGATGACAAGATGACTGCGTTTATTGAGCGGAGTAATCGATTGTTGGAGATGGTAGCCGGCCGGTAAGCGGCGACGGCGAAGGTCAAAAGATTAAGACCTCGGGGACGCTGCCCCGAACCCCGCAAAGGGGCACAAGCGCCCCTTTGATCCCCTATGCGGCTTCGCCCATCGCCGATGAATAGTGCAAATCCAATAAAAAAACGCGCCTTTGACGGCGCGTTTTTTGGTTTTATTTTTGCACTTGTTATAACGAATCGGGCGGAAGCCACAGCGCGGGGTCGAGGGGGAACGCTTTCCCCTCGCGGGTCTGGGCAGCGCCCAGAGTTTTAATCTTTTGCTTTTACTGAGCCCTCCCGCTTCCAAAAAAACCCGCCGATTGATTTAGCGTTCCATTGGCGGGGTTTTGGTCTGCATCTTTAAAAATTAGCGAGCCGACAATATTTTTCTGAGCGTCCTATCGGTTATGCCGTATTTGCGTATTAGATCGCGTGGGGGCGTGCCGTTTTGGTGTTCGTTGGCGATTTCTTTTTGCAAGCAGCCCATGAAGATGTGGCGTTTGCTTGGGATGTATACGGTCATGCCGCCTAGGTAATCCACGATGCTACATACGGCATCAAAACCGAAATCATCCATGATGACATCGAAAGGTTGCATGATGGCTTGGGGATGCCGGAATGCAGCGTGGCGTAACGCGTTGTTGTTCATAATTGTCTCCTCCTCTTTTGCACGGAACATTTGTTTGCTTGCGGTTAATGTACTCGTATCGTGTATTTTTGTCAAGCATTTATTTTACATTAATGCAAATCGCAAAACATTTTGAGAGGAGCACGGGTGATTTGGAAGTCCACGGTGGTGGGGCTCGCATTTTTGGCGCAATAAAAAAGCCGCGGTTGGCGGCTTTTAGAAGTCGGGGCTGTTCCGTTATGCGAAACAGCCCTGTTTTTGGGTTTGATTAATTTTGGTGCGGGGGTTGGGTGTTTTCGAGGGGGGCTTCGGGGGCTTCGGGGGCTTCGTTACAGCAATTGGTTTCTTCGCCGTTGCATTCGCCTTTTCCCATGGACTCTTGGATAGTGCATGCCAAGTCGTCCAGTGCGGATGCGGCTTTTTCTAGCGCGGTTTGACTGGCTTTTTTGATTTTGGGCTCCATGTTTTTGTACATACCGTGCACTTTTTCGCCCACGTCTTTGGCAAATTTGTTCACGTCATGGGCGAATTTTTGGAGTTTTTCTTCCATTTGTTCGCGTTTTTCTTTGTCAAACATGCGGGATTTGCCCAGTGCTTCCAGCAATTTGGATGCCTCATCGGCGGTAATTTTACCGGCCTCTAGTAAATCGAGTACGCGCATTTTTTCAGACATGGTATTTCCTCCTTTTTATTCCATTCTTTGTATGCTGCCTTTACATACGGCGTTGGGGGGATAAAGGTTTGCTTTCAGTATACCCCATTTGGCACTGCGCGATAATTATATAGATGAATAAAATAAAAAACGTGCCTTGAACGGCACGTTTTCGTTATGTTGGGTGGAGAAGGATTTGAACCTTCGAAAGCTGAGCTAGCGGAGTTACAGTCCGATCCCTTTGGCCACTTGGGTATCCACCCGGGTAAAGAAAAAGCGCGAAACCAGATTCGAACTGGCGACCCTCGCCTTGGCAAGGCGATGCTCTACCACTGAGCCATTCGCGCGTAATTTGGTGCTTTGTTTGCTTGTTACATGGAACTTGGGGTTAAAACACTTAGTTACCTTTCGAGCTCCATGTATGTGCACAGTTCATGCACAGTACGATTTCGCCTTTCGGCGAAATGCCCGCTTCGCAATTGCCCGGTGGTGCGCTCGTGCAATTGCTTCGCTGGTAGCGGGTGACGGGAATCGAACCCGTGTATCTAGCTTGGAAGGCTAGTGTTCTACCATTGAACTACACCCGCATGCCCGCATTAACATC
>WQVD01000039.1 GCA_009781755.1 Defluviitaleaceae bacterium | reverse complement strand
CCGTAAAGCCATTCCCCGAAAGCCCACCCGACGTCGTAAAAACGGTGACCGTTTGGCCAATGTGGCGGAACATGCTTTCCACCAAGCAATCCAAATGATGGTGACCCATTCGAATACCTCCTAATATTAAGATTGTACATTGCTAATGCCAGTGTATGGAGGCTTGGGAAAAAGTGTTCCGAAAAAAGCTTATGTCGATTTTTGTCGGCATAAATTTAGCGTATTTTGTTGCACTGGAAATAAATGGATGATATACTGGGAAAAATTGGTTATTTTTACCAACAAACACCTAGGAGGAACTACCATGACCACAGAAAAGAAAATCAGCGTACTCATGGCCGACGACAACCGCGAATTTTGCGACGCAATCATCAGTTACTTGGGCAAGCAGAATGATTTGGAAGTCGTAGGCGTGGCTTATGACGGATTGGATGCTTATGCCAAGATTCAACACCTCAAGCCCGACATCGCCATCATTGACGGCGTCATGCCCAAACTCGACGGCCTAGGCGTTTTAGAAAAATTGAACCTAAGCAGCGACGCAACCGAATATTCGCCCATTTGCATCATCTTATCCGCCATCACGCAAGACAAAATAACGCAGAAAGCCATCGAATTGGGGGCTGAGTATTACATAGCCAAGCCCTTCGATTTGGAATCCTTGGTTACACGTATCCGCCAACTCAAGTCGCAATTAAAAAACCCCCTCAAGGGGGTGGACGCACGCAGTCTCAAGAACCGCGCCATCAATTTGGAAACGAAAGTGACCGGCATCCTGCACGAAATCGGCGTGCCCGCGCATATCCGCGGTTACCATTACATGCGCGAAGCCATCATGATGGCCGTAGACGATATCGACGTGCTCAACTACATCACCAAGGAGCTGTACCCGACAATCGCAAAGCGTTGCAACACCACCCCCAGCCGCGTCGAACGTGCCATCCGCCACGCCATCGAGGTCGCTTGGAGCCGTGGTAAGGTTGATGTTATCGATGCCATGTTCGGCTACACCATTTCCAACCACAAGGGCAAACCCACCAATAGTGAATTCATCGCCCTCATCGCCGACCGCCTGCGCTTGGAACAAAAGGCCGGGTGATGCGCCATGACAAACACAGCTCGCACCAAGCCCCGGCTCAAGCCCCTGCGGTCATTTCCGTTTGGCCAGACCCAAGTAACTCGCGTACCGCGCGGGGTGGATGCTTTTGCCCACTTGCGCCCGCACCGCACAGTCTGCCTCGCGGTTATGGAGGCCATGCAAACAATCGTTGAATTTGCACCCGCCTGCGAAGGTTGCAAACTCGATGAAGCAATTTGCCAAATCAAGCGCGGGGATGTTGTCAGTATCCAGTGAAGAAAAACCCGGCGTATCCGCGATATAACCTGCCTCAACCGTATCACCCAACGGCAAAATCTCCGCCGCCCGGGTGGTATGCTTACCGCGCTTCAACTTAACGCTGATTTCGCCCACATCAAGACCCGCATGCGGCAGCAACGCATTGATGAGGCTAGACTTGCCCACGCCCGAAGGGCCTGCAAAAACAGACAACTTGCCCGCCATAACAGCGCGAAGTGGCGCTAAAAGGTCAGTTTCGCTGGGTAGGGTGGAAACGAAGATGATTTTGTAACCAGCCATGACGTAGGGTTTGAAACGTTCGTCGTGTTGGAACGAGGAAAAATTAAAATCGCGGCTAACGTCGCTGCCAAGATCAAGGTCAAGATCAAAATCAAGACCCTGGGCGCTGCCCAGACCCGCGAGGGAGAAGCGTTCCCCCTCGACCCCGCGCTGTGCTTCGCGAAGCTCGACGTATGGCTGTTGCAAATTTTCAGTTGGTGGCAAATTGCCACCAACTGGATTTTTATTTTGGTCAACTGGTTGCAAGTTGCAACCAGTTGTTTTTTTACACGGGCCATGATTGAGAGCGGGCGACGCCCAATGCGTGGGGTCAAGGGGGAACGCTTCCCCCTTGCGGGTCTGGGCAGCGCCCAGGGTTTGGGTTTGGCCTTTGACTTTGATCTTGTCTTTTGACGCAACCAGCAAATCCGCCTTGCTCACACAAATAACCGCATCAATCCCTGCATGCGCCGCTAATACCAAAAATCGATCCAGCAACCCCGGATTGAAAGCAGGCTGCGCGGCGGAGACCGTTACAATAACTTGGTCAACATTGGCTATCGCCGGTCGTATCATTTCGTTGGTGCGCGGTTCGATGGTAGCGACAGTACCGGTCTTTTCGGCTTCGTTTCCTACCAGTACGGTCACGTGGTCGCCTACTAGTGGGGTGACAGTTTTTTTCTCACGCCCTTTTTTATTGCGGAACAACCCCCGGGCATAACAAAAATAAAGGCCGTCGGCGGTTTGTACGTGATACAAACCACCGACGCCCTTTACGATGAACCCATGCTTGGTTGCCGGGCCCGGTTTAATCATCAAATCGGAAGAAATGCGGGTCAGCCCACCATATGGGCTCGCCTTCATATACGAATTGAATGATGAACGCCTCGGTTCCATCCCCTAGCAAAGGCGGCCGACCCAAGCTGGCCAACAAGCTATTTATTACAACGGAGGATAACGTGCGGGGCAATTCACTGGATGGTACATTCGGGTCATTAACAATCATAAAGGGTTCAGCATTGCCAATTTGAACGAAAACACGCAAGTGATGCACATCGCCTCTGGCCGCAACCGCAGGGGGTAGTTGTATTGTGAAGCTGCCCGTACCCACAGGGGGTGCTGCCGTTGGCGGCACGGTTTCGGGCGCGGGGGTGGTGTCTTCTGCCGGGGGCGTGGGCGCTGTGGTGGCAGGTTCGGGGGTGGGTGTGGGTGCAGGGGTGGTAGTGGCAGGCGCAAGTGTTGGTTGCGGCGTTACCCCCGTAGGCGGCCCGGTGGAAATCGAAAAGATAATCACGCTGTTGCGCTCTACCGCTTCCATCGCTTGCAAGCTTTGGCCGAATACCATACCCGCAGCAAAGTGCTGATTTTCTACACGGTTGGGCGTACCTACGATCAAGCCTAAATCTCTTGCCAAGGCATAAGCTTCGCTTTCCGGCCGATTAATAAAGTCGGGCACGATAATGTCTGTTATTTCGGGGCCAACGGCGACTTGTAAAACAATTCGCTCACCGCCAAACAACAATGTGTCTTCTGACAAAGGTACTTGCGCCACGACCACATCACGGGGCAGCGTCGCATCTTCCAATTCATAACGGACAATGTCAAACGGGATTTCTAAATCCATGGCTTCCAATATAGCGCGGGCGTCCTCGTAGGTCATGTTCACCAGTTCGGGCATGTCATAACGGGGCTGTGGCCCAATGCTAACGCGTACATGCAGCGTATCACCCGGACGCATGGCATCGAAGTCCGGCGTCTGCACTTGATAAATGACAATGCCGTATTCCACGTCATCGTCATAACGCTCGGCTACATATAATTCAATACCCTGATCCTCCGCCCATTCGCGTGCGGCGTATTCGGTCATGCCGGTCAGGTCAATGATATCTATCCAATCGTTGCGCCGCCAGCGATAGATGCCGAACGACAACAGCGTAATAATCAAAATCAATGGTAACGCAAGCAAAACGCCCATGAGCATGACCTTGCGGTCTTCTTTTTTTGCCTCGGGCGAAATGTAGGGTTCTTCTTCATAGTGATGGAATGCCGACCCTGCCATCATGACTTCGGGGGGCATGCCGCCGGTATTATAAAGTTCTGCGGTTGCGTAGGGTACGCTTATTTCGTTGTAGGCGCGCTTGAGGTCGGCAATCATTTCATCCATGCTTTGGTAGCGCTTGGTGGGGGATTTTTCCGTGGCTTTTATGATGATGCGCTCCAACCCTTCGGATACATCGGGGTTGATGGCAGAAATGCTCGGCAAGGGGTCGTTGATGTGTTGCAATGCGATGTTAACGGTGGTTTCCCCGTCAAAAGGCAGGGTACCGGTGGCCATTTCAAACATGGTGATACCCAATGCATATACATCGGATCGGTTATCCACAAATCCGCGCCGCGCCTGCTCGGGCGAGAAGTAATGTACGCTGCCCATGCTTTCGCCGCCTTGCGTCAGGGTCGATGCTTTGGCCACCCGTGCAATGCCAAAGTCCGTGACTTTGACCGTGGAATTGGGCGTTACTAGGATATTTTGCGGCTTGACATCGCGGTGGATGATGCCGAAGCTGTGCGCTTCCAGCAGCCCTTCAGCGACTTGAATGGATACAGCGATGGTCGTGTCATTATCAAAAGGTGCTTTGCGGTTAATTAGTGTCTTAAGGTTGGTGCCGTCGATGTATTCCAGTACGATATAGCAAATGTTGCCGTCTTGGCCGCTGTCGTATATCTGCGCGATGTTGGGGTGGTTTAAGGCTGCTGCGGCTTGCGCCTCCACGGGAAAACGCCGCACGTAGTCTTCATCCGCCGAATATTCTTCTTTTAACACTTTAAAGGTAACATAGCGCCCCAATTTTTGGTCCAGCGCACGATAAACCACGGCCATACCGCCGCGGCCCAGAACTTCGTCTATTACATATCTATTGGAAACAATGGCTCCGGTTTCGAGTTTCATCGTTTTGCCCCCCCGTCATATTGCAAATCTATGAGTACCGCGCTGATGTTGTCTGTGCCGCCTGAAGCGTTTGCATCATCTACCAGCCGTTGTGCGCGGTCATGTGCGGCGGCCGGTTCTTGCATGACTTGTGCCAAATAGGCATCGTCCAACATGTTGGTCAGCCCATCGGTGCATAGCAAAATCGACGCCACCCCCGCCAAATCCCGGCTAAATCCGTCTAGCGCCACATGCGGGTCATACCCCAGCACACGCGTTAAATGGTGCCGCTTGGGGTGCAGGGGAATATCCGCGGCAGATATTTCACCCGCGCGGTACAATTCTTCTGCATAAGTGTGGTCGTTGGTGATCTGCCCGATGCCTTCGGCGACAATAAAATAAGCGCGGCTGTCGCCCACATGGACCACATCAACACGCTCGTTCTCTATGACGCAGGCAATAAAGGTCGTACCCATGCCTGCCATTTCATCATTTGTTTTGGATAAATCGTATAACTCCTGGTTCACGCGTTGCGCGGTTTGTAATAACAAATTTACATAATTACCGCCTTGTGCATGTTCTTGTGTCAACTTCAAATATTCACAAAAACGTTGCACCGCTTGCGTGCTAGCTACATCCCCTGCTTTATGCCCCCCCATGCCGTCGGCCACAATAAACAAATTGGGCACTGCCCCGACGCGCTCGGTCGAAACAAAGATCGCGTCTTGGTTTTGGCTCCGTACTCGCCCAACGTGCGTAAGGCCAATTGCGTGCATGAAAAAACTCCATTCATATGGCAAGGTTTTTGTCATTATATAGGCAATTTTCAACACAAACAAGTATTAATAGCCTTTATCGCGGATAAAACAAAAAAATCCAAGTGGTTAGTGTGGCTAACCACTTGGATTTTTGATTGTACGTTTAATACATCAACCGCCGACCATCATCAGCACGAGATTGTATGCGGTGTAAAATTCGTTGCGGAATGCACCCAAGTCGCGGAAGGAATAACCGCGCTCGTAGTTCTCGCCCGTGGGCCAAAATACTTGCATGTCGCGCCATTCTTGGGGCAGCATTTCCAACGCGGTGGCGTTGGTGGTGGAGTACATGACCCATTCGGCGTTCATGAGGGCAATGTCCGGACGCAGCATAAAGTTGATGAACATTTCGGCCTCGGCTTGGTGGCGCGTGGTGGCGGGGATGACCATCGCATCAATGAAAAGTTGCGTGCCTTCACGCGGGACAACAAAATTTAAGTCGGCGTTTTCGCTCATGGCAAAAAACGCGCAACCGCTAAAGATTTGTGCCATGGCCGCACCGCCGGCAATCATGGAGTCGCGGATTTCGTCGCCCAGGTAGGCGCGTACCCACGGGCCTTGGTGAATGAGCAAATCGCGTGCGGCGTGCAACTCGCGCAGGTCGGTGGTGTTGTGGCTGTATCCCAACCAACGCAATGCCGAACCCAGCGAGTCGCGCGCACTCGCATACATATAAATATTGCCCGCGTGCGGCGCGGCATAATCTTCGTGGAAAAGCATGTTCCAAGATTCTTGCATGTCGGACACCATGGTACGGTTGTACAAGATGCCGAACAAACCCCACTTGTACGGCGCAGCATAACGCCCCTGCGGGTCAAAGTCCAAGTGGTCAAAATAATGGTGCAAGTGCGCGCGGTTGGGTACGTTATCCCAATTAATGGGCGCGAGTCGGTTTTCCAAAATCAAACGTTCAATCATGTAGTCGGAAGGGAAGAGGATGTCAAACTCTGCGCCTTGCATTACGATACGGTTGTACATTTCCTGATTGGTGGGGTAGAACTCAAACAAGACACGGATGCCGGTTTCTTCATAAAAAATCTGCTCGATGGCCGGGTCGTGGAACCAACCCCAGTTAAATGCATGGAGCGTTACGGCAGCTGCATCGCTTCCGCCTTCGTTACCCTGTGTTGCGGTATCGCCGCCGTCGATGTTGGCATGGGGTGTTACATCGTCGTCGTTATTGCCGCACCCGGCAAAGCCGATTATTGCCGCTAGTAAAATAGCGGCCAAAATTACTTTTTTCATATTACATCCATCCTTTCTTTCATGCGCTTTGCGTGTATTTTATCCCGTTTGTGTATCACAAACATCAAAGCCAAGATTGCCAAGAACATCAACGTGGACAGCGCGTTAATATGCGGGCTTACGCCCATGCGCGCTTGCGAGAAGATATAGGTCGAAAGGTTCTGCACGCCCACGCCCGTAGTGAAAAAACTGACCATAAAATCATCCACGCTCAGGGTGAAGGCCAGTAATGCCCCGGTAAACACCCCCGGCATCAGTTCCGGCAGGATTACCTTAAAAAAGGCGCGTATCGGCGTGGAACCCAAATCCAACGCAGCTTCGTACAAATTGGGGTCGATGCGGCGCAAGCGCGGCGTCACCGACAAGATTACATAGGGTACGTTAAACATTACATGGGATATCAGCAACGTACCAAAACCCATCCGCCCGAAGCCGAAGGTGCGGATGACAAACAGGTACAGCACCATCAGGCTCAAGCCCGTTACAATATCCGGCATCATCACGGGGATGCGGCTGATGCCCATCACCAACGTGCGTGCGCGTCGGGTCAACTTGTCAATGCCCACGGCGGCAAAGGTGCCAATCGTAGTGGCAATGGCCGTGGAGAAAATCGCCACCAGCAACGTATTGCGCAGCGCCCGCGCAATGGCAGGGTCATTCAACAACACGCGGTACCAATCCAGCGTGAAACCTTCCCAATTGGCGCGTGAGCGCGACTCGTTGAAGGAGAAAACCATCAATACAAATATAGGCGCGTACAAGAAAAACAGCACCAATCCCAAATAAAACTTCTTTGTCACGGAATGCAGCGCAAAACGTCGGGTCATATCATCGCGCTCCTTCCTTGGTTCTCCCCTTTGTCAAAGAAGGAGAGGACCACCATGCTGGCCACCATCATCAGCATCATCAATACCGCCACCGCAGAGCCAAAGTGCCAATCACCCTGCTGGATAAACGACGATTCCACCACGTTGCCCAGCAAGAAGAATTGCCGTCCACCCAGCAAATTGGAAATAACAAACGTGGCCGCTCCCGGCATAAATACCATCGTAATGCCGCTAACCACACCGGGGATGCTAAGCGGAAATACCACGCGCAAAAACGTGTTAAACCCGCCGGCGCCCAAATCCTGCGCGGCTTCAATCAATCTGGGATCCATTTTTTTCAACGAAGTATAAATAGGAAGAATCATGAACGGCAGGAAGTTGTACACCATACCCAACAACACGGCCGCGTCGGTATACAAAATATCAATGACGGGGGTATCGCGATTCATCAAGCGCATCAGCACGTTGTTGATCAAGCCGTTGCGCTCCAATATCGTAAGCCACGCATACGTGCGCACCAAAAAATTCATCCACATGGGCGCAAGCAATAGGAAAATAAGCACGGACTTCTCGCTGTATTCCTTGCGGGTCATGATGTAAGCCACGGGGTAGCCGATGGCAAAACAAAGCAACGTGCTTTGCAACGCCAACCGCAACGAGCGCGTGGCCACGCTGACAAACACACGGTTGCCCATAACCTGTTCGGTAAAAAACCGCCGGAAATTGGCCATCGAAAAAGTCGTATACCCGTAAAAATCCGTCACCGTGATGGCGTAATACCCCACCAAAATCAACGGCACAACGATGAATATGACCATCCATATAATGTAGGGATACGCGAACGCCCGCTTGATCATTGTTGCAAAGACTCCGGATACATTAAGCCACCGGCACGTTGCCGGGCATAAGGATGATTTATATCAATAGCTAGTTTTTCGATGGTTGGTGAATACGCGCTTTTTTTCATGACGTGAATCAGTTCCGGGGCAATGGTAAGGCCGACGGATTCGCCCACGCGGGATTGTATGGTGGAGTGGATTTTCCAAATGAAATCATACGTCTGTACACGCATTTCGTAGTGAACACCTTTGAAAATCACCGACGACACCATGCCTCTTATTTGCGCGGCTTCAGGCGCGGTGATGACTACGTCTTCCGGGCGGATGACGATATCTACGGGTTCGTTGTCCGCGAAGCCTTTATCTACGCAATCGAATGACCCCCATGCAAAATCTACGCGGTAATCGCTGCGCATCGTGCCGTCCATAATATTGCTCTCACCGATGAAGCGCGCCACGAAGGCGTTTTTCGGCTCGTTGTATATATCTTCGGGTTTGCCGATTTGCAAGATGCGACCTTCATTCATGACGGCGATGGTGTCGGACATGGTAAGTGCCTCGTCTTGGTCGTGCGTGACAAAAACAAAGGTGATGCCCAATTCGCGCTGCATGTTTTTCAACTCGACTTGCATTTCCTTGCGGAGCTGGAGGTCAAGTGCGCCCAGCGGTTCGTCCAAGAGGAGCAACTGCGGTTCGTTCGCTAACGCGCGCGCAATGGCCACGCGCTGTTGCTGCCCACCGGACAACGACAATACATGCCGCTTCTCGAAGCCTTGCAAATTCACCAATTCCAGCATCTCTGCGACTTTCTTTTTGACGACCGCGCCCGACGCACCCTTGATTTTCAACCCGAAAGCAATATTGCCCGCCACATCCAAATGTGGGAACAACGCGTACCGCTGAAACACGGTATTCAACGGCCGCTTGTGCGGTGGTTGATGCAAAATAGACGTGCCATCCAACAGCACGTCACCCGTAGAAGGTGCTTCAAACCCGCCAATAATACGAAGCGTTGTAGTCTTGCCGCAACCACTGGGCCCCAGCAGCGTGAGGAATTCATTGCGATTTATGTACAAATCAATATGATCAAGCACAAGCTGCTTGCCATAAGTCATGCTAACGTTTACCAAATCTACGAATCGGTTCAATAAGGGTGGCTCCTTTCGATTAAAAACTGGGCGGCGAACTCACCCACAAAATCTGCGCCTCGCTCTTTGCATGGTTCTCTAAGTGGTACGGCCGCGATGCGATGTAGTAAATGCTGTCGCCCTTTTTCACTTTCCACTTGTCATCGCCGCGCACCAGCGTTGCGCTGCCGGACAGTACATAGCCAAACACTTCGCCGGCGTGGGGGCCATACTCTTCCGACCGGCCACCGGGGCGCAAGGTCAATAAAATGGGCTCCATGTCGTTCTTCTGCGCGTCGGGGATGATCCATGTGATGCGATTTTTGAGTTCGTCGTCGTCTACGGTGTAGGCATCGTCTTGGCGATATCGGACGGTGGGCTGGGCGGCACTGTCGCGGAAAAATTCAGCAGGGGTGGTGCCCATGCATTCCAATATATCCACCAATGTTGCGATGCTGGGTGAGCTTTGGTCACGCTCAATTTGCGAAATAAAGCCCTTGGACAAGTCACATCGGATGGCCAATTCCTCTTGCGTGAGGTGCGTGCGCAGGCGCAATCGTTTTAATTTGTCGCCAATTTGCATGGAGTACGTCCTTTCGGGGTTGCGCCGTCGGACGCTGCGCAAGGCTAGTATTACTAAACTTAAAGTCAAGAAAAACTAAACGATGCGCATTAAAGCATATTTTGCCCCTAGTGTCAATCGTTTTTCCACTGCGTGATCCGCGCCGAGGGTTGGGTTGTGTCGGGGCTGCGCGAACTATCGCACGCATCGGCTCCATCGGGCAAGTGAAATCGCTTGTCTCCCGTTGGGAGCCTGCTCGATTTCACGTAAGCCCGCTGCGCGCCGCTGCGCGCGAGATTTCGCTATGCGCCCCGACCCAACCCAACCCTCGTCGCGGGCTTCGCAGTCCACCCGCCGGAGTAAGAAATTAGAGGGAGGGGGCGGCAGATTGGACAATCACTTTGGTTCACCATTCGGATTTTTTTCTTGTGGAAATTGCTGTGCAGCATTTTCAGATGGTTGCAAATTGCAACCATCTGAAATTTAGAGCGCATCAATGAACTCCAACATAGTAATTTCAACCGGTGGCAACTTGCCTCCGGTTGGATTTTGTTGGATTGATTTTCAGTTGGTCCTGAATTGGAGCCAACTGAAATTATTTGATTGACGGAAAAGTTTTATGGAAATCTTGATGGTTTTGTGGCATATTTGGCGCGATGTTTATGACGGGTATTTGGAGGTTATTGAAATGAATAATCGACGCACAAAGATAATGGTTGATATTTTTATGATGGTATTTTTGATTTTGTCATTTGTTCGTTGGGATGGCACGGGTGGGTTTATTTATCATGCGGTTGTGGGTAGTGCTTGTGCGTTGTTTTTTGGCGTTCATGTTTTTATACATCGGAAGTGGATTGTGTCTGTAAGCAAATCATTTTTTGGTGAGAAATTGAACCGCAAATTGCGCGAAAAATATGTGGTTAATATGCTGTTGCTGTTGGTTTGGGGTGTTTCGATTGTTACGGGATTTTTGGCGATTGCGCCATTTTTTGATGATGTAGGCGGCGCGGGGATGGGGCGTTTGCATGGAATTACGGCGCGCATTGGATTGGTGCTTATTGTGGTGCATGTTGTCCAACACCTGCCACAAATCAAGTCGTACTTGGGGCTTGGTAAGCGCGGGAAGAAAAATAGGAGTGACGATTAATCATGCCGATGATGCCCTATACCAAAAAACCTGCCATTAGCTATTTGCTTTATACTTTTTACGCCGTTGTAATGGCCGTGATTTATGGGTTGATTACTTATTTTGGCATATTTGCGCGTGGCGCAGAGGGTTTTGCTTTGCGCACTTATATATGGAACTTGGTGCTTATTACAATGGTGCTGCTTGTTGACAGGTTGTATTTGGCCAAGCCGAAAAAGAAGGTCAAAAGATTGCACTTCGTGTCCTTCAAGGCTTCGCTGTATTTGTTTTATATATTTGCGTTGGTTACTTCTCGGTTGATGTTATTGTTGGATGACGGGCAAATGGTAGCAGCATACAGCTTTCAAAATTATCTGCTTTCGATTGAATACGGCCTGATTCTTTTGGTAGCGGCCGATAAATTTATTGACCAATTTGCAAAGGATAAAAAGCAAATGAAGGCGTTGATATAATTTTGTTTACAGAACCCTGCGGATATGGTAGTTTTGCGGCGTATGGAACGTGTGTTGATTATTACAAACAATCCCGATGTGCGGGATGCGTATGAAACGCTTACGCAATATTCCGCCTGCGATGTGCGCACGGTTTTTATTACGGTGCGCGACCGGGTGCATGCGGGTGCGCGGGTGTTGAGTCATCCGCTGTCCGGCAGCATCAAACCTTGGGAGAGTCCGTACAAGAGTGTCGTGATTTCAGCCGCGCGGGGGGCGTTGGATTTTGCATCGCTTCAATTAGTAGAGGCCGCGTTGGAAAAATTGGACGCACATGCCCCCGCACCATCACAAAAAAAACCGCCCCCGAGCGCATCGATATTGGCGGATTTTCGTATAATAGACTTGGATTTGATGCACAGCGCAATGGCTGCATTACAATAAAAATATTCCGTTTAGCGGAATTGCCCGTCTTTGCGGGCAGGAGGAGTTACTCGCATGTATGACATTCTCATCGTAGGCGGAGGGCCGGGTGGCTTGACCGCAGGCATTTATGGCAGCCGCGCGCGCCTGTCCACTGCCATCATTGAAAAAGGCAAACCCGGTGGCCAAGCTGCCACGACCGTAGAAATGGAAAACTACCCCGGTTACTTCCGCGAAACCACCGGCCCCGGCGTGATGAGCGAATTCGAAGCCCACGCCAAGCAATTCGGCACGGTATTTCTCAAGGGCAATGTCACCAATGTGGAGCTTGACGGCGAAGTCAAGCGCGTCACCACTTCCCAAGGCGAGACCTACGAAGCCCGCGCCGTCATCCTGGCCCCCGGTGCCGAGCCGCGCACCCTGGGCGTACCCGGCGAAGGCAAACTGCGCGGCAAGGGCGTATCCTATTGCGCCACTTGCGATGCCGACTTCTTCGAGGAACTCGATGTAGCCGTCGTAGGCTCCGGCGATTCCGCCATCGAAGAAGCCCTGTACCTGACCAAATTCGCCGAGTCCGTCACCATCATCGTCATCCACGACGAAGGCGTCCTGGATTGCAACCGCCGCAGCGCAGAAAAAGCCCTCGCCCATCCCAAACTCAAATGGGTATGGAACGCCACCCTCGAAGAAATCGTAGGCGACGAAATGGTCGAATCTGCCATCGTCAAAAACATCCGCACCGGCGAACGACAAATGCTGGATGTCAACGGCGTGTTCATCTTCGTAGGCATGCAGTCCAAGACCGAATTTCTCCAAGGCAAAGTTGAACTGGATCAATGGGGCTACATCCCCACTTCCGACAAAATGGAAACCAACCTCCCCGGCGTATACGCCGTGGGCGACGTGCGCGCCAAGTACCTGCGTCAAGTCGTCACCGCCGCCGCCGACGGTGCCATCGCCGCCGTCGCCGCAGAGAAGTTCCTCGAAGGCCACGTGGAGGGGCGGCTTACGCGCGAGGATATTGCGAAGTTAACGCAGTAAGGAGGAAACCATGCGACACGTAACTGCCAACACCGCGCGATTAAATTTTGACGGAATCCTCGATACCGTCATCGAATTGGGCGAAACCGTTTCCATCGCAACAGATAAAGGCGCCGCCATATTAATCAGCCAAGATGAATGGAGCGGCATATTAGAAACCAATTATCTATACTCCATCCCCGGCATGGTCGAATCCATTGTTGCCGCCCGAACAACACCGGCAAGCGAACGCTTGGAGGATATCGGATGGAATATAAACTAACCTTTTCCAAGCAGGCCGAAAAAGACGCACGTTTGTTGGAAAGCGCAAATCTTGATGACAAAGCAAAGACGTTGCTAAGCATCATAAAACGCAATCCCTATGAACCTCCATGCGAAAAATTAATCCGCGAGTTAAAGGGATGTTATTCAAGACGAATCAATAAACAACATCGCCTTGTTTATGAAATCTTGCCAAACGATGACAAACAAACCGATAAAGAGGGCAACTTATATAAAGGCATCATATATATCATGCGCATGTGGACGCATTATGAATAATCATTCTTTTGCGGAGGTCACCATGTACCCACACCACACCGACTCCATCAAAATCCTAACCGATTACTGTCGCAACAAGCCCGAAATCATCGGGCTTTTACTCGTGGGGTCGGTAGCTACGGGCGAGGCACGGGCGGATTCGGACTTGGATTGCGTGGCCATCATTTCGCAGGAGGCGTTGGATGAGCGCATCCGCACGGGCGTGGGTTCGTTGGAAGTCGTCCATGGCATGTGTACTTACAACGGCGGTTATTTCGACATCCACTACCATTCGCCCGAGCAGTGCCAAACTTTTGCTACAAGCGGTTCGGAGCCGATGCGCAATCTCTTCCGCGACGCGCAAGTCCTGTATTGCGATGATCCGCAGCTGGTGGATTTGGTGGCCGCCATCCCCCGCTACCCCAAGAAAGATGCCGCACTGCGGCAATTCAAATTTTATTGCACGTTCAAGATGTTCCACCGATATTTTTGGAACACTTGCAAGCCCGAAGGCTTCTTTCGTACGCATGTGGCCAACGGCATGGTATTTAACCTGTACCGCCTCATCCTCATCGAGAACGAAATCCTCTTTCCCTGCATGCGCAAGCTGGAAAGCACGGTAACGATTGCCCCCAACAAACCCGCGCACATCATCGAAAAAACCGCGCGTCTGTTGCAAACCTTGGACGACAAAGACTGCGCCGCACTGGTGGAAGCCTACGAAAATTGGACATCCTACGACTACCCCAAAGACCACAACACCATCATGAACAATTTCGCCAACAAGTGGGAATGGGAATAATAAAAACCGACAGGAGCGAATGAAAATGATCGAACTAACCAAAGACAACTTCGAAGCCGAAGTATTGCAAGCCGAGGGCTTAGTCCTCGTAGACTTCTGGAGCCCCAAATGCGACCCCTGCATGGCATTGCTGCCCGAGGTGGAAAAACTCGCCGCTGCTTACGCGAGCAAGGCCAAGTTTTGCAAGCTGGACACCATGGGCAACAAACGCTTGGCCATCGGCCAAAAGGTGCTGGGCTTGCCCACGCTGGTCATTTACAAGGACGGCGAGAAGGCGTTCACCTTCGATCCGGCGGCCATTGACGAAGGCGGCATCGTTGCCGTGCAAGCCAAGTTGGACGAATTGGCGGGCTGACTCATGCAATTAATATCCGCCGAAGCGAGGTTGCGATGATGCCGGATATCCGCTTAGCACACCCGCACGATGCAGCACAACTGCACACGCTTAACGTGGTGCTAAACGGCGCAAATCTTACAACTGCAAAAAATATCGCCCATTCCTTGGCCAACAACCCGCACGAAATCGTTTGTGTGGCGGCCGATGGCGACACGCTTGCGGGTTTTTGTTGCGGGCAGGTGTTTATGTCTGTTTGCTACCGCACGCCCGAAGCCGCCGTGAAGGAATTGTTCGTGCGTGAAGATTATCGCCGCCGCGGGATTGCCCGCCGGTTGTTGGCTTTCATGGAAGCGGAATTTATCAAACGCGGCGTTCGGGATTGCTTTCTTGTCACCGGCGACGATAATTTCGACGCGCAGGCCTTGTACGAATCCTGCGGTTGGCACAACGATGAAGAAATACAGTTTCATAAATCTTTGGCGCAATAAAAATAATTTAAATTTAATCCCCCTGGAGGGCAAATTATGCGTTTAGAAATTGGCGAAATCACCATCAAAGACATCCAATTCGGTACTGCAACCGAAGTCAAAAACGGCACACTTTACATTGACAAGGACGCGCTGGCCAAAGAAGCCGGTGCGGACGATCGCATCAAATCCATAGAAGTTTTCCTCGCACGCCCGGGCGAATCGGTGCGCATCTTGCCTGTCAAGGATGTAATTGAACCGCGCGTCAAAATCTGCGACGGCACGGAAGCCAACAAAGCGGGCATCTTCCCCGGTTTCATCGCAGGGGTGGATCAAGTGGGCGCGGGGCGCACCCATGTGCTCAAAGGCGCGGCGGTCGTGACCACGGGCAAAATTGTGGGCTTCCAAGAGGGTATCATCGACATGTCGGGCCCCGGGGCGCAGTACACACCCTTCTCGCAGACGCAAAACATCGTCCTCAAAATCGAACCCGTGGACGGCATCAAGCAGCACGAACATGAAGTGGTGGTGCGGTTGGCGGGCTTCCGTGCGGCGTGTTATTTAGGCGAGGCGGGCAAAAACGCAACCCCCGACGTAGAAAAAACCTACGAAACGCTGCCCCTGCTCCAACAAGCCGCGCAATATCCCGACTTGCCCAAAGTCGCCTACGTCTACATGCTGCAAACGCAAGGCTTGTTGCACAACACCTTTTATTACGGCGTGGACGTGCGCCAAATTGTACCCACTTTCATGTACCCGACCGAGATAATGGACGGTGCCATCGTGTCCGGCAACTGCGTATCCGCCTGCGATAAAAACCCCACCTACATCCACGCCAACAATCCCGTCATCGCCGACTTGTACGCCGAGCACGGCAAGACCATCAACTTCCTGGGCTGCGTCATTACCAACGAGAACGTCACGCTGGCGGACAAAGAGCGCTCCAGCAACATGACCGCCAAACTCATCGAATTTATGGGCGCAGAAGCCGTCATCATCAGCGAAGAAGGTTTCGGCAATCCCGATGCCGACCTTGTCATGAATTGCAACAAAATCGAAGCCAAAGGCATCAAGACCGTGCTCATCACCGACGAATACGCCGGGCAAGACGGTGCATCACAATCCTTGGCCGATTCCACTCCCTTGGGCGACGCATGCGTAACCGCAGGCAACGCCAACGAAGTCGTAACCCTGCCCCCCATGGATACCGTCATCGGCTACCCCGAAGTCGCCCATGTAATCGCAGGCGGCTGGGAGGGCTCCCTCGCCCCCGACGGCTCCATTACTGCGGAGATACAAGTTATTATTGGCGCGACCAATGAACTGGGCTTCGGCAACCTTACTGCCAAGGCAGTGTAAATTTGTTGACACGAAACCGCACCCTTGCTAAAATGCGGTTTCGCAAGGTGCGGCGATGATAACTTTTTGCTAGTAATTACGCAGTCATTTTTTGTTAATCGAAGAAATTCAGACGCAGCGTATGGGGAACATACGCTAGGAAGAATTGACGAAGAGTAACGGAAAATGACTGCGCAAGTGCTGGCAAAAATTTATCATCGCCGCACCCACGGGCCCTTAGCTCAGTTGGTTAGAGCCCCCGGCTCATAACCGGGTAGTCCTGGGTTCAAGTCCCCGAGGGCCCATATAAAAACCCCGTCATTCCTACTTTCGCAGGTTGCGGGGTTTTTGTTTGTGGCGGCAAATAACGACTTTTTAATGCCACGGGAACATTGCTAACACATCATATCGTATCTTGCGCGTTTACAATTTCTCCACCGCCGTGCGCGCCACGTCCAATGCGGCTACGAAGCGCTCCATGTACTGCGCAAAGCCTTGCACATCTTCCAACGCCGGTTCTATTGTGGAACCGGTTTTATTTTTGAATACATAGTCGCGTAGGAAGCTGTCCAAATCTGCGGCCTCATGCTGCGGGAATGCCGCCAACAATGCGATGCCCCATGCGCCGCCTTCGCTTGCGGTATCTAGGACAGTTACGGCGGTGTTGAGCGCGCCGGCCATGAGTTTTTGCGCAGCGCCCTTGACGGTGAACAGGCCGCCGTGGCCGTGGATTTTTTCCACGCGCACGGCTTCTTTCTCGGTGATGTTGGCCATGCCCAGTTTGAGGGTAGCCATAGCAGAATGTAGTAGCGTGCGCATAACGTTGGCCGGGGTGAAGCGCGCATCGGGTGTGCGCACCACTAGCGGGCGGCCTTCATCGAAGCCTGTGTTGTGCTCGCCGGAGTGGTAGCTGACCGCGGTGATGCCGCCGCCGTCGGGTTCGCCTTGCAAGGCCAGGCGGTACAACTCGTTGTAAGCAACGGACAAATGCGCATCGGAAAGAGGCGTATTGCCATTGGCATCGTTGTAACTGTTGTCATTGCTGTTGTCGTTGCCAATACCGTTGTCGCTACCAATCGTGTTGCCGATGTTGATCTGCCGCGCCGACTCGGCGAACAAACGCACCCATGCGTCAATTTCTGTCGAGCAGTTGTTGCAATGCACCATGGCCACGGGCTTGCCGTCGGGCGTGGTGACCATGTCGATTTCCGGGTACAAGCGCGACAGGCTGCGCTCCAACACAATCATTGCGAAGATGGACGTACCCGCCGAAATATTGCCCGTGCGTGCAGCAATGGAGTTGGTGGCAACCATGCCCGTACCCGCATCGCCCTCCGGCGGGCAGAAGGGAATACCGGCTTGCAACGCGCCCGTGGGGTCGAGCAAGGCCGCGCCTTCAACGGTGAGCGCACCCGCTTGTACGCCCGCGGGTAGTATCTGCGGGAAGATGTCACGTACCGAATCTGCGGTAACAACGCCTTCTGCGCATATCGTCGCCGGCAACCGGTTGCTGATTGCAACCGGTTCATTTTCCGGTTGGTTGCAATTTACAACCAACTCATTACACATCTCCGCGAAGCTTCGCATCATGCCCGCATGATAAGCCGCGCCGCCGTCCTCCACCGGGAAGACCCCCGACGCATCGCCCGCGCCCAAGATATTTTCGCCCGTCAATTTGTAATGCACATACCCCGCCAACGATGTGACGAAGGCAATATCCTTTATATGTGCTTCACCGTTCAGCATGGCTTGATACACATGGGCAATGCTCCACCGCAGCGGGATATTGAAGCCAAAACGTTCACTCAATGCCGCCGCCGCATCGCCTGTGTTGGTGTTGCGCCATGTGCGGAAGGCCGCCAATTCCCGACCGTCCGCGTCCAGCGGAATGTATCCGTGCATCATGGCCGATATACCGATGCCGTCCAAGTGCGTCAGTTTGGCACCGAATTTCTCCGCATACCGCGCCGCCAATTGGCCGTAGGCATCTTGCAACCCCGCCCAAACCGCGTCGTAAGCATACGTCCAATGCCCGCCCTCGAATTGATTCTCCCACGTATGCGCGCCAATGGCTAGCGGCTCAAAGTCCTCGCCAATCAACACCGCTTTGATACGCGTCGAACCAAACTCGATGCCCAAAAATAATTTTTGCTCCATGTTAATCCCTCGCTTTATTTGCCGGTTATTTTTGTTAGCTTGCTCATTAATGGGGTAGCAACGGTGCCAAATGCCGAAAGAATAGACAGCGCAATAATAAACCGCGTGAGTCCTTCGCCGACATTATTTGCAAAAATGGCCAGTATGAAAAAAGGATAGGTGATAACGAGCAAAGCCACCGTTGCATTAAGACAATATTGCACCTGTAACAATTTATTTTTGATTAACAACATAAGGGATATGTGGGCAAAACCCACACGCGCAACCCACAATGCGGCTGTTATGTTCCCCAAAAAATTGTACAACGATTGGTTATCTCGCCATGTTACGTTCACAAACCATGTGTTTATGGTGGCGTATATCAATGCGCCAATTATAAGAACTAAATTGGCATACAAAAGAGCGTCAATTTTTCGCTTTTCATGCACATGAATGGCAATGAAAGTGAACAAGCCAAAGGACGCAAGGTGGAAATAAGTGAGCCATGCTCGCTCCAAAAAACGCCACATGGGGTCTCCGCCAATGATAATGCTTACTATGCTTACAGCGGTGCATATCGCAAGGGTGATCAAAAGAAATTTTATTAATAAGCTTTTATAGACGGATTTTTCTGTGACAAAAACAGGCGCAGCGCAAGCACTGCAATATTTTGCCTCGGCCCTAAGTACTTTATTGCATTGCTTGCACAAGATAGCGGGCTCGACAACAAAGGGAGTAGCGCAGTGGGTGCAAAAATTATCGCCCTTTTCTATGAAGGTTTTGCATTTTTTGCAATACATATTTTGCCTCCTTATTTCGCGGTCATCATCGACACCAAGCGCGACAGGTTAATGCGCTCGCGCATGTAGGCGTGGTAGCGCAGTCCTTTTTCCGCCAACTCCGTGCCGATATCGCATTCTTCCAACGTCGTCGCTGCTCCTGCGGTGTGCATGAGTGCTAATAATTCTGCGTGCGTGGGTAATTCTTCGCGCAAGATTTGGCAGATTTTCGGCCATTGTTCGGCCAGCCGCACCGGATCGATGTTGGCGGTTACGGCGGGGTCGTTCATTTCCAGGATGTCCTTGGCGAACGCGGGGCCATACGCCTCAAGCACCGCATCCCAATCCATTTTGTCCTCGTGGAAAGTCCAATCCGCCGCCGCCATCTTGTGATACATATCCGCGATGATGAGCGTGGCTACGCCCACTTTTTTACCGTGGAAGTCGGGTAGGATGCCTTTTTCCAACTTCTTGATTTCCCAAAAATGCGATAACACATGCTCCGCACCTGATGCAGGACGCGTGATGCGTGTGAGCGTCATGGCCAGCCCCGTCAGCACCAGCCCTTCCATAAGCGCGGCGGCGGCCAAGGGGCAGTCTTGTTGCACGCGGTCGGCCAGCGCAATCACTTTCGCTAAACCCGTGCGGGTGATGTTGGCGACGTTTTCGCAATAATACTCGCCGTCGGTCAGATTGGCGATGCGCCAATCCGCAATCGCTACGTACTTGGCAATCATATCGCCAAAACCCGCCGCTTTCAGGTGCGCGGGCGACTTGGCCATGATATCCGTGTCGCCGATAATCACCGAAGGTGCATGGCACAAAATAGATTTTTTGAAATTATTATAAGTAATGGGTGCGGTGTTGGATGCAAATCCATCCATGGACGGCGCAGTAGCAAAAATGGCAAATTCCACGCCCGCTTCAAACGACGCCAGCCGACAAATGTCGTTGAGCGAACCCGTTCCCACGCTCAGCAAACCGCCGTGGCCGACCATCATGGCGCGGATTTCTTCCACTTCCTGCGCGTCGGCAGTGCGCATGTCGGGGTAGCAATGCAAGGTACATTCAAATCCCGCCGCCGTCAGGTTTTCCATGATACCGGGGGATACGGCCAGCGTGTTTGCATCCGCCACCACCAAAAGCTTCCGCGGAAAACCCTTTAACAATTCCCCCACGCGTGCCAGCAACCCCGTGCCAATTTCTACGCGCATCGGCGGTGCGTCATGCGTTAACCCGCAAGGGCAATTGCGCAAGTCAGCAATGATTTTACTAATGTCCATTACGCCCTCCTTCTTGATTTATTCATATGTATACTTATACCACACGCACCCAATGTCCGCATAACAAAAACATGGCTTGTGGCAATGATTTTTGCTTTTATTATCATCCAACTTCCCATATACTGGCGAAAAACATAGGAGGTTTTCACATGAAAGCAAAAATGACCGTCAACAAAACTTTCGCCATCGACAAAGTGGATCCGCGCATCTACGGATCCTTCGTGGAGCACATGGGGCGTTGCGTATACACCGGCATCTATGAGCCGGGGCACCCCACCGCCGATGCCAACGGTTTCCGCGGTGATGTGAAGGAATTGGTGAAGGAACTGAACGTTCCGTTCATCCGCTACCCGGGCGGCAATTTCGTTTCAGGCTACAATTGGCAGGACGGTATCGGCCCCAAAGACCAACGCCCCACCCGCCTTGACTTGGCATGGAAAACCGTCGAATCCAACCAAGTAGGCGTGCATGAATTTATGAATTGGACAAAGGAAGTGGGCGTGGAATGCAACATGGCCGTCAACCTGGGCACCGCCGGCATCGAAGAAGCCCGCAACCTATTGGAATATTGCAACCACCCCGGCGGCTCCTATTGGAGCGACCTACGCAAACAAAACGGCAATGAGAAACCATTCAATATAAAAACGTGGTGCTTGGGCAATGAAATGGACGGCCCTTGGCAAATGGGCCACAAAACCGCCTCAGAATACGGCCGCTTGGCACAAGAAACCGCCAAAATCATGCGCATGTACGACCCCAACATCGAGCTGGTCGTATGCGGCTCTTCCCATAAAAACATGCCCACCTTCGGCGCGTGGGAAGCCGAGGTATTGGAATACACCTACGACGAAGTGGACTACCTGAGCCTACATTCCTATTACGGCAATCAAGCCAACGACTTACCTAGCTACCTGGCCAAATCACTGGAAATGGACGAATTCATCAAGTCCGTAGCCGCCATTTGCGACTATGTAAAAGCCAAAAAACGCAGCAACAAAAAAATGATGCTCTCCTTCGACGAGTGGAACGTGTGGTACCACTCCCACGCCGCCGACGCTAAAAACGAACCCTGGCAATACGCACCCCCCATCTTGGAAGATGTATACAACTTCGAAGACGCACTGCTGGTAGGCTGCCTGCTCATCACCCTGCTGAAAAATTGCGACCGCGTCAAAATCGCATGCATGGCGCAGTTGGTCAACGTCATCGCCCCCATCATGACCGCCAAAGGCGGCGACGCATGGCGACAAACCATTTTTTGGCCGTATGCGCACGCCGCCAACCACGGCATGGGCACCGTCCTAACCCCCATCATCGACTGCCCCGCCTACCAACTCAAAGAAAAAGCCCATCCACACGCCCCCGAAATCACCAAGCAAGTCCCCTACCTCGAATCCCTGGCCATCCACAACGAGGACAAAAACGAAATCATCGTCTTCGCCGTCAACCGCTCGCAAGACACCGCATTAGATTTCGACGTAGAATTCCAAGGCTTCAACCCCACCAACCTCATCGAATACAAAGAACTAAGCGGCCACGACATCAAACAAACCAACACCCAAGCAGACGGCAGCGTCGCACCCAAAGATGCCACCGCCACCCTCAATGGCAACCAACTCAATGCCAAACTTAATCCGCTATCTTGGAACATGATACGCATCGCAACCCAAGCCTAGCAGCATACCCACCAGTGCCTGCGACGCTCATGTTAATGACTGCGATACTGCACGCCCAATCCAGTTGGTGGCAAATTGCCACCAACTGGATTTTTTTATTTCTTGGCTCAGACGATTTTTTTCAACCGGTGGCAAATTGCCACCAGTTGAAAATTTTAATCGCCTACATAAAAAATCACTCCCACTAATCTAACTACCCGCAGAAAACGCGCGGGCTTTTGCCGTGGCGCCGGCCGAGCGAAGCGCAGGCGAATGCGAATACGCGAGGCGCGAATTTAGTGCTTGGCGTTCGGCATTTTTTTGGACACCTGCCCCACCCAACAAAAAAATCCGCACTCGCAAAATGCAGGTTTCCCAAAAAATGACTAACGCAAGCACTTAATGAGCGTGCTTCGCAAACCGGCAAAAACCGCACAGCCGCGTTTTCGCATTCGCCTGCGCTTTGCTCGGCTAGGCGTCCACAACAAAAAACCCGCGCAGTGTATTTACCCTTGACATATCGGATTATATTTGATACAGTGCCGAATGTTACCGCGCCCAAAGGGCGACATACTTTTTTTCGAGGGTGCAAGCCCTCAGGTCCGCTAGGAGGATTAGCTTCATGAAGACAGGTACAGTAAAGTGGTTCAACGCAGAAAAAGGGTACGGGTTTATCTCTATCCAAGGCGAAGATGACGTATTCGTACACTTCTCCGCAATTCAAACCGACGGCTTCAAAACCCTTGAAGAGGGTCAAGAAGTTCAATTCGAGGTAGTGCAAGGCGCTAAAGGCCCGCAAGCCTCCAACGTAAGCCGCATCTAAGGCTTTGGATTGAGTGATTCACGATTTTGTGTCAATCCACGCCGGATAAGATATTATTAGTGAATCCTGCCCCCATCGCTTCGGCGATGGGGGCTT
>WQVD01000038.1 GCA_009781755.1 Defluviitaleaceae bacterium | reverse complement strand
GCCACTTGGGTATCCACCCGGGTAAAGAAAAAGCGCGAAACCAGATTCGAACTGGCGACCCTCGCCTTGGCAAGGCGATGCTCTACCACTGAGCCATTCGCGCGTTAATAGGTTGGTGCATTTGCTTGTTGCTTTGTGGGGTTGGTGAGCTTGTTAAGTTACTTTGGGTGCTCACAACCTCGCAGCTTCTTTATAGAGTACGAATTCGCTTTTGGCGAATTGTCCGCTTCGTAAACGTGCGGTGGTGTGTTTGCACAATTACTTCGCTGGTAGCGGGTGACGGGAATCGAACCCGTGTATCTAGCTTGGAAGGCTAGTGTTCTACCATTGAACTACACCCGCGCGTTACAATCGTTTTGCTACGTTACGATTGTGCAATCCCGTTTAGTTGCCGGGAAAATGCCCAGGAGCGGAATTGAACCACCGACACATGGATTTTCAGTCCATTGCTCTACCGACTGAGCTACCTGGGCATGGAACGAACGGATGTCCCGTAGGCGAAGGGCAGTATAACGATAAATATTTTGCACGTCAAGGCTTTTAGCAAATTTTGCAAAAAAGAAACCGCGCCGGAGGAGGAGACGCGGTTTCTTGTCTTGATTAAGGGCCTTACATTTTGAAGGAGAAAATTGTTATTTAGGAGAGATATATACAGTATAACACCGTTTTTTTTCCTGCGGGGCAAAGGTTTCCAATTATTAACTATTTCCGCGAGATTTCCAAAAATTGCACGCGATTTCCCTTTTGCGTTCGTCACAAACATGTAATATACTGAAAACAAAAAAGGAGAAATACATATGACTTGTGAATATTGCGGCACCAATAGCTTGCCGGGCGCATCGTTTTGCAACGGTTGCGGTACGGCGTTGAAACCGGCAACGCCCACGCCGCCGCCCATGCAAGATCAGTCTGTCACGCACAGTAACCAACTGGGCGCGCCCGACCAGTCGATGAGTACGACTCATCAACTGACGCCGCAACTGCCCCCCAACCCGCCGCCGTTTTACCCGCCGCCGCCGGTGAATGACAATTCTAAAGTGATTACGATCATTGCAGGCGTGATTGCGGTGTTCTTGATCGGCGTGATTGCGCTGGGCATTTTATTTTTGGTGGTGCGCCGTGGCAACGAGACGGTCACAGTGGATGGCGGTAGAGACAATGCCGTTTCGCGCCCGCTGGAGACATTAACCGCCGCAGAAATCTTCCGCCTAAACCGCGATGCGGTTATCGAAATTGGCTTTGTCAATGATGCGGGACAAACATTTATTTTTGGTAGCGGATTTATCGTGTGCCCGACGGGCGTTGCTGTTACCAACCACCACGTCATGTACGGTTGGACGAATTTGGTGGCCGTGTTATACGGCAACCGCGTGTTTGATATTGTGGGTTATTACTTCTACGATTTCGAGAATGACTTGGCTTTGATCCAAATCGAGGGTGACGGATTCACCTTCGACGCGGTCGAACTAGGCAGTTCCCATGATGTGCGCGTGGGCAACCATGTGTACGCCATCGGCTCGCCGTATGGGGATCCGATTACTTTTACGCAGGGCATGGTGTCGCGTATTGTACATGAACCGTTTTCGTTTGGGGCATATACCGTGCAGGGGATGATCCAGCATACGGCGGCCATCTACGGCGGCAATAGCGGCGGCCCGTTGGTGAACGAATACGGCCAAGTCGTGGGTGTCAACGCCGCCGGCATACCCGGACGCGGCAGTGCGCAATTCGCCGTACCTGCCAGCCGCATCATCCTGCCGCCGCGCGGCGCCGACTTTAACGCACTGCCCGTAGGCGGCGATGCTACCACGTACCGCCCGCTCCCCACGGGGCAACTGTCGTTTTTCGCCGGATTCCCGTCGGTGCCGGATTTCCTTTCCGTCAGCACCAATGCTTCGTTCCTCTTTAGCGGCACCCCCGCCAATTTGGGGCTGTTACCGGGCGATGTCATCTTCGATTACTACGATTATGTCTTTATGTACAGCATTTCGGCCGATCATTGGATACCCGACACGGACGCCTACGACCGCATCCTCATGCAACACGGCTTCATCATGCAAAACATTATCCACCACGGCATGGAAACGTGGGTTTACCTATACAATGCCACCCACGACATCAGCGTGTCCTATTCCTTCGATTGGGAACACGATACGCTGCTGTTGGCCATCGTCGCGGGCGATGTATACACACGCTTCTACCACGAAGGCATCGGCGAACACGCCACGCCTACCCAACCCGCACCCACCGCTGATTTCTACGCGCAATTCCCCTTCATCCCCAGCTTCTCGTCAATCAGCAACAACGCCGAGCTGATATTTGAAGGCACTCCCGCCGAGTTAGGCTTGTCCACGGGCGACTTGCTCTACGACCTCTACGACTTCGTGTTTGCATACGACTTGGCGCAAAGCGTATGGATTGCCGACACCGACGCATTTGACCAAGCGTTGTCGCAGCACGGCTTCGTCATGCAAAACATTGTCCACCACGGCAGGGAAACGTGGGTCTACCATTTTAATGCCGCCCGCAATATCAGCCTGTCTTACTTGTTCGCATGGGATTATGACATGTTGAGCGTCCTCATCGTACCGGGCGACGCGTACACGGCCTTCTACCACAGCGACCCGCAATTGGGCGGTGACACAACGACCCTGCCCGCCATCGTAGGCAACTGGGTCATGGAAGGCACCAACGACGACTACTTCTGGGATATCATGATGGACGACATGCACATCATCTACATCTTCGAAGCCGACGGATCCGGTTATTGGGCTATCAGCTGCGCCATCGACGGCATCGTATTAGAAGAATACCCCATCCGCTGGGAAGTCCAAGGCAACACACTCACCGTAAGCTTCGTGTATGAAGATTGGGTGTATGTCTATTTCTTCGAAGTATTCACCATCGGAAGCGAACGCTTCTTGGATTTGGAATTTAACAACGACTACTGGTTCGAATTCTACGAAGTGATATTTTAACGAGGAGCTAGTTGCCGAACGAAGCGTAGGCAATAGCATACACACGGCTGTGCGGTTTTGGCCGTTTACGATACCCTCTCGCACGCAAATCACAAGCGATTTGCTAGAAGCGGTTACGTTAGTCAACTTATTGAATCCCTGCATTTTGCGATGCGGGGATTTTTATTGCGTGGGCAAAGAATCAAAACAAAAATCCCCGCACCAGCCAAGGCGCAGGGATTCATAAGGTTGTTCCACGTAAGCACTCAATGAGAGGGCGTCGCAAACCCCCAAAATCCGTACTCGCGCATTGTATTATCCGCCGCACATGCGGCAACCCACGAATCTACGCCTCACCGCTCATATAAAAGGAACGCGCGGCGTCAATTTGCACGCATACAATATCGCCGGGTGCCGGGGTATTCTGCCCCACATAGTTAAAATGGACCAGGATATTGTCGTCTGTGCGGCCTTTGCCACCCTTGCCTTCGGCGTCGGGGGCTTCTTCCACCATGACTTGTACGGTTTGGCCGATACGCGCCTCGTTGTGGGCAGCCATGATGGGGTATAGGGTGGCGGTTAGGCGTTCGAAGCGTTCGTTGGCGGTTTTGCGGGGGATGGTGTCGGTTCGGTCGGCGGCGGGGGTGCCGCTGCGTTTGCTGTAGATGAAGGTGAATGCGCTTGCGTAGCGCACCGTTTCCACCACATGCAGGGTTTCTTCGAAGTCCTCGTCCGTTTCGCCCGGGTAGGCGACGATGATGTCTGTTGTGATGCCGATGCCGGGGATGGCGGACTGCAGCTTGGCGCACAATTCCAAGTATTGCGTTTGAGTATAATGGCGGTTCATGTCTTCCAGCACGCGGGTGGCGCCCGATTGCAATGGCAGGTGCACGGATTTGCATACACGCGGCAAGTCGCGCACGGCGGCAATCAAATCATCGGAGAAATCCTTCGGATGTGAGGTCATGAAGCGGATGCGCGCCAACGATGGATTTTCGTCATGCACACGACGCAGCAATTCTGCGAAGGTGATTTCCCCGCGATACGCGTTCACATTCTGCCCCAACAACATGATTTCCTTCACGCCGTCGTCCACCAACGCGCGCACTTCGGCCAAAATCTCCGCCACAGCACGGCTTTTCTCCCGCCCGCGCACATGCGGCACGATACAAAACGAGCAGAAATTATCGCAGCCGTACATGATGTTCACACCCGCCTTGTGCGGATATTCGCGCGTGGTGACGGGTACGTCGATGAGTTCGGGTACGCCGTCGTCCTCGCTGATATCGACGACCTGCCGCCCCGTTTGCAACGCCTGCCAAATAAAATCGGGCAAGCGGTGACGGTTGGCCGTGCCGCACACCACATTAATGTATTTGTGCTTGCCACGGAAGGTTTCTGCTACCTCTGCCCGCTGCGACATGCACCCGCACACCACAATAAAAAGCTCCGGATTGGTGGCCTTTCGTGTTTTCAAGCGGCTCAAATGGCCGTAGATTTTATCTTCCGCGCTTTCGCGCACGCAGCAGGTGTTGTACAAAATCAAATCCGCGTCCGCTTCTGTCGGCGCAGCGTCATAACCCAATTGCGCCAACAATGCCCGCAACTTCTCCGCATCGCGCTCATTCATCTGACAGCCATAATTCCGCACGAAAAAACGCGGACGCAAACCGCCCGCCGCTTTTTCGTCGTTATATGCGCTTAACAAATACCGCGTATCATTCGCCCGCACTGTCTTAACCAATCAAAATCGAAAATTCGCGGCTATAACTACCCCCCGCGTTGCTGGCAGTGATGGTAAACGTAAAGCTACCCGCTTCTGTCGGCGTGCCATTAATCACACCCGTGGCAGCAAACAAAATCAACCCTGGCGGCAGTTCACCCTCCGTCACATGGAAGCGCAGCGGTGCCCAGTTGTTGCGATGCGCCGTAATCCGCGCACTGTACGCCGCACCCACCCAATGGGAATGCAGCGATTCCTCATTTATCACCGGTACCGCCACATAAGGCGCAGACACAGAAGTGGCCGCATCCAACACCGCGAAGAAATTGGGCTTGGTTTGCATATCGCGGTCAAACAACAACGGATGCCCCCAATGCCGCCAGCTTTGGTGATCGGCCTTGCCCCACACACTCACACGCTCGATATAATTGACAAATTCCATGTAATACCCAAACACACGCGCAAAAGCCTCAGCCTGACGCGCCGCGTCTTCTGGCGAAAGGGGATACGATAACGTGGCGGGGTGGTTACCGCCCTGCCCGCCGATAGTGATGTCCAACTCCGTAACGCTCAAGCGCACGCCCGTTTCTGCAAAGCGCTCCAGCGAGGCGCGTACATTGGCCAAATTGGTGCGCCATTGATCCAAATGGAAGTGGCTTTGCAAACCGATTCCTTCAATTAACAAGCGCCCCGCATACACTTCACCATACGGCACGGCTTCGTAGTTATTTTCAAAGTCATGCGCCCAGCGTTCGTTGATTTGCTCCACCATTTGGGCAATCGCATTGCGTTTGGCGGGGATTTCTTCATTATAATCGTTGTAATACAGCACCGAGTACGGGAAGTAACGCCGCGCGAAAACAAATGCATCATAAATATAATCGCTGGGATGCTCGCCCGCTTCGGGGTCGTAGCCATTGGCATACGCGCGCAACCAAGGCGAATCACGTAGTTGCAAACGCCAGTCGCCACTCCAAACGCCGCCGCCGGACAAAATCGCTTCATTCACCACATCCCACGCATAGAATGCACCCAGCATCCCCTGCGCTGCCCAATGCTCAGACATGGTGCGGATATGGAATTCCATGTTGTCGCGTGCCTCGGCACGGGTCAAGGGCACGTCGTTGGGCACATCGTACTTCAACCACATGGGCGATTGGCTGTGCCACACCAGCGCATGACCAATCAACGTCAATTCGTTATCCACCGCCCACTGCACAATTGGGTCGGCATGTAAGAAGTTATAACGCGCCGGGCGCGTTTGCCCGCGGTTGTTAAATGCGTCAGGTTTGTGGCTGTTCTCCGCCGTCACGGCATTAAAGTGATGCAAAAACGCATCCCGCGTGTTGCCCTCGTCCATGCGTTGCGGCGTTGAATAGATATTCCCGAACAAGAAATGCGGCGCAAATGCCTCCGCCAACGAAGGTGCATTTAACCAATTAACAGGCGCAGGCACGTAAATTGGCGGCTCCGTTTGAGGTACAGTAAGCGGTTCGGTTGCGGGTTCCGCCGCTGTTTCGGGCTGCGTGGCTTCTGCAATATAATTAGTTTCCGATAGATAATCATCGGAAACTTCACCATTTGTTTCATTGTTAGTACACGCGGTAAAAATGATTGCTGACAAAATCAAAAGGGATAAAACAAACAGCGCTTTGCGCATAAAGCATTTCTCCTTGACAAAATTATAGATTTTTACATAGATTATGGTACTATATACCCAATCATGACACGAAACAATATTTTTTTCAAAGGGAGTGGATTAGTTTGATGCAATTATTCAAGCGATTTTTCTTTGCGGCTTTGGTGGCTACAGCATTTTTGGTGCTGATGCCCATGGCAGTTAACGCCAGTTCGGCTTCCATCATCACTTTCAACATGGACCGCACCACTGTACAATCCGGGCAAAGCATTCTCATGGTTGTACAAACCAATAATACAACCACACACGTATTCGCGTATGTGGGCGGTGTGCGCACGCAGGGTGTCCAAGGCAGTGCCGCCGGCGGCATCATTACATGGGTAATTTCCTTGCAACCTGCCGTGGGTAGTGCCGACGTCCGCATTTTTGCCAATACCAATAATTCAACAGCCGGCGCAGCTAATTTGACCATTCCCATCACCGTAACAAGCGGGCAAACATTACCGCCAGCGACAACTGTGCCCGCCACCGCGCCGCCAACCACCGCACCTGCCGGCGGCAATGTACAACACGCACCGCTTGCCATCGTCAGCATTACAGAAATTCCGGCACTGGCGCCCAATCAAATACGATTGGAAATTGTCACCGGTACCGGCGCCAACAACGTATGGGTGCGCACCGCTACTTCCAATATAAACCCCAACACCAACCAACGTATTTTCTATCGCCAAGCAACACGCGTCAGCCACACCGCCAATACCATTACCTGGCATGTAAACCTTACTAACTTACAACCCATGCAACAAACGGTACAAGTATCCGCCAATACGGCATTTGTGGTCAGCGGTGCAACCAATGCAAATTTCGCATTACAACATTCTGAGCCGTTTGTGGCAGCGGCTACGCCTTTTATTTTCCCCAACACCATTACAGCCAACCCACCGCAAGTTGCAACCGGCGGCAACAGCGTCATTACCATCATCACCAATGCCGATGTCAACTATGTATGGACAACGGTTAACGGCATGCGCGTAGACGCAGTGCGCGCCAACCCCACCGCCCCAGCCAACGCCTTCCGTAATTGGACATTGACGGTGGCACCCGCCACAACAAGTTTGATTACCGTATTTGCTAATACCACCAACACCACCACGGGCGCAATCAGCGAAGGCATTACCGTGAATGTATCCGCCACCCCGGTGCAAATTAATTCAGCCGTTGCCATTTGGTACCCCGGCAATGCCACCGTTAATAATGCCACCGAGGTACGTATCCTCGTAGAAACCAACTTATACGCCACCGATGTTTGGCTTAATGTAGGCGGCAGACGTTTGGACTTTGACCGCGGCATTAGTACGGTATCCGGCAATACGCGCATATGGGCATTGGTAGCACACCGTGGCGCAGAATTTACGTCTACTGCACCCATTACTGTAAATGCCAGCGATTTGACCAACCCGTTTGGTGCGTGGCATACCGTATCGGGCACGATTCCCGGTGTTGGACAAGTTTTTATCCATGACACCGCAACACAAACAGGCCCCAACCAAGGCGCCATCATCAATTACAACTTCAACCGTACCCATATCCACCGCGACCGCTTGTGGGATTTGGTGGGTACCTTCACCACCGCCGATGACATTACGGAAATTCGTGTACGCGATGCCGCAGGCAACTCTGTAGGCTTGGCCACCTCGCACTTCACTGTTGGTGCCAACAATACACGTATTTGGACCATTGGCAGCATGTTCCCCATCGTGCCCACCGGGGCAAATTCGATGGACTTGATCGTACAAATCCGCCGTGGTTCAGGCAGTTGGGCCGATACACCGGCAATCACGCTTCCCGTATTTTAATTTATTTTTAATAAGGCTGACGCATGAAAGATGAAACCCGCGTTACTAACGACGCGGTTTTCATCTTTCACGTGCAGCCTTTTTTTGGAGGTCTCCATCATGTCAAGATACGATTTTCGGTCAATGGAAAAAAAATGGCGCGAACGCTGGGCGCAGCACCCCATTCAAACGAACACTGCAAACAAACCTAAACATTATTGCCTGGACATGTTCCCTTTCCCGTCGGGGTCGGCGTTGCATGTGGGGCATTGGCGCGGGTATGTGCTAACAGATGTGCTGAGCCGGCAGAAAATCTTGCAAGGTTATCACGTGCTGCACCCCATGGGATGGGATGCATTCGGCTTGGCGGCAGAAAACAACGCCATCAAGCAAAAAAAACATCCCTCCGTTTCCGTTGCGGAAAATATCTCCATGATGAAACGCCAATTTGGTGAAATGAGTGCCATCTACGATTGGAACGACGAGCTTAACACCACCGACCCCGCGTATTACAAATGGACGCAGTGGATATTTGCGCGGATGTTTGAAAAGGGGCTGGCATATGAACAGGAAATGCCGCTCAACTGGTGCAACACATGCAAGGTTGTACTGGCCAACGAAGAAGCCCAAGGTGGCATATGCGAGCGCTGCAAAGGTACCGCCACCAAAAAAAACTTGCGCCAATGGATGTTAAAAATCACCGCTTACGGCGAGCGCTTGTTAAACGACCTTGACGGATTAAATTGGCCCGCCAAAGTCAAAAAAATGCAAACCGATTGGATAGGTAAAAGCCACGGCGCGGAGATCGACTTCGCGGTGGAAGATGCAAACAGCGCAACGATAATTAAGGCATTTACCACCCGCCCGGACACCTTGTGTGGTGCAACTTTTATTGTATTGGCACCGGAGCATTCGCTGGTGGCAGAAATTACTACGCCCGATCAATTCGGCGTGGTAGATGCTTATGCGAAGGCTACTGCGGCACGGTCTTCGGTGGATCGGATGCAGGACAAGGAAAAAACGGGTGTGTTTACCGGGCGATATGCGATTAACCCGCTTAACGGGGCGCGGATGCCTATTTGGGTGGCGGATTATGTGCTGGTGGATTATGGCACGGGGGCGATCATGTGCGTGCCCGGTCATGACGAGCGGGATTTTGCGTTTGCGACGAAATTTGGGCTGCCGATTGTGCAGGTGATTGCGCCGCAGGAAACGGACATGGATGACGCTGCGGGCGCAGCATTGCCGCCGCTAACGGAAGCTTTTACCGGCGATGGCGTGCTGGTTAATTCCAACGCGTTTGATGGATTGTGCGTAGTGGACGGAAAAAAAGCCATCAGCGATTTCTTGGAAAAAAATGGCCACGGCAAGGCCACTACGAATTATAAATTGCGCGATTGGGTATTTTCGCGGCAACGTTATTGGGGCGAGCCGATTCCCATTATTCATTGTGATGCGTGCGGACCCGTGGTGGTGCCGGATGCAGATTTGCCCGTGCTGTTGCCCGATGTAGCCAATTATGAACCCACCGACACGGGCGAATCACCCCTTGCCAACATTGACAGTTGGGTCAACGTCCCCTGCCCCACGTGCGGCATTCCTGCGCGGCGCGAGACCAATACAATGCCTCAATGGGCCGGGTCTAGTTGGTATTTTTTGCGGTATCCGGATGTGGACAATGCCGAATCTTTGGCGAGCACTCAAGCGTTGGAAGATTGGCTGCCTGTGGATTATTACGTGGGCGGTATCGAGCATGCGGTACTGCATCTTTTGTATGCGCGTTTTTACACGAAATTCTTGTATGACATCGGCGTGGTTAAATTCGAAGAGCCTTTTACTACGCTATTTAACATTGGCATGGTTAATTATCACGGTAAAAAAATGTCAAAGGGCGAAGGTTATGGCGTGAGCCCTGACGAAGTACTGCCACGTTATGGCTGCGATGCGCTGCGCCTTTACGAAATGTTCATCGCCCCGCCCGAACAGGATTGTGAATGGGATGATTCGGGCATCGAGGGTGTATCGCGCTTCTTGAATAAACTGTGGCGGCTGGTGGATAGCGCGAAATTAACCGCTCCCACGAATACGCTGTTGCGCGCACGGCACAAAATGATACACGACATTTCCACGCGGCTCGAAAATATGGCGATGAATACCGTGGTGTCGGGTTTTATGGAGCACACCAACCATTTGACGGCGTTGGCTGCCGACGGCATCGACAAGGAAACGCTGGAGACGCTGGCCATCCTGTTGGCGCCCTTCGCGCCGCACATGGCCGAGGAAATATGGGAGAAGCTGGGGCACAATGATTCCGTCTTCGCGCAGAAATGGCCCACTTATGACCCTGCCCTACTCCAATCCGATACCATTGAATTGGCATTGCAAATTAACGGCAAACTGCGCGGCAGCATGCAAATTTCTGCCAAGGCTGCCAAGGATGATGTCATCGCTTCAGCCAAATCTGCGTTGGCCGACCGCTTAACCGACGTAGAAATCATCAAAGAAATCTATGTTCCGGGCAAAATTGTGAACTTGGTCGTAAAATGACAAACTTGGTTTTATAAAAAAGGGGGCTAATATGCAGTCGCATGTTCGAGCAAACAGGGGCATCTTGGTGTTGGCCATTTGGATGGCGGTGGCCAGCAATGTGTTGTCGGTGGTGCTCATTTTATTGGGCTTCGACTTTTTTGTTACGGTTGGTGTTTTGCAAGTGGTTGCGTTTGGCTTGCCATTTGTTGTGTATTTGCTAGTTACGCGACAAAGCCCACGTAAGGTATTGACATGGAGGGGCATGTCATGGAAAAACACGTTGGTTGTCACCGTGTTGTCATTTTTGCTCATTCCGGCGGTGCATTTGCTTGCGTTTGTTACATCTTTTGTGTTTGCACCTGTTACCATGGACATTAACTTTACTGCGTTTCCGTTGTGGTTGACGTTGTTGGTGATTGGGGTTTTCCCGTCGGTGTTTGAAGAAATTTGGTTCCGCGGAATTATGTATACGGAATATCAGTCAAGCGGCATCCCCTTGCGCAAAATCGCGCTGGTGACCGCTTTATTTTTTGGGCTGATGCACATGAATTTTCATCAAGCGATTTACACGGCGGTGTTTGGATTTGTTTGGATTTACATGCTTTATTACACGCGGTCTATTCTTGCGCCTATGCTGGCGCACTTTATTAACAATGGCTTGACCGTTGTTTTGCAATACGTGGATGCGTATGAGCATTGGTATGACGGGCTTTGGGCAAATCCGCTTATGTTTTTATTAATCATAGGCGGCATTACGCTGGTTACGCTTCCGCTGGTGTATTTTTGCATGAAATTATTACGGAAACATCATGCGAATACTGAACCGGAAGTTGCACCGGAAATGACACCGGAACCCGAACCGGCCTTTGAAGATGAAATGATACCGACCCCTGCTGCGCCTAGAGCTTTCACCAAGAGTTTGTGGGCTGCGATGGGTGTTTTCTTGTTTATGTGCGTGGTTATAGAGTTAATATTACGATTTAGCTAGGAGGCTGTTCATGTACGACTTTGTTATTGTGGGCGCGGGGCCGTGCGGTATTTTTGCGGCTTATGAAGCGCGCAAACTTTCCCCCCGAGCGAAAATCCTTATGATTGACAGCGGCAGAAGCATTTATGACCGCGCATGCCCAATATCGCTGGGCAAGCTGGCCAAATGCCCGGATCCTACGTGTGCGCCGGCGTGTTCCATCACGAGCGGCTTCGGCGGGGCGGGGGCTTACAGCGACGGCAAATTTAACATTACATCGCACTTTGGCGGCTGGCTGGGCGATTTCATGCCCGAACGGCAATTGCTGGACTTGATCCAATATGTAGATGATATAAACCTAGCGCACGGCGCACCCGATGAAATCACCGACCCCGACACGGAAGCCGTGCGTGAAATCGAACGCAAGGCTTATGGCGCGGGGCTCAAATTGCTGCGTGCCAAGGTGCGCCACTTGGGCACGGAAATAAACCTGCGCGTGTTGAAATCTATCAGCGACGAATTGGCCAACAAAATCGAAATGCGCTTCGCTACCGATGTGGCAGATATTTTGCAACACGCGGACGGCAGCGTAGCAGGCATCGTAACCGCCGCCGGCGAAGAAATACACGCACGCAAGGTACTGTTGGCGCCCGGACGCAACGGCTCGGCATGGCTGGAGCGCATCTTGGCCAAGCGTGGCGTTCAGATGTGGATCAACCAAGTAGACATTGGCGTGCGGGCCGAAACTTCGGACGTGATCATGCACGACATCAATAAACACTTATACGAGGCCAAGTTGCATTTCATGTCCTCGACTGGGTCGGTGGTGCGTACTTTTTGCGCCAACCCGTCGGGCCATGTAGTAGTGGAGAACCACGGCGGCGTCATGGCGGTTAATGGCCATGCTTTCCACGACGCGTCACTGGGGTCGCAAAATACCAACTTTGCACTGTTGGTATCGCACAAATTCACCCGCCCCTTTAACAAACCCAATGAATACGCACGTGATATTTGCAAACGTGCCAATGATTTATCCGACGGTAGCGTCATTATCCAACGCTTCGGCGATATACAGCGCGGCAGGCGTTCGACCCCGTCACGCATCGCGGAGGGCTTCCTCACGCCCACACTCAAAGAGGCCGAACCGGGCGATTTGGGACTGGCTTTGCCCTACAACACGATGCAAAGCCTAATTGAAATGACCCACGCGTTGGACAAGGTAACCCCCGGCTTCGCCAGCGAGCATACGCTATTTTATGGCGTGGAGGCCAAGTTCTACTCCGCCCGGCCGGATTTGGACGCAAATTTGCAAACACCCATCCCCGGACTGTACTGCGGCGGTGACGGCGCGGGTACGACACGCGGGCTGGCGCAGGCAGGTGCAGCGGGCGTGTATGTGGCGCGAGCGTTATAAAGCGCATATAATTTGACTATGCGTATATACATGATATACAATGATTCAAAAATAACAAAGGGGCAAGATACATGGAAGCGGTCATTTCAAAATGGGGAAATTCCTCCGCACTACGCTTACCTAAAACCATTTTACAAAAACTGGGGATAAAAGATAACGATACAGTAAAATTAGACGTGCGCGATAACGCTATTTTTATCGAAAAAGTGATAAAAGAACGATCATTGCGCGATTTAATTATGGACGAAACCGGCCAAACATTAACACATTATGTAGAAGCAAACCCCTACGACACAGCCGCTTATATAGAATTCGGCAACGCGGGGGGTGAAGAAATATGATTAATCAAGGCGACATACTTTGGCTGGATTTAAACCCGCAATCCGGCCATGAACAAAAAGGCCGCAGACCCGTCGTCGTAGTTAGTAACAATGATTTTCACTTTCTTACGGGTGGAAAGTTTGCCATGGTGTGCCCTATAACCAACAAAGCACGCGGGCATTTTATGCACATTGCTTTAAATGAACAAACAGAAACAACTGGTTATGTCATGTGCGAACAAGCAAAAGTTTTGGATATCCATGCAAGGAATTATACATACATCGAAAAAATGCCGACGAATATTTTTGAAAGCGTCTGGCAACGGGTGCGGGCGATTATATAATTATCGCCTGCCAATTAAAGCCAAGCCAGCCTCAAGCGCATCGCCTGTTACCCACAAATCCGGAATGAAGCCCACGCGTTCTTGTTTGACATCGACTCTTGTAATTAGTTCTTCGGCTTTTCGTGTGGTACTGCTTCCTGTTGGCGCAGCTGTTTGATCTGCACCTTCAATTGTCTTGCCTCGCGGAGGAAACTGCTCCGCCTGTTGGGGTAGATAAAAAAATAACGCTTTCGCTTCAGTTATGCAAATATAGATGTAACAATAATAGATCAACCAACTCTAACGCTTTGACGCTCAGAACGTGATAATGCTTTAAACACGGCTAACACTTGCTCTGCATTTTCAACTAAGTCTGTCATGTCAATGGGGTATGTTAAACCAAAATCTTCAAGATTAATTGGTTCTCGAAAAGTACCTCCAAGTTGATCGACAGTACGACTAATGAAACGATTCATTGTGTTTAATGCCGTTTTAGTTGCATTTCGGTCTACCGGCCACGCAACAATAATATTATCCGGAAAATCCTGTGCTTCTTCACGGTTTCGCACAAAAACCAATTCCGTATAAAACGAGCTGCGTGTGGGGCTACCTGGCCACAACATATTAAAAGCGTATGTTGAAGGCCTGCGATGTTCACAACTGCTTTCCATGACTTCACCATCAACCACAATCCGTAAATCAAACATAAATGTTTCTATTGCAAACATTGCTCTATCCCTATCAATCATCACTTCATATCTGCCTTCATTTCTTGTTTCGTTATTGCATCCTGTAATCATCATGAAGCATATAAAGAAAATAAATAAAGCAGCCACTTTTTTCATGTTATTCCTCCATATTAAAAAGGCTATTATAATAATATGAATGTACACATCTACACGGTTTCCACGTGTTTAAACATGTGCTCTCATACCGTTTTATCAATTAACAGGAAGTTCAATTTGTACGGGCGAAAGTAGATTTATTATTTTTCCAATAATCGACGGAGGATTGATTCGGGTTCGACGCTAAGCCATTCATCAAATGTTAAAAATTCATAAATTATTAATTCGATAAGACGTGGATTGTTACGTGCTTCATCTTCGGTAAATGGAGGCAATGGCATGGTCGATACGGTATGATTTGTGTTATTTACTTGATTAATCCAATCTAAATTTATATAACTTGGGTCGCGGCTTATAATTAATTCATTAATCGCGTCCAATCTTCCAGGGAAAAGCAATCGTCGCATTATTCGATTCGTTTCAAGTTCGTGTTCGTAAGCAGATGCATGACTTCGTATTGTAGTGTGCATGTCAGACGATAATATTTCCCAATAAAATCGACTTACTTCATCCCAATTGTAAATTAAATTATCAACCGTTATTGGAAAAGAAAGCCCTAGTGATGCCATAAAATATTTATAATATTCCAACATTTCAAGATAATATTCCATAGCATTCATAGATTCCAACATAGCCAAAGTATATATAGAAGGCCACGCAATCATCGTATCCAAAGGCAAACCATATTTTATAGCGGCATCTTCGGAGTGTACAAAAATAATTGTTGTTATCATTTGATCGTTTACAATTTCTTGCCAAGACCCTAATCGATACCGTATAAGGTGATTGTCAAAATTGAAATCCCTTGCGAATGTTACTTGCGAAACCATCATCATTTGTGCAATAAACAATTCGCGATTGACTTCACGTTCTTGAAAGCCTCTATAATTAACAATTATACAAGTTGTTATTAATAATATTAAAGCAATCATTAAAGAGGCACTTATAATAAATATGCGCTTCATTATTAATATCCCCATCTACGTTTCATGAATATCTTTATAAGGTGAGGGCGAATGTGTTGGTGTAGGTGTAGGTGTTGATATAGCAGGATTGTTCATGTCGTTTAAAATTGTATTACGATTTGCAGCACCTATAGACTCCCACCATTCATTAAATGCTATGGGATTACTTAATAATTGCTCAACGGTTAACCCGTTTTCGCCAAAAACATTGTTTGATGTAGTATTGTTATTTACAGCCGTGACAAAATCACTTGTCGTTACAGAACCGTTATGCACTTCAAAAACGCGTGGGATGACAAAGTTACTGTATACCTCTATCTTAAAATCAATTGGGATGCTATATGAAAGCGCGGCAATCGCTTGTGCATTGTAGATTGATACGCCAATGGCAATGTTTCTTGCACGTTCCATTTCTTCAAAATTTCTGGCACCTAAATATTCCAACCAACTAAAAAGAACATACAGGCCAAAACCTACAATGCCTCCGCCGTATTTTTTTAGGCCCGCTTGTAAAGCAGGGCCTGATACCAAATTTCCAAATTGCCAACCGTATGTGGCTGCGACATCTGCTAACACAAAACCAGTCGTGCCGGCAAATGCTGCGCCAACAAATTTGTCTCCCGTATATAAACGAAGAAAGTCCCTAAACCTTATTGCTTCTATTGAATTAATAAATTCATTGTAAGCTCTGCCGTGCGTTCGTAAAAATATATCTGCATCTCGAGTGCCGGTTATAATATTGGAAGATATTATTCGCTCATTATTTACAATGTGTGTAAAGTTGCGCGACACCAAGCCTTCATAACTCCATGTTTCTTGTGTCCGTACACTGGGTGCATTAATCACTATAAAATCAAGTTCATTTTTTGTAATTGTACTTAAGTTTAATATTGGGCGGTCGTCACCGCTGCTTATAAAGAAATCTTCTCCTGATGCCGTAAGTCCGCTCAACGCACCAAAAAGCCCCATTATTTTATGAGGGCAAACTGTCCAAGCATTAAATTCGACTCTCCTGCCGTTCATAAAATCATAAATATAGGCTTCCATGCCAAGTTTACGTAGCATTTCTACATTTTGAGGAATAAAGCCAATAGCATTTGCACCCATCCCGCCATCAGTCAAGGTAAAGGTATCTATGATGTCGGGAATATACCGAAGGAACCGTTCAATGTCGCCCAAATAATCCATATCAGCAAATATCCTAGCCAATTGATTGAAATGACTAGCTGTTAAGTTGTCGGCATTTCTGGAAAGCAATTCCTCAATGCTTTTCCAAGTTTCTTCAAGCACAATTGCAGAACTATTCGAAATAAGCTGCTTCCAACCCATGTTCAAAGCTTTGGCCAAAATATTAATATGCTCATCCGCCGTCTCTGCATTACTCATCAGCTTTGTCACAACCGATTGACTGGACGAACCAAAATACACCATGCCATCAGCCTCGGAGGTGAACTTATTGCCGACGGAGTCGCGTAGGTCGCCGATGCGGTGGATTAAATCTTCGAGTCGGTCTATCAGTTCCTGCGCCCTGCCGGCGTAATAGTGTTCAACGTCGTTTTTGGCTTCGCTTATCTTGGCGAACAGGGCGTTGGCTTCGGCGATCTTTTCTTCCAGCGCGTCTGCGGTTTGGGTGAGCTTGTTGGCCGATTGCATGAGTTCGTCTACGCGTTCTTGTTTTTCGTCGGCTTCTGCGGTGTACTTTTCGGCTTCGGCGTGTAGTTCTGCGGCTTGCTGGCGCAAGTCGTCTACCTGCGATTGTCTTTCTGATGTCGCCGATTCGTCTACCACTAACTCGCGCGTGGACGACGCGGGGGGTATGCCCGGTACCGTCTCCCATCGCATGATGGGTAGCGTGGCTGCGATGCTGTCGGCTTGGCGGCTGAACATAGCGGCTTGTGCGCTTAGCTTCGCTGCCCGCTGGCGGCGATCTTGGATTATTGCTTTCAACTGCTTGGCCTCGCGGAGAAATTGCTCCGCTTGCTGGTGCATATCATCTACCGAGCCCTGCATGGCGGGCGGTTTGACTGTCGCGGCGGATGTCTTCTGCCTGTATATCATTCCATACAAAATCCATAATACGCCTCCTTATTCTTGTTCAAATCGTTTTGGAAAAGAATCTATATATTCGAGCAATTCTTCCGTGACTTCCATGCATTTCGCTTTGCCTTGTTTCAATAGTTCCATAAATTGGGCTTTTTCTTCCCCTAGTAATGTATTGGCATTCAATTCGGCACCCAACAAATCCGTCATCATACTGTGCCATAAGGTGTGCACTTCTTGGCGTTTGTCATTGAGTTCAACTTGCAATTCCTCGTACCTTTCACGGGACGGCTTTTTCATGTGCATCCTCCGTTTATGTATCTTTTCCGCAATAATACATTGCAAAAAAAAACAACATATACGGTAAATATTTTTGTTGGACTACCGTTTGTTGTGTCATTTTATCCAACTATATTGCAGGAACGTTGCGGGTAAATAAAAAAATCCCACACAAAGAAAACAAACTCTTGTGTGGGATGGATGGTGAATGCGATGCCCCCTCGATTGGGCATGCTTGTGCGCGGGGTGCATGGGTGATGCTTACCGTTGGCTGCGGTGGTTCTTGTTGTTCTTGCGGCTTCCGGTTTCTTTATCTAGTTGTATGTGTAACGTGGGTTAGGGAGGGCCCCATTAAAGTACTTACCTAGTGTTGACTCTCGCTGGCCAGCGTTTTGTGAGTCTAAGTCCGGTGGTAACGATTCGATCCTTAAGCATGTGCGTTACGGGATGCACGCAGGGACGTTTGCATACGTTTGGCATGAGAGCCGTGTTACATGTGCGGATGTCTAGGATACGCCGATGACTTGGGGGCAGTATATTGCACTTAAATGTTCGCGTTTGGTTTGACATGTTTGCACTTTTGTGATAGCGCGTCATGGATGGTGTCTTCGGAGGTCTAATTTTCATATACATCCTCCAGCCACTCATCCGTCCTTGTAATCGCCTCGCGCGCTAGCACATCGCAGCGTTCGTTTTCGGCATTGCCTGCGTGGCCTTTGACCCAATGGCACGCCACTTCGTGCCGCTCCAGCAACCCTAACAGGCGCTCCCATAGGTCGGGATTCAAGGCAGCGTCTTTTTTATTCCGCTTCCAGCCGTTGGCACGCCAGCGTAGGGCCCAGCCTTTTTCGATGGCGTCAATGACATAGCGAGAGTCGGAGTATAGGGCTACGCGGCAGGGTTCTTTTAGTGCCTCTAGGCCGATGATTACGCTTAGGATTTCCATGCGGTTATTGGTGGTTTGGCGGTATGCGTGGGCAATTTCGCGGCGGTGAGTGCCGTATAGCAGTACGGTACCTGTGCCGCCGGGACCGGGGTTGCCGGAGCATGCGCCGTCGGTGTATAGCGTGACTTGTTTCATTATATATGGCCTCCGATGTGGGCGAGGTCGAGGATGGCGTTGGCGATTTGCATGTCTTCGGGGGTGGTGATTTTTAGGTTGCGTTTTTCGCCGGGGATGATGTAGACGGTGCCGCCGTTGGCTTCTATTAGCGATGCGTCGTCGGTTAGATGGGATATATCGGCGATGTTTTCATACGCCGTACAAAGCAACGCGCGGTTGAAGCCTTGCGGCGTTTGCACCTGCCACAAGCGGGCGCGGTCAACGGTGGCGGTGATTTCGCCGGATGCATTTACTTGCTTGAGCGTTTCGACGCAGGGCAGGCCGGGGATGGCCGCGCCGTATTGGCGTGCGGCTTGGGCGATGGCAGCAATGAGCGCGGTGGAAACAAGCGGCCGAACGCCGTCGTGGATGAGGATCATATCGGACGCGGGATGGATGGCGTGGATGGCCTCGCGGATGCTTTGCGCGCGGGTGTTGCGGCCTGCGATGATGCGGGTCACTTTGGTGAATCGTCGCAGGGTCTGTTGCAATTGCGTTATGTAATTAGCGGGCGCGGTTAGAATAATTTCATCGATGCACGGAGATTTTTCGAATGCGGCTACGGCGTTTTCCAACACGGATGCGCCGTTTTTCATGGGCAAGAATTGCTTGGGCACTACTGTGCCAAAGCGCGCACCCGTACCTGCTGCGGTGATGATAACTGTAGTCATGCGGTCTTCCCCTTCCTTTTGCGCAAGGCGTTCTGCACCGCGCCATTATCGCATATACATGAAAAAACGGACAGGGGGTAGATGTTTATGGAGCGTGCACCTTACAGGCGGTACCGCGATACTGCCCATGAAATGTATGACGAAGCGGAGCCCTCCGACCCCAACGAAGGCCTGCTGGGCGAAACTTTGATTTTGCAAGGCATCATCAGCGGCATCATTTTGGTGGTGGTTACGCTGGTTAGCATCGTATCGCTGTCGGTGTTGGAGCCCGTGCAGGTTGCATTGGCGGAAACCTTGTCCGGCCCTACCACCCCCGCCGCATTAATAAATGAAGCGCGGCAATTTGGCACGGACACGCTGGGCTGGCAATGGTTGGAATAAGCGGCGCGCAACGATGATACGCGTGGGCCGCCCGTTGTGGCTGATAGCGGCGGTATTGGCGGCGTTGCCGTGGACGCGCCCGCTGGGGTTGGTGTTGGGGTCACTGCTGCTGCACGAATGGGCGCATGTGTTCACCGCGGCATGGTGCGGCGCGAAAGTGGAGCCGTTTTATTTGCGCGTGGCGGGTGCAGCGACGCGTGTACGGCGTATGGACAACCTAACGCCGCGTTTGCGCTTATGCGTATACGCCGCAGGCCCTGTTGTGAATTTATTATTGGTAGCGTGGGCCGTTACGGTACATCAACTGTCGTATGTAGGTGTTTTGTGGCTGCGCGATTTGGCGTTTTATAACGCGGTGTTGGCAGGGATTAATCTGCTACCTATTTTGCCGCTGGACGGCGGACGCCTCATGCAACATTTCCTGGGCAATCGCGTGGGCATTTTGCGTTGCAATCGGTTTATGCTGCGCATGGGGCGCGTGGCGGCCATTTTATTGATGTTGCTAGGTTTTGTGCAAATAACGCTGCTTTCGTACAACCCTACCTTGTTATTGGCCGCTGTTTTCATGTGGCGCAAAAACATGTCGATGGCGCCCCCTTTGCGCGCGGAATGTATGATGACCCTGTTAAAAAAACCGTCGGTTTTATTAAAAAAACGTCATAAACCTTCCGACAAGGAAAAGCATATCCGCGCACGCCCAAACATGACCGTGAGCCGCGCATTGGAACGGCTTACATGGTCGCGCTTTTGTGTATTTCATGTAAAAAACCAGGCAGGTGAAACCATCATCGTGCGGGAAGCTGAATTGCTATCGTACCTCTTCGCGCCCATGCAACGAGACATAGCGGCGGTACTGGCTGCACCATTGGCGACGGTCAAAGATCGCCACGAGGTTGTAATGACTGTGTAACTTTAAAGCGCTCTTTATGCTATACTCGCCCCAAAATTACGTTAGGGGCTTTGTTATGACGCACGAAATCCCGCACGACAACGGATACTTCACCAGCCTTGCGCAACTGGCGCATGTGTTTAAGACGCAGGGTTGCGCATCGCGCTTTGGCGGTACAACGGCGGCGGACTTGGCCGCATGGCAAACCGAAAAACGGGCAATTCTGCGCGATTTGCTGGGCTTTCATACTTTTGAAGATTTTGCATCGCCTCCCACCCATCGGGTATATACATTCAACAGCGAGGATTGCGGCACGTACACACGTACAAAAATGGTGCTGCAAACCGAAGCGTTTGTGTATATGCCTTTTTTTGTGCTGCGGCCACACGGGTTGGCAACGGGGGAACGGCGGCCAGCGGTCATTTGCCCCAACGGGCACTTTAACCGTGCCAAGGAAAGCGTCGCCGCGGTTCGGCACGTACCCGGTGTCCTCGAAGATATGGCCGACGCGCACACCCACCACGCAGAGGATTTTGTGCAGCGGGGGTATATCGCGTTTTGCCCGGATGTGCGCGGTTTCGGCGAACGTGCAGAACGCGCCACACAAGGTGGATACGAATGCAGCTGCACGCACTTGAACCGCATGGGCATCCCGCTGGGGCGCAGTGCGCTGGGTATGCAGGTGTACGACCTAGTCAAACTCATCGACTATATCGAAACGCGCGACGACTGCGACCCAACACGCATTTCGGCGGCGGGGTTATCCGGCGGTGGCATGCTGTCGATGTATTTGGCAGCGGCGGATACACGCATCGCGTGTGCGTGTACATCGGGTTACTTCTTCGGCGTGTTGGAATCGCGCTTGCACCGCAACACGCATTGCGATTGCAATTACGTACCCGGCATGTGGCGGCATTTTGACATGGGCGACATCGCCGCGCTCATCGCTCCGCGTTCCTTCATCGTAGAAACGGGCACGTGGGATGATTCCAACGGCATAGGGGATTTCACATCCGCGATGGAAAATGTCTACACGCAAGTACAAATCACCGCCCACGCCTACGTCGCCGCCGGGGCATCGGAACGCTTCAAACACAGCGTTCAAGACGTGGGGCATCGCTGGGTGGGTGCAGATGTGTATCCGTTTTTCGACGCCGCTTTGACATTCGGAAAATCTGATTAACGAAAGGATGAATCAATTTTGCCTAGCCACTTAACCGAACAGGAAATTAAATTACTAACCTTCGCACAACATGACCTCACGCACAACCTCCTTCCGTGGTGGACAACCCACGCGCCGGACAATATAAACGGCGGTTTCCACGGCGAAATCGCCGCCGACAACACCCCCAACCCCCATGCCGAACGCTTTCTTGTGCTGTACGCGCGGCTGTTATGGACGTTCTCCGCCGCATATGAAGTCACGCGCGACGATAACCACAAAACCCTAGCCACCCGCGCCTACGATTACTTAACGCAACACTTCCACGACCCCATACACGGCGGATTTTTCCTATATGTAGCCCCCGCAGGCACCGTCACCAACGACCGCAAATACACCTACGGCAACGCCTTCGCGGTGTACGGGTTGGCAGAATACGCGCGTGTGTTTTCCCACGCCCCCGCCAAAGAGCTGGCGCAACAAACCGCCGCCCTACTAGACGCCAAAATGTGGGATGCCCCGCACATGGGTTACTTCGAAATCGGCGACCGCGCGTGGCATTACCTGCCGCACATCACCATGCACGGCAACGGCGTAGAGAGCCAAAAGACCATGAACACGCACTTGCACGTATTGGAGGCATACGCCAACCTGCTGCGCATCGCTGACACGCCGCTCATACGCCACCGCGTGCGCACACTCCTGCACCTCTTTGCCGACCGCATCATCAACCGCGCCAGCCACCACTTCCACTACTACCAAGCCCGCGATTGGACCGTCACCGACCCCAACTACAGCGTCGGCCACGACTTGGAAGGCAGTTGGCTACTCCACGAGGCCGCCCTAATCCTAAACGAACCCGAAACCACCGCTACCATCCGCCCCCTGTGCATCAACATGGCACGCGCCGGCTACGACATTGCCCGCAGCCCCGACGGCGGCATTTATACCGAATACAACGTCCTCACCCAAACCCCCAGCCCGCAGTTCTCCTGGTGGGAGCAGGCCGAGGGTGTCGTAGCCTTCCTACATGCCTACCACCAAACCCAAGAGGACAAATTCCTGCAAGCCGCCACCGACACGCTCGCCTTCATCCAAGCACACTTCATCGACCGCACCCACGGTGGTTGGCACATCTTCCCACCCACCAGCGGCAAACCCTTCCCCCTCAAGGCCTCGCCCTATTACTGCCCCTACCACAACGCCCGCATGTCCATAGAAATCATCCACCGCCTTGGAGGAACCCGCCCATGAACATTCAAATCTTCGGCAAGTCCAAGTGCTTCGATACAAAAAAGGCTGAACGCTGGTTCAAGGAGCGTCGGCACAAGTTCCAATCCATTGACCTAGCCAAATTCGGCATGAGCCGCGGCGAGCTGCAATCCGTAGCGCGCGGCGTCGGCGGGCTGGACAAGCTCGTAGACGCCAAGTCCAAAGAATACGAACGCCAGCACTTAGCTTACTTAGCCGACACCTCCGACCTCGAAGATCGGCTACTCGAACACCCCGCTCTACTACTAACCCCCATCGTGCGCAACGGCAAGCAGGCAACGGTAGGCTACACGCCGGAGATATGGGCGGCTTGGGAGGCTAAGGGCTAGGTCAAAAGAGGGAAAGTCAAAAGAATGTAAGTCAAAAGACTAAGACCTCGGGAACGCTGCCCCAACGGCTAAAGGCAAGACCTTGGGGCATCCGCCCCAACCCCCGCAAGGGTGCCAGTTAAAGCCTTATTTGGAAGCGTTCCCCTTGACCCGCGCTGTGCTTCGTGCAGCAATAAAAAATCCCAGTTGGTGGCATCTTGTCACCAACTGGGATTTTATCTTTTTGCTCATTGTGCGCGGAGTTAGTCGCGTTGGTATTTCTTTTTGAAGCGCTCGACGCGTCCGCCTGCTTCCAACAGCAGTTTTTGGCTGCCTGTGTAGAAGGGATGGCATTTTGAACAGACTTCTACTCGGATGTCTTCCTTGGTAGAGCCCGTAACGAACTCATTGCCGCAGTTGCATCTCACTTTCGCTTGAAAATAATTTGGATGGATAGCCGCTTTCATTCTTTTCACCATCCTTTCTTCCATATATTTT
>WQVD01000037.1 GCA_009781755.1 Defluviitaleaceae bacterium | reverse complement strand
TCTGCCTCCCCATCCTTTCGATTCACCATACAAATCCCAACCCTTTTCCACAACCTGCCAATAAACCGGGAATAACCAATCACCGTTGGAAAGTATGATGCCCTGTCTCACACTGACATTTGATAACCCACTCGGCAACGACTTCGGTTCGCTCCAAGTGTTCCCCGAATCGTCGGTATAGCTGCGAAAGACTTTTACTTCATTGTAATGAGACTCGGCGTTGTATGTATGCACGAACATGCATGGCAGTTCACCTTCGGTGAATATTTCGGTACACCACAACCCCCGCGCACTGTGCCGGAAAAGCTCGTAGATATCCGTCCATGTCTCACCATCGTCAAAACTACGGGCAGCCGCAACAATGTTGTTATCATGAGGCTGTGTTGAGCCACCTGTCAGAAATGTGCAAAATAGTGAGCCATCGGGCATCTTGCGAATTATCGGCTCTCGTGCGTAGCCGCAATTAAGAGTGGAGTCGTTTAATAATGTGACCGGATAATAAAAACGCTTACTAATATAATCCATGTTGCGCCCTCTTCCTTAAAAATAAAGTATTTCATACAGTATCTTGTCATTTGTTTCCTATGTACAACTATTGAATATTAGGAAACACAAACATAAAAAAAATCAATGACACTTACATAAATTTAATTATACACCACAATACTTGACGACAGCATGTCATATTATCGGCTACACGATGACTTCCTTTGTAATTACCAACCGCTCGAATAGCTTGTTCGGGTTGTTTTTGTAATCTTCGTCAATGCGCGCGGCGCAGGGGGCTCCGGTTTCGATTAATAACTGTTCCATCGGCGTGCTGGCGGCCACCAAATCCGCCAGCCACAAGCGGAAAGGCTCGGCCTTGGGGCTGGGGATGACTTGTATAAGGTAGGCGACCTGCCGAATGTCCAGCACGTCGACAAAATAATATTTGCCGTCCGTTGCCGGAAGTTTCAGTCGGTCGCAATTTGCGACCCACTGAATTTCATTGGCCGCGAAATTGTACTTTGTTGCTTTCCAATAGCCGATGGCATCCTCATACGGCGCATCCGTCAATATTGCGCAAATGTCCACCGCAGAAAACCACCACTTCTGCGCTACTTCATCATACTTGCACCGCAAATCCCTGTTGGCGAAAGGGTTCATGTCTTGCACCTCCGTGTCATTTCATTATTGTTCTTGTGCTGCGCAGTGTATCATTCGCATGACAAAAAGAAAACATATGTTCGGCGTGGGCGATAACATGACGACGCGCCGAATATTGCGGTTGGGGCGCGTTTCCTGCGTTGCGTTGGGTATTATAATTGTGATATATTCCACCGTGGAATTTTATTGAAAAGGATGGATTTATATGCAAATGCGCATGGATTACAACAATATGATGGCCGCACAAATCGGCACACAGGGATTGACGCAAGCGGATTTTGACGCAATGCGGGAGAAAATTGCCTTTGCGTCGCGCATGATGGCAGAGAAACGCCCCGCCATGGCATGGCGCGAGTTGCCCCACAACCAAGCGGAAATCGTGGCCGACATCAATGCCTACGTGGCTGAAATGAAGGACGAAATCGACGCATTCGTGGTGTTGGGCATCGGCGGGTCGGCATTGGGGCCCATGGCCGTACAGCAAGCCCTCAACCACCCCTTCTACAACGAGCTGCCGCGCGCGCAACGCGGCTTCCCCAAGCTATACGTAGTGGACAACGTAGACCCTGAACGGCTCACGTACCTGTTCCAAACCATCGACCCCACACGCTGCCTGTTCAACGTCATCTCCAAGTCCGGCTCCACGTCCGAGACCATGAGCCAATTCATGATCATCAAGGCCTTGCTGGAAGAAAAAATGGGCAAAGAAGCCGCCCGCCGCCGTATCGTATGCACCACCGACGCAGAAAAAGGCAATCTCATCAAAATCGCGCAGGAAGAAAATTACAAATACTACATCGTGCCCGATGGGGTAGGCGGGCGGTTTAGCCAACTGTGCCCCGTGGGGCTGTTGCCGGCGGCTTTTTGCGGTATTGACATCGCAGGCCTGCTGGAAGGTGCCGCGCAAATGGACACGCTATGCGCCGGCCCCGACATCTTCGCCAATCCGGCTTACATGTTCGCCGCCCTGCACATCATCGCCCTACAAAAAGGAAAAAACATAACCGTCGTCATGCCCTACGCCGACTCACTCAAGTACATTTCCGACTGGTTTGCCCAACTCTGGGGCGAATCGCTGGGCAAGCACTTTGACCTGGACGGCAATGTCGTCAACGTCGGCCAAACCCCCGTCAAGGCCCTGGGCGTAACCGACCAGCACAGCCAAGTCCAGCTTTATGCCGAAGGCCCCTACGACAAAATCATCGTCCTCATCGGCGTGGACGAATACCGCGAAACCCTCACCATTCCCCGCTTGTACACCGACATGCCCAGCCTGGGCTTCTTGGGCGGCGTAACCCACAACGACCTCATCAAAAACGAACAACTAGCCACCGAATACGCCCTAACCAAGGCCAGCCGCATGAACATGACCCTAACCCTGCCGCGCGTAACCCCGCAAACCCTAGGTCAGCTGCTCTACTTCTTCGAAGTTGCCACCGCCTACGCAGGTTACCTCCTAAACATTGACCCATTCGACCAACCCGGCGTAGAGGAAGGCAAAAACGCCACCTACGCCCTCTTCGGCCGCCCCGGCTACGAGGCCAAAAAACAAGAAATGTCTAACGCGCCCCAAAAAGATGCTAAATATGTAATGTAGTGCAAACCTCCGCGCGGGCTACGTTGCAAGCAAGATATGAATTGTTAATGCGAATTAATATTTATTTGGTTGGAGCTTGTAGATGAATGCATATTTAAAGAAGTTATCAATTGATGATGGCGCGGATATTTATGCAATGTTGCAAGAAATGCCAAAGGATGAAAATGGGTTAATGAATAACGCCCATGGGCTTTCCTATGAAGACTTCAAGCAGTGGCTGGTTACAAATGACAATATGGCAAATGGCATCGGCTTGGAGGATTGGATGGTGCCGCAAATCACTTATTGGTTGTATGTAGACGGTAATCCGGTTGGAATCGTCAAATTACGTACCCGGCTTACGGATAAATTAAGGGAAGACGGCGGGCATGTTGGATACGGCATCGCGCCGTCACATCGGGGGAAGGGTTATGGTGCGTTGTTAATAAAAACAATGACCATTGAAGCCGCCGCGCTTGGGATTGATCGGATTTTGCTAACCATCAACAGTAACAATACACCCTCCATAAAAATCGCTGTCAACAACGGCGGTATAATTGAAAAAATATTTAATGAAAAACATTTCATTTGGATTGACTGTCAAAAGCATGCAACATTTGCTTAGAGGAGGAAACGTATGAAAACCGAAACCGATAATTTCATCCTCCATTATTACGACGAAAACACAAAAGAAAAGGACAAAATTATAAAAATCCTTGAAGACAATTATCATCGGATAATCAATTTCTTAGGCATCAAACTCACCGAAAAAACAATCATCCACGTATACAAAACCCTAAAAGACTTCCACCGCGCCATTGGCCGCCCCAACGCCGAAGATTGGGTAGTAGGCAACGCGACAGGCGGGGTCATCCGCATGGTGTCACCATGCAATCCGGGCCCCGCGCATGATTATGACTCCATCATGGCGGTAGCCATACACGAATTCGTTCACATCGTCGCAGAAAAACTCAACCTGCACACGTCACACAATTACCCCTACCTATCAGAAGGAATCGCCACCTATCTGGCCGGACAAAAAGTTACACTAGACAAAAGCATACAAATACCAAGCGCACAAACCATCGCTTTATCCCAAGACGATGATGACTACGGCTTGGTTTACGATATATCCTATGTATTCATGCAATTTATCGCCGCCAATTTTGGCAATGATGGCATAATCGCTTTATACAAAAATCCGGAGGAATTTGTAAAGACGCATCCGCAATTAAACGACATGTGGGCAGCGTATACAAAATTGCAATAAAAGCATTTACATCTAAAGCCATATTAATTGGATTGACAACAATGAACTTGTAAAAAACCATATCTAAGGAGGCATTTGCAATGCGTAGGAATGTGGTTGTTATCATTGTATGTACTTTTTTGTTATTGCTAACTGCCTGCGGCGGCGAAAACAACGAGCCGCAGGATGTCCATGCGCAACCTCCATACGACAACCAAGAATTGCAAAACGCATATCAAAGGTTGCAATCCGAAAACCAAGCATTACAACTGGAAATCCAAACCCTAATATCCGAAATAGAGCAGTTGCTAACCGAGAACCATGATCTGCAAGTAAACATGGATCGGTGGCTAACCGAAAACAATTATTTACAAGCGGAATTAAATTCGGAAGAAAAAATGTTTGAAGTCACAGCAACGGGCGCGATTACTGCAACGGTGCGGCACACCATGTCCGACCATGTTTTTGATGAACAACATCGCATCGTCATTTTGACTCAATTTCAAGGTTTACCGTTTATGTTGCGGCTTGATCCCCAGATCGTTGCCCAATTAGAAATCGAGGAAACCTATGTTTTTGAAATAGAAGATACGCCACTGGGTGCCATGACCTTGTTTGAATATCAAAGACTTGCATGGGGCAGCCCCATTGGCATTGGCATTTTCTTCGATAGGCAATTAAACATAAGAAGCATACGCATAGCCGAGGAACATGAACTTGGCTTAAATTCTTACAACATGACCTTAAGGCGTGATGGACATTCTCCTTGATAACCTGTTTGAAAATGAAGAAACGATGGCGGTTTACAAGCGTCACCCGGAACATGTAAAAGCATCGGATTATATAGTTTCTGTTTTGCAGGATAGAATGGTGATGGATTATTACGAATAATTTCAACGATGCCATAATGCGGAGGAAGCTCCATATGAAATTAGCAATATTATTCGGCGCGTCGGCAGTGGGTAAAACAACGGTCGGGCAAGCATTGGCCAAGATAACCGATTTGAAATTGTTTCACAGCCATATGGGCATTGAACCGGTCATAGAAATCTTCGGCAGGCGCGATATCCCTACAGAAGAAAAAATCCGGGAAGCCGTATTCGAAGAATTTGTAAAGTCAGATTTGTACGGAATTATTTTTACTTATTTTTTCAATTTGGATAAACCGGCCGCATGGGATTATTTTATGCGTCTTGTTGATATCTTTGAGTGCAAGGGTGCGGAAATTTATTTTGTAGAATTGGTCGCTTCACAAGAAGTCAGGCTTCAACGAAACGGCACGGAAAATAGACTGCTGCACAAGCCATCCAAAAGAAACGTTGCGGCGTCCAATGCGCGATTAATCGAGTTGGATGAAAAAATCCGCATTGTCAGCCGCGATAATGAAATTCCTTTCGAAAATTATATGAAAATCGATAATACCCGTCTTCAACCGGAAGATGTTGCCGATTTAATCAAAAATACATTTTTATTAATGTAGGAGGGCGCACCATGCGCAAATCTGTGGGTAACCAACAATCCATGATTGTCCAACCCTGCTTCCTCATCGGCACATATAACGCCGACGACACGCCCAACTTCGCGCCCATCACATGGGTGAGCATTACTTGGTGCAACGACCACTACCAACTCATCATCAGTATGAACGGCACCAAGCAAACCAAAATCAACGCCGAAGCCAACCGCAAGTTATCTGCTAACTTGGTAAGCACCGACATGCTGGAGCTCATGGAATACTTCGGCTCGCGCAGCGGCAGCACGGCACCCAAAACCGAAGTGCCCTACACATTCAGCCCCGGTTTGGCGCTGGCTGTGCCCACGCTGGATGTCAGCAAATATGTATACGAATGCGAAGTCACGCAAATCACCGTTACGGGTGATACCTCCACCTATTTTTGTAAAATTGTTGACGTGCAATGCGATGCGTCCATTGATATATCAGAAGGCATCGACCTGCGCAATTTCGACCCGGTCGTGTATTCCGGCCATTATCACGCCATTGGCAACCACTTGGGCAAAATCGGAGACTACTACACGCCAAATTAATCCAACCATAAGGGGCAACAAATGAAATTATTAATCCATTGGGCAATAAGCGCATTATTCCTGTACGTCCTATCCGTATTGTTCAACGGCATTGTCGTGGAAAGCGTAATGGCGGCAGTTGTAGCAGCCATTGTGCTGGGTTTAATCAATGCCACCATCAAGCCCTTCTTGCAAGTCATTTCACTACCCATCACCGTTTTAACCTTGGGTATTTTTTATTTGGTCATCAATGGATTAATGCTGCTGTTGGTGTCCGCACTGGTACCGGGCTTCACCGTCAATGGCTTCGGCACGGCATTTTTCGCCGCAATTATACTAAGCCTATTAAACGCAATATTTGTGCGCAACGAATAAACTACCCGCACATTATTAATATTTTAATAATAGCCACGCACGAAGGGCGGGCGGCGCGGATATTTGGCTAAGCACGCCTTGCGGTTTTGCGTGATTAACGGTGCGTGGCGGCTTAGTAAGACCGTTTGGCTTCCTTTCGCAAATACGCGCACATCCTTAATCTGCCACCAGCCCCAAGCGAAAGAAGACAAACGGCCGCACTTAGCCGACACTTGCCTTTAATCACGCAAAACCGTATAGCGTGCGTGCCAAATATCCGTGCCGCCCGCCTGTCACTTGTATATTCAAAGGAGGTCAATATATGAAATGGGTAACTGAACCAATCAAGGAAGTCATGCAAAAACTGGGTGCCAACCCCACCACGGGGCTCACCGCAGAAGAAGTAAAAGCCCGTTTGCAAGAATACGGGTTGAACGAATTTGAAGAAGAAAAAAAGGAGACTTTCTTCCAAAAAATCCTGCACCACTTGACGGAAATCCCGACGATGATTTTGATAGCTGCGTCGATCATTGCGACGATTGCGGCGGTGATGAATCAAAACGAGGGCACCGGATCGGCGACCGACTGGGCGAAGGTTGCGGTTATTTTGTCCATCGTGGTCATCAACGTTGTGCTGGGTATGTATCAGGAAAATAAAGCAGAAAAGGCGTTGGACGCGCTCAAGAAGATGAACTCGTACAAGACCACGGTCATCCGCGGCGGTGTCAAGCAAATCATTGAAGCCAATCAACTCGTACCCGGTGATCTCGTGGAGTTGAATGCGGGTGATGTCGTAACGGCAGACGGTCGCATCATCGAAGCCAGTTCTTTACAAATTGAAGAGGCCGCACTCACCGGCGAATCATTGCCTGTGGAAAAAAATCCAAACGCAACCATTGAAGACGGTGCCCCCTTGGGCGACCGCATCAACATGGTGTACTCCGGTTGCTTGGTCACGGGCGGGCGGGCACACGTTGTTGTCACCGAAACGGGTATGCAAACCGAAATGGGCAAAATCGCCCAAATGTTAAACACCGCGAAGAAAGAACTTACGCCGTTGCAAATGCGCTTGACGCAATTGGCGAAAAGGATTTCTGTGATTGCGTTGTTGTCGGGTTTGGTTATGTTTGTGGTGGGGTTGGTTATTTGGGACAACGACCCTATTTACATGCTGTTGCTGGCGGTAGCGTTGGGTGTGGCCGCCGTGCCGGAAACGCTTCCTATTATAGTAACCATGATTTTGTCCTACGGCGTGTACAACATGGTGGCCAAGAAGACCATCATCCGCAAGATTCCCGCGGTGGAGACGGTTGGCAACACGTCGGTCATTTGCTCGGACAAAACGGGTACGCTCACCATGAACAAGATGGTCATCCAAAAAGCGTGGCATATAGACCACGACGTGGTGACTGTCAAAGAAACAGAATTCAACGCCGACCAGCGCAAGTTGATTGGCTTGTTGGCATCGTGTTCCAATGCCACCATTGAAGTGCACGGCGATGAGGACGAGCATGTCATCGGCGACCCGACGGAAATTGCGATTATCCGCCTGCTGCATGATTTGGGGCTCAACCGTGTGCAAGCCGAGCGCGATTATCCCCGCGTGCACGAGCTGCCGTTTGACTCCGGGCGCAAGCGCATGACCACCGTGCACCGTACCGAGGAAGGTTACATCGCCGTAACGAAGGGTGCATTTGACCGCATCCCCGTAGCATGGGAGAAATTCCCCGGGTTGTTGGAAAAGGCAACCGCTATTCATGATTCCTTCGCAGAAAAAGCCTTGCGTGTTATCGCCATCTCCGTGAAGAAATTCGATACCAAGCCGACGGATTTGTCCGAAGAAGCCCTCGAAAGCGGGCAAGAATTGCGCGGACTGGTGGGTATGATTGACCCGCCGCGCCCCGAATCCAAGTACGCCGTAGCGCGCGCCAAAGAAGCAGGCATCAAAACCGTCATGATCACCGGCGACCACAAAGCCACCGCCATCGCCATCGCACGTGAAATCGGGATATACGAAGACGGCGACCGTGCTGTAACCGGTGCGGAATTGAACGTCATGAGCGAAACGGACTTGAATGCGCAAGTACGCGGCATCAGCGTATACGCGCGCGTATCCCCCGAGGATAAACTTCGCATTGTCAAAGCGTGGAATTACCATAATCAAGTCGTAACCATGACCGGCGACGGTGTTAACGACGCGCCTGCGCTCAAAGCCGCCGATGTCGGCGCAGCCATGGGTATCACCGGTACCGAAGTAACCAAAAACGCCGCCGACATGATCATCACCGACGACAACTTCGCCACCATAGTAGATGCGATATCCGAAGGCCGTACCTCTTATGACAACATCCGCAAGACCATCCAATTCCTGCTGGGCGTTAACTTCGCAGAAATTTTTGTGTTGCTGCTGGGCATGTTGGTGATTGGCGTATCGCCCATTACAGCCATGCAAATTTTGATTATCAATGTGTTGTATGACGGATTGCCGGGTTTCTTCCTTGCGTTTGAACAGCCGGAGCCGGGTGTTATGAAGCGTAAACCGCTGCCCAAAGGCGCGGGTGTATTCGCTCAGCGCGTGGGGTTGTTCATCGGTCTTCGTGCGATTTCCTTCTCGATCCTCACTTTATCGGCGTTTGTCATCGGCGCGTATGTTTTGCCGCATACCTACGGCATCTACAGCTGGGACGGCACCTTTGCCGGACTGCAATACGGCGACTTTGCCGTGGGCATCTCGATGGCATTTATGGTATTGTCGTGGGCATCCTGCATCGACATCTTCAACACGCGCACGCAATTGTCCATTTTTAAAGTGGGCTTTACGACCAACCGCGGCGTTTTCTTCTGCGTCATCGGTTGCTTGGCCGCATCTGTGTTGGTTGCCACGACACCCTTCCTCATGGAAATCTTCAATGTGGTAAGCATGAGCATGACGCATTGGGTGATCATGATCGCACTGGCGATCTTGCAAGTGCTGTTTGTAGAATTGATCAAGCTGGTGCTGCGTGTGAAAGACCGCAAGGCGGGAATGGAAGTGTAAGAGCAAAATTAGTAAATAAAAACGGGGCAGTTGATGAGCGCACTCATCAACTGCCCCGTTTGTTTATATTCTTATTTTTGCATTGATTCAAACGAAGCATAAATCCCTTCCACCAACCGCTGCGTAACTAAGGCATCCTCCCCGGTCAAGTCCGGCGTGGTGCCTTTTTTTATTGCTTCATAGAACGCGGCAATTTGCTTGGCATGGGATACACCCCAATAGTGCTTGATGCCGAATTGTGCTTGTGCGTCGGCATCGGCCTTGGCGGTGTGGCGGGTGTCGCCGATGATTACTTCGGCTTCATCGCCGGTGATGGTGGCGCGGCCGTGTTCACCGATGATTTCCAATTGCACGGGCGCGTCGTAGGGGTGGTAGGTATTGACGTGGAAGGAAACGGGAATTTCTGTGCCGTGGGGGGTGTTGTAGAAGATAACCCCCTCGGCCACGTCCTCCACCTCAATTTGCGGATGCGCGCGGTTGGCAATGGTGGCATCTACGCGCGTGGGCGCACCCAAGAAGAAATTCATCAAGTCAAATGTATGAATCGATTGATTAATCAACACGCCGCCGCCCTCGGTGGCCTTTCTCCCGCGCCAATCACTGCACGTGTAGTATGATTCGCCACGGTACCAATTAACCCGAAACCACCCGCCGTGTATCGCACCCAGCGCACCGCTCGCCAACGTTTCCTTAACCAACAGCGACCCCGGATTGTACCGATTTTGAAAAATAACACTCAAATGCCGCCCCGTTTGCTGCGCAACTTCATTCATCCGTTGCGCATCTTCCAACGTCGTGGCCAAAGGCTTCTCGCAAAGCACATGATACCCCGCCCGCAAAGCATCCATCGCCACCGGCGCATGCAAAAAATGCGGCAAGCAAATATGCAAAATATCAAAACCACCCCGCGCCAACATTTCCCTATAATCCGTAAAAGCCACAGCGCCAAATTTCTCCGCCGCAACTTTCGCTTTACCTTCATCTTTATCACAAACCGCTACAATCGATATGCCCAAAGCTTCCAAAGCCATCGTATGCATGGGCGCAACGCCACCCAATCCCACAACGCCCGCCTTCAAATATGTACTCATCATCGTTCAGCCTCCATCCCAAAAAATCAATCCTACTAATTTAACTACTCGCAACAGCTATAATACACGCAAGCGAAGCGGCGGCGAACGCGTGGCCTTCGGGGACTTCGCCCCGTCAGGGCGCGACTTTCACAGAGCGACCGGGCGGGGTGAATCCCCGAAAAGGCCGCACGTTCGCCGCCGCTTCGCGGCTCGCTCGTATTATAGCTATATTGCACTTATCTTGCAAAGTGTTTATAATAGGCGTTGGGCATTTTTCACAATGCCGCGCTGCGGTACATAGATTGCCATTGGCAAAGCCGCACACGAAAAACGCAAAGACATGCTGCGTTTTCGTCACTAACCGGGAGGGTTGTTTATGAAAGTGTATTCGGCGAACGAGATTCGCAATGTAGCAGTGTTGGGCCACAGCGGCTGTGGAAAGACGACCTTGATGGAAGCCGCACTACATTTGACCAAAGTAACGACGCGCATGGGGCGTGTGGAGGACGGCAACACCGTCAGCGACTACGACGACGAAGAAAAACGCCGCCGCGGTTCGGTCGGCGCGTCCATGATTCCCGTTGAATGGGAAAACACAAAGATCAACTTTATTGATACCCCCGGGTATTTTGACTTTGCGGGTGCTGTTAGTGAAGCACTGGTTGCCTCTGATGCAGCACTCATTTTTGCCAATGCCAAGTCCGGTATTGAAGTGGGTACGGAGATTGCTTTTGAAAAAACGCAAGGCATGCCCCGCTTCATTTTAGTCAACGGCATGGACGACGACAACGCCGATTTTTTCCGTGTCATTGGCGAAATGCGCGAGCAATTGGGTACGGGTATCGTACCGCTGATGTTGCCCTTCAAAGAAGGCGGCAAGCTGGCGGGCAACATCGACTGCGCCAACGGCAAAGCCTTCAAATTCGATAAAAACACGTCTGCGCCGTGCGATTTCCCGGCGGATATGCAAGATATTTATGACGAATACCATGAAATGCTCACCGAAGTCGTCGCGGAAACCGACGAAGTCCTCATGGAAAAATATTTCAACAACGAAAAATTGACACAAGAAGAAATCACAAATGCGTTCCGCAAAGGCATCGCCGACGGCAGCATCACGCCGGTGCTGTTTAGCGTGGCCACCACGGGCGTGGGCGTTAAGGCGTTGCTCAGCTTGCTGGTGACGTTATTGCCCCCCGCATCGGAATTGCGCCCCGCCATTCAAGGCATCGACATGAAGGGCGAAGCCGTAGAGATCAAGTGCGCCGCCGATGCACCGCCATGTGCATTTGTGTTCAAAACAATCGCCGACCCGTTTGTGGGGCGTTTGAGCTTGTTCCGCGTGTTCTCCGGTACCATCAAACGCGACACGCCCCTCATCAATGCCACCAACGAGAAGCCCGAAAAACCCGGCTTCCTGTATGTCATGCGCGGCAAAGATCAAATTGAAGTGAGCGAACTGCGCGCGGGTGATATCGGTGCCATTGCCAAATTGGCCGATACATCGACACAAGACACCCTGTGCACCAAAGCACAAATGGTCAAAGCGCCACCCATCGTGTATCCCGAATCCATGCTGTCCATGGCTGTCATCACCACCAAAAAAGGCGACGAGGACAAGATTTCCAACGCGTTCACCAAGCTCTTGGAAGAAGATAAAACCCTCATCTTCACCGTCAACCGCGAAACCAAGCAGGTCATCATCAGCGGCGTGGGCGACAGTCAACTGGACGTGCTCGTCAACCGTTGCAAATCGCGCTATAAATTAGAAGTAGAACTCATCACCCCGCTCGTACCCTACCGCGAGACCATCAAAGGTCGCTCCGATGTAAAAGGCAAATTTGTAAAACAATCCGGCGGCGGTGGCCAATACGGTATCGTAGACATGAAATTCGAGCCCTCCGGCGATTTGGAAAAAGCCTATGTATTTGAAGAAGTCGTAGTAGGCGGTAACGTACCCAAGCAATACTTCCCCGCCGTAGAAAAAGGCATCCAAGAGTCCGTAAAAGCCGGCCCCGTAGCTGCCTACGCCGTAGTAGGTGTCAAAGCCATCCTATACGATGGCAAATACCACGCCGTAGACTCCTCCGAACTCGCCTTCAAAATGGCCGCCCAAATCGCCTTCAAAGATGGCTTCTTGCAAGCCAAGCCCACCATCCTCGAGCCCGTCATGAAAGTAAACGTAATCGTTCCCGATACTTACACCGGCGACATCATGGGCGACATGAACAAACGCCGCGGCCGTATCCTGGGCATGGAAAAAGTGGGTAAAAACCAAGTAATCTCCGCCGAAGCGCCGCACAACGAAATGCTAAAGTACCCGATAGAATTACGTTCCATGACGCAAGGCCGCGGATCCTTCTCAATGGCATTCGAAAGATACGACGAGGCGCCAAGCGATGTGCAGGCCAAGATTGTTGCTGCACGGAAGTTGGAGCTGGAGGCGTTGAAGAACGACTAAGCCGGGTTGGCTGGTTGATTAAGTCGTTGCTAAGATCGGTGCTAAGATAAAAAGATTCAAGGTCAAAAGATTCAAAACCGTGGGCGCTGCCCACACCCGCGAGGAGCGCAGCCCCTCGACCCGCTTTGGCGTCGCCGATGCCGCCGAATAACAGTACGAATTACAAACCTAATACAAAAAACGCGCCTTCGACGGCGCGTTTTTTATTGGATTGGTACTTGTTAAAATTGAGTGTCCGCGAAGCACAGCGCGGGTCAAGGGGAACGCTTCCCCTTGCGGGTCTGGGCAGCGCCCAGGGTTTTATATCTTTTGATCTTGAATCTTTTGACCTTAGCACCCGCCGACCGTACCCCTTACTTCGGCTGGTTGATCGACATTTCCATGTTGGCACTGCCGATGTTTTCGCGCATTTTTGTATCTGCTTTTTTGTTTTGCAGCCCCAAGTACTCTTCAGCAGAGATGCGGCCTGTGCGTAGTGCTTCGGCGTAGGCCAGGGGCACTTCGGCCTCGGCTTCTACTACTTTGGCGCGCATGCGTTCTACTTCGGCGCGCATTTCTTGCTCTTGGGCTACGGCCAGGGCGCGTCGTTCTTCGGCTTTGGCTTCAGCGATTTTTTTGTCGGCTTCGGCTTGCTCGATTTGTAGTTGGGCACCGATGTTGCGGCCTACGTCTACGTCGGCGATGTCGATGGAGAGGATTTCGTATGCGGTGCCGGCGTCAAGGCCTTTGCCGAGAACGGTTTTGGAGATGCGGTCGGGGTTCTCCAATACATCGCGGTGGGATTGGGCGGAACCGATGGTGGTTACGATACCTTCGCCTACACGGGCAACGATGGTGGCTTCGCCTGCGCCGCCTACCAAGCGTTGGATGTTGGTGCGCACGGTGATGCGTGCAACGGCTTTTACTTCGATGCCGTTGACGGCCATGGCGGAAATCATGGGCGTTTCGATAACTTTGGGGTTAACGCTCATGCGCACGGCTTCGAATACGTCGCGACCGGCCAAGTCGATGGCGGTGGCTTTGTCAAAGGGGAGTTCAATATTGGCGCGGTGTGCGGCGATGAGCGCGTTGATGACCGCGTCTACACGGCCGCCGGCCAAATAGTGCGCTTCCAATTGGCCTACGGGGATGGGGATGTTGGCCTTGGTGCATTTGATGAGCGGGCGCACGATGTGTACGGGCGATACTTTACGCAGGCGCATACCGATGAGTGCGCCGATGGATACCTTGGCACCCGACGATATGGCCGAAATCCACAATGTAAGCGGTACAAAGCGCAGGAACAGCACGATGAACAACAATACCGCCGTTGCGATGATGATGGGGATGATGGGGATGTCGCCAAATTCCATTGTCGTGCTTAACAGAAACAGATTTTCCATAAGTATTTCCTCCTTTTAGTTGCCGCCGAGTTCGCCTACGACGATTTTTGTACCTTCTGTTTTGAGAACGCGAACTTTCGCGCCGCGCTCGATGATTGCGCCTTCGGAAGTAACTTCCATGCGCATGCCGTTAAAATCCGCATCGCCATAGGGGCGTAGGCGGCTCACGGCGGTACCTTCGCGGCCTACCCAAGCGGATAAATCGCCCACGGTGTTTGCATCTTCAGCCAGATTGTCATTGAGTATGACGCGGCCTTGCAACTGCCGCTTGGTGACGAAGTTGTACATCAAACCGCACAGCAGCGCCAATCCCATAAAGCCAATGCCCACGAAAATCCAACCGTATTCGTGGAAGATAAAAGTGATAACCGCCGATGAAATGAGCGCAACAATGCCGATGAAGCCGCATATAAACCCATCAAAACCCGGGATAATCAACTCCAACAACAGCGCCAACGTACCGATGATTAACAACACAACTGCTACTTGCATCATAAAATCCATTGTACTGCCCCCTTAAAATTTGATAGAGGCGATGCCCCTATGACGACGCTAACGCGGTTCGTCACAAGCATACTGTATTACATGTTTGTGTCAAAAATGTGTCGATTATTCGCTTTTGGGTTCCGGCGTCATCTTGGGTGCGCGGATGCCTACGACTTCGGATTTGAGTACGGGGATGCGGATGCCGCGGTTGGTGCCGAATTCGACAATGAAGCAATCCTCGCCCACATCGGCGATGCGGCCAAACAAACCTGCATTAGTAACGATATTGTCGCCGGTGGTGATATTGGATTGCATTTCCTTCATGGCTTTTTCGCGTTTGCGTTGCGGGCGGAACATGAGTAGGTACATAACCAAGATAACGCCGCCCCATATCAACAGCATGGGCAACATGCCAAAACCGCCGGCTTCTTGCGATTGTTGTTGCGCGGGTTGGTCGGGCGTGCCAACGATTTGGTTGTATCCGCCGCCTGCGGGAGGCGCTCCGGCAGCACCGCCTTGCTCACCCCCGATGATGCCCAAGTCAACCATTAAACCAAGATGTGATGTAGTCATATTTATTCTCCTTTGTTTGTTGCTTGCGTTGCATCACGCAGCATATTGTTTTGTATTAAATTTCGATGCTTGCGGCGAATCCATTTTGCCACCTCCGCGATCGATTTCTACATATAAAAACGCGTATAAATACGCAGGGCATTATAACGGACTTAACGAGGGCGGGCAACATTACAAAAAATTTCAGTCGATTAGCCACACTCATCGACTGAAATTTTATTCGATTAAACATCGCGTATATTCGCGGCCAATCCGCGCAAACTATTCAAATGAAAACACACAAATTTGTAACAGCGATTATAGGCATGATCTCCGGCGTGGCCAACGGCTTGTTTGGCGCGGGGGGCGGTACGGTACTGGTGCCGGGGCTGGAGCGATTTATCCCATTGGAGACGCACAAGGCGCACGCCACGGCGTTGGCGGTCATGCTGCCGCTGTCCATTGTAAGCGCCATTATCTACACATCCGCCGCACAGGTCGAAATTAAATGGTCGGCGGTATTGTTTGTGTCGTTGGGTGGCATGGTGGGTGGTGTCATCGGCGCGAAGGTGCTGAAAAAATTATCGGCCGCGTGGCTGAACATCTTGTTTGGGTTGTTCTTGGCGGCGGGTGCGATACGGATGTTAACGTTATGACACCGGATATCCGTTGGTTGTGGTATGTACTCGTGGGACTGGCGGCGGGTACGGTTAGCGGCATGGGTATTGGCGGCGGGGCCATATTAATCCCGTCGTTGACGGTGCTGCTAGGCGTGGGGCAACGCGAAGCGCAGCATATTAATTTGCTGTTCTTTTTGCCCACCGCAATCATGGCGTTGCGCATCCACGCGCGCGAGAAGAACATCGAAAAAAAGGGCCTGTGGAAGCTGACCCTTTTTGGTTTAATCGGAGCGGTACCCGCCGCGTTGATTGCCGTGCGCATCAATGCCGATTGGCTGCGAAAAGGCTTCGCGGTGTTTTTGCTGTGCATGGCGGCGTATGAATTAATCAAAGGCACACGCGCATGGAAAAAATCCCGCCGCGATAAATGCGAAGCCGCTAAAGCTTAAACCCGCTAAAACATAAACCGCAGCGGGCGGAAAACAATCCCCGCTGCGCGGTACGTAAAGCGCTTGCCCCACGATGCGTGCGCCGGTTCGATCGCGCTGTCGGTTACATATTGGTTGTCCGCGCCCACGCGGATGCTTTGTGCCATCAAGTCATGCAGGGCTTCCAGCACAATGGCGTGGAAGTATTCGCTGTCAATAATCAGCATGGTTTCCGTATCGGAGCGGGCACTGCGTTCATTCAAATTAAAAGAACCAATCGCCGTGAGCCGCCCATCAAAGAGGTACACCTTCCCGTGCAGCGAGGCTTCCGTAGATTGGAATTCATAAATATGCATATACGGCGCAAGGTTGCGGCGGCTCACATAGTAAGCCGAAAAAGACGGCATATTGGGCGTAGAAGCCAGCGAATTGGTGACGAGTGTAAAATCGCGTCCGGCGGCCACATCCGTCAAATGCTGCAAGTTGCGCCGCGTAAGCGTTACATACGGCGAATGCGCCACCACCACATCGCTGTGCGCGGCTAGTTGCAACAAAGTGAACGCCACGACACTGTCTCTGCGCGGCACATGGATGGGGTTGTGCACCAGCGTAATGCGGTTGGCAGGTACGGTCAGGGTATAAAAATCAACCGGCACTAACGGACGTTCCCCCGCGAATGCACGATAACTTGAAAGAAAATCTTCCGCCGAAGTATCGCGCAGGCGCACATGCCCGGCGCGGACTGTGCGGATACGCGGCGCAGATAATTTTTCATTAAAATACACAGCCGTATGCGCAATTGCACCCGAAAACGCCGGATCCGTGTTGTACACCAGCACTTCCTTGTCCAATGACACGCGGCCCGTGAAGCTATCGGGATTAAAATCGCGGTCGCCAATGTTACGGCCGCCCATAATCATAAATCGTCCGTCTACAATCATGTATTTGTCGTGCATGGCCGTATTAATGCTTTGCGGTTGGTGCAGCCGCAACGGATTAAAAATATGTACACTGATACGCGGATGACGTGCCAAAACGCGTTGATAACCCGCGGGCATAGCACCGCCTACTTGATTGTTAAGCACCGTGATATTTACGCCGCGGTCGGCAGCAGCCAACAACGCGCCCACCACAATGTCGCTCGTCTCCCCGCTGCGGAAGGCAAAGGACGAAAGCATAATTTCATACCGCGCGTTAGAAATTAAATCAATACGTTGGCGAAACGCTTCTTGCGGCTCCACCAGCAGCATGACACGTTCGGGGCTAGCTTCTTCAGCAAAAAAATCTTCTACGCGAAAATTTGCCCGCGTTTCATCACTAACACGCACCCGCCCGATGAAGGGGAACAAGCCGATGGCTATATATAAAACGATAACAACGGCGACAACCCTACCGGTGTTGTCGTTGGCGCGGATGCGTTCTTTTTTCATGTTGCTGCCTCCATGGTAAAAAATGCAAAGCATATTATGCAAAAATAAATACGTCACTTCAATATGGTTGTATAGTCAATTAAATTAAAAACCGACCACCACAACTTGCCCCTTGCTTGCAACCCTGCGTCAGTCGCTCCTTGCGCACCCCTCGGTGCGCCGCGTCACAACTTCCTTGTTTGCAATCAAGGTTCTGCGTTGTGGTGGCCGTTTTTCAATTTAATTGACTATATTATCCAAATCTAGGCAATGATACATACATGAAAAAATTGGCAACACTCCTCCTCCTCTTTTTTTTGGCCGGCTGCGCGGCGATTGACCCACCGATTGTGGGCTCGCCGCGCGGTCTTGCCGGTGATGCGGTGCCGGTTTATGCGGCGGCAGAAGCCCCTGAGCCGCGTGCGGCGCCGGTGTTATTTGCGCAGGCGGGGCGCGTGCTGGGCATGCATGAGCCGCCGATGGGCACCCTCTTGGGCACGTGGCAGGAGCCGGATGCGTTTTTATCCCCCCGCCAATTTAATGAAGCAACACAAGAATTCCACGCCATTTTCACGCACGAAATCGTGTTGGGCCAGGACTTGCCGTTGGCGTGGATATTGCAGGTCATGGCCTTGAATGCCATGCCGCTTTTTATTTTGCATGACAATCCGGAATTGACCGATGATATTTTGCCCGTGGAACAGCTCACCGCGTTGGCGCAAGCGTTGGGTAATTATCGCATGCCCATGTTTCTTGTATTTTTTCCGCAGACGAGCAATCCGGATATACGCGCCGACGAATTTGTTTCGGCGTTTCGGTTGGCGCGTATTATCTTTCGCGTTTATGCGCCGCAGGTGGCATTTGTGTGGGTGCCGCCGGGCGGGTCGGCTGCGGCAACACCCGCGCATGCATTTTATCCCGGGCACGACATGGTGGATTGGGTAGGGATCCCTGCGTTGCAATTGCGCCCGCGTGACGCCGCACCTCAAGATTTGTCAGAAGAAATCCGCCCCTTCTACGAGGCGTTTCATCGGTACAAGCCCATCATGATCTTGCCGTTGGGTATCAGCCATTTTTCACGCGCGCAATACAGGTATTATATGGGCGAGGCGGCGGCCGATATACGCCGTTTTTACGAGGCGCTGCCTGCCTTTCCGCGGGTTGGCGCTGTGGTGTACCGCGACTTGCCCCGCTTTGGTGCAAATTGGGATGATTTAAGCATTACCCGCGAATGTGAAATCCGTGAAGCATATGTACAAGCGATCAGCAATGCGCATTTTATATCGCGCTTGGTGGATGCAGCGTATGTGCCGCACCGATTGCCTGGGGTGGATTGGGTACGCTCTGCGTTTCATGGATATGTGTATGGCGGCCGTTTTTTTGTAGATATCGAAACGATCCGGCAAGAATTAGATCGGGTGCATCGCGGCGACACGGTAGAAATTAATGGCCGTTCATTCGTAGACATAAACTTAATTCCGCACGAAATACGTCTGCATCTTCCCTAGGCGATTTTCCCATGGTATACTCTGCCAAATTCAGGTATTTGGAGGGAAACTATGCGAAACGCAATTATCGTAGATAGCGGTTGCGACGTTAACCGCGAGCATGTCAAGCATGACACATGCGATATATCCTATGTTCCGCTCAATTTGCAAATCGAGGACACCGTGTACATCGACGACGAAAACTTGAACATGGACGTTTACATTGATCATATGGAGGCCTCGAAAAAAGGCGTCCAAACTTCCGCCCCCTCCCCGGGTGAGTTCGTGGAGCGCTATTCCTTGGCGGAAAACATCTTCGGCGTTACGCTCTCAAGCAAACTCTCCGCTACTTATCAAAGCGCCATCACCGCCAAGAACCAATACTTAGAGGAATGCGGCAAAAAATTCATCCATATTTTTGATTCACTTTCCGCCTCTGTGGCCGAAGGGGTCATCGCCATGAAGATTTCCGAACTAATTAAAAATGGCCTGCCCAACTTGGAAATTGTCGAGCAAGTCAACCAATTCATGACCGGTATGAAAACTTACTTCATCCTAGACAAATTCGACAACCTGGCCAAGACCGGCCGCGTCAACCCCTACATTGCCAAAATCGCGTCGTTCCTTAACATCAAGCCCATATGCACCGACCAAGCCGGCGAAATCAAAATGCTGGAAAAAGGACGCGGTTACACCAAGTCCATGAAGCGCTTGGTAGAAATCATTAAAAACAACACCCCCGATATCGAGTCACGCATCATCTCCATCACACACGTAAAAGCCATCGAAAAAGCCTTGGCATTAAAGGATGAATTCCTTGCCAACCTACGCGCCAAGGATATCCTCATACAAGAATGCCGTGGTGTAACCACCACCTACGCCAACCGCGGCGGTGTGGTGGTGGCACTGTAAGCTGCTAATTATGTAGCGATGCTTATATATTTATAAGGGGTTGTCTTGCTGCACCACAGCAAGACAACCCCTTTTCACGATGACTTTGATACAATTGCATTAAACTATGAATAGTCTATATTCAAGGCATCCTGCATTGCAGGAGTATGGTTTTTATATAAATCTGTACGACAAGAAGTACGCTTGCAAAATATCTCGCTTTCATTTGCACCCTTTTAAGCGCTCAATCTAATTTGGCGCGAGAAAATATATCTTGAATCAATTTATCATCTTCACATGCTGACTTAAAACCCAATGCGAACTTTTTGAGTGAATTTGCGCTATTTGAGTAAGCGCAAAACATGGAGCCTTCTGAATCAAATTTCACAGTTTCCACAAGTTCCGGCATTTTTTCAACCAAGAAAACATGCGCTAAAGACTGCCAATCATAGCCGCCACCCTCAAATCCTTCATCAGCCCTTGTTTCAAAAATTTCATTCTTATACGTGCCAACATTTAATAGGAATGAGCAACCTGCATCATGCTCAACCCAATCAAAGGGCTTAATCTTTTCTTTGAAGTCCTTTAAATTCTTGTATGCTTCAATAATGGCTGCATACTGCTTCTTTCTGTACATTTTTTTTGTATTTACAACTTTTCCATCGTGCAAAGTAACCAAACTGCTTGAGTCTAATATATCTGGATTTATTTCGCTGAAAAGTTCAAACACATCTCCCCAGACACCCTCACCACCAAACTCCACGCAAGTTGCCGTTTTATCGTCATATTCATAAATCAGGTATGTGCCCCTGCTCCGACTGCCTATAATGGCCGCTATTTGGGAAATGTGAACGATGTGCTTATACTCATCATGATGGATGTACCAGTCACCAACAATATGAAATTCTCCCATTCTTACGGTATACATTTGTGCGTGTTCTTCTGACGAGTTGAGTAGGTTTCCTATCTTGTCAAGAACTTTATCTACGCCACCGTGACACTGTTCTAAGTTTTCTAACATTTTGCGATGGCTGGCTCTGCGTTTTATATACTCTCTAATCATAGCAAGCGAAACTATCAAAAAAAGCCCACCCCCTATAATAATGAAAGTTAAGGACACGGATAAATTAGTTTGATCCAAACGCTCGCCAGATATAAAAGCGTTTATACCGATAAAAATTGATACCGCACTAACCAGCGTAAACATGATAAAGATTCCAAAGTTAAACTTGGGGTTCCTTTTGTAATACCCGCTGGTAATCTGCTTGCGTAATTTTTTAACTTCTCTTGGTCTTGGTAAGAATAATTTTCGATGATCCATTTGATTGTACCTCCAAACATAAATTTTCTTTGCAACCGTGTGTTTGTATCAACCTCACCATCCAAACGCCCTTTTTTTATGCTTCATCCGTTATTTCAAATAAATAAATCATCACATCATTATTGCGCTTATCACTTGCAAAAAAGCTTGTAAAATTCTCTTTATTAACATTTATGGCTTCTTTTATTTGTTCGCGTACATACTTTTCTACCTCAAGGCCATCTTCTGATTCAAAGTGGTATAAGTCAATCAAGCAGTTTATGGCGCAAGTACGCGCAACGATATGATTGCCGTATAAAGCTACTTCAATAATAAATGGCAATGCAACTTGCGCTACAGCATAATAGCTGCCTGCATGATCATTGCCGATGGCAAAAAGTAAATTGCTGCCGATGGGTGCGTTCGCAATCATATTTGCCCGCGATTCGCCGAGTCTTTCTATTAACCGCAAGTCCAATAGTTCATCGGATTCTTGATCAACCCGTGCAAGGTCAATTAATGTTTGCGGCACGGTTTGGGCAAAAGAGTTGATTCCATTATCGTATTTTTGCCAATTTGCGTTATTTACACGTTCAATAAAATTATTTATTTCCATATATACCCCACCTTTTAACCAGCCGTACCCAGCAACGCTTCCATAAAATTCAAATCGCGATCAACAATGCGCCATTCATTGTTTACCAACCGCAAATTAATGGTAAATTCCCTTTCAAACGTAGGTGCAGTACCGGTCAAAATACGGGCGCCCACCGCCGGGAAGAAACGTTCTTCAAACAACCCTTCCAACACTTCATTAAAGTTCGGATCATCGGGGTCAACCAACCCGGACTGCGCGAGTTCATATCCTATGGCAAATCCCACCTCGGCTGCGGTTGCACTCAAGTCGTTATTAATCATGATAAAACTGGCCGTGGCGCTGTTTCTGTTGATGGTGTATTCAAGGTTGCGGTATGCTATGCCATGAAAGATGAATGCACCCATATCTTGGTACATCTCCATTGTCACTTCAGAAAATTCGCCGTTGCTGTATGTGAGCAATCGATCCGCTGCTTCGACATCACCGTTGGCAATGTAGGTAAAAAACGCGGATACCACCTCACCCGGAGACGCAATCTCTGTGGTTTGGCAGGCCGTGGTAAGTAATAACGCTGCGGCGGCCAGCAATAGTACAAGGCATTTTTTCATCATTTCAATCACTTCTCCTCTTTATATAGATTGGTTTTGTTGAAGACATTACACTACCGGGGTGCCATCGTTGGGGATGGAGGGTTTGCACATTGTTATAATGTAGAGAATCCAACCGACACATGGAATAAATATCACAAAAATCCATGGCCACTCTTTTCCTGCATCACGCAAACGCCGGATGGCCATTGCAATGCTTGGCACCGCGATTGCGAGTGTCCAAATGTAATACAAAAACATCAGCTGCGTTATCAAAACCAGTGTAAGGAGACCCAATACAGCGGTTATGATAAAGGTGAACAAAAAGGCTATCCAATAGCCCCTAACGGTGGTGCGGTCGGAAAAATTGATATAATTCTTCCAAAAGCTTACAAATTCTTGCATGACTTTCCCTCCTAGATATGAATAATCGTAATTTATTCGACTATATCACCGCAAAAGATGGAAGTCTGTAAGCTTTTGAGCACATTTGTTATAATCCCGCAAAATTAAAGAAAGGTTTGTGGTTGCGTTTGAAGGTTTTGTTAATTTTGATTTTGGGCGGTTTATTTTTGGTGATGACGGCTTGTGTTGGGTGGGTTGTCGTTGGCACCGGATGACTGCCCCAACGAACAACACCTCAAGCTACACGCCTTTCACGTAGAAGATGTTACTGTTAAAATTCTTTTGCGAAGCAACGACCGTGTACTGCGGCCTACAAAGTTTTTTAATGCAAATTAATTATGGAGGGTCATCATGCCAAGTTTTGATTTGGGAAAAATGATTAAACGGCTGCGCAAACAAAAAGGAATCAGCCAAGAAGAATTGGCCTTCCCGATTATTGATCGGACGACGCTTTCCAAAATAGAAAGCGGCAAAGCCATGCCGCACCGTAAAACGTTGGAATTTTTGTTGGACCGATTGGGTTACGACTCCAACGAATTTGTCAGCCATTTTTTGGCGCCTGAAGATGTGGAAGTGCAAAGCGCCATCGATGAATTAAACAACCTACTAAGAACCGTGGTGCGTAAAGCAAACACAGAAGCAAAGCAAAAAATGTGCGTAAAAGTCGATGCATTAATCAACCGATTGGAACAAAACAAAGTGTTCATACAACACCCATTAAATATGCAATTCCTATTGGATGTGAAGGCAAGGCATGCGTACAACCTACAGCAAGACAAAAAAGCCGCTGAATACGCCCGTCAGGCATTAAAAATTGTCATCCCCCATTTTGACGAGCAAAACATACCCGATTATTATTTAAACAAGCAATGCAACAACATGCTTGTCTTGCTGGCGATGATTTATGCAGAAGAAGGACGATATGATAACGCCATCAATATATTGTACGGGCTCTTGGAAAATATAAAAATAACGTATAACGATATTAATATACAGGCCAAATTGATCATCAGCACCAGCAACAACCTTGCGCGGATACTCTTGCAAGCAAACAGGCCGCAAGAAGCCTTTGATATTAGCGAAGCTGCCATCCAAATATGCATCCAATATAATAATGAAGCTTTATTTTATAAATCCCTTTGCTGGTTTCAAGCAAGAGCATTATTGGCGCAAGGCAAAACGGAGGCATTTATTGAAATGTCACGGAAATTGTACTGCGCCTATGATGTCTATCGACAAGAATGGACAAAGAATCACATCCGAGAAACGGTGTTGGAAGCTACGGGCGTTGATATTGCGCACAATTGTTAAAATGAAAGCATTGCCCTATAATCATGCCAACTTTATTAAGGAGTGAAACGAATGAGCAAAAAATTGAACGTAACCGTGTGGGATGAACGCGAAGGTGCCATCGGCCCGTACCCCAACGGTATGTATACCACCATCGCCGACTTCTTAAAGAAAAGCGGCGAATTCGGCGAGGTACGTATCGCTTTGCAACCCCAACCCGAGCACGGCTTGACCGAAGAAGTCCTAAACAGCACCGACGTACTCGTCTATTGGGCGCATTGCTTCCATCATCAAGTAGAAGACAACATCGTCGAGCGCATTCGCCAACGCGTGATGAATGGTATGGGTCTTATCCTCTTACATTCTGCCCATGCCAGCAAAATCTTTGGTCGCTTAGTCGGCTACGAACCATGGAAACTACGCTGGCGCGAAGTAGGGGAGTTGGAACGCGTGTGGCGCATCGACCACGGCCACCCCATTACCGCAGGCGTGCCCGAATACTTCGACATTCCCCATTCCGAAATGTACGGCGAACACTTCCATATCCCCACCCCCGACGAACTCCTCTTCATCAGCTGGTACGAAGGCGGCGAAGTCTTCCGCAGCGGCTGCACCTTCAAATGCGGCTTGGGCAAAATATTCTTCTTTGCCCCCGGGCACGAGACCTTCCCCATTTACGAGATGCCCGAAGTACAACGCATCATCACCAACGCCGTCAAGTGGGCAGCACCCAACGGCAACCCCCCCCCGATTACGGGCAATGTAACCTTCGAACGCCCCACCCCCAGCGTAAAATAACCCAAATCACAAATAAACGGACATGTCAACACAAGCATGTCCGTTTTTGCACTGTATACTGCATCCAAGTCATCGGCGTATCCTAGACATCCGCACATGTATACACGGCTCTCATGACAAACGTATGCAAACGTCCCTGCGTGCATCCCGTATAACACATGCTTAAGGATCGAATCGTTACCACCGGA
>WQVD01000036.1 GCA_009781755.1 Defluviitaleaceae bacterium | reverse complement strand
GTTCGGTTACTGGGGGGGGCTGCGTGGTTTCGACGTGTATGACTTCGGCCGGGGCGGGGTCATCGGGCTGTGGCGGTTCGGTTATATAGGGAACAATAACTTCGGGGGGCATCGTGTAAGCGGACATTTGGTCTATTGCGAGGGTGTAATAAACGACGGCGGAAGCGGCAAATACCACAACGGCACACGCGGCCGCAAAGTAGCCCAAAACGGGGGTGGATGCGCTTGCCGTGCTTAAGGCTACAGTGGTGTAAGCACCAGCGGCCGTCCAACAAGGTGCAGCGGCGGGCAAGTAAACCGCGGCAAAAAGCTGTTCTTCTACGACCAAGAAGGCAGCCAACGAGGCCATACCCAACTTTAAGGGCAAAGTACCTGCAGGGAGTTTCTTTTTCCGCTTACCTTCCAAGTGATTCTTGATGGATTGGCGTGCGTTGCGCAGGGTTTTGCACACGTTGCTTACGCTGCAGTTGTGCAGCCGGGCGATTTCCTCGACCGAATACATGGCATAGTAATAGAGGTAGACGGTTTCCCATTGCATTTTGGGCAATGACATGACAATACGCAGCAGTTCGTTCCGTTGCTCTTTAATATGTAGGTATTCTTCGGGCAGGAAATCAACATCGTACTCTTCACGCGTGTCTATATAACTTTCTGCGTCGGGCAAGGGGGCTTGCGGCGTGCTGCGTCGCTTGCGGTAGCAGGCGTTGATGGCGATCTTGCGCAGGTAGCCCATCAGGGTTTCGGCACGCAGGGATTCGGCTTTTTGATAGGCGATGAAAAAGGTATCTTGCACGACTTCCTCGGCATCTTGCTTGTTGTCGCAAAATTTTTGGCAAATAAAAGCTATATAGGCACTGCAGCGGGTATATAACTCGTCAAATGCCGACGCATCACCGGCGTTGAGCCTTGCGATGAGGGGGTGGAAGTCTATTTTGCTGCTTGGGATGTTAATGTTGCACCGTCCTTATACCGGCATGTCCAAAAAAAGGATTTCGCCGGCGGATAAAAGTTGGTCATCGTCGTAGGGGATGAATTTTTTGAAAAAGTGTAATCGGCTTTCCATGCGCTCGGCATACAGCGTGAGTGCACTTACGATGTGCTGCGGTGATAGGCATGTTACCTTGGCAATCTCGGTCACGGCCTTGCCCAGTACGTGGAAGAAGAAAATGGCTTCTCTTTCTTCACATGGGAAGCCCTCGATGGTTGAATCCAAGACGAATCTTACATCAGCATGGTTAATAAAAGCACTGGGAATTTTCGGTATGTACTTGTTTGTAATCATGTTAGGCCTGCGCCAACATCTTGTCGGTGAAGGAGAAGCCGGTGGATTTTTGTGTCGCTTCGGATATAGCCATAGTATTTAAACTTTTAATGGTAATATCCCCGTCATTTTTATACAGGAAGATGATTTTGTCGCCCGATTTTAATTGCAGGGCGCGCCGGATTTCCAAGGGCACGGTAATTTGCCCATTGCATGAAACTTTTGCCAAGTTCATTTGAACCCCTCCGAAAGGATTTTTATGGTTATGTATATATATAGACAATCCAAGGAGTTTTAGTGAACCAATTTTTTTAAAGAATTTAAAATGATTATAACGCATGCACGCTTGAGATTCAATGGATATAACGAATATAAAATAAAAAAAGCGGAATCGCCTGTCATGAGGGTCGATTCCGCCTTAATAATTTATTCGGTTATAGATGACTTGCTACGGCTTGTAAATAGTCTTCGTAGAGGGTGCCGTCGTCGTCCAAGATATTGTCGCCGATGTGATCGAAGGCTTTTTCGTTAATGCCTTCGGCGAGGACTTCGGGCATGAGGTGATGGGTGGCAGCGATATGGATGAGTACGTTGGTTTCGTTGGTGCGGCATAGGTTTGTTAGGGCCTCGTGCTCGGTGGGGGTTAGTGCTGCGATTAAAGTATCCCAGCCGCCGGGGGTGGGGGAAAGGTCGGGAGGGGGTGGCAAGTCGGGCGTGATTTCGTCTTCTTCTACCGTCAATTTTTCTTGCGTGTCGCTGGCTTCTGCGCGTATTTGGGTTAATTTGGCGGCGTCTACGTTTACGTGTACGCGGTGCAGCTCCCGGTGGAATGCGTCCACGGCTTGTATGATTTCCTTTTCCATTGCCGTCACGGATAACCCTGCGGCGCTTAATTTGGGTGCCGCGTATTTGAGTGTGGCGGCGTCGGCGGTGAAGCGACCTTTAAACTTATTAAGTTCGCGTAGGCGGGCTTCAGTTTTGCGGATGATATAGCCCACCAGCTCACGCGCGCCTTTAAAGGGCTTGGCGCGTTCAAGGGTCCAGCGGTTATTTTGGCACACATAGGTCTCGCCGCCGGGCATGGTTTTTACACGGTCGCGTTGGTTCAACCATGGATGGAACAAGGCCTGTGCGAAGGGTTTCCAGTATTCCACTTTGGGGCTGTCGTCTTGCAAGAAGGCCGTCTCCGGCGTGGTGTCATGCGCGGCGCACCAACCGCGCAGCGCGGAAAAAACCACGGCAATGCAATCTTGTATCATCCCCTCGCGCCCGTCGGCAAAGAATTTTGATTTTGCCAAGTTATAGCCGCTGCGATTAATCCACGCCGTTGCGTCTTCGGGTTGCGGTGCGTTGTCGTTCGCTGGCGCCATTGCATCTTCGCCCACACCCGGCAAGTTGTAATACACGTGAAAATCCCGCGCCCACACCGTCAAATATTGCGCCAAGGCGGGCACGGCTTCGCGGTAGTGGGGATACAGGGCTTGCAGCTTGTCCAGCGCATCGGCAGGGTCACGCACGCCGATGCACGACAATAATTCATATATGTACAAATACAAATAAGACGCGCCCACAAACGGCAAGCTGCCCGGTTGGAGGGCCGCGTTTGCGCCTTCGGCCAATAATGCCCGCACCTGCGTGCGCCAAGTAAAATACGTGCGCAGCTGCTCGTACCCCATGCGCTGGTAATACGGATAAAATGCCGAAAACGCCGTCCGGTGCGGGTAGTCGTCCGTTACATCCGCCATAAATTTGGCTTGCTCATAAAAAAGCCAGCCGTCGTTTTGGTATGAATACGGCGCGTAGTCTACAATGCGCCGCATATCGCGGAAGCGGGCACGCAATGCGTCAAAAGCCCGCGCGGGTATGGCTTGCGGCGCGGGGATGGCACGTGCTGCCGAAATCGGTTGCGCATGGGGTTGGTTTGCCGCATACGAAGAAGGACGCGTCGCCGCGTCCTCCAGTTCAATTTCTACAAACGGGGAGTCGCTCCCCTTAGTAATTTCTGAGTTGTTGTCGGTTCTCATACAAAACATCCACGTTCTGCGAGAAGTAGTCGATGACGGCCTTGTGCTGATTGTCCAAGTTGCCCATGATTTCGCGGATTTTGCTTTCGGACTTGGCCAGCATTTCGTCGGCGTATTCGATGGCGGACATGCGCATATCACGCGCGTCTTTTTTAGCTTGGTCGATGATATCTTCGCCTTCGGCATGGGCACGGCGGGTAATTTCATCATCGCGCACCAATTTTTTGGCCTCAAGCTCTGCGTCTTCGATGATGACCTTGGCTTTTTGTTGGGCATCTTCCAACACGCGGTCGTGGTCGTTTAGTAACCGTTGCGCCATGCGGATATCTTCGGGCAGGTTTAAACGCAGCTCCCCGATGATCTCCAACAAGCGGCCCTTGTCCACCGCCACCTTGTCGGAAAACAGCATCGACTTCTTCGACGCTTCTAAAATTTCTTCCATTTCGGCCAGATAAAATAATAATGCGTCCATGAAAATGTCTCCTTATGCGTAAAATAGAAACCGCGTGCGGCCATAATCACGTTGGTGGGTTAGCGTAAAACCCGATGCTTCGGGCAGCGGCAATTTCGTTTCCGTTTCGACAATGATTTGTCCGCCTTCATTTAATATAGTCGTATTCGCTAGCAATGCCAGCGTGTCGGAAATCCAATTGCCGTCGTAGGGTGGATCCATAAAAATCAAGTCGAAGTTAGAACCCTTGGCGTCAAATGTTTGAATGGCATCCTTGGCACTGCATTGCATGAGCGTAGCTTTGCTTTGCAATTTGGTGGCTTGCAAGTTGTGCGTCACGGCTTGGATGGCCGCTTTAGTGGTATCCACAAACACCGAGAATGCCGCACCCCGGCTCAACGCCTCGATGCCCATTGCTCCGCTGCCGCAGAACAAATCCAAAAAGAATGCATCGGCCAAATCTGCCGCCAGTATGCTAAATAACGCTTCTTTGGCGCGGTCAGAAGTGGGGCGCGTGGTGCTGCCCAACGGCGCAACCAAATTAATACGCCGCGCCGTGCCTGCAATAACGCGCATGTTTGCACCTTCTTTGTCGTTTCGCGCAGTATAGCATTGTTGGTGCGTTGGGTTCAAGGGTTTGTGTCGGTAGTCATATATGGATATAATATGCACACGTAAAGGAGATGAAAAAATGCCACACGTTCAAGTTAGGCCTTCAAAGGATTTACGCAATCATTATAGGGATATTGCAAACATTGCAAAAAATAACAATCCCGTAATCATCACCAGTCACGGCAGGGGCGACACGGTTCTTATTAGCATGGAGGATTATGCGAAGTTTGAAGACTTCTTACAGCATCGATTTATTATTGAAGAATTAAAAAAAGCAGAACAAGAAGCCGCAGACCCCAACACAACATGGTACACCCATGAAGAAGTATGGGATGAAGTTTGGGCGCGGAGAGGGCACAATGTATAATATTAAATACATGCACGGTGCAAGACAGAATCTACTCGAAATTGAAAAGAATCTTGATGCGAAGAATACACGGCTTACCGATAAAATTTTGCTAGCCATCAACAAACGTATACAGTCCTTGCAAGAAATGCTCTTGCGTTATCAAGCATATCCGCACAATCCAAGGTACCGATGGACAGGTGTCCACAATTACATGATATTTTACAAAGTAGTTGGCGACAGCCGAATTGAAATACACCGAATATTACATGGTGCTCGTGATATTGAACGTTTGATGTCGATTCTATAATTTTAACCGGGGGGCAATTATGAAATACAAACATTTCACCGCTATCCTATTAGCAATACCACTCATCTTATTAATCGCGGGATGCTCCACGCGCGATGGAGATGTACATATTGAAGATGGGGCAACCGCGCCCACGTTGCCGTATACTACGCCGCTCGCACCACTGCCGCTTGAAACTGCGCCGCCAATGACCCCGCCACCCGAAACCGTGCCCCCGGCGATTGAACCGACCGCACCCCCACCCCTGCCACAAGTGGACACTGCATTGTTGGCAAGCCCCGCGTTTAATAATCGCTACGCGCATACGGACACGCATCTATTCCTGCCGCGTGCCATTGGGGAAGTCATCGACGGTGATATGCAATGGACGCATGTGTTATACCGATTGCCGTTGGACAACATAGCAACGGTCGAAGTCATCCCCCTGCCCGGGGAAGGATCGTTGGACATCATGGGTTTGTGTGCACAATATTTATATATAAGCCGCCGCGTTTGGCAGGGTTGGCCGCTGGATGTGGGCAATTGGTTTGCCTGCACCGTCTACAAGATTGCGCTGGATACGTTGGAAATCACAGAAGTTGTCCAATATAACGCATTTTCTGCGCCGTTTTACCACGCGGCGAGCCATTCGATTTTGGCACCAACATTCAGCACATATTGGCATGTGCTATTGGAATCCTATTGCTTGCAAACAGGTGAATGGTCGATTTTATATAATGATATTCCTTTGATGTTTGAATGGGGTGCATTTGCATGGATACAAATGGAAAATGGCTCCGTTGTATTGGCCAACCCTGATTCGACCATCGTTTTATATCCATTTTCGGAACGCCGTGACGACAGGCCGTTTATTTATGTAAGTGCTGCACTGGACGTAATGAGTATCAGCGGCATGCACATTGCACAGTTGTGGCATCCGCCTTTTGTACCGCAAAACGCGGGGGAAGCATATGTAATGAATTTGCCGCTGTATTACCTGCCGGCGCATGCGCGTTCATTCGCAACGGTGGACAATTGGGTTTATTTTGTCCAGCTCACGCATCCGACAAGTTTGCGTCGGTGCGTGTACCGCATCCGCACCGACGGTACGGAAAGGACGTTGTTGCAAGCGGAATCCGGCATAACGCGATTATTCACATTTCATGATTCGTTATTCGCAGTCATGATGGGCGAACGCGACGAACTCATGTTTGGCAATTATTTGTGGGCCGTTAAATTATCGGAATCGCTGGAAATCCTTGTACATTTCGGCAGTGATTGGCTTGGGCCGGATGATACCTTTGGAATACAACCCATCCCCGGCACGACGTTGGTCGCTGCCATAGGGGGCTGGCACAGTACATTGTTTAACTCCATTATTGGTTTGTACTGTACTTACACGAGCACGGTGTTTATACCTTAAATATCTTTGATGTAAGGTAGGGAAGTTTATGAAACGTTTGAATATTCCTGTCATTTTATTGATGGCTGTGAGTGTCTTTTTTATTGTCGGTTGCACATCACGCACACAGAACGTGGCGTTGGACACGGCGCAAAATTTCATCCCGCCTCCCTCCGAAATTGTACCACCTTCAACAACCATTACGTCCATACCGCAACCTACAACTGCGCCAATGTCGCCTTCCATCACATCGTTGCCGCATGTCAGTACTGCTTTGTTGAGTAACCCCGGTTTCAATAGCCGTTATGCACAAACGGACACGCATTTATTCATGACATACGTAAGTGTGATGCCTACCGAAGGTTACGGCCTTTTGTGGACGCATGCTTTGTACCGCTTGCCGCTGGACAATATTGCATTGGGCGAAGCCATACCCCTGCCCGGCGATAGCACCATTAATATCATAGGCTTGTGTACGCGGTATTTATATATAAGCCGCCGTACATGGCAGGGTTGGGCCGATGATGCTTGGCAGCAGTTATACATGGTTTATAAGATCGCATTGGATACATTGGAAGCCTCAGAAATTGTTCAAATCAACGGATTTGTCGCTCCGTTCTACCACGAAGCAAGCCATTCTGTATTGGCAGTAACGGGCAGTGCCCATCATCTTCCGTTACACTTGGCATCGTATTGTTTGCAAACAAATGAATGGTTGCATCTGTATGAAATTATTCCTTATTTTGAAGGCGGGGGCATGGACTGGATACAAATGGAAATGGTTCCGTAGTACTCACGAATCCGTCCACATTGATTGATTTGCTTTGGTTTGCCGCGTATGAATGGGATATGCCTTACATTTATATTGATGCTGAATTAAACGCAAAAAGCATCAACGGAAGGCAAATTGCGCAATTGTGGCATTTGCCCGGCGTGCCGCAAAACGCGGGAGAAGCATATGTAATGGATTTGCCATTGGCTTGGCGGTCGTTCGCAACGGTTGGCGATTGGGTTTACTTCATCCAACGTGAAACTTGGAGTGATATGCACCTTCAATTATACCGTATCCGCACCGACGGCACAGAAAAAGCGTTATTGCAAGAAGAATCGAACGTAGGTGGTCTGTTCGCGTCTAATAATTTATTATTCGCCACAGTATTGGCCGAACCCGAATTTCAATTTGACGGGGAATACATGCACGCCGTACTTTTATCGGATTCCATGGAAACCGTTGTACACTTCGGCAGCGGTTGGAGCGGGCAGCATTCGAGGTTCATCATACAATCCATAACCGGCACCGATTTGGTCGCGGCTATGGAAGGCACACATTTTCCGCTGTTTAATCAAATCACCGGCGTATATTGCACCCGCACCGGCGCGGTGTTTACACCCGGAATATAAAAACCCACGCAAACAAATGTCTGCGTGGGCATGGAGGGTAAGCGTTTCCCCATGGCTTGGGGTACGCTCGTTACTTGCGTTGCTCTTACCAGTGGCAGCTGTGAAGCACTTCTAGTTGCTACGATGGCTTCGCAGTTGCCGGTTTTATTCGGTTGTATGTTTGTTGCGCTTAGTGCAGCAGGTGGGCACCCGTTATAGTACTTCCCCAAGTTGACTCTCGCTGGCCAGCGTTTTGTGAGTCCAAGTCCGGTGGTAACGATTCGATCCTTAAGCATGTGAGTTACGGGATGCACGCAGGGACGTTTGCATACGTTTGTCATGAGAGCCGTGTTACATGTGCGGATGTCTAGGATACGCCGATGACTTGGACGGAGTATAGCATGGGATGTTGGCCCGTTTCTAAGAAAAAGGTTAAGAAAAATACCAAGAATGGAGTCGAGGGCGAAATGCGCTTGTACTTGGGTTTTTGTTTGGGGTTTGCATGGGTTTTCATTTTCGCGGGGTGTTCATCTGGCGGGGCGGGGTTGTTTTCTGCGGAGCCGACGGCTGTGTATGCGCCGATGACGACTGCACCTGCGCCGGCGGTACCGACCCCCACATCGCAACCACAACCCACCCCAACATTTGCGCCCGACCCCACAGATGCACCCGCACTTACAACATCCCCGCCGGAAGTGGTCGCGGCACGTTTGACCCATCCCTCTTTTTCCAACCGTTGGGCGATAACGGATAAACATTTTTTCGTGGTATCTATTGATTGGCCGTACAACGAAGAAATCAACCCTGCAAGCCTTCGAGAAAATCATGTAACGTTATACCGCTTGCCATTGGACGATATTTCCCAAGCCGAAATCATTCGCTTACCGTATACGAATGAAATTGACATCATGGGCGTGGACATTGTGGGTATTTGCGCCCGGTACTTGTACGTTAGCCGTACTTTTTGGCCGGAGGGCAGTTATGTTGGCGGACCCATGTTTGATAATTGCGATGTGTATAAAATTTGTTTGGAAACGTTGGAAGCAACTAAGATTACCCGGCTTTACACATGGGTTGCGCCTTTTTACCACGCGGCCGGTAATTCGTTTTTATTTACGGCGAGCAATCGGTTTTCCGGTACTTTGTTAATTCAACGTTTTTGTCTGGATACGGATACTTGGTTTCATGTATATTTCATCGACGATTTATGGCTCGCCGGCAATATGGATTGGATACCGCTGGATAACGGTGGCGTGCGGCTGGTCATTCACACCATGGTGAGCGGTAGCACTTTTATATACATTTGTCCCCAACTAACGGTGCAACGCATTGATTGGTGGCAAATGATACACGAGTTGCCAGCGGACATGTTTGATTGGCAACCGCCGATGATGTTGCGCTATTCCGAAACGGAAACCATACAAGTGCAATATTTGCACGGTCAACGATTTGGCATTGTGGGTATTAGCCGTTACTTGCAAGATATTAATGGCGCATACATGCGCGCGGTGCGTTTGTCGGAATCGGGCGAAATCATCAAGCAAATCGGCAGCGGTTGGGAAGGGCATAATTCCTCTTTCATCATAGAAGCAATAAACGGTACGGATTTGGTGATGACTGTAAGTTTATGGGGATTTAATTCAGGACGTTTTATTTACAGCGTATACTGCACACGCACGGGTGCGCTGTTTATACCTTAATCAAAAATCCCGCCGGTGGGTCGCAACTTGTGAAATGCCGGCGGGATTCGTTTTCTTATATATTATTTAGCGTGTGTTACACAATTTCAAACCGCGCATTAAAGAAGCGCAGCATGGGCGGTTCGTATACAAATTTGAGTCCGGGGATTTTGTCGCGATTTTTGAATAGGTTGATGATGCCGTCGGCCACTACGTCCATGTGGGCGTAGGTGTACACGCGGCGGGGGATGGTCAAGCGCACGGTTTCGAGTTTGGGCTTGTGGTTTTCGCCGGTTTCTGCGTTGCGGCCGGCGGATACCATGCCGCGTTCCATGGCGCGCACGCCCGACTCGATGTAGAGATGGGCGGCCAAGGTTTGTGCGGGCAGGAGTTCTTGGGGCAGGTGCGGCAGGAAGGCGCGGGCGTCCAGGAATACGCCGTGTCCGCCGATGGGGCGCACCACGGGTACACCGGCGGCGATGAGCTTGTCTCCCAAATAGGCGACTTGTTCTACGCGGTGGCGAATATACTCGTAGCGGACGCTTTCTTGGATGCCGATGGCAAAAGCTTCCATATCGCGGCCGGACATGCCGCCGTAGGAAGGCATTCCTTCATATACTACTACCAGCTCACGCGCGCGGGTGAAGAGGTCGTCGTCGTTCATGGCCAAGAAGCCGCCGATATTGACGAGGCCGTCTTTCTTGCCGCTCATAGTGGCACCGTCGGCATAGGAGAACATTTCCAGTAGAATTTCTTTGATGGTTTTGTTAGCATAACCTTCTTCGCGGGCTTTGATGAAGTAGGCATTTTCTACGCAGCGGGTGCAGTCGGAATAGATGGGGATGTTGTATTTGGCACACAATTCCTTCACATCGCGCATATTCTTCATGGATACGGGCTGCCCGCCGGCCATGTTGACGGTAACGGCCAAACATACATAAGGGATTTTATCTGCGCCTACCTCGTCAATCAGGGCTTGAAGCTTGTCCAAGCAAATATTGCCTTTAAAAGGCAAGTCGCAGTCGGGATCATGGGCTTCGTCGATAATTACATCGCGGAAGATACCGCCGTTGTTTTCTTGATGGAAGCGCGTGGTGGTGAAGTACATGTTACCCGGCACGTACATGCCCGGTTTGATGGTGAGCATGGACAGGATATTTTCTGCGCCGCGTCCTTGGTGGGTGGGTACCACGTGTTTGAAGCCGTAGTATTCCTTGACGGTCGATTCAAGGTGGAACCAGCTGCGGCTGCCCGCGTAGGCTTCATCGCCTACCATCAACCCCGCCCATTGGCGGTCAGACATGGCATTGGTGCCGCTGTCGGTTAGGAGGTCGATATAACAATCTTGGCTTTTTAATTGGAACGTGTTGTACCCGGCGGCCTTGATGGCCTCGATGCGCTCCTCGCGCGTTAAGAAATTGGGGACTTCTACTACTTTAATGCGATACGGTTCTGCAGGATATGACTTGCTCATGGGAGAACCCCTTTCAATAAATGATATCGCGAGTATACCACGCGGTAAAAAAATTGCGATAATTTTTCGACATTTTTCATGCTTGACCTGTAAGGTTTTTCTGTCGGCGTGCCTATTTACATTTGGATATAATTTTAAGTGTGCGCATAACCTCACAGACAACGGATGGCAAGCCTGATATATTCAAATCAAAATATGTGGTTGGCAAGAAAAAAAAAACGTGTATAATGCTTCAAGTATTTCAATAAATTAAACAATGGAGGTACATACCAAATGAAAAAGTATGTCTATCTGCTGGCTGCCGTAATTTTGATGGCAGTTATGGCTGCAGGATGCGGCCGCAACAACAACAATGATGATGATTACAACTACGGTAGCAATGGTTACACCACCAATGCGGCAACGCCGGAAATGTCGGCTGCAACGCAGCAACGTTTGCAAGAGCGCGGTAGCGCAGCGGCAGACCCTTCTGCTTTTGTTTTGGGTCTTACACAAGAATTGACCGGCGCGCTGTTCGGCAACCTCAGCGAGCTTAACAACCTGTATGCCGATGCCGGCCCCTTGGCAATCTTTAATGAATTGATGGGCAACGGTAATGGCAACGGCAATATGGCAAGTCACGCGCTGGCGTCTTTGTCGCTCAACGCACCCGCGGCGCAAGTGAACCGCTGGATTGCTGAATTCCCCGAATTGGCCGATTTTGCGGATGTATTGAACATGGTTGTCAACTCCGGCATCGAGATGGAAATCTTGTCTAGCGTTGGCGATGACTTGAGCATTGCATTGCAATTTGCATGGACGCTCAACAACGTGCGCCTTCTTACCTTCGAAGCATTGCTGCTGGACGGCCGCCTTTATTTGGCCGTACCCGAATTGTATGACCACCACATCGTCATCGACTTGGAAGAAATGTTCGGCATTTCCATGGACTATATTATGTATGAACTGTCATACATCATGGCGTCCGATGGTTTTGAAGACGAAATCTTCGCTGTGTTGGACGATATCCTTGATGTGATTGCACGCAACGAAGCCGGATTGGCCGCCGCGTTTGACAATGTATTGGCCGCCGCGCTGGCACAACTGCCCAACATCACCACCACCAACAACGTAAGCGTTATCGTGGACAGCCGCCCCGTGGTGTACAACGAAGTCACCATTTCGTTCACCGAGCGCGAATTGATTGACGCTGCACAAGCGGCATTGGAAGCATTAATTGACAGCGATGTGGTCATTGACGTATTCGTAGACGTGTTTAATCTGTTTGCAGATATGGATCCGTGGATGGACACCATCACCGCGCAAGATGTTCGCAGTCTGTTGAATGAAGGCGTGGAAGAATTAAACAGCGTTCCTGCGCTTAGTCCCCATGTCTATGTCTTCCGTATTTTCTTGAACCCCACCACCAATGCCGTAACGGGCATGGAATTTGACCTAGGCATCGGCATCATACTGCGTGGATTCTTTGACTTCTCGCACGGGTTCGAATTCCTTTTCCACCAAGAAGGCATCATGACTTTAAAAATTCATGGCACGTTGCAAGGTAGCAGCAATAACTTCTCTGGCGACTTGTGGTTTGAATTTACCGAGCGTCATTGGGATTGGATGACCGGTGCCGATTGGACCGATACCTTTGCCGGCCGCTTAGCCACTTTCGAAGTGCGATACAACGCTACGGATGATTATTACATCCGCATCGCTACCCAACTGGGTGACATCTTTGCCTTGGTAGGCGAAAATCCTCACGACCTTATGCCCGCACTGTTTGCCGAATATCTGAACAACGCCGAAATCAGCATTACCATGGAAGCAAGCGGCAACACAGCGTCCTTCGTATTCGAAATCCGCGAACCCGTAGCCGACTTGTCCATCCGCTTTGAGGTGGCGCTTGAAGAAGTGTACGAAGCCAACATTGCTGCCCCTACAATGACCTTGGACTTCAACGATATTGACGTTTTGCTGAGCCGCGACTTGTTGCAAATCCTGGGCAACGTATTTGAAGTCATCGAGCAAATCGAAGCCATGGGCTTTGATGCGTCCATCGTTGACATGCTGCTGGCAGAAATATTCTAATCTAATAAACTAAGCTGTTTGAACTCAATCCCCGCGCTGTGATGGTGCGGGGATTTTTGTTGGCGTAATTTGTAATGCCGCGCAAGTTCCGTATATGTAAAAAACCCAACGGGTGGCAATTTGCAACCGGTTGGGTTTTGTTTTGCTTTTTGACGTGTTGTTATTCTGCGGTGTAGACCATCAGTGCCATGTGTCTGGCGCGCTTGATGTTTTGTGTTACGGCGCGTTGGTGCTTGGCGCAGTTGCCGCTAACACGGCGGGGCAGAATCTTGCCGCGCTCGGATGTGAAGCGGCGCAATTTCTCTATGCCTTTGTAGTCGATGACGGTAATCTTATCTACACAGAACTGACAGACGCGCTTTTTACGGCGTCCGCGTCTTTTTTGCATCATAGTATTTCCCTCCAATTCAATGAGCTGTTAAAACGGCAAGTCGTCGTCGTCGATGCTTGCGGTGATGGCCGAGAAGCCTTCCGGCTCGTAGCTGGGTGGTGCGGCACCAGGATTGTCGAAACCGCCGCCGTCGTAGCCGCCGCTTTTTTCCATGCGGGCGTCATACGCGGCCTTACTTTCGGTAAACTGTGCCTCATCCACGATGACTTCCGTCACCCAGCGGCGTTGGCCTGCGTTGTCGTCATATGTGCGCACCTGAATGGCACCCACAACAGCAATTTGCATGCCGCGCTTCAAGAAGCGCTCGGCAAACTCCGCCGTCTTGCGAAAACATACGCAGTTAATAAAATCCGCATCCGGCTCGCCTTCACGCTTAAAGCGGCGGTTGACCGCCAGCGTATACTTGGCAACGCACACCGGCTCGGCGGCTTGTGAATAACGTATCTCGGGGTCTTTGGTTAAACGCCCCATGAGAATAACTTTATTCATCTTTTGCCTCCGGTTCTTCTACTTCCGCGGGGGCTTCTTCTGTTGCAACTTCTTCCGCTACGGGTTCTTCGACTGCGGTTTCTTCAACCACTGCGACTTCTTCCACCACGGCTTCGGGAGCTTCCACCGGGGCGGATGCTTCCACGACTTCTGCGGGGGGGGCTACCACGGTAGCTTCCACTTCGTCCTTACGCACCGTTAGAAAACGCAGCACGTTTTCAATCAGGCGGGTACGGCTTTCGATTTCCCGCGGGGCTTCCGGGGGGGCGGAATACGTGATGAACGTGTAGATGCCGTCGCTCATCTTTTGGATGGGGTAGGCCATGCGCCTGCGTCCCCATTCGTCAATCTTCTCGATCGTGCCGCCAAAGCGGTCGATGAGTGCTTTGATCTTGTCCATTTCCACGGCGTGGCCGTCTTCGGGTAAGTCTGCGCGGACGATGACGCCCATTTCATACTTAACCATCTTGCACCTCCTTTTGGTCTTTGGCACGGGCTCGTCCCGTGCAAGGATAACGCGCTGCAACAAATCGTACACGCGCGAACACGAAATATAGCACAACCACAACGACTTGCCTACAAATAATTCATTGCGAATAAAAAACACCCCCGCCTATCACAAGGCGAGGGCAAAACAAGGCGCATCAATTGCGGGAGTGCGCCTTAACATTAATATTGCAAATTGCCGTGCATGTGCAAATACTTCTCCTTCGTAGCCAAACCACCTCGTATGTGCCGCTCAGACTTGTTTACTTCCAACACACGACGCGCCTCGCCCGCCAGCTTGGGATTTATCTTGGTGAGTCGCTCGGTTACATCTTTATGTACGGTAGACTTGCTGATGCCAAATTTCTTCGCAGTTTCCCTTACCGTGGCGTTGGCAGAAATAATAAACGTCGCCACTTCTACGGCCCGCTCCTCGATATAAGTCTTCAAAGATGGCCCTCCCCTTGATTTGATGATGGGTTATTTATATGAGGGGGGAAGGGGGATTAGAACAAGATTGTTGTGAAACATGCGTTGGCGTGGTATAAACGGGGTGAGGATGGAGGAGGTGTATTATGGCTGAAAAAATAACTGCGGTAAACGGGGAAATATTAAAATGGGCACGTATTGAATCAAAAACTCCTCTCGAATATGTAGAAAAAAAGTTTAAGAACATTCACAAGTGGGAAAACGGTGATGATTATCCCACATATGCACAATTGAAGATGTTAGGTGATTATTATAGAAAACCTATTGCGGTATTTTTCTTTCCCGAACCGCCAATGCTTAGAAATTTACCTTCATCATTTCGGACATTGCCTGATATTGCGTCATCAGTTATAAATAGAGAACTTGTTAAAATAATTGATTGGGCAAGAGTCATGCAAATCAATTTATATGAAATGAATGATGAAATTAATCCTTCCATAAATCAACTTGTACATTTTAATTTTGATTTATCGAATTTAAATACAACGGCTAAACAATTGCGTGAGTTATTTAAAGCAAATTTATCAATACAAAAGAAATTTTCAAAACCTTTTGATGCTTTTGAATTTTGGCGAGATTGCTTCCACATAACTGGGGTTTATATTTTTAAGGAAGCATTTAAAAATAATGATGTTTCTGGTTTCTGCATATATGATGATGTATTTCCAATTATTTGTATAAATAACACTTTATCTCCATCAAGACAAATATTTACCTTGTTTCACGAGGCTTACCACCTTATACATAAAATAGGAGGAATTGATTTATTAGATGATAGAAAGTTGGGAACGAAATATTATGACGGATACGAAATTGAAGTAGCATGCAATCAATTTGCGGGTGAATTCTTAGTTCCTACCGAAGATTTCGTCATTGAACTTCGTGAAATTGGCGAGGTTAATAATAATGCTGTGGAACAACTTGCTAAGATGTATTCAGTAAGCCGTGAAGTGATTATGAGAAAGTTGTTAAACATTGGTCGGATAAATCGTAGCACTTATGAAGATAAACGAAATGAATATAATCAAGATTGGTTCCGTAATAACGAGGATGATAAAAACAAGAAAAGCAAAAGCACAGGGAATTATTTTGCTACTCAATTAACTTACAAAGGAAGGCAATACACAGAATTAGCTTTTAATGGCTACTACGCTCAAAAATATAATATAACGCAACTAGCTCATTATATGGGAATGAAAATACAGAGTGTTCAAACCATCGCAACCCAAAAAGGGTGGGGTGTGTTATGAGCATCTTTGTTGTAGATAATAATATTTTTTCTCATTCATTACGGAGCCTTTCGCTTGATGTTTTTACTTCGGATATATACGAGCCATGGTCAAATGGCATGAAAAATGGAACTATAATATCCGTTGATGAAGTATATCGAGAGCTTGATAAAAAATGGGGTCAAGAAGCTTCTCCTGATCCTATCACTAAAAAAGACAAACGTACCAATGAGGCGAAATGGATAAAAAATCATAAGAATGCATTTCTACCGTTGACAAATGATGAGGGTAAAATAGTTGCTGAAATATTTAAGCATAAAAAATTTCGTGAAGGCGTGAAGGAAATAAGTTTGCGCGCAGGATCCCCAGAAGCAGATGCCATATTGGTAGCGAAGGCAAAATGCATTGGCGGTATTATTATTACTGCTGAAAACAACAACAAACCTAATGCTGATAAAATACCCAACATCTGTGTTGCACTCGGTGTTCCTTATATCACACGAGACGACTTTTATAGAATTTTGCGCAATATATCAAAGGATAATCCCATGCTTGACAACGTTACCGTATGGCATACATTGCAAATAGAAAAAGAAGATGTACTTTTTGAATAAATTAAGAGTAATTCCAAAATTAATTTTCATGGAACATAAATTAAACCACAAAGCATAGAACAGGAGGCCACCATGCCACTACTCCGCACACTGGAATCCATCCGCACGCCATGGCTGGACACCGCTATGGGATTCGCCACGCGCTTGGGCGAAGAAATGATTCTCATCGTCCTTTTCTGCGCCTTGTTTTGGTGTATTAGCAAGCGGCACGCTTATGTAATGGGGGCGGTTTTCTTCCTGTCATCGCTGGCGGTGCAGGGGTTGAAGATTGTGTTTCGGGTGCCGCGGCCTTGGGTGTATGATCCCTCGTTTACGATTGTGGGAGAGGCGTATGGGGCGGCTACGGGTTATGCTTTCCCTAGTGGGCATACGCAGAATGCGGCAGCTTGGCTGGGTAGCTTGGGCGCGATGATTAAGAAGTGGTGGGTAAGGGTGGTTTGCTTTGGTTTGGCCGGGTTGGTGGCCTTTACGCGCTTGTATTTGGGTGTGCATTATTTGCAGGATGTGCTGGTTTCGTTGGCGATTACGTTTGCGATTGTTTGGCTGGCTATGAAGTTTATCCCGGCGGAAGCTACTTGTATGAAGCGGGAGGTTGCGATTGCGGGCGTGATTATTTTGTGCGCGTTTGCGGTGATTATTGTGGCGGCGGTTTTGTATCATGGGGGTGTGTCGGAAGCGCGGCAGATTCGCGATGCTACGCGTGCTGCGGGAGCGGGTATTGCTTTTGCGCTGGGTATGTTTATTGAGCGCAATTATATAAAATTTGAACCGCGCACGAAGAAATGGTGGATGCAGCCCATCAAGTTGATTGTTGGCATTGCCATTACCGTGGCATTACAAGAAGGCCTGCGCGTGATGGGGTCGGAGCTGGTGCCGGATGCGCTGCGTTATTTCTTCATGGTTTTTTGGATTATGGGCGTTTATCCCGTTGTGATTAAGAAGTTTTTCCAACCCGAAGAGCAAGCGGCGCGTGAAGCCAATGCTTAATATTGATTACACAACCGATGTAAATAACGTGACCGCCGATATGCTGGAAGGATTTTTTGTGGGCTGGCCCAACCCGCCAAGCTCGGCGATGCATTTGAAGATTTTGCAAAGCAGTTATCGCGCCGTGGTTGCGATTGATGCGGACATGAACCGTGTCGTGGGGTTTATCAATGCCGTGTCGGATGGGGTGCTTTCCGCTTATATACCGCTGCTGGAAGTGGTGGAAACGCACCAAGGCAAGGGTATTGGCCGCCAATTGGTGACGCGCATGTTGGACGAATGCAAGGATTTATATATGGTGGATATTTGCCACGATGCGGAGCTTGCGCCTTATTATGCGCAATTCGGTGCGCTTCAAGGCCATGCCAGCATCTTTCGAAATTATGCTGCCCAGTCGGGCAAGGCTGATGGTTGATTAATATCATGCACGGAAAATCATGTGCTCGTTCCCGGCGCGGCAATTAAAGTATTCGTCGTAGACAAAGCCTTGCACGGCCAGTGCGGTGTTGCGCATGGGGCGAAATTGTTCTTGGTTCAAGTCGATGACCATTTCACCGATGGGGGTGATGTGGTCATTTTTTTGATGCAATAGCATTTTGTGGGCGTATAGTTCGATACGGATGATTTTATTGGGTTGGGATGGGGTCGCGAGTTCGTAATGGACGCGGTATTTATGCGGGTCGATTTTGGTGGCGCTGTGCAGGAAGATGTTGAAGTCGGGGTTGATTTGCGTCAGGGATAGGGCTTGCGCACCTACGCGTGGCGGCGGGGGAAATTGCGCGGGGTGAAATTGGTTCCAAAAATAGTTGCGCACACGGCAGAATGCGCGGTTGTCATGGATGCGAATATAGGCGGGGTTGTTTTCACCCAGGCCGTTAGCGCGTGCATCGTTGAATAACGGCAAGGAATTTTTTTCAAAGGCCATCAGGTTAGTGGCGACAGTATCCAGTGCCAGCGGATCGCGGGCGGCGAGGACGCAGTGGGTTTGGATATAATCGGCGCGTTGGTCGGTGTCGGCGATGTCGGTGATTAAGCCCATGGGTAGCGCGGGGCCTTGCAAGTTGAGCGTCAGGGCATCCAATATGGTGAAGTCGTAGCTGCGCACGAGATGTTGCGCGCATAGGTAGTCGGTCAGGTTGTGGCGGCCTTGCATGGTGCCGTTTTCGTCGAAGAAAAGACCGTTGTGGCCGTAACGCCCCGCGTCACTAAACACGCCGTACATACTGCGCAAACCGTAGTGCAGCTTGAGCGCACCGGTCATACCCATGAGCCCGTGCGTCTTGAAAATAGGCAGACCGATGAAGATATCGGTGTATTCGTGCGGTTCACCTGCGTGGTGGGCTTCTTCACGGGTACGCAGGAGTTTGGGGAAGGCGACGGCTACCTGCGTACCGTTTTGTAAAGGTACAACGCGTTGGAATCGCTCGTTTTCGCCCAAGGAATCTAAGTTAATGAGCTGTGCGCCGGAAGTGCCGTCCAAGATGCCGTCTGCGTCCGCGTCGTAGCACACGTCCACATCGGGGTGGATGGCGTTGTTGCCGCTGCGCCCCAACTTAGCCCAATAAAAGCTGGTGGATTCTTCGCGTAGTGATGGGTTGCGGTCGGCGTAGTGGGTGGTGCCGATGACGCGGATGACCCCACGGGGGCCGGTGGCTTCACGTGCTTTTTCTGCCACGTGGCGCACAATGCGGGGGTCGGTGATGATGGCACGTCCTTTTTCTCCGCGTGCGCCCAGGTGTGCACCCACGAGGTTGACTTTGAGGGTGACGTGGTCGGCGGGTTTGATTAACGCGCGCAATCCCTGCTTGCCCAAGGTTTGATAAATGACCTTATCAACCATGTCGTAGACTTCTTTATCGCACAATGCGTGTGGGTTATCGCGGTCAATTAATTGAAAAGCGAAGCCGATGTCGGTCATTTTGTCCATGTCATATCCTCCCGGCAGTCAAATGGCGTGACGGCGGATTTGCGTCCGGGCATGGGGTCGAAGCGCCCGGGGTATAAGTACTGCAGGATGCCCGGTGCGTCGGCGTTAGGGTAGGCGTGGATTTTGGTGACATCCACGATGAAATTGTTGTTGCGCGCATACGACCCGCCCAACACTTTTTTTATTTTGATATCACCCCACGGATCGGCCGCAGAAGATGCCAACCGCACGTTTGCAAATGCCGATTCATACGCGCAAAAGAAAGTCGGGCTGTTGTAATAATACAAGTTCATATCATGCAGGCCGTTCTCCCCGTCGGTTTGGTAGCGGTGGGTCAGGACGGCATCGTTTTGCAATTTGCCCCGCAACGGGTCAATGTTTTCCAAGTCGTTCGAAAAGGTCGGGTCATTGTAGGTACCGATGCGCAAATGCGCGTCCAGTAAACGCACGCCACCCCGTTCAATGTGAAAATACACGTCATTCTGCACGCGGCGCAACCCGATATAATCGGCAAATTTTTTGGGCAAGCCCGCTTCTTCACGCCCAAAGAAAGCGGCATTTTGCGCGCCCGCCCCCATGAGTTGCAAATTAAAATAATACAGCCCCGTATGTACCGCACCCGCCGCGTCCGTAAATGTCGTTAATGCGCCGATGCCACCCTCCATATAAGGAGCCGCTAATGTGGGTTCGTTGATGCGCGATACATAGATGATTAATAAATGCGGCACGGTCAATTGCAACGGCGGGGGAATCATCGCCGCCACCGACGCGTCGGGCACCGCATACACCGTGGCCGCGGTGATGTCGTTGAGTTCGTTGTATTCGGGTTGCGCTTTCTTTAATAATTCTTCGCGCGGGATGAAAAAACCTGACATATGTATTCCCCTTCACATACAAACCTATGGTTCAGCATATGAAGCAGGGCGGAAAGGGTGATTTTTATATTGCGCCGCGTGCAATAATGTCACTGCGGTTATGCCATGCGTGTGTTTGTTGAATTTTGCATGCAATTAATTGTTTTTCTCATTGCTTAGCTGTAAATTATCCTCATATGCGTTGCATGGATGGCGAAGGAGGTTTTTGTTATGGGATTGTGGATAATAACAGGTTTGGTGTTGCTGGCTTTTGTTTTATTGGGCTTGTTCGCGCGGTATTCCACTTCGGGTGCGGTGTCGGGTATGCGCGCCGGCGGTGCCAAGCGGGAATCGATGATTACTTATGAAATCAAAAGGTACATTCGTAACCGCGTCATCGCCGAAGACATCATGATTCCCGCATTGGAAGAAATTTTTACGGACGCGGATGCGGAATATATGTGGGCAAAAAAAATTGCCTACGAGTTGGTGCGGGCGGGATATAAAATCGGCGATTTTATGAATGTCGGTGAATTGGATGCTGCCCCCGGCGCGGTGATGTATGTATTCGACAAGGATGCAGCGCGCACCGACCGCGTGATCAATAGCATCGGTTGTATTTTCCTGTGCAAAGACGATGGCGATTATAAAAAATACAGCCGCTCCAATGCCAAGCGTTTTGGCCGCGTGTATCCCGGTGCAAATGTGATAAGCAAAAATACGCGGCTGTCATTGCATTCCGCGCAAAAAGACACCCCGACCGATTGGCTGGATGTTTGCAAGGACGCAGGTATATAAAAATGAAGTTTTTTCAAGCGTCGCTTTAAAGCGTAATCCCCGTCTTGAAAATCGTAAACTCCCGCGCGTTGGTGTCCTCATTTTTGGCGGTGATTTCACCGGATGCCAGTGCGCGTACATACTCATATAATTGGTCGGATAATTCCGGCATGGTTACGCCCGCCAATAATTGCCCCGCATCAAAATCAATCCAGCGGGGCTTTTTTCCGTACAACGCAGTGTTGGACGATATCTTGACCGTGGGTGCAGGCGCGCCAAACGGCGTACCCAACCCCGTCGTGAACAAAATCAAATGTGCGCCGCTGGCTGTCATGGCACTGATGGATACCAAGTCGTTACCCGGGCCGTCCAACAAATTGAGCCCGCGTTGGGTCAAGGGCTGCCCGTATGCCAGCACGTCGGTGACGTTGGTCGTGCCGCCTTTTTGCACGCAGCCCAAGCTTTTATCTTCCAACGTGGTAATGCCGCCCGCTTTGTTGCCTGGGGATGGATTTTCATAAATGCTTTGCCCGTTGGATAAGAAATATTGTTTGAAGTCGTTAATCATGCACACGGTACGATCAAATAACGCGGGTGTGGCGCAACGATTCATGAGTATCGTCTCCGCGCCGAACATTTCCGGCACCTCGGTAAGCATGATCGCGCCGCCCTCGGCAATGAGCCTGTCCGCAAAAGCTCCGCACAGCGGATTGGCCGTAATGCCCGAAAAACCATCTGACCCGCCGCACTTGAGCCCTACAATTAATTCGCCCATGGGTACGGACTCACGTCGGGCGGTTTGGGCGCGTTCCAATGCAATGCGCATGGCCTTTTCGCCTTCGGCAATTTCGTCGTCGCTGTCTTGGCATTGGATGAAAGTGATATGCGTCATATCAAAATCACCCAGCGCGTGTTGCAAGCTCGTTATGTCGTTGGTTTCGCAGCCCAGCCCCAACACGATAATTTGCGCGGCGTTGGGGTGGCGCAACAACCCTGCGATGGCGCGGCGCGTGTTTTCTTGGTCGTCGCCCATTTGTGAGCAGCCGTATGGGTGGCCAAAGGCATATACGCCATCGACGACACCCACATCATTGGGCTTGTTTATGCATTCGTTTGTGCCATTTGCATGGGTGTTATTATCACGAGTGATATTTTTTTCATGGTCCGACAACAGCATCCGCCCGTATTGTGCAATCCGCTCCGCCGTTATGTTGATACAGCCGACCGTCGGTACAACCCAAACTTCATTGCGGATACCGACCTTGCCGTTGGCGCGTTTGTATCCCATAAACGTGTCGGGGGTCAGTCCGGTGCCGGTGTCACTTTGCGTGCTGTCGATGCGTTGTATCGGCGTTTCAACGAGGGTCGGTTCATAAGCATATTCGATGATACCGCTTAAATTGGTACGCATGTTGTGGGTGTGCACGTGCGCACCTTCAGGGATATCTGCCGTTGCGGTGCCGATGGGGTAACCGTATTTAATCACTTGCTCGTCGGCCTTGATGGGTGCCAGCGCGATTTTGTGTCGGATATGTTCCCCTTCCAATGCGACGGCTACGTTGTCGGTGGGGTGGATTTTTAACATGTTCATTGGTCGCCTCCGGATAATTGATTTAACAACACTTCCTGCAGGCCCAATGCTTGGATTTCGGTTATCATTGAACAAACATAATCCTTCAAACCTGCCACACCGCCGATTTCCGCATCCCAAAACAATGGGAAATCTGCCCCGTCTTGCGTATCGCCCGTGTTTTTATCATAAAAAATTTTCATCGCCGCCAAGCCCAAGCATATTCCCGACGGAAAATTGCCTGTAGCTGCCTGATAATCCAACAACGTAGGCATCACACGCGTTTTCCACTTGGACACAGAATTGAGCGCAATGCTCAACAGGCGATGTTTGATAAACGGATTGTCAAAACGCTCGATAACCGAATCGGCAAACGCGCGCACTTCTTGTATCCCCAACGGCACCGTGGGGGCGATTTCGTCATACAGCACACGTTTGACGAACGCGCGCATCGTGGCATCCGCCATTGCCTCGCCCACCGTTTCAAATCCCGACAAATGCGCCGCGAAAACCATCGTCGTATGCGCGCCGTTTAATAACCGCACCTTGCGCACGCGATAAGGCGTTTCATCCGCACAAAAAACCACGGGCAAACCCGCTTTGTCCAATGGAAACGCGGCCTGCACCGCTTCATATCTTTCATGGGCAATGACCCACAAGCCAAAGGGTTCGCCCACCACCATCAAATCATCTCGTCCGTCCGGTAATGTGCGCGCCAATTCCTGCGCTTCATCGGCAGGATAACCCGACACAATGCGGTCCACCAAGGTGTTGCAAAACAAGCATGTATCACGTACCCAAGCGGCAAAAGCGTCGGGCAACGCCCACAATTTTATATAATCCAATACAAAATCTCGCAGCTTGCTCCCGTTTTGTTCAATCAATTCTGCGGGCAGCACAATCAAGCCTTTATCCGCAGCACCGGCAAAAAACACATAGCGTTCGTATAAAAATTGCGTTAGCTTACCGGGGAAGGAATGAGCCGGTTTATTTTCAAACGCATCCGCTGCATCAAAGGCAATCCCTGCCTCCGTAGTGTTGGAAATGACAAAGCGCAATGCTTCCCCGCGGGCAATGCCCAAATACGCAGAAAAATCCACATAAGGATCTACCACGCTGCAGATGCAATCAATACGCCGATGGGTAACTACCGCTTCCCCATTTTGCATCCCCCGCAACACAACGTTGTACTTTAACCCCTGCGCCTCAAACTTGGACAAATCCCCCAACGGGATCGGCTTGATAATCGCCACGCCGCCGTCAAACACTTCGGCTTTGTTGGCTGCATCAATCATTTCATCGGCAAATGCGCGCAAAAAGTTGCCTTCACCGAATTGGGCAATTTCGATGTTTTTTTTCATTGACGATCGCTCCATTCATTTATCAATCAAACGATTTTAAATTATTAAATTTGTCCGTCATGGTCGGATTATTATGTGTTAGTTTTTTTACCGTCAAATCATCCGCTTTATTATTTGCAAGGCGGAGATTGTTTTCTGAATTAAGTAAGTTTTCTTTCGTTTTTTGTAACTGCGCGATGGAATTATCAATGTTTTTTATCGCGTCAGAAAAACGTTCCGATGCCAGTCGATAATTTCGGCCAAACGCTTCACGGAAATCATTTAACCGGTTTTCGAAATGGGTTACATCGATATTTTGAGTTCTAACAAGTGCCAATTCGGCTTTATATTGCAATGCATTAAGCGCGGCATTACGCAAAAGCCCTATCATCGGTAGAAAAAACTGCGGGCGCACGACAAACATTTTCGGATATTCGTGCGATACGTCAACAATCCCGCCGTTGTAAAGTTCATTGTCTGCTTCAAGCAAGGAAACGAGAACGGCATATTCACATGCTTTTTCCCTGCGGTCTTTATCCAATTCCTTGTAAAAATCTTCATTCTTTTTCTTTGTAGCCGTTGTGTCGTTTTCGTTTTTCATTTCAAACATAATCGATATGATTTCATTCCCGTCCAAATCATGGTCGCGGAAAATAAAATCACCTTTGCTTTTGCTGTCGGCACTGGATTCGTTATCCTTCTTGAACGTAGCATTGGGAAAGCTCATAGCGCGAACGCGGTTAAATTCGATTTGGCAGTGCTGTTCCAATGTTTCGCCCACCATCTTGGTTGAAAGCCTTGCCTTCATATCATTGATGCGCTTTATTTCATCTTCGCGCACCTTAATTTCTGATTCATGCCTTTCTTTGATGGATGCCTTTTCCATTTCTTTCTGCTGTAATTCCAACCGCAATCTTTCACATTCCCTTTTAACTTCATCAACGGCTTCGGAAACGGCCAGCTTTTTTTCGGTTTCTGTAGCGTTTAGTTTGTTTTTTAAATCATGAAGTGCTCTATCGTTTTCTGTTTTAATTTTCAGTTCATTTTGTTCCATTGTATGTCTTATGGACAATAATTCAGATTCCTTCTTGGATAACTCGTCCATCAAGTTATTTTTCATTTTTTGTTCGGCAAGGGATATGGCGTTATCCCTTTCGGCGTTCACGGATGCTAACTTGGTTTTTATTAAAACCAATTCATTGTCCCGCTCTGCAAGTGCTTCTTGCATTGCGTTTTTAACATTTGCTTCAGCCAATTTTACGGCATTTGCTTTGTCGGATTTTAATAGTGCTTCTTGTTTTTGGAGCTCGGCGTGAAATTCGTCGTCACGTACTTGTTTAACAATGGATGCGTATCCTGCCTCATCGATGGTGAATTTTTCATTGCATTTTGGGCATTTAATTTCATTCATTGTTATCCTCCGATTCTCTTATTTTATTTTTGGCTTGCGTTGTTTAATGCGGATGTTCGCATTGTATTATAGCAATTCAATTTTAACAAGAAATTATCCGAAATTAATCGGGTTATATTGCAAAAACCCCTTGGGCAAGGCAATGGCGAGCCTCATTCCAAGGGGTTTTTGTATTGCGGGATTAAATTTATTTATTGCGTTTTTTTGTCATCACGCGGTTCATTAGCCATGTTGCACCGCCTACGATGGGGATCAGTAGTAACATCGTCCACATCCACGTTCTGTTGGGTGCGGATTCTTCGTCGGTATCGGTTTCATCGGCGGGTTCGATTTCGGCGGGGGGCGGGTCGGTGGGGAGTGGGTCGGTTGGGGCTTCGGTGGGGGGGGTGGTTTTCGGCTCGGGTTCTTCCTCGCGGGGGGGGGGGAGC
>WQVD01000035.1 GCA_009781755.1 Defluviitaleaceae bacterium | reverse complement strand
TTTGTGCGGGGTACGATATTTACGGGGCGCTCGAAAGGGTTGTGCGTGCCGGGGCTCAATTGCCATTCATGCCCGGGGGCGGTGGGGGCGTGCCCTTTGGGCAGCTTGCAAACGGCTTTGGGCGATATCCGCACCAAGCTGCCGTTATATATTGTAGGTACCTTGTTATTATTTGGTGTTTTGTTGGGGCGGGCCATATGTGCTTTTTTGTGTCCGTTTGGGTGGGTGCAAGACTTGCTGCACAAGATTCCATCGCCCAAGCTGCGCAAAAGCAAGGTTACGCGCTGGTTGTCATTGGGTAAATACGTGATGTTGATTATTTTTGTTATTTTCCTGCCCTTGTATTTTTTGTTGAGTACGGGGGTAGGTACACCTGCATTTTGCAAATATGCATGCCCGATGGGTACGTTGCAAGCGGGTATTCCACTGGTGTTGACCAACGCGGGGTTGCGGGCCATTACGGGTGTGCTGTTTCAATGGCGGCTGTTTTGGCTTGGGGTTATTTTGGTCGGCAGCGTATTTGTATTTCGCCCGTTTTGCCGCTTTCTTTGCCCGCTGGGAGCAATTTATTCGTGGTTTAACAAGCACGCGCTGTTTGGCATCAAGGTCAACGCCCACCGCTGTACAGGTTGCCGCGCTTGTGTAAAAATATGTAAATTGGACGTGCATAAAATCAACGACCGCGAATGCATACGTTGTGGCGATTGCCAACCGGTGTGCGCGCCCAAAGCCATTGTGTACAAAAGGAAGGATGAATTAAATGAAGAATAAAGTAATCATCACCCTGGCCGTGATACTCCTTATTTGTGCGGGAGTAGTGGGTTATTTTTGGTTAACCAACGGAAGGAGCACTTTTAACGCTGACAATGAAGTATACACGGGCGAATTGGCACCCGACTTTACCGTGCAATTATTATCGGGGGAATATTTTACACTGTCCTACCATCGGGGTACGGTGGTGGTATTGGACTTTTGGGCAACATGGTGCGGCCCGTGCGTAGCCAAAATGCCTACCATCCAAGCATTACACGAACAATTTGGCGACCGCGTTATCTTCGTGGGTATGAACGTGGGTGAAGCACAAAGCCGCGTGCAGGAATTCATTGATGATCGTGGATTCACATATGCCATCGGCTTGGATGTAGGCAGCCGCATCCACCGTAATTATTACCCATCGCCCGGTGTGCCTTATATGGTGATTATCAATGGCGAAGGCGTGATAACATCTACGTTTTTGGGCGGCGGCGTAGGGTTGGAAGCAATTTATACCCAAGCGATTTTGGAGGCGTTGGGGGAGTAACCCATAACATTTATACAAAAAACCCCGGAATGGATATATACACCGGGGTTTTGCTTGTCTATTTGTAAATTTAATTATGCGTTATCTACACTGTACATATGACGCATCAGGTCAATCAACTTGTTGGAATAACCCCATTCGTTGTCGTACCAGCTTACCAGTTTCACAAAGGTATCGCTAAGGCTGATGCCTGCGCCTGCGTCAAATACGCTAGTGCAGCTTTCGCCGATGAAGTCGCTGGATACAACCGCGTCTTCGGTATATTTGAGGATGCCCTTCATGGGGCCTTCTGCGGCGGCTTTAACGGCTTTTTTGATGTCTTCGTAGCCGGCGGGTTTGTTGAGGCGCACGGTTAAGTCCACCACGGATACGTTGGTGGTAGGCACGCGGAACGCCATACCCGTCAATTTGCCCTTCAGTTCGGGGATAACCAAGCCCACAGCTTTGGCTGCGCCGGTGCTGGAGGGGATGATGTTGGCACTGGCCGCACGGCCACCGCGCCAATCCTTGCGGGATGATCCGTCAACGGTCATTTGCGTTGCGGTCATGGCGTGTACGGTGGTCATCAAGCCTTCGCTGATGCCCCAATTGTCGTTGATGACTTTGGCCAAGGGAGCCAGGCAGTTGGTGGTGCAAGATGCATTGGACACGATGTTCATGTCTTTGGTGTATTTTTCTTGGTTTACACCCATGACGAAGGTGGGGGTGTCGGCATCTTTGGCGGGGGCCGAGAAGATGACTTTTTTGGCACCGGCTTTCAAGTAAACTTGCGCCAATTCTTGCGTGTGGAAGATGCCCGTACATTCGGCAATGTATTCCGCGCCGGATTCGGGCCAAGGGATTTCGGCGGGGTCGCGCTTGTCGTATACATAAATTTCGCGGCCGTTAACCACCAATTTGTTGCCTTTGACTTCGACCGTGCCTTTGAATTGGCCGTGGACGGAGTCATATTTAAGCATATATGCCATATAGTCCAAGTCCAAAAACGGGTCGTTGATGGCCACTACCTGCACATCGTCACGCGTCAGCGAATAACGGAACGCCAAACGTCCGATACGCCCAAAACCTTGAATACCTACTTTTACCATGGGTAAAACCTCCTATAAAAAATAATTTTTTTCGGTTTGAGTATAAACTAACGCAGTAAATCCAGCAACCTGTCCGCATCCATGTCATCGGTGATGTTGATGCGATACAGGCCGAAAAGTGAATCCGCATTGCCTTGTACCAACGTATTAATGCCGTGGCGTGTGCCGAAGGTAACGCGTATGCCCAATTCGCGCAGGATTTGATGTGTTAAATCATCGTATCGCCCATGCGGGAAGCCGATTGCAATTACATCTTCGTCTAATTGTGAGCGAATCATTTCATTGAACGTTTGCACATCATGCGTCAGTACTGTGCGGAAATCCTCTGTGCTTTCATCATCCCAACGGAGCATAAATTGCCGTGCGCGGCCTTCTTCCAAGAAAGGCGTTTGGTGCATGTCGTAGGAATGGCTTTGGATATCCACCACGCCCGCCATTGCCCGCATGTGGTCAAAATCAAACTTGGGGATGGTCGGGTGCCCCGTGTCCTTGTACGTGTCCGTGCCCACCGTGTGGCCGATGACGAAATTGGTGGCGGTCATACCGTAGCGCATTAATATAGGAAGCGCGTGCTCGTACATGCTCAAATATCCGTCGTCGAAAGTGATCATGATGGTGCGCGGGGGCAAAGGAACGCCATGTTCCACAAAGTCCGCCATATCGCGTGAGGTCACCGGATTAAATCCAAAGTTGCGTAGCGTACGCATGTGCAGCGCGAAGCTTTCTGCCGATACCACCCAGTCGTTGGCGATGTGTGCGTCTATGTGGTGGTACATCAACACCGGCACGCGTGCTTCGCCTGAAGTGGGGAAGGGGTGCCAAACAATGCGTGCGCCGTGTTTCACCAATTCGCCCTGCGGGATGATTTGCAGCCCGTACCATGTTGGCAACACAATGCCCAACGTATACAACCCATCTGCAAAACCACGGAAATAAAGACTGGTGGTAAATTGGGTGTTTCGTATAACTTCTCGCTCGTAGGCATTCGCAATATCCCGCGCCAACGGAAACACCGGGTAGAATAACCGCTCGTTGCTTTCCTGCGAAATTAATACAAGATAAACATTCGCATGGGGCGTAGGTACATTTTCACTCGCGATCGGTAAATACCCCACCACATCCACCAAATAATCACGCACGAAAAATGCCGTGGTGATATATCGGCTTGTTAAATCCGATTCCGCTGCGTTAAGCGCATTCGTAAGCGGCGCAGCAATTACGCGGAAAATCCGATTGCCCAAGTCTTCCGCGGTCCGCACCCATTCCAAATCATGCAACCGCGCACGCGCTATCGACCGCCAATGCCCCGCATCTGCCGTCAAGTCCATTACATCTGCATCAAAAACAATTAATTGCTCATGCGGAAAGGGAGCCAGCTCAATAATATCTGCCGCATCATTATTAAAAATTAATTCACGCGAATTCATGACCCAACGATATTGCGATATTTGCCCATTATTAAATTGCCGCGCAGCTAAATAAAAATTGCCATACGCGACATCCATTAAATGCCCCGTGCCAAACACAAGAAATAATAAAATAGCGCAAGCGGAAATAATATATTTCGATTTTTCAATAAAATCGGGAATTAATTTGCGCATGGTTAAAAAGCCGACGATATAGGCAAACCAAATAAACACAAATAAATAACTAATATTGCGATAAAAATCAATTAACCGTTCCGGCCCGCGCGACCCCATGCCAAAAAATGCCGGAACATACATGGCCACAAATAACGCAACCAATACAACTGTAACCACCAACGGATGATTAAATTCGATTTTACGGAATTTACGCACCGCTGTAATTAATGTCGGTAAAAAAATAATTAATAATAAAATCGTTATTCCATGATGCCACCAAAATAAATCCGACGCCGCATTTAATCCCGCGTGTATAACCGCATTAGGCGGCGACATAGCCGTGTCAAACATTTCGCGCCGTCCGATGCTGCCGCGGATATTTAATAAAAGAAAAAATGCAGCGAATAAAAAATACGCATAAATAAATAATTTATTTAATTCGAATTTATTACGCATGGCGTAAAGCGTGTAAAAAAGACACATGAAAAATAGTGTGCCCAATAATAAGATGCCGCCGGCGGTTTGGCTACCCGCAATAATAAAAATTATTACGAACGAAATTATATGGCGAATTATTAAATTAATTTTATTTATTTTTATTTTGAAAAATAAATCCATACAATTGCAAATTAAGAATAAATAGCAAGATAAAATAAACATGTAGTTGACCACGCCCGAATACCAGAACAAACTCTGCGCCGGAAACAGCATGTGATTTAATGATAAAAATACGACCGTAACCGCAACCGCCAATATTTTATTTTTATCCAACCCTAAAAAATATTTGGATAGGGCGCGAATAAACAAATAAACCGCGCTTATATACAGCCAATAAAAAATAAAAATAATTATGCGATTTAAAGTAAGTGAAATATATCCAGGCCCCAATCCGCGCAAAATATAATGTGAGAACGTACCGTTGCTGCGCCCGGAAAAGGCGGAGCGAATGGCCACCATAAATACATCAAAAATATTTCCTGCGATGTAATAATTTAACCGCGCCATGTCATTCACATCATCCGCCGCCGGAAAAACCGCAAATGAAAAAAATCCTAAAAAAATAATCGGTATTGATAAAACAATCGAATATACCAACCATAAATCCAATAATTTTAATTTATTCATTTTTGTCTCCATTCGGAATTTCTGTAATATTTACATAAAAGTTAATACGATCCCATTCCACATCGTAACCCAATGATTCCGCGATTACACGGATAGGAATGTAAATAACGCCGCTTATTTCATTGGACGGAGCGACCGATGTAACCAATGTGCCGTTGACATGAAAAATATTAGTTTCTAACCGATGAATAATTTCGATATTGCCGCGGCGCATCGTAATATTATCCCCTTGATGCGATATTTCTAAATTAAATATTTGCGCCATTTCAATTAATTCGATTTGCAATACGTTGTGCAATAAAATTGGATGTATATTTAAATCCAATAATGCACCAAGATAGGTTACATTGATGCCCGGGTGCGCAAGGGCGCGATTAATAAAATTTTGCATATGGCAATAATCAGGAAATGCACCGGCAAAATAATTATCCAACCAATTTATTCGATTATCCAACCAATTTAATAAAAAATCCACTTGCCCTTGAAAATAATTAATCGCGTGCAAATTGACGCATAAAAATGGCGGTGTAGGTGCGTCGGGGTGCCGCAAAAAATCCATTTCAAATTCGGCGTAGTAAGTGGTTTTCATGTGGCGAATTTGTGCCAGCATTTGTTCGACTTCATTGTGGCGGATTTCAAACCATCGTGCGGCCACGGCTGCGCGGAATTCCGGTATGTCCAATAAATATCGAAACCAAACATTTTCCATAGCAGCATAAATGCCCGCGGTGCTTGGTAGGCTCCCCATGTTACCGGCGGTTAAATCAAAATCCCATGGCGGACCTTTGAACAATCGGCGTTCATCACCTTCGCCCGTAATATACATAAAATTACTGTTTGTGCCGGAATCAGGACATTTATATAATTCCAACACCAAATAAAAATCGATGAACGAATCTAAGTCGATTAATTGCGTAATTAACTCAAAATCTTGCGCGCGGATGGCATTATTTACAGCAGTAAAATAATTTAATAAATATTCCATATGCGCAGGGGTGCGGTCGTTGGCAAATGGATATCTGATGGAGTGGGGTTGAAAGGGATTAATAAAAGTCACGTTCTCAATTCCTTCGCGTGTAGCACGGGAATCGAGCTCAATAAAAAAACCGCTGCGGGCCGGATCGGGATGGAATGCAATTTCCAAACGGCCAGGCTGTACGGTTCGTTCATCGGTAAATAAATAAACGCCCATATATTCGCCGTTGACGAATAAATGTACGTGTTGAACCATTTCCACCGCGTAAATATTATTTAAAAGGCGCGACAAATAAAGTGCGGAATAATTGCGCATAAAAGAACGGTCAAATCGGTCAGCGATAAGGATCCAATCGCGTGCTTCGTAGTTGGCACCCAAAATAGATTGCGGCTCATATAAACGGAAGCGAAGCGGTCTTTTTTCAGGGCCGACACGCCATGTGGAATGGCCGCGTCCGCGGACGCGTGTGGCAACGGGTTCAAAATTTTGCCCTTCAGGCGCATTGGAAAATGAAATCGTGCCGCTTTGCCAATTATTACGATCATAAAAATAGAAGGGGCTGTTCGGTAGTTCGATATGAACGATAGGAAATCGAGCATCTTCGAAGGAATCCAATCCAAGGGTGTTCGCAGTATTTGGCGGTGAGTGCAAAAAATAAACGCCTGCGATAATGGCCAATAAAAAAACGATAAAAACAGCGGCGCATTTTAACTTCATTTATATACATCCCTTTCGCGGTAAGATTAGCATATCCCATTTAATTACACAAACATACACGAAATGCGGGCTTGTACGTTTTATATCGCGCGGTTATACTGGTGAAAAATACCAAAAGGAGACAAAACCATGGCCAAAGTAATCGGCAATCCTGTGCCCAACATGCCTTGGGAAAACAAACCCGCAAGTTGTAACGAGTTATTATGGCGCTATACCGGCAACCCCATAATCGGTTGGAACCCCAACCCGAAAATCTCCCGCGTTTTCAACAGTGCAGTCATTCCGTATGGCGATGCTTTCGTCGGAATTTTCCGCGCGGATCACAAGGATATTTCCATGAATATCCATTTTGGCCGCTCCAAAGATGCCATCCATTGGGAACTGGACGACGAACCCATCCAATGGGTAGACGAAGAAGGCAAACCCTTCCAACCCGGATATGCCTACGACCCGCGCTTGTGCAAAATTGAAGATACGTATTACATGATGTGGTGCACTTCCATGGGCGGCTTCCCCACCATTGGTTTAGGATCAACCAAGGATTTTAAAACATTTACGCGGCACGAAAACGCGTTCCTTCCTTTTAATAGGAATGGTGTGCTCTTCCCCCGAAAAATAAACGGCAAGTATTATATGTTATCGCGCCCATCGGACAACGGTCATACACCGTTTGGTGATGTGTTCCTGTCCGAAAGCCCCGATTTGACTTATTGGGGCAAGCACCGCTTGGTCATACAAAAGACTTTCCCGTGGGAAGGCTTGAAAATTGGCGGCGGCCCCGTACCCATCGAAACGGATGAAGGTTGGTTAATGATTTATCACGGTGTAATCTTGACTTGCAACGGTTATGTATACAGCTTCGGCTCGGCGTTGTTGGACTTGGAAAATCCGTCAAAAGTGTTGTATCGCTCTAAATACTACATTTTAACCCCCGAAGAATCCTATGAAACCACCGGTTTTGTGCCCAACGTATGCTTCCCCTGTGCCACGATTGTGGATGCACCCACCGGACGCATTGCCATTTATTATGGCGCAGCGGACACGTACACAGGCATTGCGTTTGGTAACATCGATGAAATTATTGCCTATACGAAAGCGAACAGTCAATTGGGTGCAATCGACGCAGATTTAGGACGCGGATAAAATCAAAATAAATTAAAACAAATCAAAACAAATAAAAAATCGCCACAACGGGCGATTTTTTATTTTGCTGCGTTTAATCCCAAGTTAAAATGATTTTCCCTGCCTGGCCACTGTATGCGGTTTTAAATGCTTCTTCATATTCTGTATATGGGAAATGATGCGTGATGATCGGCGCAATTTCTTTTGCCAAGCCGGACTGTAACAAGGCTGCCATGCGGTACCATGTGTCAAACATCTGCCGCCCGTAAATACCTTTGATGGTGAGTGAGTTGAACACGACCTTGTTCCAATCCACTGCGGCGTGTGCGGGCATGATGCCCAGCAAAGCTATTTTGCCGCCGTTGGCCATGGTGTTGATCATGGCGCTGAACGCCGCTGTGCTACCCGACATTTCCAAGCCGATGTCGAAACCTTCCTTCAAACCCAATGCGGGTGCGTTGCTTGCCAAGAAATCTTCGAGCGTGCGTTCGGCCACGTTGACCGTGGCGGTCGCGCCCAGTTGCGCAGCCATTTGCAATCGCGTGGGGTTAATGTCCGTCACCACAATGTTGCGCGCGCCAGCACGTTTGAGAATGGGCACGGACATGAGCCCAATGGGCCCCGCGCCCGTCACCAATACGTCCTCGCCCAATACCTGAAAAGCCAGCGCGGTATGCACGGCATTACCCAGTGGGTCAAGAACGCTCAACACATCCAACGGAATCTGCTCATCACAAATCCAGACATTGCCCGCCGGGAAGGTGATGTACTGCGCAAAAACGCCGTCGCCATTCACGCCAATGCCAATGGTGCGGCGGCACAAATGCGGGCTGCCCGTGATGCAATGGCGGCAAGTATCACAAACCACATGCCCCTCGCCGCTAACCAACTGCCCGGGGCGCAGGTGCGACACATGCTCGCCAACCGCCACCACTTCGCCCACAAATTCATGCCCAATCACCTGCGGCGTCTTTATCGTGCGCTGCGCCCAGTCATCCCAAGCATAAATATGCACATCCGTACCGCAAATAGCGGTCTTTTTCACCCGAATAAGCACCTCATGCCCGGCAGGGCTGGGCATAGGCCGCTCTTGTAATTCCAATCCATTAAATCCGGCACTGCTTTTAACAATTGTCTTAATCATCGGCAAGCCTCCCACCATGGGGTCGAGGGGCTGTGTCCCTCGCGGGTCTGGGTGCCGGCTAAAGCCTTATTTGGCAGCGCCCAGGGTCTTAGTCTTTTGACCTTCATCTTTTGATTTTAATCCTTTAACCTTCCGCCGCGCTCTTCCATCAAAACTCCAAATGATCCACCGTCCGCGGATAAGGCACAACATCACGAATATTCTTCATGCCCGTCAAGAACATCAAAAGCCGCTCCAACCCCAGCCCATAACCGGCATGCTTGACCCCGCCGAAGCGACGCAAGTCAATGTACCAATCGTAATCTTCGGGGGCCAATCCTTTGGACGCGAGCTGTTCGTGCAATACATCCAGCCGCTCTTCGCGTTGGGAGCCGCCGATAAGTTCACCGATGCCGGGTACGAGCAAGTCGGCGCAGGCGACGGTTTTTTTGTCGTCGTTAAGGCGCATGTAAAAAGCCTTAAAATCGCGCGGGTAGTCGGTTAGGTATACGGGGCCTTTGTAGACTTCTTCACAGAGGTAACGCTCGTGTTCGGTTTTGAGGTCATCGCCCCAGTTGCATGGGTACTCAAATTTTTTGCCGGATTTGGCGAGTAGATCGATGGCTTCGGTGTAGGTGCAGCGTGCGAAGGTGGAAGCTAACAGGGCTTGCAAGCGCGCAACTAACCCCGGTTCAATCCATTGGTCGAAAAAGGCCATTTCTTCGGGTGCGTGGGTTAGCACGTAGTGTACGACGTGTTTAATCATGGCCTCGGCGTTTTCGAGGTAATTGTCTAGATCGGCGAAGGCCATTTCCGGTTCAATCATCCAAAACTCTGCAGCGTGGGTAGTGGTGTTGGAATGCTCGGCACGGAAGGTGGGGCCAAAGGTGTACACATCGCGCATGGCCAGGCAGAACGGCTCGACGGCCAATTGTCCGGTAACGGTCAACATGGCAGGCTTGCCGAAGAAATCCTTGGTATGGTCGGTTTCGCCCGGCGGCAGGGTGGTTACTTGGAACATTTCGCCCGCGCCTTCGCCGTCGTTGCCGGTGATGAGCGGAGTGTGTACGTATACAAAGCCGTTTTGTTGGAAGAACTCATGAATGGCGAAGCTCGCCAGCGACCGCACACGAAAAACAGCTGCATACGTGTTGGTACGAGGCCGCAAGTGCGCAATCGTGCGCAAGAATTCGAAGCCGTGACGTTTCTTTTGTAAGGGATAATCGGACGGGCAGGTGCCCTCTAATATGATCTTTGTCGCTTTAATTTCAAAGGGTTGCTTGTTGCCTTGGCTCTCTACCACGGTGCCCACTACGGTGATGCATGCGCCCACACCCAGCTTCGCTACTTCGGCGAAGGTCATGCCACCGGTCAAATTTTCGTCAAACACGACTTGCACGGACTTGAAAAAACTTCCGTCGTTTAATTCGATAAATCCGAATGATTTACCGTCGCGCAGGGTGCGTATCCAGCCGCCTACGGTGATTTCTTTTTGCATGTAATCGGATGTTTTTTCGTACAAGTGCTTGAATTTTGTGTACATGGAATGCCCTTCTTTCGTCATAGTTAGCGCAAACTGTACAACTTGGTTAGATGGGTGTCAAGCGTTGCTCATCTTCAGTTGGTTACACCCAGTAACCAACTGAGTTGCGATTCGTTCACCACTAGCCATTGACCCGTGCGAAATGTACCCTTATTATTGAAGCAATCCATTAACGAAGGAGCATTTGACATGAAAGCAATCATCTTGGCCGCCGGCCAAAGTAAGCGCATGAAATCCTCACTTCTCAAGACATTGCATCCTATGTGCGGCAAGCCTGTTATCAAGCACATCACCGATGCCTGCCGCCAAGCGGGCGTCACCGATATCACGATTGTCATCGGAAATAGCGACGAACAAACACAGAAGATTTATACACAAGATGGCGTTTTGCAAGACGGCATCCGTTTTGCCGTGCAACGCGACCCGCAAGGTACGGGGCATGCGGTGCAATCGGCGTTGGAAGCTTCGGCGCACTTTGCAGATGATGACGAAATTTTGGTGCTGGCGGGAGATATGCCGTTGTTGACGGCGGATTTTATCCGCGGCATGGCGGATTGTTATCGCAGCATGCAAAGCGAAGGGCAGGGTTGCGCTGCCGTTGTGTCCGCCGTGCATTGGCCGACCAATACTGACTTTGGCCATGTGTATGCCGATGCGGATGGATTTTTCATAGAAACGGTAGAAGCCCGTGATTTGACCGAAGCGCACGAGCATACGCCTTTGCGCGGCACGAGTTGCTACCTGTTTAATGGCGCAGCATTAAAGCAAGGATTGAAGCAACTCACCAACGCCAATGCGCAAAATGAATATTATTTGACCGACGTGCCCAAGCACATCAAGGGCAACGGCGGTTTGGGCTTGGTGAAGGTTTTTTGTTCGGACGACGACACGGCGATTTTCACCGGCATCAACACGCAAGTGCAATTGGCTGAGGCCGCCGCAGTTATGCGCCGCCGCATCAATATAGCGCACATGGTCAACGGTGTACGTATGATTGACCCCACCACCACGTACATCGACACGGACGTACAAATTGCTCCGGAGGCCATCATCTACCCCGGCGTGGTCATCGAAGGCGCAAGCACGATTGCACAAGGTGCACGGATTTTGGCGCACAGCGTGATTTCGGACGCAAGTGTCGGAGCGTTTACACAAATCGGGCCGTTCGCGTATTTGCGTCCGGGCACGGTGATAGGCGAAAAATGCCGCATCGGCAATTTTGTGGAAGTTAAAAACGCGAACATCGGCAACCAAACCAACGCCGCGCACCTCACCTACATCGGTGATGCGGACGTGGGCAGCCAAGTCAACGTAGGATGCGGCGTAATCACCGCCAACTACGACGGCAAAAACAAATCGCGCACGACGATCCATGACCGCGCGTTCATCGGCTCCAACACCAATTTGATCGCCCCCGTAGAAATCGGCGAAGGCGCGTTCATCGCCGCCGGGTCAACGATTAACAAATCCGTGCCGCCCAGCGGCTTCGCCATCGCCCGCGCACGCCAAGAAGTAAAGGAAAATTGGAACAACGACCCGCGCAACCATGCAAAGAAATCATAACATCAACTTATTACCGCCTCGATTACAACAACAACGCCGCCGTTTGAAAATGTTTTGCATTTTGGCGGCGGCGCAGGTTGTTGTTTTGTTGTTGTTGGGCGGGATATTTTTACACATGCGCGGGCAGGAAAATCGCTTGCAAGCGCGTTCGCTTGCGTTGGCGGCGCAAATTGATGCCATTGATCGCACTCCGTTTGAAGTCAACAACAATGCGCTGAACGAAGCAACGCAATTGGAAACATTATGGGCGCAAGTGGAATCGACGCTTCCGCCGGAGTTTGACCCCGCTTGGTTGCAAGCGGTTTTGGATACGGTACCGCAACGCAATTCGATATTAACTTTTGAATTCGCCGGCGATGCCATTGTGTTAACCGCATTGGCAGAAAATTTTGATGCAATAACCGAACATCAGCAAGCATTGGATGCTTTTGGGCTATTCATAGATATCCATTTGGGGGCAACCCAGCGCTTGGATAGCGGACACACGCGCTACACCATGCGGTTAACGCCATTGGCTGCGGATAATGAATAAGCACGGTTTTTCGTACATAGAAATCTTGGTTGCACTGGCGATTTTTTCCATTGCGTTGGTAGCGGTATTGCCCGTATTGGCGCATAGCGGGCGCAACCAAGCAACGGCATACACCCACTACGCGGCACATTTGCAAGCGCAGCATTTAATGCATCATGTGCGCCATGCTTTGACCGTTGATGATCAGACCGGCGCAGCCACCCTGTCCGACGCGCTTTTGCAACAAGTCCGCGGTGCCGTAACAATCGCAGAATTGGCGTTTTCCGCAACGCATGGTGATTTTGCGTTTGTGGTATATTTGGTGCGCGTTGGTGCAACCACGAGGATATACAATCCCGACACGCCGAACCGCACTTTCACCGTACCCGGGTTTACCGCTTTTGATTTCGATTTTTCCGCGTTCCCCGGCCGCACGGGTATTGTCGTTCTCATTTTCAACGAACACAGCCAGATCATTGGCCGCGCATTGGGCGTTGCGTAACAAATTGGAGGTATAATTATGTACCACTTCTATTTCGACAAAGGCACCGTATTTTTGCCGTCAAAGAAGCATGAAAACCTGCCCATCATTGCCAGTACCTACGCCCACGAAGCGCCCCATTGGCCCAAACGCGTAGAAGAGGACTTGCGCGACGCGGCAGTAAAAAACAACATGGGGCTGGTCGTGTTTCATACCTTTGACGCGGCAGCCATACACGCATGGGTAGCAGCCAAAAAATTTGCCAACCCGGCGCAAATCGGGTTATTCACGCTGGATATTCCGGAGCGCAAGGTGCAAGGCGCAGAAGACGTACCCTTCGCGTTCAACATCACAACGCTGCCAAACACGCAAACCGTGACGTTTGACGCAGCAAGGCCGTCGTTATTTTTGCAAGGCAGCGGCGCAAAAGTATCGCTAGATGCATTCACGCCTACCGAAGCCGATATCATACGGCAGTCCTGCTCGGCCGCGGTCACAAAATCATCCGCCATCCGGTACGAAGGAAGCGATGATTATTTGTACGCGGTATCGCGGCATGTGGCGGGGGAGGTTGTGCGGTGGGTTGTGGAGGTGGTGGTAAAAGCGGCGGAAAAAAGAAAAAGATAAGACCTTGGGGTATCCGCCCCAAACCCCGCAAGGGTGCACAAGCGCCCCCTTGACCCCCTATGTGCTACCGCAACTTAGCCAAAAGAGTACGCAAAAATAAATGAAACCCGCCGAAATTCGGCGGGTTTTGATTTTAAATTTGTACTTTTATGATTGAGAGGGGCAACGTCCAGGGACTTAATCTTTTGATCTTAGTCGCGACTTTATGCTTCCGCCGCTTCCGGTTCTTCCCCTTTGCGTTTTTTATTCCACGCTACCAATAAACGCACGTAATAAATCCCGTTAGAAACAATCGCCAATGCAGCGATGATTACAGCAATAGCATTGAGGAAGAAAATGTGATTGTAAATGTTGAACATGCGGTTGACTACGAAGGACAGGCGCATGACGTTTTGGCCGTTGAGGACGTTGCCTATGGTAAGGCCCACAAGGGTGGCGGCGATACACCATTCTACAACTACATTGGTAATGGGCACTTGCATGATGTGTACGAACAAAATGGTAGAGAGCTCAATGAGGGTGCTGAATATAACGGCGGCCACGTTGTACCACAAGCGGGGTGTTTCTATTCCCTTCTTGACGCGCCAATCGAAATAGAAGAATACATAGTTACGGACGGATGCTTGCAAGAACAAAGATGCCAAAGTCCAGTTGGCCAACGGCGCGGCAGATAAGGCCAAGAAGAATGTGCCGAAGCCTAACAGTAGCATAACATTGAGTTTTTCTTTGCATTGGAATGACCAAACCATGAACACGAGCGCGATAAAAGCAAAAACTTGGCTAAGTATCCACATGGGGTTGGATGCTTGCGGCGGTGTTAGCGCGTAAGCGTATTCGCCGATTTCTTCAACGTAGCGCCAAATATAAGGCTCGTGGTATGTGGTGACGCGGTTGAACGCATCGCTAAAAAAGTCCAGTACTGCTCGCATGGATGATATCCTCCCTTGACCCTCATGGGGCGTATGTATTGCATGCGTTTATCATACACATGTTACAATATAATTACAAGTTTACGACAAGATCAGTGTGGCTTTTTATTTGCATATGTATTATACTACCCGGCAATATTACATATTGAAAATATTACTGTTCCAAAGGGGTAGTAATGTATAAGCGATTAATGGTCATCATTCCGGGGTTGGCTTTTGTAGTGGCTATTTTATTGGAAGATTTTTCTTGGGTGGGGATATTAATTGCGTTGGTGGTTAGTACCATTGCGGTGTTATTCACGACGCGTTTTCTGCCGCCGCAAACGATTAAGAACGTAAACTTCTTTCAATTGATTACGTTTCCGTTTTATTTGATTGGGCAGATATATTTGTCCGGTTTGCATGTTATGAAGGTCGTTTTGAAAGGCCCCAAAGTAGATATTGTGACGGTCAAAACGCAAATTACAGCAGAATTGCTGCGCGTAATCTTGGTCGATTCCATCACATTGACGCCGGGGTCTATTTTATTGGATTTGCATGACGACGAAGTGACGCTGCTGTGGTTGCATGATCGCGATTCTTCCACCAGTGCAGAAGTAGCAGACAAAATGCTCAAGCAAAAATTGGAACGCAGGTTAAAACGAGCGCAAAAATCGGATGGTGATGCGGCGTGATTGTGTTTTGGATTTTGTGTTTCTTCCTATTTATGTACATCGTGCGCACATTGAAGGGGCCTACGGTTTGGGACCGATTGCTGGGCTTGAATCTGATTGCCAGTAAAGTCATTGTCATTATTATTGTGGTGTCGAGCATGTATGAGCTGCCGTTTTTGTTGGATTTCGCCATTATTTATACGCTGTCGGGTTTTGTGGGGATTATATTTTTGGCTTTGTTTTTTTCCAAGAGTCGATTGGGGCGGCGTGAGCGTCGGAGTAAGAAGTCATGAGTGTAAATTCGATTTGGGATTTATTGGGTAATATTGTCATTGGCTTTGGCGTGGTATGCATGGCGTTTGGCGCGGTGTCGTTGTTTGCGTTAAAGGATTTTTATCCGCGTCTATTAATTGCGTCCAAAATTGATACGGTGGGGATGCTTTCGTTTATTATCGGCTTCGCGCTGCGGCACGGGATTACTTTTTTTACGGGCAAGCTGTTTGTTATTATGCTCATAATTTTAGTGATGAACCCGTTTGTGGCGCATATTATTGCGCGGTCGGCGTATGATAGCGGCTACGATGTGGTGGACGTTGAAGCTACGGACGAAAATCTTGAAGAAGAGGGTACGGCATGACGCAAATTTTATTAGCCATGTGGATTTTGAGCGCATTGGCGATTGTCTTTGAAAGCCGGATGTATCGGATTATTATCTACTTTGGTATTTTTTCGCTGTTGACATCGGTGGCGTACTTTTTGTTGGGGTCGCCGGATGTGGCGATGGCAGAGGCGGGGATAGCTGCGTTCTCGACGGTATTCTTCGTTATCTGTATCGAAAAATATTACAGTGCCCGCGAAAACGCCGCGCATGAACGCAGGGATAAAGGTACGTTGATTAAACGATTTTTACGGATTGCCCCGGCATTGGTTTTGTGCGTGGGGCTTTTTGGGTTGGTGCTGTATTTCTCGCCCGAATCGGCGGCGGCGCAATATTTGAAGGTGCAATTCCTAGCACGGTTTATGACCGACGTGGGCGGCGAGAATGCGGTTACAGCTATTTATTTGGGTTACCGCGTGTATGACACGTTGTTTGAGGCGTTGATTTTGGTCATCGCCGTGGTGGCGGTGTCGCATATGTCGTATTCGGCGCAGACGCAAGTGGCCGACGGCACCCATTCCGAAATAGAGACATCACGCGTGGCGGCATTGTCGCTGCGGATTATTTGTCCGATTATCATCGCGTTTGGCGCGTATTTGATCCTTAACGGGCATGTGTCGGCGGGTGGGGGGTTCCAAGGCGGGTTGGCGTTGGCGACATTTTTCATCTGCCGCTATATGGTGCATGATATTTATGATATTTCTGTCCGCAAGGTGTTGAAGTGGGAGGAAATTATTTTTATCGGTATTATTGTTGTGACGGTTATTGCGGTGTTTTTGGGCGCGGCAATGTATGTGCCGGCGGCGATTTTGCCGTTTTATCAAAATGCGTATTTGATTGTGATGAATCTGCTGATTGGGTTGAAAGTGGCCTGCGGGTTTTTCATTTTGTTTTACCGCTACATCACCATCGAGAAAAGTTAGGGGGCTTGCTAATATGGCCGCGCTGCTGCATTACGAAAACATGGAAATATTCGCGTTGGCGTTATTTTTTATATCGTTTTTCGGGCTGATAACGAGCCGGAACATGATTAAATCCATCATTTATATTATGTTATTCCAAACGTCGGTGGTTATGTTTTGGTTGATGCTAGGGCGCGTGGGGGAAGCCCTGCCCATGCCGCCCATCATCAATGATCCGGAACTGCTGTACGACATGAGTGCCATTGCCGATCCGTTGCCGCAAGCATTGACGTTGACGGCTATTATCATCGGCTTCGCGGTTATTGCCATTATTATCACGATGATGAATGTACTGACGCGCAAGCACGGCACGGCGGATTGGAACAAATTGATGGTGTTGGAAGGACAAGTCGAATAACATGTTGACATTTTTTGTGGTGGTGCCGGTATTGATTGCCGTTTTGCTTTTCGCGCTGGCGACGAACCGGGTGGTGCGGATGATTGCCATTGTGTTCCAGTCGGCGTTGTTTGCGGCTTCGGTTTATTTGGTGAGCATCACGCGGGATGCGGATTTTTATACCTTTGTGGGCAGTTATGAAAATTTGTTGGGTATCACTTTGCGGGCGAGTAGTTTGTCCGCTGTTTTGGTTTTGTTGACGACGTTTATTTTCTTGGCGGTTACGGTTTATTCGTTTGTGTATGAGGAGCAGGACGCGCGGATGTTCTGGTTCTTGATGTTTGTATTGGAAGCGGCATTTATTGGGCTGTTCTTGTCGGGCGATTTGTTTAACATTTTTGTTTTGATTGAAGTGAGCACGTTGGTGACCGTCATTTTGGCGATGTATGACCGCAAAAACCGCAATATTTTCCACGGCAAGGTATTCTTGATGACCAATTTGGTGTCGGTGCAGTTTTTCTTGTTGGGGTTAGGGTATGTGTACCGGTTGACGGGGGCCATGGACATCACGCGCGTGACCGAGTCGTTAGCCGTTTTGGATCCGGCTAATTTACGGCTGCCGTATGTACTTATCATGACGGGTGTGGCGTTTAAGAATACGCTCATACCGTTATTTTCGTGGACGCCCAAAGTGCGGATTTATCCGCAGGCACCCACGGTAGTGGCTGCAGTGATGTCGGGCTTGCAAGCAAAAACGTCGATTTATTTATTCATCACGTTCCAAGATGTTTTTGAGCCGATTGCAGCGCATGAAATATTCTTGGCGATTGGCATTGTGACGGGCGTGTTTGGCGCGTATATGGCTATTTGCCAAACGAATATCAAAAATCTGCTTGCATATTCCACCGTATCGCAGACGGGTATGATTATTGTGGGCTTCAGCTTGCAAACGCAGTATGCGCACATCGGTGGGTTATACCACATCATAAGCCATGCGATGTTTAAGACGGCGTTGTTCTTGTGCGCGGGCATTATTATCCGCTCCTACGGTACGGCGGATTTGCATAAAATCCGCGGTGTGTTGCGGCGGATGCCTGTAGTGGGCACAGCTACGATAACGGCGGTGTTGGGTATTGTGGGTGCGCCGTTTTTTATCGGGTCGGTCAGTAAATATTTTATCTTTGAAGGAAACCATCCGGGTATGATGGCACTCAGCATTTTAATGAGTTTGGGTACGATGGTCATGTTTGTTAAATTTTCGAAGATTTTCTTCGGTCAATCGGATTTACAAGGGATATCGCCGGTGCCGGAGGTTACGAAAGTGCTACCTGTGGTGATTATTGGCGGGTTGTGCTTCTTGGGGGGCGTGCTGGGCACGCAGTTGATATATTTCTTGTTCCGCTACGTGGTGGTGATTCATGCATGGACCTATATGTACAAGTCATTGATTTTTATCGCGGTGGTGGGCGTGGGTTGCTTGATTTATGAAAAAGGAATAAAGGGGCGTATTATTTTTGAACGGATGGGGGCGGCGACGACTTCGTTTAAGATGATTTGTGCGTCGATGGGGGTTTTCTTGGCAGTGATGCTGGTGTTGGTATTCTAAGTTGCTGTTTTTCGTGCCTGAGTTGCATTGCTTGGGTACATATCGCTTCGTTATAATTTGGGCGTGTTCTCCCGTTTGACAAATACGGATGGGGGTACGCCCATATTAATTATAATGAAAAGGGGAATTTGCGATGAAAACGAAACCCATCAGCAAGGAAATAGAATTGAGCATCAAGGCATTGTCGGCGGCGATATTTATGGCTACGATTTGTATGCACATGATTGTGGGCTTTGTGCTGCGGTTGTTGAATGTTTATGAGGGTTATTTGCATGTTTCGTTTGCGTTTTTGATGCAGGGCATGGTGATATCGATGACGGGGGCTGCCGCTTGGGTGTTGTCGTTTGGGTATGGCAAAGCTTGGAGTTTTGGGGCGCGGTATGTTTTGGCGGCGGTGATTTCGATGGTTGTGGCGGGTGTGTCGATGTTGGTTCCTGCGATTCACGCGGCGGAGTTGCATTTATATTGGTTGGCGAGTGGTTTGATTTGCTCGTTCGCATTTGGCACGGCGATTGCGGTGTTGAGTGAAAAGCGTTTGAAAATATCCGGCGCATGTAGCGTATTATTGTGGGAGTTGTAGGAACTTCTCCCAAGCTGTGCGCATAACCTAGCGAGAGAATCTTTCGCGGAGGTGACCGGATGCAACACCCGCCGGATTTTACAAAAGGGAACACCATCACGGACTGGTGGCCAGATAAATTGAACTTGGCCGTGTTGAGCCAAAACGCACAATTGGTGAACCCCATGGGGGTCAATTACGATTACCGCGATGCGTTTAAGCGGTTGGATTACGACGCGGTGAAGAGGGACCTGTATGTGCTCATGACAGATTCGCAGCCTTGGTGGCCGGCGGATTATGGGCATTACGGGCCTTTTTTCATCCGCATGGCATGGCACAGTGCGGGTACATACCGCATTGGCGATGGGCGTGGTGGTGCCAAGGATGGCACGCAGCGTTTCCCGCCGCTCAATAGCTGGCCGGACAACGTGAACTTGGATAAGGCGCGGCGGTTGCTGTGGCCGATTAAGCAAAAGTACGGGCGGAGATTAAGTTGGGCAGATTTGATGATATTTGCGGGCACATTTGCGCTGGAATCCATGGGGATGAAGCCCATTGGTGTGGCTGGAGGACGCGAGGATGTTTGGGAGCCGCAGTTGGATGTGTTTTGGGGCGCGGAGAAGACGTGGCTGACGGATACGCTGCGGTATGGCGCGGTGGCGGAAGCGGAAAAAAGCGCGGCAAGTGCGGATAATGCCGCAAGCGCTTCACCCGGCGCAGCGCCTGACGATGTCGCTAACCGTAACGCGCTGGATAACCCCCTTGCTGCTACGGAAATGGGGCTTATCTACGTCAACCCCGAAGGCCCCGACCGCCAACCTATCCCCGCCAAATCTGCCATGGACGTGCGCATCACTTTCCGCCGCATGGGCATGACCGACGAGGAAACGGTGGCACTGGTGGCGGGGGGGCATACCTTCGGCAAGACGCACGGTGCGGCATCACCTTCGCATTTGGGGCCCGAGCCGCAGGGCGCGCCCATCCAAGAACAGGGGCTGGGTTGGAAGAACAATTTCGGCACGGGCAACGCCGACGATACCATCGGCAGCGGATTGGAAGGCGCGTGGAAGGCCAACCCCACTACGTGGGACATGGGCTACCTGACCACCATGTTCAAATATGAATACGAATTGACGACCAGCCCCGCCGGCGCGTACATTTGGCTGGCCAAAGACGTGGAGCCGCAGGACATGGTGCAGGATGCGCATGTACCCGGCAAGTGGCATCGCCCTATGATGAGCACGGCGGATTTGGGGCTCAAATTTGACCCCGTTTTCGAGAAAATTGCGCGGCATTATTTGGCCCATCCGCAGGAATTCCACGATGCCTTCGCACGGGCGTGGTTTAAATTGACACACCGTGATTTTGGCCCGCCATCGTTATATTTGGGCCCCGATGTGCCCACGGAAACCTTCCTGTGGCAAGACCCCATTCCGGTGAACAAAAATTATACCCTGTACAATCGTGATGTGGATGAATTGAAAAAAGCCGTCCGCGAAAGCGGTTTGACCGTGGGAGAAATGGTGCGCACCGCTTGGGCGAGTGCATCCACTTTCCGTGGGTCGGACAAACGAGGCGGAGCTAACGGTGGGCGCATTCGTTTAAAGCCGCAAATCAATTGGGAAGTCAACCAACCCGACCGCTTGAAACCCATTTTGCAAAAGTACGAAATCATCCGCGCGGCGTTCCACCAACGCGGCATCCGCGTGTCCATGGCCGACTTGATCATATTAGGCGGTGCCGTGGGCATTGAAACGGCCGCGCACCAAGCGGGCGCGACCTTGCACGTACCCTTCGCGCCCGGCCGCATGGACGCATCTCAAGCGGAAACCGACATTGAAGGTATGGCCGTCCTCGAGCCGCGTTATGATGGTTTCCGAAATTATTTGCAACAAGATTTCGCCGTGCAGCCGGAAGATTTGCTTGTAGATAAGGCGCAGCTCTTGAACCTGACTCCGCCGGAAATGACCGTGCTATTGGGCGGCCTGCGCGTGCTGGGCAACAACTACGACGACTCACCACACGGCGTGTTTACCGACCGCCCCGGGCAGCTAACGCCAGATTTCTTCACCCACCTCTTGGACATGGACACTGAATGGAAGCCCACCGTTGATAAAAACCGCTTTAACGGCATCTGCCGCGCCACCGGCGCACAAAAATGGACGGCCACCCGCGTAGACTTGATTTTTGGCTTCGACGCGCAACTCCGCGCCGTATGTGAAGTGTATGCGGCAGCAGACGGACGGCACAAATTCCTGCACGATTTCGTCATCGCATGGAACAAAGTAATGAACGCCGACCGCTTTGATTTGTTAAATTAACGGAGGATGAACCCATGCAATTGAAAAAAGCCGCCTACGTTGCGGCGGGGTTTGTTGCACTCACATTGGGCACGGCGGGGTTGGTTGTTCCGCTGTTGCCCACAACCCCGCTCGTCTTGCTCGCGGCTTTTTTCTTCTCCAAAAGCAACAAACGGTTAGAAGCATGGTTATGCCGCAGCTGCATCTTCGGCCCCTTCATCGAGAACTACCGCACGGGGCAGGGGATTGGCATCGTGCACAAAGTGGCTACACTGGTATTTTTATGGGCAGGGCTTGGCACGACGATTTGGCTGTTGGATCAGCTGGTGCTGTACATTTTTCTTAGCTGCGTAGGCGTGGGTGTGACGACGCATATTTTGTTGATGAAAACGAAACGAAGCGGAGTGAACGGTGATTGAACTGGTTGCAAATTGCAACCAGTTCAATCGCAAAACATCCAACTGGTGGCAATCTGCCACCAACTCAAACAAAACAAAAAGCCCGCAGGCGTACCTGCGGGCTTTCTCGATGGATATTGGATTAAATATAGCGCGAACAAACCTCTCGAATATGTTCTGCGTGAATGTAAATATCATTGAGGCAAGAAATATCGCGTCGTATCGGTTTTTTATTTTCGTCGGGAGTCGTCATATGAATGGGGCCGCGCTTGAACCAGAACCTGCAAATACGCTTATTTTTATTATTGTCCAACAGAATCGCCATGTAATCTTTGGCATGACGATATGCGAGCCGTTCAACGTTAATTATATCGCGCAAAATGGACTTGACGATGACAAACGCTTCAAATTCATCCATCGACATGGGGGAGCCATCATCTTGCTGGTCGTCGTCTGTTTCGGGTGTCGTTATAGATTCGGCAGCGGTTGCTTCGGCGGTGGTATGGTCGCGTCGGTTCATCGCGGACTTTATCGTTTCGCTGATAGCGTCGTTTATGTATTGCACGAACCCGCGTTTTATTATCGGTCTAAATTCATTGATTGCCTTTTGTGTTGCCTTTCCGCTGTATATATTGGCCATAATAAATCTTACAAAATTGTCCTCCGGGTTGGAACGAAGAGCGTCCAATAATTCCTTAATTTTACCCATATATTTTAATTCTGCAGCGGCGGTGAATGCGCCTTGGATATCTAACGTTTTCTTCGCAAATCGTTTGACTTCGGACACGATGTTTTCATTTATATCCAAAAGGTTCATTTCCAAAAATGGTTCAGCATCCATTTTGTTCTGTTCGTTCAAATCGGTAAAAAATTGATATACCAATCCATTTGTTAATATCCCAAACTTTGCGGGTGTTGCGGCAAAGTATTGAAATAATTGCCCCGAATGTTTCAGTAATATTTCGTTGCATGATTTGCATTCAATTAATATGACAGGATTTCCATCAATCATGATGGCGTAATCTACCCGTGCATCTTTTTTGACACCAAAGTTGGCCGCATATTCAGGCACAAATTCCAACGGATTGAAAACATCGTACCCCATCATTTGAAAAAACGGGAGCACCATTGCATTCTTCGTTGCTTCCTCCGTTGTTACAACATCTTTCAAATTTGATAAGCGTGTTGAAAATTGACGTAATTCGTCGATGAAGTCCATGATCCGTTCCTTTCCGCGATAAACGCAATCGATTTACATAAATGTAATAATAAAATCATTTTACTGCGATATACGCATTATAGCAAGCAACGCCACGGCTACACTCGCTTGCAGGTGATGCGCATGAAGCCACGAAGTAAAGCACCGGGCGATAAAAATATAGTAGGCACAAAAGTCCTTGCCCTGCGGCTAGAACGTAAAATTAAACAAAAAGATTTCCTTGCACAATTACAATCGCTGGGCATGGATATTTCCGCCACTAGTCTGTCTAGGCTGGAGGGGCAATATAGACTGGTGCAGGACATGGAAGTGGTTATCCTCGCCAAGGCATTGGGGGTTAAATCCGAGGCGCTGTTAAGTGAACATCTCCCTTGGCAACACATGTAACACGTGTAATATATCTGCAAGGGAAGGTGCATAAGATGCCCGCTTCAGGCAAGGAAAAGGCACCTATCATCAAATAAAAAAAGACACCGGCTTGAAAGGATGAAGCCAATGAAAGCATTATATCCAGCAAAGTTTATCAATGAAGAAAACGGAGCCTGCACCGTCCTTTTCCCCGACTTAAAGGGTTGCGTCACGTATGGTGATAACTTGGAACATGCAATCGTTATGGCACAAGAAGCGTTAGGTTTATACTTGGTTTCATTGGAAGAACACAACCACCCCAAACCCGAAGCCAGTAAAATAACCACAATCCCAACTGAGCTGGGCGAATTCATTGTACCCATCATGGTAGAAGTCAACGATTATCGCCGTAATAAAACCGTGAACAAAACGCTAACCTTGCCCGCATGGCTCAATGAAGCGGGCGAAAAAGCGCGCGTCAACTTCTCCGGTATTTTGCAAGACGCATTAAAGGAACGGTTGGGCTACTAGCACAAATAAAAACCCACAGGCGCATGAACTGTGTACAGCACCAAGAAAAACGAACGGGGTAAAAATAACCTCCTATCGTGTAGAATAAAAACGATAGGAGGTTATTTTATATCAGAAAACGAAAATACATAAAAATAATGAGAAAATGAAAGACTAAATCATGCAAAAGGTTAAATCTTGGAAACATTTCCAACATGAATCAAGAATCACGCTATACTAACTGCACAATTATTTATGTGGAGGAATTAATCATGAAAAACAAACGTTTATTCCGAATTATTGCTTTTTTGTTAGCCGCTTTATTGGTTGCGGGCTTTTTTAATGTAAATACCGTTATAGCCGCTAACAATGGTGAAACATCAACCTCCGACGACGGTGGTGTTTCGATAACAAAATCAGCCGACCGTAGCACCGCCGACGTTGACGATTATATTACATACCAAATCCGGGTCATCTACGAAAGGGACGAAGAAGATCCTCCCTTGCCAACGATCGAAAAAGACAGTATTCCGCCAAGCGGTTCGTATGTGGGAACGGGTACACTCATTACTTATAACATCGTCGTCCACAACCCTACCGATACTACCATGCAAAACATCGTGATAACGGATACCTTACACGACGGCTTGTTATTTCCGCCTTTAATGTCATCGCCTGCGGCCATGGTTAATCCGCCCGGTAGCCGCACCTTGATGTGGAATATTCCAACTTTGTTGCCTGATGAAATATTTATTATTGAAATCATGGTGCTCGCAGGCGAACTTCCTGCAGGGCAATCATCCGCAACAATATATAATTATGCGACATTAACCCATGATGGCCGCAGTATTGAATCCAATACAGTATACCATTATATGGAAGCTCCTCCCTTGTTGGATGCAGAAAAAACAGCCAGTCCAACTGTATTGCATTCGGGGATTGGCGATGGGTATATCTTCGCTGGCGACATCATTCGATATACCATTACCGTCACCAATAATACCGGACAGGATAGGTTCCAAACCTTTTTGGTGGTCGATCCTACCCCCCTACACACTACTTTTATACCAAGTTCTATTGCTTCTCCGTTTAATGCTTTCGGCAATTACTTTAATGGCGAAGTCACATGGGCGGTGAACGGTATTGCCGCCGGAGAAACATTGACTTTTCAATTTTCTGTAATGGTTGATCCCAATGTGCCTGCAGGTACGCTTATATTAAACAACGCTTTCGTAGACGGCACTACCAGCGAAGCACTCACAACCAGGAACATCGTAGCGAATGACACTACCCAACCAAACCATACACGTTTATTAAACAACACGACGATGGCGGGCTTCGGTGCAGCCATTCGCACCCAATCCACGCTCGCAACTACCGTACTTATTGCCCCAAGAGCCGCCACCACCCCGGCTTTCCCAAATGCAACAATTATAGACGTAATTGACATCACACGCGTCCAATTCGTACCCAACACCCTGCGCGTCGATGGCGCATTAACCAATAATTATAATTTTGACCCCCTCACCGGTGTATTGCACGTATTTGTCGATGTTTATGCCAATGTACCCATATATGTAACTTTCGATGTACTCGTTATTGAAGCCGCCGCAGGTCAAACCATTTATAACACCGCAACCATACGCGAAGAAAACAACACACTCCTCGCCACCAGCAACGAAGCAACGGTAGTCGTCTCTGCACCCAACAACGCAACCGAACCCACTTCAACACCCTCAGAATCAACTGCAACTGAACCCACCACAACACCTACAGAACCCACCACGACACCCCCAGAAATAATCACAACGCAACCCACCACAACACCCGCAGAGTCAACCACAACCCCATCCACCACAACACCTGCAGAGTCAACCACAACCCAATCTGCCACGACACCCGCGCCGGGCTCAAACCCCACGTCGGTACCCACAACCCCATCCACCACAACACCTGCAGAGT
>WQVD01000034.1 GCA_009781755.1 Defluviitaleaceae bacterium | reverse complement strand
GAAGGTGAGAGTTTTCGCCGTGCGGCTGATTACCTCTATTGAGAAAATGCAACCGCTATCGCAAATGCTCCGTGTTTCGTATGTCTTGCCGATTTCAAAATTTTTCATATTCATTACCTCCGTATGGGTTTTAATCGTGTCGGGCGGCTCATTTCGCGCCGCTCATTTGTTACTGTAGTAACAGTATAGCGTCGGACAATGTTACTGTCAACACATTTTTGAAAATTATTTTATATTTTTGTGTTGACAGTAACACGCCGTATTTGCTATACTGTTATTGAAAGGGGGTGCAAGCATTGGTTGAGCGAATAAAAGCCGTGCGGCAAGACACCCAAAAAACCCAAAAAGATTTTGGTAAATCTCTCGGGGTGAGCCGGGACACATACGCAAGCTATGAGAGCGGGCGCGTTGTACCAAGCGAAACATTTATGCAACTGCTATGTAGTGTGTACAATGTAAATTATGAATGGCTCACAACCGGGCAAGGCGATATGTACGTTGAATCGCAAGAAGCGTATTTTGATACCCTTGCGGAACAATACGGGTTAGGCTTTTACGCCCGCAAAGTGCTTGATTTTTACGGCTCTCTTGACGTTGAACAAAAAAACACGCTTGAAATACTCATGCGTGATTTTGTCTACTCGGTTATTGAAACAGAAGCCGCCGCTGATGAGGACGCGCCGCCGTCGCCCGTTGATAATGTGATTGAGCGCATTGACCTTTACCGCGCCGCTGATAGCAAGCACGGTACGGAACATGAGGTTATCAAAGACGGGCAAGACACGTTGGACGGCTTAACGAAGATAAAAGGCAAGCACGTTGGCAAAAAGGAAGATTTCTAAAGTTTATAAATGACTGCCATACGGGAATACTATCCCGTGAGGTGGTTAATATGTTCAAAGCATACGGCAAGTACAAAAAGGTGCGTAATGCGGCGTGGCAAACTCTTATTGACAATGAGGTTGCAGCCCTCCCCGTGGACGTTGTAAAAATCGTAAACGACAACTGCATTACGCTATTAAAAAATAGTGACGCAAAAGAATTACGCGAAGGTGAATCGGGCGTAAGTATCTATGACGGGTCGGAATGGTTTATTGTGTATGACGATACCTTGCCGCTCGAACGCAAGCGGTTTACCGTCGCCCATGAGTTGGGGCATATCTTTTTAGGACACCCGCTTATTGCGGGCTTTCATAGGCGGGCAAACGCTACAACCTTGCCGCCTACCGAAAAGGAAGCCAATAGCTTTGCAATCCGCTTACTGTCCCCCGCGTGTATCTTGTGGGGGCTTGCGCTTCATAGCTCCGCCGATATAGCGGCGGCGTGTGAATTGCCGGACGATATGGCAAAAGAGCGGGCGGCGCGTATGACGGAACTGTACAAGCGGGGCAAATTCCTCACAAGCCCGCTTGAAAAAAGGGTCTTTGAGCAATTCAAAGAATATATTGAGCAAAATAAAAAGCCGCCCAAATAACGGGCGGCTACATAAAAGGGGTATTTCAACATGGCAAAAAAATTATGCGGTGTTTGTGACGCAAAACTCGGTATGTTTTCAACGAAGCATGAAATTAAAGACGGTGTTGTATGTGGTGATTGCGTCAACCTTTCTAAGCTCGACGCGGCAACGCTAAAAGGCTATGACACGCCCGCACTTGCCGCGCATATTGCCGCCGTTGCCCCGGATGTTGCCGCCTACAAGAAAAAAGAAAAGGCTTTTACCGCAACAAAGAGCGTTGAGAAGTATTTACTGGTTGATAGTAACAATAAATTATTTCGGGTCGGCAAGGACGGGTTTATTTTTGACTTTGCAGACTTGTTTAGTTTTGAGCTTTTGGAGGACGGCGAATCATTATTAAAGAGCGGCGCGGGTATGGCTCTTGCGGGCGGCATGGTTGCGGGAAGCTCGGGTGCGCTTTTGGGTGCTGTTTTAGGCAAAAGCACAAAAAGCGTGTGCAATACAATGAACATTGTAATTACCGTTAAAAATTGTCCCGTTGATACCCATTATATAAAGTTTATCGGCGGCATATTAAACAACGAGATACCCAAGAACTCAATCATATACAAACACGCGCAAGATATGGCACAACAATGTTTATCCGCTTTGCGGTTAATCGTTGACGAAAACGACACAAGCGCGGCAAGCGAACCCGCGCCCGCTCTTGTTGTAGCGGCGGAATTGCAAAAATTCCATGACTTGAAAGAAAAAGGCGTAATATCCGAAGCCGATTTTGACGCGAAAAAAGCGCAACTTTTGGGACTTTAATATTTTAAGCGGATAGTAAAGGCGGTGAGTGCATGGGTGCGGCGCGTAAGCTCAAAAATGAGCAAATCAATGTTGTAAATTATTATCGCTATTCAAGCCACGGGCAACAAGAGCAAAGCATAGAGGGGCAAGCCCGCGATTGCCGCGCCTATTGTGAGCGCATGGGGTATACTGTCGTCGGTGAGTATGTTGACCGTGCTTTGTCCGCCAAGACTGACAACCGCCCCGAATTTCGGCGCATGATTTCGGACGCATCAAAAAAGCAATTTCAATATGTTATCGTATGGAAGTTAGATAGGTTTGCGCGGAATCGCTTTGATTCTGCCATACATAAAGCCGCCTTGAAAAAGCACGGCGTAAAAGTGTTGTCGGTTATGGAAAACATAGCGGACACGCCCGACGGTGCGCTTTTGGAGGGCATACTTGAATCAATGGCGGAACACTACTCCGCCAACCTTGCGGAAAACGTCAAGCGCGGGCAACGTGAGAGCATACTAAAAGGGGCGCACGTTGGCGGGGTCGCTCCGTTCGGGTTTAAGAGCATACGGGACGGGGACAAGCTCCGCCTTGTGGCGGACGAAAAAAACGCTCCCATTATTCAATACGTCTTTGATGAATACGCAAAGGGCGTACCCAAAAAAGAAATTATTGCGGCGTTGACGGCTCGGGGCTTGCAAACCACAAGGGGCAACGCCCTCACGTTGGCAAGCCTACAAAAAGCCTTACGCAATAAAAAGTATATCGGTGTGTATATGTACGGTGATGAAATTGTCGAAGGTGCTTGTGACGCGCTCATTGATGTAGATACGTTTAACAAGGTACAACAAATGCTTGATAGCCGAAGCCACGGCAAGAACGCAAAAAAAGTACGGCAAGATTATTTGCTACGCGGTAAAGCCTTTTGCGGACATTGCGGCTCTCCGCTTGTTGGGGACGCGGGTACAAGTCGCAAGCGCAATAATGAACCGGGCAAGGTGTACCATTACTACGCTTGCGCTAAAAAGAAAAAACATCATACTTGCGATAAGAAAAACGAAAAAAAGGATTTTTTGGAATGGTACGTTGTTGAACAGACGGTTGAGTATATCCTATCTGCTGACCGCATAGAGGACATTGCGGCGCGGGTCGTTGCCGAATATGATAAAAATTTCAACGACACACGCATAAGAGATTATGAGCGGCAAATAAGGAAAATTGACGGTGAGGTTGACAAGCTCGTTGATATGATGATTGAGCTACCCAAACAAGCCGCTATCAAACTCGGGGAAAAAATAGAGGTATTGGAAACGCAAAAAGCTGATATTGAGTTAAACCTTGCTTCCCTCCGCATTGCAAACGGGCATAGGTTTACCAAAGAGCAAATTGCGGCATGGATAAAAACCTTTTGCCGCGGTGACGAACTCGACGCCGATTTTCAACGCCGTATTATAGACTTGCTTATAAATTCCGTATATGTATATGACGATAAAATTGTACTATACTACAATGTAAACGGCGGCAAACAAGTATCATATATTGAGCCAAGCGGCGACGGTGCGGGGCTTTCGCCCGCCGATATTGAGAGCTTGCACGGGTCGGGGCGTTCGGATAGTGAATACCCCTCCCCGAATAAAATCACTATTATTGCATATGCCGTAATAGTGATTTTTTATTGTTGTAAATACAAATTAATTGACAGAATGTGTAATTAAATGTAAAATTATATACATATTAATTATTATGGGGTTTTTTGTAATACGAAATATGTTGTGCAATATGTATATGTTTCATATGATTGAGAATGTGGGGCACATTTGAGTGAGTATTGAAATTATGAAAGCGATAACGTCATTTGTTTTGTTTGCGTCGATGGTTGTAGTTCGACAAGGCACAGGAGTCGAACAGGCTATCCTCGCATCAACATTAATATTTAGCATATCTTTTTTTGGTGATTTCTGGGTAGTAACGAAAATAAGCCCTGCTTTTAGTGAAAAGCCTACATTGTTTTCAAAATCCATAGGATTTATTGGTTGTTTATTATCGTTTGCAGTGTGCTTGCTGACGTTTATGAGCATGATAGGTGCATTGGAATTTAAAATTCGCGAATTTTATCCTACTCCTGTTTTTTATTTATTGCAAGGAACGGGAAGCATGGTTAGTATTCCTTCAATTGAAATTACACAAATTTTATTTTTTTATTATTTGTTACCCGCAATATTACATTCGCTGTTATTTATGAGAGCTTTATGTTTAAGTCAACGAAAACAAAAATATACGTTAAAAGATGGCGTTATTACAAAATGAGGAATATAAAATGATACATACACTGATGTTGATTTTGTTAGGATTAATGATATTGTTGTTGATTTCATCAATCTTTTACTTTGTATATGGAAAATATCTTGATTATTTATCTTATAAAAAAAGAGAAATTGTAATTCCGCAAGATGAATTATCCTTTTTTCTAAATAAAATAAAATTACGTGAGATTGAAAATAATAAATTATCGCATGTTCAAGTAGTTGAATTAAATTCAATAAATTGCAATGGTTTTTTTGAGATGCAAATAACAGATATTACAACTTTCGATGTTGATATGGATTCTGTTTATAACGAATTTAAAAATTATAGTTTGCGTGATGATAATATATGTCTCATTGAAAGAAGGACTTAAAATGACAAATGCAAATTCTTTGTATGTATGGCAAATGCTAGATAATCTTGCTCGTGAAATATGCAATGATGCAAAAAATACAATTGTATATGAACCAGAGTGTAAATTAGCGTTTTTGTCTGTATATGATGAATTAAAAGAAGAATATAGTAAAATTAAAACAAGTGAATTGCCAATACACAGGCATGAAGACGCAGCTTGTTTAGTGGCAGCTGTACAAAGAATAAAACCGCTAAAAACAATAAATAATAATGAAGTTATTGATGGTGCTTTGCCAAAATATCTTTCACAATATCCAAATGAATTGTTAGCTATTTTCGCAGCTCTCTCTGTAATAAAAAAACAAATAAGAATTATATTTGAACATGAAGAAAATAATGAACGATTATATTGTTATGGAAAAAATAAAATTGAGTCGTTTCTTAATGCGGGGTTTCGGTTTCCTTCAACATGCTGTATAGCGCACGAAAATTATGTAATATGGTTAGCAAAAGCAATTTCAATGGGATCGCCAGATAAGTATATGTTATATTCAATAGCAAATATATTGTTTTTGTTAGAAGCATATAATTTTAAATTAAACACAAACGAAACTATTGATGGGAATAAATAATAAGCGAAGATATGCGTTTTATGATTGGAATCAATATATGACTGTATATAACAGTAGTTTAAAAATTATTTTTAATAAATGTAATTAAAATACAATAAGCAATAATTAATTTATATGTATATTGCATGTGCGGTTGTTTTAAATTGATATAACAACCGCACACTTTTTTTTACAAAAATATCCGACTTACCAGCGCCGACCGCTCCAAAAACGGGGTCTTGGTATCATGGGTTGGCCGCGGTCGCAATCTTCGCCGCAATAGTTGGGTTGGTGGGTGGTGAAGTCGTTGTGACATACTTCTTTGCGTTCTCTTACGACATCGCGGGTGTTAAATTCGTGCTCGTGGATGACGTCATATTCATTGATGATATCGTGGCGGTGTTTGACTACATGTTCATGTCTGATTACGCGTTGGGAGCCCGGGCAGTTGAATACTTGCCTTCTTACCGGTTCGTGGCCGCATTGATGGCAGCCGTTTGTGCAATTGCAATTCATGGGTCTATCTCCTTCACTAATATTAATACGTGCTATTAGGGTATGTACCATTTGAAAAAAGGTGCTTATTGGCACGATGCGCCTTGTGTGGCATAGGATGTCATTATCTATGCCGTAAGGAGCTTAAAATGGGAAACGGATTTTTACATGTTGAAATTAGCGCATCTTGTGATGGTAAGCCAATAATCGGTGCGAAAGTCACGGTTTACAACGAAGAGGGGATGCTACATGCCGCGGAAACGAACGTGCGCGGGCAAATAGATGAATTTGTCGTGCCAACCCCGCCGAACACGCATGCGCCGGAAGAAAACTATGTATATACCCCTTATGCCGTTTGCGATGTGAAGGTGGAAGCGGAAGACTATGTCACCATGGTTTTCTTGGATGTGATGGTTTTTGATGCGGAGCGAAGTGTGCTATCGGCGAGGATGGTACCCGCAGTGCAATTGGGTGAATCAATGGAAATACAAACACCGCCGCATGACCATGTAAAACCAAACGAGCGTGAAGTCGTGTTTGAAGACGAAGCCGTGGAGGCTTTTAATCAAATCGTACCGCCTATCGGTATATTGCCGCAACCATCCGTGCGGGAATTTTCGGTTACAATTGGTACGGGTGATGCTTCTAGGGGCAATGCATGGATTTTGACACCGTCGCAACGGCCCGATTTGCGGGGGCATTGGTATGCCGGGGGCACAAGGATTGAAATATTTGCGTCGCCGTCACCCAATTTTATTTTTAGTCATTGGACGTTTACGAATTTAACGACGGGGCGTGTGTCTTCGGGTGGCCAAGCGCATAGGGTGCTTGATGTTTGGAGCAACATGATGATAACGGCGCATTTTGCGGTGCAGCAGCCGGTAAGGCCGCGTCCACCCATAAGACCGCGCCCCCCCATCATGCCCGCACCGCGTCCGCCGATAAGGCCACGGCCGCCCATTACACCTGCACCGCGCCCGCCTGTTCAGCCGCGGCCACCGGTAAACCCACGACCTCCCATCGCGCCTGCACCCCGGCCACCGATACAACCCCAACCGCCGGCAAGGCCGCAACCTCCCATCGCGCCCGCACCTCGGCCACCGATACAGCCCCAACCGCCGGTAAGGCCGCAGCCCCCCGTTGCGCCCGCGCCACGCCCGTCGGTAAGACCCGTACCGCCAATGGGTATGCTTCCATCGGAAATATAAAACGGCTTCGCTATTAATAATGAAACGCCAGTCGGTCGCAAGTTGCGACCAACTGGCGTTTTTGCTTGGAGTGTGTTCTACGGAAGCAAAGGGAGAAATGCTGATTTTATGGTATAATTGCCACATACGAAAGGAGTTTTACCCATGTCCAAGCCATTAGTAGCCATCGTAGGCCGCCCCAATGTGGGCAAGTCTACTTTATTTAACCGCATCACCGGCACCAAAACCGCCATCGTGGACGATGCCCCCGGCATCACGCGGGATAGGCTGTACGCCGATACGGAGTGGCTCAATCGCCCCTTCACGCTCATAGACACTGGCGGGCTCGACCAAGACGCGGACGATATCATCACCAAGCACGTGTACCGCCAAGCCGAAGCCGCTATTGAAACGGCGCATGTGATTATTTTCTTGTGCGATATCAAAAGCGGCGTGGTGGATGCCGACCGCCAAGTGGCTGACGTGCTGCGTCGTTCTAAAAAGCCCGTGGTGCTGGCAGTCAATAAAGTGGATACCCCGCAAAAAGCGCACGACGAATTGTATGAATTCTACGAGTTGGGCATTGGCGATCCGGTTCCCATTTCTGCTGGACAGGCGTTGAATTTGGGCGATTTGTTGGACGATGTGGCCGCACACTTCCCCAAGGGTGGCGAAGAGGAAGAAGAAGATACCCGTATCAAAGTGGCCATCGTAGGCCGTCCCAACGCGGGCAAGTCGTCGTTGATTAACAAGATTTTGGGCGAGGAGCGCGTGATTGTATCGGACATCCCCGGTACCACGCGGGATGCGGTCGATACCTTCGCCACACGCGATGGCAACGATTATCTGTTCATCGACACGGCAGGGCTGCGCCGCAAATCGCGCATCAAGGAGAACATCGAGCGGTATTCCATCATCCGCGCCATCGCCGCCATCGAGCGGTGCGATGTGTGCGTGCTGCTCATTGACGCGGAGGAGGGTATCAGCGAGCAGGACACCAAAATCGCAGGCATCGCCCACGAGCGTGGCAAGGCTGCCATCATCGCCGTCAATAAGTGGGATAAAATCGAAAAAGACGACAAGACGATGAAGGAATTCGAAGCCAAAGTGCACCGCGAGTTGGGTTACATGCCCTACGCCGCGCAGATGTATATCTCCGCCCTCACCGGCCAGCGCGTGGCCAAGTTATTCGCCGAAATACACGCCGCGTACCAAAACCACGCCATGCGCATCTCCACCGGCACACTCAACGAAGTCCTCATCGAGGCCACCGCCATCCACGCGCCGCCCACAGACAAGGGTAGAGCGCTGCGGATCTATTATATATCGCAGGTGTCTATCAAACCGCCCACGTTTGTGCTATTCGTCAACGACAAGCGGCTCATGCACTTTTCGTATCAGCGGTTCTTGGAAAACAAAATCCGCGAGGCGTTTGGTTTTGCGGGCACGCCGCTGCACTTTATCGTGCGCAACCGCGGCGAGAAGGAATAACGGACGGCACGACAACAGAATTAATAATTGGATAAAGCCCAATCAGTTGGTGGCAAATTGCCACCAACTGATTGGGCTTTTTTTGATGTTCTGATAAAATGCGCGGGAAGGGTGGGGATGGTGTGAAAAAATTTATCATCGTGTGTATATTGCTGCTGGTTTTGTTGATTCCCGTAACACTACGGGCGACAACGGATGCGATAAATTCACATCAATCACAGATATTAGTGAACGGTGAAGTCTTTGAAGTGGGTATATTTACGACATATGGCACGGGACCGTATTTGCGATTGGCAGATGCGGCTTATTTATTTCGTGATACATCAGCGCGATTTGACGTGCGCACTCCGCCGGACGACCGGTGGGATATTTGGATTGTACGGGGTGCACCTTACACGCCAACGGGCGCAGAGTTTGCGCCTGTCGCGGACGCACATTGGGGATTGCCCAGCGGTTATGGGGGCAATGACTTTGTGAATGAGGTCATGCAACGCGTCGTACTGGGTATCGACGGCGAGTCGGAACCTGCCTTCACATTTGTGGTGAATGCAATGATGCCTACGGGCGATGCATGGGTGGATATAGCGCAACGTGAAATATTGGACGCAATGATTGCCGACGGCGATGTTTTTGTGGATATAACGCGTCTTGCGGCGTTGTTGGGATTGGATTACAAAACATGGTGGGGGCATTTTCCAAGGTGCAGCATGCACGGGTATATATATGTAGAGGCTTGTGGTTGCTTACCTCAAACGCCATGGGAAAATATTGATGTTGAAGGCGTATGGGTGGGATTCAAAACCGAGACACGCGCGCCTGCATCACCACCCGATTCGCCGAAACCGCAAGAATTGGTGGCATTATTGCAACAATTATCGGGGTTGTGGATAGACACCGCGCATTTTGACAGCCCCATTGTGGACGAAAGCACCGTGTGGCCTGCGGAGTTGCAAATATCACAACATGGATTTAACCGCCCATTTTTTAATTCCATCGCTCCGATGCATCGCATAGTTGAACAAAGGAGTATGCAACAGGAGTGGGAAACGCGGTGGTGGGTACCTGTCTCTATGCGTGAATTAGAAGACGGTCGAATCGAACTCACCATAAGCCAGCCAGAACAAGCACAATTGATTTGGCACATGACAGGCGTTTGCCAAGAAGCAAATCTGAACCAACAGCCACGTTTTGATGACCATCGCGTGGTGGTGGATATCACTGCGACGCCTATTGATATCTTTACGCTGTATATCGACGATGTACCACACGTCATGCGCCGCAGAGGCAACACTTGGGAAGATATTGCTGAAGTACGTTATCAAGTAGAACGTGCAGATTGCGGCGGCGTGCAATTACGCTATTTGTTTGGCGCGTGGTCGCTAAGCTGGCGCGAGGAGCGGGAATTTCGCATATATCGTACACTTGCATCGCCAGGTTTCACAGCGCGGCAAATCGTTCCCGATGCATACTTTATGCCATTGAACATGGAGCTGCTTTTCAGCGCAACGGAAATAGACCCGACCGATCACATTGTATTTGAATTTATCGACAACACCGCGTCGTTTGGCAATGTGTATTACTATTCATTTTGGAATATGTACACGGAAATTCGGTGGTGGCAAACGCACCGCTACCATCACACGCACATGCTAACCATCCGCGTGGACACCACCGAAGTGTTGGAAGCACCAGAACCGCCAGAGGAATCGGAATTGCCGGAGGAGCCGGAACCGCCGGAGGAACCGGAACCGCAAGAAGAATCAGACCAAGAGCCACAAGAATATAAAACCCTTGTGTATGACGAAACCCTATACGAAACATCTAACGCGAATCGTAAAATATTAATAATTATATTAATCACATCCGCCATAATCGCCGTTATCGGTGTTATATTTGTCGTTACAAAAAAAATCGCGCAAAAAAGCGCGAATAATTGAAGTATGTACATGCAAATGATATAGTCAAAATTGATTATAACCGCAAATGAAAGGATGAGCGCCATGGAATATCCTGTAGCTGAAATGTTCGCCAACGGGACGTATATTAAACCGATTGTAAAAAAGAAGGAATTTTACAAGGGTGGCATGTTTGCGTTGGAGCGGCGCTTTCATCGTGCGGTTGCACCGTTTGTGGGCGCGTATGAAGAGTTTCAGGTACGGACAGAAGGCATGGCGAATTATAATATCATCGGCGTTATGTGGGATTATGTTGCGTTGGATGATTAGGGGCTGCCTACTTCACAAATGCGGTGAAAATCCGCTTGGGGGTTGAATTACCGGAGGTGGGTAGGGTGCCTTCGATAAATTTGGCAGAATCGGTTTGTACATATTGAGTGGTAATGGTGATGGCTTCGTTGGGTTTGGCCTCGGATAAATAATTGATGTCGAGTTGTGTCCATGGGGTCGTCGCGGGCGCATTTTGCGTTAGCGGGAAGGCAGCATTGCCCACCAAGTCGCCGTAGACGGCGTTGTTCATATGGGCGTTTGTGTCCGTATCGGCGTAGCGCACCGTGTGGGTGAAGGTGTGAATCGGTGCATTGGATGCATCGGCGAGGTGGGTGATTTTCGCGGGGGCGATTTGTACGCCGCAGTCGCCCATGAGCAACGTGGATGTATCGATTGGCAGTGCCGATGCCTTTAATATTTTGCGATGATTTAAATCAAATAAAAGCCACAAACTTGCCCATTCGAGCAGTTTGTGGCCTTTTTTATTGTGCATAGCGCCTTTGCGGATGAACAGGCCGCGTTCGATGGCGGCAGGCCAAGTGCGGATTTTCCCTTCTTCGCCGTAGTGGGGCAGGCGTTGAATGCCGTCGGCTTCACACACCCGCGCACTGAAGCGCTGCAGGACAAAGCTCATGCCCAACGGTGCCATTTGTGCGTAGCCGATGCCCAAATCGGTGGCGTTTTCGTCCGCCGCAATGTGCACCATCCGCAACAATGCCGAAAATTTGAGCCAACCGTGGCAATCCAAGTCGTAGTAACTGATGCGGTGGGGATAGGCGGTCATAAGAAGCCTCCTAGTATTGTTTTATATCGTGATTCCAAATAACGTACACGCATTTTGCCAAGTTTGCATACGCACGGCTTCGGCTGATGTGTTTTTGATGGCGGCGATGGCGTCTACGACGAAGGACAGATAGACCGACTCGTTGCGCTTGCCGCGGTGCGGCACAGGCGTTAGGTAGGGGCAGTCGGTCTCCAGCAACAGCTTGTCCAACGGCATCGCCTCAACAACGGCCCTGAGCCGCCCGGTTTTGTCATACGTCAAAATGCCGCCAATGCCCAAAAAAAAGCCCAACGAAATATATCGCTCGGCCAAAGCCACATCGCCGGGAAAGGCATGAATTACCCCACGGCGGTGCGGCGACGCTTCAATAATAGCAAATGCCTCTTCGTCCGCATCGCGCGAATGAATCACCACAGGCAAAGCGCAATCATGCGCCAATTCCAACTGCCGCAATAACCACCGCCGCTGTACCTCCGGCGGTGAAAAGTTGCGGTTAAAATCCAAACCAATTTCGCCAAAGGCAACGACCTTGTCGTGCTGAGCCAACAAACGCAACTCGTCCATAGCACGCTCGGTCAATGTCTTAGCATCATGCGGATGCACGCCCACGGTAGCGTAAACATGCGGATACCGCTCCGCCAAAGCAACCGAAGCGCGCGAAGCCTCCATACTGCATCCCACATTAAGCACCGCACCCACGCCACACGACGGCAATGATGTTAATAACTCGGCACGGTCGCCATCATATTGCTTATGATCATAATGCGCATGCGTCTCAAAAATCGTATTCATAAAAAATCCATCCCGTCCATAGGGGTTAATGGGCGAATCAAATCATAAACAAAGGAACCAACGTAGAAGTCAGGGAGCGAGCCAAATCATAAAGTAAGGAACCAAAATAGGGGTCAAGGGGCGAATCAAATCATAAACCAAGGAACCAACATAGGGGTCAAGGGGCGAGTCGCCCCTTGCGGGTCCGGTGCCGGCTAAAGCCTTATTTGGCAGCGCCCGGGGTCTTAATCTTTCGACCTTCGTCTTTTAACCTTATCCTTTAACCTCAGCAGCTTTCTCCACCCTCGGAAAAGCCGCCAATCCCTTCTCAACCTTCACGCCACGCGGCAACGCACCAAAATCCTTCGCCGACTCCCATGTCGCCAAAGCCGCGTCCGTGATGCCCAACTGCGCGCGAATTACATCGGGCGTGCGTGTCAAAACCGGCGCGGACACGATGGCCATGATGCGCAGGACTTCTGCCAAGTGGTACAAGACATTGGCCAATTCGGCACGTTTGGTGGGGTCGGCGTCGATGGTCTTGGCCATGGCCCACGGCGCGTTTTCGTCGATGTATTTGTTGGCGCGGCGCACAAGGTTCCACGCCTCGTTGAGCGCGTCGGAGAATTGCAATTTGTCGTAATGGGCTTCGACTTTGGGCACCATGGCGGCAGCCAGCGCGGTCAAGTCAGCGTCGTAAGGTGACGGTGCGGAAATGTCGGGTAGTTCGCCGCCGAAGTATTTTTCCACCATGCCCACGGTGCGGGAGAGGAGATTGCCCAAATCATTGGCTAAGTCGGCGTTGTAACGGTTGATGATGCCGTCGTGGGTCAAGTTGCCGTCAGGCCCGAAAGCAAATTCGCGCAGCAGGTAATAACGCAACGCCTCCACGCCGAATTCTTCGACATAGGGCGCGGGGGCGATGGCGTTACCCAGCGATTTGCCCAATTTCTTCCCTTCAATTTGAAGGAAACCGTGCCCGAAAATCATCTTGGGCAATGGCTCGCCCAACGCCAGCAAAATGCACGGCCAAATAATCGTGTGGAAGCGTGTGATTTCTTTGCCCACAACGTGCACATCGGCAGGCCAATATTTTTTGTAATCGCTGTCGTCGTCGGACATAAAACCCAGCGCGGTGGCGTAGTTGGGCAGCGCATCTACCCATACATACATGACATGACCGGGGTCAAAATCCACCGGTACGCCCCATTTGAAGGACGTGCGCGACACGCACAAGTCGGTCAGGCCGGGCTTGAGGAAATTGTTAATCATTTCGTTGCGGCGGGAAGGGGGGGAGATGAAGTCGGGGTTGGCTTCGATATGCGCTTCCAATTGCGCCTGATATTTACCTAAACGGAAGAAATAGCATTCCTCGCTGATGCGTTCTACCGGGCGGCCGCAACCTTCGGCGGTGCAAACGAGATTGACCTTGCCGTCGGCATCTTTGAGTTGCGATTCGGTGTAGAAAGTTTCGCACGGGGTGCAATAGAGGCCTTCGTAACTGCCCTTGTAAATGTCGCCTTGATCGTAGAGTTTTTTGAAGATTTTTTGCACCGCCGCCATGTGCGCGGGGTTGGTGGTCCGTTGGAAATAATCGTATTCAATGTCCAGCATTTGCCACGCGGCCTTGTATTTGACGGCCAAGTCGTCGCACCACTGCTGCGGGGATACGCCTGCTTCGGCGGCGGCACGTTCCACTTTTTGCCCGTGTTCGTCCGCGCCGGTTAGGAATTTAACATCGTAGCCGCGCTGCTTTTTGTACCGCGCCAGCGCGTCAGACGCGACAGTGCAATACGTGTGCCCCAAATGCGGCTCGCCGTTGAAATAATAAATGGGCGTAGTTACATAGAAAGTTTTCATTTTTATGGCTCCTTATGAATGTTTCATGAGATTTGCAAGATTTTGGGGGATTATAGCACAAACTCCATTTGTCGGTCATACGGTTCGCGCGTGGTAATTGCGGTGTTGATTTCTGCCGCATCTACGCAACCAACGCGAAAGTAAAAATGTTGTGATTCTTCGGACGAATGCGTGGAAATGTAGAGTTTGCGTGCGCCGCATTGCCGCGCATGATCCGCCACTACCGCGAAAAGGGCTTTGCCAATACCCAATCCGCGATACTCTCGCGAGGTGTGCAATTGGATGAGTTGTAAATATTGCCCACTACTACCCCACGCAACACCCGACAAACTAGCAAATGCAATGAGATGCCCGCGCACATTAAACACACCCCAAACCGTACCGCCGCCATCCATACAACGCGGCAAGTCGATGGTGATGATTTCGTTTTTTTTTGCATTGTCCCAATCGTCGATGAAGGGGATGTCTTTCAACACCCAAGCGCCGTTTTCATGCCGCCAACATTTTTTTACTTCTTGATAACGTGTGAAATGTTGGAGCAAATTCGGGGTCAAGTCATCCGGTGTTAGTTTTTTTATCTTATATTCCATTGCGTCCAATCCCTTCGGTGCAGCTGCGTAAATCATAACATGCGGTGAATGCAACATCAAAAAAAGTGCATCATTTTGCATGATGCACAAAAAAATCGAACATATGTATCATTTGGACAAGCCGTGTGTTAGTATATGCGCGTACAGTCGTGGGACGGCTGGCTTCACGTCTTTTTCGCCCTATCAATGGCAGAAAGGAGGTGAATGCTTATGGAATCTTTTAACTTCGTGGATTTGTATGCCTTTTTACAAACCGCCTTGGGCATGATTTTAGCCTATTTGGCTGGCCGGCACTCAATAAAACGCAAGAAAAAAGGCCGCCCACCGTGCAAGGAATGCGGCCTTGATCATGAAAACGATTAAGACGTAAAGCCAGCCGGAAGCGACTGTGCAATACAACAGGTTGTGGTTACTAGCCATAACCTGTTTTTATTATATCCAATTTTAAAATTCGCTGTCAACACTTTTCAGGTATTTTTTACCGCTGCACTTGCCCCCATGCGGCTTGTAATTGTAAATCTTCTTCAAAAGTGAGTGTGCCTACGCGTCGTGCCAAGTCTTCATCCATTGCTACAATGATGCAGGGGGTGATGCCTGTGCCGTGGATGGAGATGCCGTTGGGAGTGTAATAGCGTGCGATGGTCATCTTGATGGCGTTGCCGTCGGTGAGGTACATGAGGTTTTGTACGGTACCTTTGCCGAAGGATTGCGTGCCAACGACGGTGCCCACGTTTGTGTCTTGTACGGCGGCGGCCAAGATTTCGGATGCGCTGGCGCTGCGGCCGTTGACTAGGACGGCCAGTGGCAGGCCGAGTTGTTCGGCGGAGGTGATGGCGTATTCGCGGCGGCCGCCTGCATGTTCGGTGTAGGTGGCGTGTACGTCCGGCGGCAGAAATTGGTTGGTGATATGAATAACCGAAGTCATCAACCCGCCGGGGTTGTTACGCACATCAATGACCAGCCCCGTCATGCCTTGTTCGGTGAGTTCTTCCAATGCCAGGTTAAATTGCCCCGGCGTTACACGGTCGAAGGAATCGATGCGGATGAGCCCTACATGGTTATCCAACATTTCGTGCGATACGGTGGGAACTTCGATGAGCGCGCGGATGATTTCTACGTCAAAATCGATGCCATCGCGTCGTAGGGTCAGGGTTACAGCCTCGCCCACGGGGCCGCGTATCAGATTGACTACATATTCCTGCGAATGGCCGATCATGTTGGCGCCATCGACCGCGATAATGCCGTCGCCAGACAACATGCCCACACCTTCTGCCGGCGACCCGCGAAACACCGCGCCTACCGTAAGCGTCCGCGTTTCCGGATCCATGAAACTGGTGATGCCGATGCCCGCAAATACCCCGGCTGTGCGCGCTTGGAAGGCTTGCAACGCTTGTTGATCAAAGAATTGTGTGTACGGGTCATCCACGGCGTCCAGCAAACCGCGATACATATTGGTCAGCAGTTCTTCCTGTTCGAAGGGGATGATGGAGTAGCGCTCCAGCATGCCCAGGATTTCGGAGACGATGACATCGGGGCGCGCGGTGTCGCCCCATTGCGCCCGCGTGGAATACCCAATGGCTGTAAAAGTAATGATCACGGCGATAAATGCCCCCGCCGCCAGGCCGATTAAAAATGATTTTATATTCATGCGCGCCTCTTTTCGCAGTTTCTGCACGGGGCAAATTCGTGTAGCCCAAACCCCGCCACCAATATATATGTACGCAAAGCGCAAAATAGTCAAGCGTGGAAAAATTGAGCGATTAACGCCATTTACCCCGCGTGAATGCGCTTTTGCTTTTTTGGCGGTTCAAGTAGGCCTTGATGACCGCGCGGGTTTCGTCGGCGGTTTCTATGGTGAAGGCCAGCCGCCCGTGCGTCAATCCGGTTTTTTCAATGGGTGCCAATTTATCCGCTACGTAAAGGGGTACGGCGTTGTACACCGTATGCCCATGTACTGGAAAATTCGCGCCGGTGCGGTCGGTGAGTATATCCGTACCCTTGTGCAACGCTACACCCAGCTGCATCAACGGCAAGCGGCCATAAATGACGGCCTCGGTGGGGATGGGTTTGATGATATCGCGGATTTGCGCGGTGTTAAGCTCGGGGTGCAGGGTGGCGCGCGCCACGCCCAAATCTTGTAACAACGCCAACGTGTCCGAATTAAAGCAATGCAGGGAGAAATCTGTCACGCACCCCGGTGTAACCTCGCCAATGGAACGCGCATATCGCTGCACCACCGTTATACCAAAGTCGGCGCAAACATGCGCCTGCTTGGCGGTCAAACATGTCGCCACAAAGGTAATCATTTGCGCCCCCCACCATACGGATTGGACAGTGCGTCCATGTACATGCCCGCCGAATGCCCGTCAAAATACCCCGCCGTGTACCCCCCGCGGTTGAAAACGGCAAACAACCGCTCCCGCTCTTTGCTGGAAAGCACGCCGCCATCCAACACCTTGCGGTACGCACCCACGACCGTGCGCACGTATTCCTCACCCTTCATGCGGCCTTCGATTTTAAGCGACGCGATGCCCATCTGCGCCAACGTGCCCACGTGGTCAATCAAGCATAAATCTTTGAGGCTCAACAGCGGCGCAGCGGAAGGGTTGTTGCTTTGCGCGGGGGGGAATGGTTTGCGCGTTTTGATGCTGCCCGCCGTGTACGGCAAGCGGCACGGCTGCGCGCATCCACCACGATTGGCACTGCGCCCACCCGCTGCACCTCCCAAAAACGCGCTCATCAAGCACTGCCCCGACTCCGACGAGCACAACGCCCCGTGCACAAACACTTCCAGTTCCACGTCCGTACCTGCAGCGATTTCGCGCAGTTGTACCGCTGATAATTCCCGCGCCATCACCACGCGGGTATATCCCAACCGCCCCAACGCTTGCACATCGGCCAAGGTTTTGGCGGTCATTTGTGTGCTGGCATGCAACACCGCCTGCGGAAACATCTTGCGTATCCGCGCTCCCAACCCCAAATCCTGCACAATAAAAGCCGTCGCACCCAAGTGGTTAGTGTGACTAACCACTTGAATCGCCACATCCAACTCGCGGTCGGTCATGAGCGTATTCACCGCCAAATGCACCGCTGCGCCGTGCTGCCGCGCATAAGCAATCGCCTCCGCCAGCGCATCGCCGTGGAAGTTCTTCGCATTGGCGCGTGCGCTAAATTTAGCCGCGCCCAAATATACCGCATCGGCACCGGCTTTGATGGCGGCACGCAATGTTTCCGGGCTGCCCGCGGGAGCCAAAAGTTCAAGTTTTGTTTTCATGCAACCATTGTACCTGTCGAATGTCTCGTGTCGCAAGCTCCCCATGACATTCAACCTGCCAAATGTCTCGTGTCGCAAGCGATAGTCGCGTTAAGAAACAAATAAGAATTAATTAAAGACCGGTTAAGAATTGGCATTGTAGAATGGGTTTGCGATTGAAACAAATCCGCATACGCGGCAGAGGAAGGTTGACAAAGAAAATATAAGATTACAGAATATATCCAATAGATACATCCAAGGAGGTGCGCAATGCTTGATTATATCCTGATCGGTATGGTTTTGGACAAAGAACAAACCGGATACGACATTAAAAAAGGAGGTAGAAAACAGCATCGGCAATTTTTACAAAGTAAGCTACGGGCGTATGTACCCCACGCTCAAAGACCTAACGGACAAAGGATTGCTCGATTCGAGTGTACAAATGCAAGGTAAGCGGCTCAAGCGGTATTACAAAGCAACCGCCCAAGGACGAGAAATGTTTATGGCATGGTTATCCGCCCCCATAGATATAAAAGCCGCCGGCGAGGCGCAACTGGCACAAATTTTCTTCTACGGCGAATTACCCAAAACAATACGCGACCAACGCTTACAAGAATATGAAATCCTCGTCCAACAAAGGCTCATGCAATTCGAAAACATCGCCAATATACTGCCCACCGAGGGCATGAGCGACTCAGATTACTACGGCATATCCACGCTATACTACGGCTTGCAAAACAGCCACAACGTCTTGCGCTGGATTCGATTCATCAAGGAACAAAAGCCATTTTCGGAATTTATTAAACCTTACAATCAATAAGGAGGACGTATCATGACACAAGCCATGAATTACTATTCAAACGCACCACAAATGGAAAGAAAAACCGACGGGTACGCAATCAAACCGGTAAGAAACACCATGCAATTAATCAGCATGGTCAACGGCATCGTAGGCGGCGCATTACTGGTCGTCAGTGCCATCCTGTTTTTCGTCAGTTTTGCGGTGGGTGACTATCCGGGCGCGGTGATGGGCCTTCGCTGGGCAGCCATAGGGGTTGCGTTCGGCGGCATCATCGAATGCACCATCTCGGTCATCTTCCGCGCAATCGTGCGCAAGCAACAAAATAAATTGGAATTACTCAAAACCACCGGCATCAATTATTCCGCAACCATCACACGCATCGTTCCGCGGCACGGCGTAACGGCCGGTGGCAGTCGTTCCGTGCACGCAGAATGCACCTACACCAACAACGAGGGCAAAACCTGCTTGGTAAAAAGCAATTCATTTATGTACGCAAATGCGGCTTACAACGCAACCGTATACGTCAACCCCCACGACCCCCACGATTATGCCGTAGAAGTCTACACCGCCCCCCACACATCATCCGTCGAACACGACTACCGGTAAGGCTGTACGATGAGTAAAGAATGGTATCTCCAAGCTTATAATAATGGTGATCCGCAATTTATTCCCCATGCCCAAATTCATGCGGTGCTTTCGAAATATCCAATCAGAATAGAAGAGGCATACGTAGTAGTCACCATACCCGAAGGCAATGTAGATTTCTACATGGATTGTCCAAATGAAATATCAGATATAATGATTGCAAAGCCGCTAGTAAGCCCCAACCTTAATCAAATTATCTATGAAATTATGCAATGCGGAAGATTTATATTTTTTGCACCCGACGCAAAATTTCCAATTGTTTTGGATTCCGAGGTAATGGATCACTTGCCAATTGATATGTTGGATGCCCTAGGCAAACCGAAATTAGCAGATAATCCAATAATGTTTTCCAGGTTATTGCAAGAAATGTATTTATAGTGGTGCATCAATGTTACAACACAAAAGAGGGTTGATTCGCTAAGCGAATCAACCCTCTTTTCTTGTTTTGTATCAAAATTACATTCGTTCGCGGGTGTCTCCCAATAAAGTGAATCATCCGTCCCGTCGATAATTAGCTTGTATTACAGCCGTATCAACTCCGCAATGCTCATCGCAATATTATCAAGGATGTCGAAGAACTTGTCATTCAAGTCGTAATACTTGCCGTTGGGCTTGGTCACCGGGTCGTAGGCATCGATGGATTCGCGGTCTTTGCGGGCTACAACGTAGGTGGTGACGTTGCGCGCTTGCAGCATTTCGCAGATATTGGCCACGAATTTGCCGCTTTCGGTGGGAACGTGGGGTGGCGCGTCGGTGATTAATATAAAGATATTACGCGCTGCTCCGTCGTCGCGGTGTGAGTTAAGCAGCTCGACACCCGTTTCCAATGCGTCAAGCGAGGATTCGGGGATGTCGCCGCCATACGTGCGCGGGATATTTTTGACTTGCTTTTGGAATTTGGGGATATCATCGGTGAAGTTGTATACGCTGGGTTTTTCCTTCTCGCCCAAATCGCCGAAGCCGATGAGCCCGAGTTTGTATGCCGCGCCCTTGGAAGCGAGGATGTTGGCAAACTCGATGGCGCGGTCTTTGACGCCGTTGATATAAGTGTCCATCGAGCCAGTGGTGTCGATGATGAACACGACATTGACTTTGTCGCTGCCGCCGGTGCTAATGCCGCGCTTAGGTGGTGGGGCGGTTTTGGTGCGGTCAAATTCTGCGCGTTCGGCACGGCCGGTGGCCAGGTCGGTCACGTAAACTTCGAAGATGTTGTTCTCGTCGATGGCGTAGGTGATTTCCAATTGGGTGGTGCCCGTCAAGCCGCTGAGTGCCACCGTGCCCACGTATTTGCGGTCAGCTTCTTGCCCTTCTTCCCATTGAAAAACATCCACGTTAACACGCGTGGCACCCGACATGCTGGCGAAGTTGGAGTCGGTAAAACGCGACGGAATGGGGCTGCCCATGGGGATGATGGGGATGGCCTGCCGTTCCATCGTGGCGATGTTGGTAACGGCCTCGGTACCAAACACATGGCGCGACACTTGCCCCACCTTGACGTTGGAAATGGGCAGGTGGATGAGGTAATTGTAAATGGACGCACCCATGGCCACGGATTTGGCGGGGTCAGTAGCGCGATAGGGCTCCTTGATATACCCGGCCACCATGCGGCGCACCATGGGGATGAGCGTGGAGCCGCCCACCAGCACCACCTTAGAAATTTCGTCGGGTCTGCGGTCGGCGCGCTTGAGGGCTTCTTCAATAATATCGCGGCTGCGGTCTACATATTTGCGAATCAGCGCTTCAAATTCCTCGCGGGTGATTTCGGCGTTCAAGTTTTTGGGCACGCCCTCGATGATGCACAAGGGGTTGATGCGCACGGCCACTTTATTGGTGCCGGAGAGCTTCTTCTTCGTCTGTTCGGCTTCTTGACGCAGTTTTTGCATCACGCGTTTACGCTCGGCGGTGTCGAGCGAATCCAAATCTACGCCGTTGGCTTCGGTGAAGGCCTGCTTCATCCAGCGCACCAACTCGGCATCAAAGTCATCGCCGCCCAAGTTCATATCGCCCACGTCGGAGAGTTCTTGGAAAATCTCCTGCCCGTTTTCATCCTTGGACACTTGCAACACGCAAGCATCAAAAGTACCGCCGCCCAAGTCGTAGACCAGCAATGTCTGCGCGTAGGACTGGCGGTAGCCGTATTCAATAGCGGCCGCGAGGGGCTCGCTCAACAAATGTACATTCTTAAAACCCGCCATCAACCCCGCCTGCTTGGTGGCGAAAATTTGGCGGTCATTAAAATACGCGGGGTGCGTAATCACCACTTCTTCGAAGCTCTCGCCCGCTTGTTCCTCGGCGGCGCGCTTCAGCTTGCGGATAATATCGGCCGAAATCTCCTCCGGCGTGCGCACCATTTCGCCCAAATGGATAGGATCAGCCGTGCCCATCAACCGCTTGACCGACAGCACCGTGGACTCCGGGTACACAATGGCACCGGCCTTGGCCTCGGCACCCACAATCGTACCGTCCGACCCATAACACACGGCAGAGGGCAAGATTTCGTCCGTGCCGTCTACCCGCACTACATCCAGCGTGTCCTTCTTGTCGTTGTAAATGATTGCTACCGAATTGGTCGTGCCCAAGTCAATGCCTAAGTATCCCATGATGTGCCTCCTGCTGAGTTGTCCGTTGTATTTGTGTGGAACGTTTTGTTGCGTCGCTTCCATTATACGGTAATTTTGTGAAACGGGGAAGGGCGCGGTTATATAGTTGCATGAGTTGAAAATGGGCTTGCCGATGCGAGGATTTAGCCGCAAGTCAAGAAAGTGCCGACGCGGCGTGCTGGCAGCACGCAAGGAAGCGCTGACGCAGAATTGCGGCTAAAGACCGCATCGACAAGTCTGTTTTCAATTCATACAACTATACATACGTGGGGGTGGGGGAATCGTTCGATGGGGGAAGTTGTGCGTAGAAATGTTGCAAAAATGCGCGCGAAGAATGCGATGCAAAAAAATACCGTATTCAATCGATGAGTCACACTAATCGACTGAATACGGGCGAGAGAAAATCAACGGTAAATTTTTATGCGAGTTGCAAATGCTCTTTGAGCCCTTGCTGTAATATCTGCGAGAAATTCACGTTTTGTTTTTCAGCCTCTTCGTTGAGCCATGAGGGAATGGTAAGGTTTTTGCGCACGGTGCGGTTGTCCAATTTTTTACGATACGCGGCGAGGTCTGCGTCCACCAATGTGACGATATCGCCTTTTTTGTGTTTGATTTGCGATGGGGCGGAGGGGGTGGGAAGCGGGCGTTGTTCGTCCTGCTCGCAGATGCACCAAATGCTGATTGCATCGCGCGCCATTTCGATGGCGTCCACGATGCTTTCGCCCTGCGTGTCAATTTGGCAATCGGGGATGGACGCAAGGTAGTGGGTTTTGCCTTTGGTGATGATGGTGGGGTATGCGATTTTCATGATTGGCCTCTTTTCGGGTTATTGAGACATTTATTTTATATTTATTCCGTTTCGTTTTAATATTTTCTTGGCGAGGATTTCGTCGATTTCTCTTGCGTGGCTGATGGGTTCGGTACGCGTGCCGTTAGTATATATATCGTGATTGCCACCGTGCCGTAGAAAACGCCAGCCGTTGGCTTCCAAGCGTTTGATTAAATCCCTGCGTTTCACGACTTCACCTCCGTTGCATTAATTATACGCATTGAGTGCGCGTCGTCAAGAAGATGAGTTGCAACAATACCTCTGATACGGTTGCATGGTATAATTGTTTGGACAAATGTTGGATCATATTGATTTTATCAGTCAAATACGGGAAGGTGCTATATGAAAAAGTGGTTTGTCAAATTAAAAGATAAAGTGCCAAATGCAGATTCAAATACATTCAAAATAGTTATGGCGATTATAACTGTTATTGGTGTCGTCGTTGGTATCATTTTGGGGATATTGAATTTGAGGTTTTCTAATCCATCATCCGTAGATTATCAACAAAGATATCCTATGAATTATTATTCTAGCGATGTAAATCATGAGTTTGTCGTGGATGAAGCAATTAAATTTGATGATTCATTAAACGAAATCGAGGCAGAAGAGTATTCGGGAGTTAACGAAAGTGCGAATTTTGAAACACCAATAATTATTTCTGAAAATGTTGTGATAATGGAAGGTCGAACATACCGCAATGAAGAAAGCCAACTTACTATTAGTCCGACCAGTATTAATTCATTAATTGCTTCTGTTAATATCACATCGTATAGACAAAACACGCGCTCAAGATCAGTGAGAAGCGGCCATGTTGAAAGATTTATGTTTCGGGAACGATCATTCAGTATTACTATTGACGAATTAAACTGGAGTTTAAACAGAGAAGATCGTAATATAATCATTAGTATACGTGAATATATAAGATAAAAATGGAGGTGCCAAATGCAACCACAAAACTTAAACTACACCGAAAACCCAGTAGACATCCCCAACCCCGACCGCGGTTACTACCGCCCCAATTCCTACAAAGTACCCGTTGAAGCGGGCGAAACCTCAACCTTCCCGCAACTATCCAACACCATCGCGGGCACGACGGTGTCCGTAGACTGCCGAATTGTATACATGGAAATCGACCTCAAGAATTTTTCGTCGAATGCGCCGTTGGACGGGTTGCCGTTGGGGGAATGGAGTGCGCCCGGTGCCGCGCCGCCTGTTTATGGTACGACGCAGCCGTTGACCGAAGCGGCTTTGGCGTACATCCGCGCGGCTTTGCAACAAGTGCGCGACAGCGAGGCCGTGGCCATCACCAAGTTCAGTTACGACGGACAGGGTTATACTTACAACAATCGGAATGGCTACGATTGGCCGTTGCACGACCCGGAGCCGGGTGCGGCGCGTGGGCGCAAATGGTATGAAAGCGGCGGGCGTTATGCCTCGCACGGCGGCAAGGGCGATGGCTTGGCGGTGGAAGCTCCGTTGGAAGGGTCGGATTTGTGCGGCGTGCCCGGCCACGAGGAGAAGAACTGGGTGCAGTATCATTTTTGGCAGATTGGCAATATCTTCGCGGAGTATGAAGATGTGATTATGGCGGTGAAGGGCGGATTTTTTGGGCCTTGGGGCGAGATGCATTCCTCGACGTATGCCAACAGCAAGGAGGCCAACCGCTGGTTGCTTAACATGTTGCTGGACAATGTGCCGCCGAGCCGTTCGGTGCTGGCGTGTGCGGGATTTTTGATGTCTTGGCACAACGATGAATACGGCACGGATTACAATTACACGAATATTATCCCCACGCCCCAGCCGGGTACGCGGGCGGCGCGTTTTGGCATGTTCAACGACAGTTATTCGCTGGGTGGCGCGGATTTTACCGATCAGGGCGCTTATCAAAAGGGGTTGGCTTTCGTAGGCGGAGAAGTGAACCGCACCCGCACGTTGACTTGCATCCGCGGCATGAATAACTTCTACGGCGGCGAAACCAATACAATTGGTGCGTTCGACGACCCCCGCAATATTTATCCGCACTTCCCCAGCGTGCCCTACGAGGCGGCTTATGTGCGGACGACGCACCTCAATTGTGCCTACGCCGCCGGAGTGCATCGCGTGTGGAATGACTTCGTATACAACGAGAAAAACGTGACCGCGCCCTTCGTCCAGCCTCACGACGGCGTGGCCCGCACGGCCATTTTCGACCCGGTGTACGACGGGCGCAGCGGCATGGTGTTCATGCGTGACCGCTTGGGATACCGCCTCGTACTGCGCGAATCCTATATAAATGAAGCGGCGGCGCAAAACGGGTCAATCAAATGGGAAGGAAAAATTCAAAACGTAGGCTTCGGCAATATCATCAACCAAAAACGCGTCCAAGCCGTCCTGATGCCCAAAATCAATAAATTCCCACGGATTGGCCCCTTTGCCACCACTGTGGACATCGACGCAAGACAATGGCGCGCCGCCGATGACTGCGATGGCCGCGCCACTAACCAAGCCACATGGCACAACGCCGCCTTCGAAGTGAAAGTTGCCGACTTCGGCAACCTCCCGCCAGGCGAATACGACCTGTTCCTCAAAATCAACGACCCCAACGAAAAAAGCGCCAACAAACGCTGCATCCAATTTGCCAACTATGACATATGGAGCGCGGAATTGGGCGCGAATTTGATTGGAGAAGTTACAATAAAATAACGTGCATCGCCTGTTATGAGCCTATAAAATGCATCCGACTGAAAAAGCGGTAATGAAATATTGTTTTAAAGCAAGAACGCACTTATGCACCACCACGGTGATAAGTGCGTAGTAATTATGCATTGAACAGGAGAAGGGATAATAGTGCATGATTTGAAAATTAGCGACTTAATCGCTATGCAAAACGCGCTGCAATACAAGATGAAGGATAAGTGGCTTTCCATAACGCCTGAAAACGGACATTTTTCATTGTTATGGATGTTCGAAGAAATGGGTGAACTTGTTGCGATTATCAAAAAGCGTGGTGATAATGCAATAATGAAAGATGAAGCTGTGCGTGAGGCATTTGTTGAAGAATTAACCGATACACTCATGTATTTCACAGACTTGATGACGTGTTACGGCGTATCAGCCGAAGAGCTGTCAACAGCTTTTGTGAAAAAACACGATAAGAACATGCGTCGAGATTTTGTGAAAGAACATGAAAACTATTTACATGAAAGCAATGAATGAGGCGTGCTTAACAAGTGTATTTTGACCACGGCAAGCCCGGCGAGCCTTACATGGGTGGAGCATGTGTTACTACTTCTTGAAATGTAAAAAATAGTTAACGTGGAAAATAATTTATTGCGCCTTTATTACCACCGCGAGATGTTCCAATTCGTCTGCGACTTGTGGTATGAAGGTGCCTTTTTTTATCATTTCGCGGATTTCTTCCACGGTGGCGGCGCGGGTGTTTATGGTTTCGCCTGCTTGCAATACCACGTCGGCGAGGTTGTAATTGTGGCGGAAGAGCCAATTATCCCAGAACGCCCAATCTTTGCGTTGGGTGAAAAATATTTCGCCGCATTCCGGCGGCACGGTGATGCCCGCTTCTTCAGCGAGTTCGCGCCGGGCGGAAAGTTGGCCGGTTTCGCCTGCAGTGGCAGAGCCGGTGGGGACTTCCCATAGGCCGGGGCCGCCCAATTTGGTTAGGGCGCGTTGGGTGATGAGGATTTGGCCGGTGTCGTTGACGAGCCATGCGCGGACTACGGTGTTGTAAGTGTTGGGCAGCAGGGGGGTGCCGCGCCGGTGCAGGATGCCCAGTGGGTTGCGGTCAGCATCGTATAAGTCGCGGTATTCGTCGGGGGTGTTTAACGCCAGCCAATCTTGAAAAGCTTTGTTCAAGACGGGTTGGATGTGCGGGTAAGTGAGCGCATCGGCAGGGGGTAGGGTGGGGAAAAGGCGTGTTTCGATCATTTCGCTGTTGGGTGGGATGGCGGGTAATGTAGCGGTTGTATCGGTGCCGGAAATGGTCACATCTGCCAGGTACACCTGCCCCACGGAATATACGCCGTTGTTGTGCACGCAATAATCAAATGCCGGATCCAGCCATTGGGTTTGTACGCCGGTTTCTTCATATAATTCGCGTTGGGCGCAGTCGCGGGGGGATTCGCCCGGCTCGATACGGCCGCCGGGGATTTCCCATGTGTTACGGTCGCGGTGGCGTGCCAGCAGCCAATGCCATTCGTAAGGGTTGTGTGTTGTCGCTATTGCAGGACAATTGGCGTTGGCGTTGGCGTTGGCGTTGGCGTTGG
>WQVD01000033.1 GCA_009781755.1 Defluviitaleaceae bacterium | reverse complement strand
GACTCTTGATCGGCCGATCTTTTTGTTGAGTCGTAAGTCCGGTGGTAACGATTCGATCCGGAGGCATGTGTTGTACGGGATGCACGCAGGGACGTTTGCATACGTTTGTCATGAGAGCCGTGTGTACATGTGCGGATGTCTAGGATACGCCGATGACTTAAATGGAGTATAACATGGAATTTTTACGCGTTTCTAAGAAAAAAGCTAAGAGTCTGTCCGGTTGAGCCGCGAGTACATATATTGTTTACAAAAAACAACCCTTAACGATAATCGTTAAAGGCTGCTTGGGCGCACTATTATCGGTGATGGATGTGATTTTGAATCACCACTTTGGCCGGTTGATTTGATTTCTTTTGGAAATGCTGTGGCGGGCGTAGCGTAGGGTGTAGAGGAATGCTTTGATGCGGTTGTATTGGGCGTGGCGGTAGGCGTTGTAGATCATGATGGCGGAGTCGATGCGCTTGGCGGATTTGGATTGGGCTTGTAGGCGGTAGGTTAGTAGGGGTTGGTTTAGACCGTGGGCGTGGCCTATTTTTTTTAGGATTTGTAGCCATACGGCGTAATCTTCGTGTAAGAAACCTTTTGGGTAGGGTAGCATTTGGGTGCGTTGGATGATTACAGAGGAGTGGGACATTAGGTTGCTGCGCAGGAGTTGTTGGAGGGTGAAGATTTTGGGAACGGTGAGGGTGTAAGGGGAGGGTTCGCCGGTGGCGGCGAGGTAAGCGGTGGCGGTGAAGGAGAGGGTGGCGTTATTTTCTTGCATGAAGTTAATTTGTTGGGCTAGTTTTTCGGGGTGCCAAAGGTCGTCGCTGTCTAGGAAGGCTAAGTATTCGCCTTGGGCTTGGCGGATGGCTATGTTGCGGGTTTCGGATGCGCCTTGGTTGGTGGTGTTGGTATATATATGAAGGTTCTCATTTTGGGCGGCATAGGATTGGATGATTTGGAGGGTGGTGTCGCGGGATGCGTCGTTGACGATGATTAGTTCCCAGTGGGGGTAGGTTTGCGCTAGGACGGAGTCGATGCTTTCGCGGATGGTGGCAGCGGCGTTGTGGGCGGGCATGATGATGCTAACGAGCGGTGTGTCCATGGCGGGCTCCTGTGGTGTGCGTATTTTGGCGATATACTATTTTAAATGAGGTGGGATTACAAGGTGCGGGCGTATCCGTTGCGCACTTTGTGTAGTATACTGGCGAAAAAGGAGGCGGAAGCCATGTTCGTCAAAGTAACCAGCGGTGCAGTGATGGGGGTAGACGGCTACATCGTGGATGTGGAGGTGGACTTGGCGAGTGGGTTGCCCGGTTTTGACGTGGTGGGGCTGCCGGATTCGGCGGTGAAGGAATCACGCGAGCGGGTGCGGGCGGCGGTGCGCAATGCGGGTTATAATTTCCCGGTAAAGCGCGTTACGGTCAATTTGGCACCTGCGGATACACGAAAGTCGGGCCCGGCGTTTGATTTGCCTATCGCGCTGGGTCTTTTGATTTGTGCGGGCGCGTTGGATGCGGATGTGGCAGAGGGCGCGTTTTTTACGGGCGAGTTGTCGCTGGATGGTGCGGTGCGGCCGGTGGCGGGCGTGTTGGCGATGGTGCTGGCGGCGCGAGATGCAGGCTGCACGAAGTGTTTTGTTCCGGCGGAAAATGCGCACGAGGCCGCGTTGGTGATGGGTATGGCCGTGCATGCGGTGTCGGACTTGCGGGAATTGGTGGAGGCGCTGGCGGCTCCGATCGGTTCCGGTGCGGGGATTGAAACGTTGCTTTTTGCATCTTCGTTTGACGCGCATACGTCAACGATTGCCACTTCATCCTATGATGTAGACTTTGCAGATGTGGCAGGGCAGGCGCATTTGAAACGTGCGATGGAAATTGCGGCGGCGGGTTGCCACAACTTGATTATGATTGGCCCCCCAGGCGCGGGCAAGACCATGCTGGCGCGGCGCATGCCCACGATTTTGCCCGATTTGACGTTTGATGAGAGCATTGAAATTACTAAGATTTATTCCGTGGCGGGTTTGTTGACCCGCCGCCATTTACTGACTGAGCGGCCTTTTCGCACGCCGCATCATACGGCATCTTACATAGCGCTCACGGGTGGCGGACGCGTGCCTGCCCCGGGCGAAATTTCTTTGGCGCATAACGGGGTGCTTTTCTTGGACGAGTTGCCCGAGTTTGGGAAGAAGGCGCTGGAAACGCTTCGCCAACCGCTGGAGGACGGCAAAATCACTTTGAACCGTGTGGGCGGCGTTTGCACTTATCCCAGTGTTTTTTTGCTGCTGGCGGCGATGAACCCCTGCCCTTGCGGCTTCCACGGCACAGATAAATGCAAGTGTACGGACGCGGAAATTGCGCGATATTTAGATAAGATATCGGGGCCGCTGCTGGATCGCATAGATATTATGGTGGAAGCCGTACCCGTGGCATATGATGAGTTAACCGGGCAAGCCGACGTGGGAAATGCCGCGCACGGTGCGGCGGCGTCATCGGTGGGGTCGCCGCTAGGGGCTTCCCCCGCCACGCGGACACTTGGCGAAACCTCCGCCGACATCAAAACCCGCGTGGAAGCCGCCCGCGAACGGCAATTGCAACGCTTCGGCGCGGTTGCAAACGCAGCGGCCGCAACATCAACTGGTGGCAATGTTGCCACCAGTTCATTACCCATCCGCTTCAATGCTAAAATGACCGCCGCGCAGGTAAAAAAATACTGCCCCCTCGACCGAGAGAGCAGTGAATTGTTGAAACAGGTATTCGAATCCATGAACTTGTCAGCCCGTGCGTATCACAAGATTTTGAAGATATCGCGCACGATTGCCGACTTGGAGGGCGCGGCGGATATCGCAATCGAACATGTGGCGGAGGCGATTTCGTATCGGGGGTTGGATCGGAAGTATTGGTAATTAGAATTTGTGTTTGATTCCCGCGTCCTTCATGATTTCGTTGGCGGTGTGGCGGTTTCGTGTGCCAATGTCTACACTTACGGTGCGGTTGGTGATGGGGCTGTGCCAAACTTCGTGGTCACCTTTGCCCGGTCGCACGTATTTACATCCATGCTTTTTCAACAAGGCGCGGATTTCTCTGCCGTATTTCGCACCCATTTATACAGCTTCGCGTATGATTTCCGTGCGTTCGGCAGCGAAAGTAAAACGTATTGGCCCCAAATAACCCATGTTGGCTTCCAACATATCGGGCGCGACCATGCGTACTTTTTCAATCAACGCGTCAATCGAACCGGAGTCTAAGGCCATGCCCGGCACATCGTCGGTTTTGGTATACCAGCGGTCGCTTTCGCTGTCCCACAACAAAGTAATTTTGCAATCCATACTATCAACTCCCAAAGAATATTTGCACATGCCAATCTCCGTGTGTTAGAACGTAATTGTATCAAAACCGTAGTGACCGTGGGATGTTTGGCGACATCACACGGCGAGTGTAGGGATACCGAACACCACCACACACAGATTTTAATCTGCCACTACGCAACCACAGTGTAACATTCATCGGTTACGGATTCAATAATTCCAACTGCGTTGGATTTGTTGATGATGTACGGTTTGTTACGCTTGTTGTGATATTGTGCGATTAAGATTTGCACATTTCTTGGATTATTCAAGGTGTGTAGGTGATGGCAATGTTTGCCGTCCTTGCACACCTTTTTTGTAGGCGAAATTTCGGGGCGCGATGCTTTAAGGCATTGCTTCCCGAAATGGCCGTTGGAAATTATTTTTGGGAGGGTCATATGTATTGTTCAAAATGTGGTAAGAATATATCGAAATCAGTTGGAAATTTTTGTGAGGAATGTAGTACGAGTGTAAAAATTGTATTTAATTCCGACGGTCAACCAATTATTAATGAACGACAACCATCCGCATTCGGAAATGTGATAGGAATGGTTTTGGCTGTAATAGGAATTTTATCAACAATTGGCGGCATTATTGGCATAATTTCTGTTGTCAATTATGCCAATCGCCCTTTTAATGTGTTTCAATTCGGAGGAGGCAGCGGTTGGCACCGATGTGCTTCATGTGAAACATATACTGTGATTCTCATTATTTCAATTCCGGCTTTAATTTTTGGTGTGATTTCTGCAATAGCAGGACTTGTTAAAATCATAAATAAATAATTTCGTCTATTTGCAAACCGCATTTCATCCCACGCTATACAAAATCTCGCCGTAGCTGGGTAGCGGCCAGTGTTTTTTTGCGCAGATATCTTCTAGTGCGTCTATGTTTTGGCGCAGGGTTTCCATCATGGGTACGACGCGGTCGGCGTAGAAGACGGCTGCGTTTTTTTTGTTATCGAATGCTTCGGTTAGCAAGATTTGCAAGTCGTTTGTGTTGTTTAGTAATTTTTCGCTTAGGTGCGTGAATTGGGTTAGCCATTGTTGCTCTGGAGCGGCGACGTTGCCCGGCAAGGCTCTTTTGCGCGACAGGAGAGTGACTAGGTCGTTTTGTTGATCTAGGCATGCGGGGATGATTTGCGTTTTGGTGATTTCCAGCAGGGTGGCGGCTTCGATTTTTTGGGTTTTTACATAGGTTTCGTGGTGGATGGCGAGGCGGGCGTGCAGTTCGGCTTCGGTGAAGACTTGGTGGCGGGTGAATAGTGCGGTGCTGGTGGGGGAGGCCAGCGCGTCGAGTGCATCTACCGTGCGGGCGGCGTGGGATAGGCCGCGGGCGGCGGCTTCGTGCGGCCATTCGGCGGCTTGGCTATTGCCGTTAAAAAGGATGCGCTTGTGGTTGCGCAGGGTGCGGCGCACCAGTTTGTCCAATGCTTTTTTGAAGTCGGGTGCGGCTTCCAGCGTGTCGGCAAAGCGTGCCAGCACGTCGGCCACGGCGGTGTTGAGCACGATGTTGGGGCGTGCGATGTTGCCGGACGACCCCGGCATACGAAACTCGAATTTGTTGCCCGTGAAAGCAAAGGGTGAAGTACGGTTGCGGTCGGTGGTGTCGCGGGGGAAGTGCGGCAATGCGGTAACGCCCACTTCCATATCGGGGTTGTCGGTGCCGGTATATTCGGCTTTGGCTTCCAAGGCTTCCAAGATAGCGGTCAGTTCGGTACCCAAGAATAAGGAGATGATGGTGGGGGGGGCCTCGTGCCCGTCTAAACGGTGGTCATTGCCTGCATTGGCTACCGACGCACGCAAGATACCGGCGTATTCATCCACCGCTTGTACCACGGCGGTCAAAAACAGGAGGAATTGCGCGTTTTCGTGCGGGGTCTCGCCGGGTTCGAAGAGATTGATGCCTGTATCGGTTGTGAGCGACCAATTCACGTGCTTGCCCGAACCGTTTATGCCCGCGAAGGGCTTTTCATGCAACAGGCATGCCAAATGGTGGCGGTCGGCCACGCGTTGGAGCATTTCCATGGTGAGCTGGTTGTGATCGGATGCGATGTTGACGGACGTGTACACGGGTGCGAGTTCATGCTGCGCAGGGGCCACTTCGTTGTGCTTGGTTTTGGCATAAATGCCCAATTTCCAAAGTTCTGCGTCCAATTCGGCCATAAAGGCCTGCACGCGCGGCAGCAACTTGCCGAAGTAGTGGTCACCCAATTCTTGCCCCTTGGGCGGCCGCTTGCCAAACAAAGTGCGCCCCGTGTACAGCAAGTCGGGGCGTTTTTTGTATACCGATTTGTCGATGAGGAAATATTCCTGCTCCGCGCCCACGGTGGGGATGACACGGCGCGCGCGGTCATTGCCAAACAATTGCAAAATCCGCAGGGCTTGCGTATTTATCGCTTCCATGGAGCGCAGCAGCGGCGTTTTCATGTCCAGTGCCTCGCCGTTGTACCCGCAAAAAGCCGTGGGTATGTACAACGTGCCTTCCTTGAGGAACGCGTAGCTGGTCGTATCCCACACCGTGTAACCCCGCGCTTCGAAGGTAGCCCGCAGCCCGCCCGACGGCAGCGCCGACGCATCCGATTCCCCGCGCACCAACGACGACCCGCTAAACGCCACAATGGCTCCCCCACCCGGCCGCGGCGCCAAAAACGCCTCGTGCTTCTCCGCCGTGATGCCCGTCATGGGCTGGAACCAATGCGTAAAGTGCGTAGCACCCTTTTCCACCGCCCAATCCTTCATGGCGTTGGCCACCACGTCGGCAATGTCGGCAGGCAAAGCCGTGCCGCGCTCAATGGTTTTGCGCAAAGATTTATACACATCGGCGGGCAAACGCGCCTGCATGGCGGCATCGTTAAAAACCTGCGCACCGAAATCCTTCATGGGGTTGTGCATGGATGCTTCCTCCTGATGACGCCTTAAGCAGCTTTGCGAATCACAATGATGGTGTGCGTCATGCCGGGAGCTAATGCCACAACCACGCTTTTTTCGATGGTTGCGCGGTGTTTTTTCAGCGTCGGACGCGCCTCTTCCATTTCCTGCGAAACATCGGGGCCTTTCATGGCGAAAAAATATCCGCCCGGTGCTACCAACGGCAACGTGTAGCCGATGAGCTTGTCCAACCGTGCTACGGCGCGTGCGGTCACGAGGTCGAATGTGAGCCGGGGTTGCAAACGCGGTAATTCCTCGGCGCGGGCGTGTAGGCATTGCGCAGCCAAGCCCAGCTTCTCCAGCGCAATTTGCAAAAAATCCAAACGCTTGCGCGTGGCATCCAGCAACGTTACGTCCAAGTCAACGCGTGCAATCTTCAATGGCACACCGGGGAAGCCCGCACCTGTTCCTACATCTAACAATGTCCAGTTCCGGCCTGCTTGCGGCGGCGGCAACAGCGGCAGCAACGACAAGCTATCGATGAAGTGCTTAATCGCGAAGTCCTCGTCGGACGTGATGGCGGTGAGGTTCATGGTTTGGTTGGCGGTCAAGACCAGCGATTGAAATTGCGCCATTTGTACCCATGCGGCATCGGGCAGTTGTATGTCGCGGGCGTCCAGCCAGTTTTTTACACGGAGGGTGTCCATATTACACCCCCCGCGGGCAGTCTTCTTGCTCGATGGCGCAGACTTTCCACGTGCCGTATTTGTCCGGCTCGCGCACCAGCCGTAAATGCACCAAGCGGCGTACATCGCGTTCCGGGTCGCACACGTACAACGACCGCGTGATGAACAGCTTGGGCGCGTGGCCGTCGTTGGCCTTGTGCACCCATTGACAGTTGCGAAAATTCGCAAAAAGCTCGCGCAGGGCGTGCAAATCGAAGCCCCCCGCGTGGATTTTGCTCACAAACGCCCAAGCATCGTCCGGGTTCATTTGTACCGCTTCAATAAAACGCGCCGCCACGCCGTGGTCGGCACCTACATTTAAAACCACGGCCGTGTCCTTGCGCGGCACACGCATGTAAAAAGCCGCCGACTGCTGCGCCGGGCCGGCGGGTAGTAATGGTTGAGAAAAAAAGCTGTGCAAATGAATTCCTCCTAGGATTTGCTATGTAAAATTGTGTGCCGTGGAGGAATCGTCATTCCATCTTATGCGCATGCTTGCGCATTAGATACAGCACAATCAAACCCGCGCCAAACAACGCCCCCACCGCATTAATCACCATATCACTCAACAAGCAAGCCCGCCCCGGTACGAAATATTGATGTATTTCGTCCAACACGCCATACAACGACGCAATACCCCACGCCACGAAAAATAATTTATACGGCAATCGGGGCTGCCACAAATAATACTTGAGCGCGTGCGCCGTGAAAAACGCCAACGTAAAATACGCCGTGAAGTGTGCACCCTTTCGCAATAAAAAATGTAGCATATCTGCGTCAAACAGCCGCAACGGCGGCAACGCGTTTTGCAACTGGTCGATAATGCCCATGCTGGCCGCGCCAGATTCATCCCCCGGCATGCTCGACGAATAAAACAACAACGCCATCATACCCACAGATAACACCGGCCATATCCATTGCATCACACGGCGAAAACACGTGCGCGGCTTGTCCTGCATGGCCGCGCCACTCATACTTTTGCCTTCAAATATATCATCAGAATGCTTAAATCTGCGGGGCTTACGCCCGTAATACGCGATGCTTGACCAAAGTTGGCGGGGCGCAGGCGCGATAATTTTTGCCGTGCTTCCAACCGCAGGCCGGTGATATTTTCGTAATCCAAGTCGGGCGGAAGAGGTTTTTCTTCGGTCTTGGCAAACTGTGCGGCTTGCTCGATTTGCATGCTTATATATCCTTCGTATTTGATTTGGATGTTGATTTGCGCGTTGATGGCGGCTTGTATGAAGGGGGGGAACGCCGCGGGAGCTACAGCCGCGTTTTGTTTTATTGGCTCGGCAACATCGTCCAGCGCCGCAAAATCATCTTCCTGTTTATGTTGCGGAAGTATTCGCAAAATGTCGTCATACGTCAATTCCGGCCGCTTGATGAGGTCGGCGGCTTTGGCGCCCGAGGTCAGCGGCGGGGTGTTTTTTTCGGTCAGCAGTGGGTTGACGGCTTCGGGCGATAACGTGATTTTTTTCAAACGCGTGATCTCGGTGGCGATGACGTCGCGTTTTTGTGTAAAGCACGCATAACGCGCCTCGTTGATTAAACCCGCCGCGTGGCCTATTTCCGTCAGACGCAGGTCGGCGTTGTCTTGCCGCAGCAGCAGGCGATATTCCGCGCGTGAGGTCATCATGCGGTACGGTTCGATCGTGCCCTTTGTCACCAAATCGTCAATCAACACGCCAATGTACGCCTGCGCACGGGTCAATACCAGCGGGAAACCCGACGCGTTGATGCCCGCAATCAGCCCCTGCGCGGCAGCTTCTTCGTACCCCGATGAGCCGTTGATTTGCCCAGCAAAAAATAAGCCGCTAATGTGCTTGGCCTCCAGCCCCATCGTCAGTTGCGTAGCGTCGATGCAGTCGTACTCGATGGCATAAGCGGGGCGCATGATTTCGCAATTTTCCAACCCCGGCACAGAGCGATACACCTGCTCCTGCACCTCGACAGCCAGCGCTGACGACATGCCCTGCACGTACATTTCCGCCGTATCTTCACCCTCCGGCTCGATGAAAACAGGGTGGCGCTCCTTGTCCGCGAAGCGCACAATTTTGTCTTCGATGGACGGACAATAACGCGTGCCCGTGGCGTCGATGAGGCCGCTATACATGGCCGAGCGGTGCAAATTGTCGCGGATGATTTGATGCGTGTGAGGCGTGGTGTAGGTCAAATAGCAAGGAATTTGCGGGCGGGCGATGTCGGCGGGGTCGGTTTCAAAGGAAAACGGTACAAGGGTTTCGTCGCCGTGTTGGACGGCCATTTGTGAAAAATCGATGCTGCGGGCATGTACACGGGCGGGCGTGCCGGTCTTGAACCGTTGCAATACGAAGCCCAATTTATGTAGGTTGTCGGTCAAAAAGGTGGCGTTGCGCATGCCGGCGGGGCCGGTAGCGGTCACGGTTTCGCCGTGCAGGCAACGCGCATTCAGGTAGGTACCCGCACACACAATGACCGCATTGCAGGGAATGATTGTGCAAGATTCGGTGCGGACGGCAGAGACATTCAAATTTTCACCGCTGGCTTTTGTGTCATCGGCGACCGATTGCGCCGTAATAACTTCTACAACTTCCCCTTCGCGTAGGGCGATGTTCGGCTCGTTTTCCAGCACTTGCTTCATGTAGGTCATGTAGCGTTTTTTGTCCGCTTGGGCGCGTAGGCTGTACACAGCAGGGCCTTTTGAGGCGTTGAGCATGCGGCTTTGTAAATAGGTGGCATCAATGGCACGCCCCATTTCGCCGCCCAGCGCATCAATTTCGCGCACGAGGTGCCCCTTGGCCGAGCCGCCGATGCACGGGTTGCACGGCATCATGGCAATCGAGTCCAAGCTCAACACAAATAGCGTGACCCGCACACCGCGCCGTGCTGCCGCCAAGGCCGCTTCTACGCCCGCATGCCCGCCACCGATGACGACAATGTGCCGCGTCATTCCCGCGTTGCGCCCGTTGTCCGACGCGCTCATTTGCCCACGCAAAATTCTGCGAAAATGCGGTCTATGATATCGTCCGCGTATTCTTCGCCCAAGATATGTCCCAGTGACAAATATGCGCCGCGCAGCGCTATGGCCACCATGTCTTCGGCCACGCCTGCTTCCAACTCCGCCAATGCTTGTTGCAAAAATTCAATGGCTTCCACCAACAATACGCGGTGCCGCTCGCGGGTGATAACGTCGGTTTCAGCGAAGTCTTGGATGACGAGGAAATCGGGTGGCGGATTGTTTTTGTTGGCGGTTGGGGTGGCAACAAAACCGGCGGTGGCGGTATTTCCATTCGTTGATGCGTTAAAAATCGTTTTGCGAATCGCGTCGAGCAATTTATCCAGCCCCGCGCCTGTTTTTGCAGATATAGGAATGATGGGGGTTTTGCGCTCAGATGCTTCTGCGGCCTTTTTTATTACTTGCGCTGTTTGCGCAGCTTCCGGCAAGTCGGATTTATTTATGATGGTGATGATTTTTTTTTGCGTAGCTTGTCCATCCGCGGATACACTGCTGTCAGCAGTCGTACTACCGTCAATGACATGTAAAATTAATTCCGCTTCGTCCATGGCTTGACGCGAACGCTCTACACCCATTTTTTCTACAGGGTCGGAGGTTTCGCGCAGGCCGGCGGTGTCCATCAGTACCAGGGGTATACCGTGGATTTGTACGGATTCGGTCAATACATCGCGCGTGGTGCCGGGTAATTCGTGGATGATGGCGCGATCCTCGCCTAGGAGAGCGTTAAGCAGGGTGGATTTGCCCGCATTGGGTGCGCCGATGATGGCGGTTTTGATGCCTTCACGCAGAAGACGGCCTATGTTAGCAGTTTGCAACAGGGCTTGCATGTCGGCCAGCACGCGTTGTCCTTCGGACAAAATAGTGGCGCGGTTGGTAGCCTCTTCTTCATGTTCGGGGTAGTCGATGCTCAACGAAATGTGCGCCAACCAGCGCAAAATCGCATTGCGGCAGATTGATATCCGGCTGGATAATCCGCCGCCCAGTTGGCGCAACCCCGCCGCCCGCGCGGCTTCGCTGCCTGCGTGGATTAAATCCATGACAGCCTCGGCCTGCGCTAGGTTGATGCGCCCGTTCAGGAATGCGCGTTGTGTAAATTCGCCTGGCCGTGCCAATCGAGCGCCGCTTTGCAACGCGGCGTTAAGCACGCCTTGCATCGTCATGGGGCCGCCGTGGGCAAAAATTTCGACTACGTCCTCCCGCGTGAAGGACTTGGGCGCGGGCATGGCGCATAGCATGACTTCGTCGATGACTGTTCCGTCCATGCGGATGTTGCCATACTCCATGCGGTGCGGACGCATCTTGCCCGCCTTGCCGTTGGTAGCAAAAAAAATGCGCCGCACCACTTCCAACGCGCCCGCGCCGGAAAGTCGTACAACGCCCAACGCCCCCCGACCGGGAGGCGTAGCAATGGCAACAATTACGTCATTTTGTTGAGATGACCACATGACGGTACGGCTCGTTCCCTTCGCTGTACGTTTTGATTGCGCGGTCATTTTGCAACACGGTATGGATGATGTGCCGTTCGTAACGGCTCATGGGTTCCAAGCTGACGGGCTTGCGCATGGATTTTGCTTTGCGCGCCAAATTTTGCGCCAGCGACTCTAATGTATCGCGGCGGCGCTTGCGGTAGTTTTCCGTATCAAGCAACACACTAAAGTTAGGTTCGCTTTGGCGGTTGACGGCCAAATTGGTCAAGTATTGCAATGCATCCAGCGTAGCACCGCGCTTGCCAATCAAGATGCCCATATTTTCACCCACGATGTCGATGTTCAGGTATTTTTCCTTGAGCGTAGCGTCGATGGTGACACTCAAGCCCATTGCAATGGTCACTTCACGCAGGAATTCTTTGGCGGTGCGGATGGGGTCGGCTTTGCGCGTGACGGCAACTAAAGCCGGACGCGAACCAATGCCAAAAATACCGCCCTTGTTGCCTGCTTCCAAGACTTCTATAGTTACGTCGTCCTCGGTAGCGTCCAGTACCATCAACGCAGCAGCGATGGCATCTTCGACGGTCTTGCCGGTTTTTTCTATGCGGTCAAGGTTCATGGCTATGCCTCTGCTTTCTTCATAAACGGCAGCCTAAAAGGCACGCCCGCTTTCTTGTTCATAACAATTTGTTGTATCAAGCGATACAAATTGGAGGTGATCCAGTACAAACCGACAGCGGCGGGCATACCTACCGTGATAAAGCCCATAAATAACGGCATGACCACCATCATGACAGTTTGCATGGTTTTCTGGTTGGGATCTTTGGATTTGTTGATTTGCTGCGAGAACCAAGACGTGGCCGTCGTGGTGACAACTGCCAATATGGGGATAATGATGCCAGGCGGGAACCAACCACTGTTTTCTTTCAATGGCAAGCCAAGGAAAAGCTCAATGCTTCGCAATCTATCAAAGGAACTACGCAATGCCTCTTGGTTGTAGCTTGTCAATGCTTGAATATCCAGTGCAGGTACAAAACGTCCATTAACCTCTCCACCATAAAACAATGCATTCCAATGCATTTCTGTGAATCGATCCAGAACACGCGCCATATTTTCAGGATTTGCCAATACAATAACATCGCTCGTACCCAACAGATTTAACGCGGTTTCAATGTCATGCCCTCTATTTATATAATCCCGCAATCGCAGTCCATTATCAAACCAATCGTTGGCAAGCAATGTCCCGCTTGCACCGCGCGGCCCGATAAGTGCGGTAAAGGTTTCAACATAATTGGGCGCGTATTGAATCACTTCAGCAATTTCAACATACAACGTATTCAGCGTGTCGATGTATAAATAGCTTTGATTCATGATATGCAAAAGACCAAAAAACAAAGGCATCTGTATCAGCATGGGCAAGCACGACCCCAATGGGTTCACTTTGTGCTTGGCCATGAGTGCCTGTGTTTCTTGACCGATTTTTTGCTTGGTTTCGGCATCGGTTTTATTGCCGTATTTTTGTTTGATTTTTTCGATTTCGGGGTTGAGTTTTTGCATGGCGATCATGGAGCGCTGCGCCTTGACGTTGAGCGGCAGCATCATGGTCATGGCCACCACGGTAAGCAATATAATGGCCAACCCCAGCGAGTTGTTGGGCGTAATAAAATACACGATGTTAAACATAAAATCCAAGATAATGCCGAAGAGCCATGCAATGGGGCCGATGATAAAACCCGGTTCGCTCTGCACTTGATGGCGGGCCAAGAAAACGGCTTCATTCATTAAATTATACATATTTCCTCCGATGTAAAACCTTATGGAACGGGATCATACCCGCCGCGGCTGAATGGGTTGCAACGTAATATACGTTTAAACCCCAACCAAAAGCCACGCGCCGCGCCGTGCTTGTCCAGTGCTTGCAACATATAACGCGAACAGGAAGGGAAAAATTTGCAACGTGGCTTGAAATGCGGTGATATGGCAAGTTGGTAAAAACGCACCAACTTGACCAATGCAAGCTTCATCATGCCGATGGTTGCGCGCCGGCGACTTTTGCAACTTGCGGCAACCGCCGCAATAATTGCGACAACGACTTGTCTACTTGCGCATACGCGCCCTCGCGCGGTATTTCGCCCGCGCCTTGCCGTGCGACAACGACAAAATCATACCCAGCGGCTAGCGCGCGCAAGCGGCAAAATTCTTTTATCAAGCGTCGGATGCGGTTGCGCACAACGGCGTTGCCTACTTTTTTGCTGACAGACAAACCCAACCGCGGCGCTGCGGAGGTTTCTTGCTTGCGTGCATACACGACAAAAAGAGGGTCGGCAGCATACCTACCCTCCTGATACACCAAACGGAAGGCCTTGCCATTGCGCAAAGAGGCTACGGGGTGTAGTCGAGAATTATGCGGACAGCACATGGCGGCCTTTGAGCCGACGTCTTTGCAGCACTTTGCGCCCATTGGATGTACTCATGCGCTTGCGGAAACCGTGCACTTTGCTGCGCTGACGCTTCTTGGGTTGAAATGTTCTTTTCATATTGATTCACACCTTTCATATATGCGATAAGAAATTGACATAATTTCACGGACGTGTATATTACCAACAGTTTTTATTTGCGTCAAGGATTAGCAAACCCGACGGAGGTAATTGTCATGCACATACTCAAACAGCTCAAAATTAAAAAAGGCCGCGATGATTCCGGCCTTTTTGTTGTTGAAGGAATAAAATTTGTCACAGAAATCCCCGCAGACTGGCACATTGTGCGGTTTATTTTGTCTGAAAAATTCGTCGCAGATGTTAAAAATACCGCTTTAATTGCCCGATGTAAGGGCATTGCGCCGATGGAAATTCTGCGTGATGCGGTTTTTGCATCTTATGTAGAAACGCAAACGCCGCAGGGCATTGCGGCCGTGTGTCGCCAACGCGTGTATACGTTGGATGACTTCGCAAGCGCAACGCCCGATGGATTTTTTTTGCTGGGTGAAAATTTACAAGACCCGGGCAACGTGGGCACGCTCATACGCACGGCGGCGGCGGCGGGCGCGGCGGGGGTCATCTTCACTACGGGCAGTGCGGATATCTACGGCGCGAAAGTACAACGCGCTGCGGCAGGAGCGGCTTTGCGCATGCCGATGGTCGGCGAAGTCACGACGGCCGAAGCACTTAAGTGGCTGGCCGCGCAAAACATCCCCCTGTACGCTGCACACCCGCGCGGCGACACCCTGCCCTACACGCTGGATATGAAAAAGCGCTTCTGCCTATTAATCGGCAACGAAGCGCGGGGGATTTCAGAAGAGGCGAGCGCAGGCGTGGACACCTTCGTGCGCTTGCCCATGGCAGAAAATAACGAATCGCTTAACGCTGCCACGGCCGGTAGCATCTTATTATATGAAGTGGTGCGCCAACGGTGCGCTTAGGCATCACTTCTGCAGCAATGCCACCGCCTCCACATGCGGTGTCCGGGGGAACATGTCCACGCCTGTGATTGACACGACGTGGTACCCCGCCGCAACCAATACGGGCAAATCCCGCGCCAGTGATGCGGGTTTGCACGCTACATAAACGATACGTTCTGCGTCCATGGCGGCCACTTTGAATAGTGCCTTGGGCGAGAGACCATCCCGTGGTGGGTCTACGACGATGGCATCCAAGGTCATGCCGCCGTCTGCACGGTTGGCATTGTCGGCAATTGAACCATTAGCGGGTTGCGCCAACAATGCGTCATTTTTTGCTGCCAACACCGTGATGTCATGAGCGTGAAACTCGCAATGGGTGATGCCGTTGCTTTGCGCGTTGTTTTTGGCGGCTTCGATGGCTTCGGGTATCAACTCGATGCCCACCACCCGCTCGAACGCGGGCGCGATGACTTGCGCAATGGTGCCCGTGCCGCAGTATAAATCGTAGGCCAATGCGCCCGTACCGACCTTGTCGCGCACAATATCGTAGAGCTTTTGCGCCCCGGCGGAATTAGTTTGGAAAAAGGAAAACGCGCTAACGGCAAAAATGAGCTCACCGGGGGTATTGGCGTACAATTTCTCGTAGTAAAAATTGCGCCCCCAGAGCGTGTGGATATTCTCGTTTTTGATTGCGTCGGCCACGCCATCGTTGATGCCGTGCAAGATACCCACGAGGGTGCCATCCAACGGCAATGCACGCAATCCCTTGGTAAAAGCAGCCATATCCGTCATCAACGTCGATGTCGTGGACAGCAAAACCAACAACTCGCCCGTGAACTCGCCGCGGCGTAACAACAAGTGCCGCAGTGCGCCCGTGTGCCGCTTGCGGTGAAACACGGCTTCCCCACTGCCGCGGAAAAATTGCAACGTATACGCCGCAATCTTCTTAAAATCATCACACATGAGGATGCAATTTTCGGTGGTGGCCACTTCGTACATGCTGCGTTTTTTGCGCATGCCCAGGGCCATTTCGGGCGGGATGGGGTTTCCTGCTTCGTCGTTGCGCTTGCCCGTGTCACCAAAGGCCAGCTCCATTTTGTTGCGGTAGCCGTGCAGGTGCGGTGCGGGGTGCACCTCTTGCACGAGGTGACCGTATGCGCCCAATGTGCTTTGCAATGTTTGTAATTTTTCTGCCAATTCCTTTTCGTAGGACTCGCGATAGTACGTGCAACCCCCGCAACGCCCCACATGCGCACATTCGCTTTTCGGCATTGAAAAATCCAGTTGGTGGCAATTTGCCACCAACTGGATTTTTGTAAGCGCCTTGGCCGATTTTTCCAAATTTTCCATTACAACAGCGGAATTTGCTGATAGCGGATGTCCATTTTAAACAGCCCGCCGATGGATTTGTGATTGTGGATGCGGTCGATGGCGGCGGCAAGGAAAGGGCCGACAGACAGGATTTCGATTTTGGGATGACGCTTGGCTGCGGGGACTTCGATGGTATCCAAGCAAATGAGCCGCTCCAGCTGGGAATTGGCGATTAATTCCACTGCGTTGCCGGACAGCACGGGGTGCGTCACACAGGCATAAACCGCTTTAGCGCCGTGTTCCATTACCGTAGCGGCGGCATTGCACAGCGACCCGCCCGTGGCAATCACATCGTCCAACATAATCGCAATTTTGCCCTTCACGTCACCAATAAAGTTGGCCACGACGGCTTTGTCCGCGACTTGCGGATTGCGACGCTTGTCCACAATGGCGAGCGGCACATCCAACATCTCCGCGAAGGAATTACTACGCGCCACGCTGCCCAAATCCGGCGACACCACGACCACATCGTTCAAATCGCCGAATGCATTCTTGATGTAATCCACAAAAATGAAAACCCCACGCAAATGATCCACGGGAATGTCAAAGAAACCTTGTATCTGCGGGCAATGCAAGTCCATGGTCAAGATGCGGCTGGCCCCCGCCGTCGTAAGCAAATTGGCCACCAACTTGGCAGAAATCGGGTCATGCGACCGCGCTTTTCGATCCTGCCGCGCGTACCCAAAGTACGGCATGACCGCCGTAATCCGCCCCGCGCTGGAGCGTTTCATCGCGTCAATCATGATCAGCAGCTCCATCAAATGGTCGTTGACCGGATGGCTGGTGGACTGGATGATGAAAACATCCGACCCACGCACCGTCTCGTTCACGCGCATGTTGATTTCGCCGTCCGAGAAGCGCGAAACGTCCGATAACCCCAAATCCGTATGCAAATGCCGCGCGATGGTCGCTGCCATTTGCCGGTTGGCATTGGCGCAAAAAACCTTGATTTCACCAATTGGACTGTTCATTACATATCACCTTCCAAGATTATTTCGTCGTCATCAAAATCGTCCAAGATTTCGATGTCCAGCGAATCATCGTCGTTGAGCAGCGCGGCTTGGTCCACAGGTTTGAAGTTATCCGGCGCGGCCAAATCGTCGCGCGTTTTCATGCCGAAGTGGCTTCGGGCGGCGGCTTCGATGGTGGCGTAGATGTCGGCATGGTCGGACAAGAATTGCTTCGCGTTCTCGCGCCCTTGCCCCAGACGGATTTCGCCGTAGTTAAACCACGAGCCGCTTTTCTTTACCAACCCCAACTCTACGCCCAAGTCCAGCAAGTCGCCATCGCGCGATATCCCCTTGCCGTACATCATATCCACCTCGCACGTGCGGAACGGCGGTGCGACTTTATTTTTCGTAATCTTCACCTTGGTGCGGTTGCCGATGGGGCGTTCGTTGACTTTAATCGCCTCCGCGCGGCGGATGTCGATGCGGATAGACGCGTAGAATTTGAGCGCGCGGCCGCCGGTGGTCGTTTCCGGGTTGCCGTAACTCACGCCAATCTTCTCGCGCAGTTGGTTGATGAAAATGACGATGCAATTCGTCTTATTCGTGATGCCTGTTAGTTTGCGCAAAGCTTGAGACATTAACCGCGCTTGCACGCCCACGCTGGACTGCCCCATTTCGCCCTCGATCTCCGACCTCGGCACCAACGCGGCCACGGAGTCTACAACCACAATATCAATTGCGCCACTGCGCACCATGGCTTCGGCGATTTCCAACGCCTGCTCCCCGTCATCGGGTTGGGAAATATACAATTCGTCTATGTTCACGCCCAATTTGCCCGCGTAGTTGGGATCCATGGCATGTTCTGCGTCTACATAACCGGCCACGCCGCCCAATTTTTGGCACTCTGCCACCACGTGCAGCGCCAAGGTCGTCTTACCGCTGGATTCGGGGCCGTAAATTTCCACAATGCGCCCCTTGGGGATGCCACCCACGCCCAACGCCGCGTCAATGCTTATCACGCCCGTCGTCACCACGGGGATGTCCGTGCGGGCCATTTTCTCGCCCATTTTCATGACGGCACCTTTGCCGAATTGCTTCTCGATTTGTGCCATGGCGGTGGCGAGGGCCTCGTTTTTGGCCTCGGCGGTGTTGATGACTTCGGGGGTTGCCTTTGCTGATTTTTTCGTTGCTTTTTTTGCGGGCATGGGGATGCTCCTTTCAAAATGCGCCCTTGCGGGCGGTTGATTTTATTTTAAGCTATTTATTAACCATATCATCGCCGTATCCCACAAGCGATGGCGACCGAGTAATTTTTGGTTTGCCTCCATGTAGTTCATGTACGCCAAACATGCCGCCTCCAATGAAATTTCCAACGCGGCGGATACTTCGGCGAAAAACGGTGCATCGCCATGGATTTCGCATTGATCCCACGCCAATTTATCTGCGATAAAAACGACCATGTCGTAGGGCGTGGCATTGGGGCGCAGGGTGGTGTGATATTCAATGGCGGAAAGGATGCGTTCGTCGGCGATGCGAAAATCACGCTTTGCAATCACGCGGGAGATGCGCTGATGCAGCAACACGGGAAAGTTGCGTTCGGTTTCGTCAATGTGCCAATTATTTTCTTCCGCGTAGCGTAGCATTTCGACAGGGGGCATCACCGCACTGATGTCATGCAGATATGCGGCCATTTCGCACGCGGTTGCGTTTAAATTATATTGTTTGGCAATTTGCACGGCCACTCGCGCTGTGGCTTGCGAATGTGTGAAAGTTGTATCCTTGCCATGCGCATGCAGGTATGCTCGTGCATCATCGGTGACGTTGATGCGCCATTCGTAGATATACATGTACCGCTGCCCATCGGCGTACATATCTTGCCAATGCGGCAAGGGGGCGGTGCGTATAAGTTTTGCGCCCAACTTTTCACACACGCGTTGGGATGCGATGTTGTCGTGGCTAGTGGTAATGACCAAAGTATGCATATCATGCGCCCGCGCTACGGGAATGAGTAAACGACACGCCCGCACGGCATATCCGTTGCCGCGGTGGACTTCATCGGTACCGTAGCCGATTTGCCCGCCGTAGTACAGATTTTTATTGTAAGGACCGCCGCCATAACCGATGCGCAAATCGATATAGCCGACTTTTTCTCCGATGGTTGCGTCGGTATTATTTTTGTGGATATGGAAGCCGTAGCTGGGTTTCCACTTTTTTACCGGGTCGCCGAACCGTTTGTCCACGCACACGAGGGTCACGACGCCATCTGTTAATGAACCTTCAGGCAACGTATCCAAGTCGATAAAACCCTCAAACTTACACGGCAGCGACTTGTAATATTCGTTCTCCGCTTGGGTGTCGAGGTAGACATCCAGCCATTTGGCTACGCCGTCATCACCATTGGCACCGCATGTGAAAGGCGCTGCGGCACGGGCTTCGGGGAAAGCGTTAGCCACAGCCACCCCCGTACCGGCATTGGCCAACATCTCCACGTCATTAAAGTCGTCGCCAAACGCGATAACTTCCCCCACGGGGATGCCGAAATGGGCAGCCACCGCTTGCACGCCCGCCCATTTGGTGGCATTGCGGTGCATGATCATACCCAAACAAACCTCTTCGCCCCGCGATAAGTGGACGTACAAATCATCGGGTAAATATGCGGCGACTTGTTCCGCTTGCTCCGGCGTGGTGATGCCGATGATGATGACGTTGGCATCTTCATCGGGCAAGTCGGCAAAATCACTGCGGACGACATAATCTTTGGGTGTGATATCCGCCAGGACATCGTTGCCGTATAATTCATCGCCAATTTCCACCGACAATGTAGCAAGTGGAAATGCCTCGGCCAGCGCACGCAACGTAGCATCACGCAAATCGGGTGCAATCCCCATATGCGAATAGCCCTCACCCGCGATATAAACCCGCGCACCATTGTTCAGGATGTACGCATCCGGCGGCGCGCCCAATATATCTATGTACTTCGTAATGCCTTGTAATGGCCGCGCCGTAGCGAATGCCAATTTAATCCCCGCCGCATGACAACGGTACAACACATCTACCGTATCGTCGGAGATGGATTTATCCGTGCGCAGTAACGTGCGATCCAAGTCAGTGACGATGAGTTTGATGTCCATCGTGTCGATGATTTCTGTCATTTACGTCAACTCCTTCCGCAGGGTTATCGAATGCTCGGCGCCGATTTCGGCTCGCGGCATTCGGTTTACGGAATGCCATGGGGCGGATGTTATCCATGTCATTCCGTATTGTATGTAGTCGGCAATAATTTTTTGATGCGTGCGGGCGATGTCGGAGGGCAATTCATCCGTGGCAAACCATTTAAACGCCAGCGATTCGTCATCCATGACAGTGGGTGCACCCGCGAAATCATCGCATACATATACCAATGTCACCACTTGAAATTCGTCTCCATTTTGCGCCACGCACAAATAATCCGCACCGGAATACGCGCCGAACAATTCCAACCGCCCCAATGCCATGCCCGTTTCTTCCTTGATTTCACGGCGAACAGTATCTTCGGGGGATTCTTCCAACTCCATCAAGCCGCCGGGCAACCCCCACTTGCCGCGGGGATACGTGCGCTGCTGCATGAGGATTTGGCCGTCGGCGTTGCGGATGAATACGATACAACCGGGGAGCAGTACACGCATGTGGCCGATTTTGGCGCGCAAGTCTTGGATGTAGCTCACCGCATGTACCCCCTCATGTATTTATTGATTTAGCACACGTTTTTTATTAATTACAACGTCGGTTCGTTCATCAGTATCACGCTTTATTGGAACGTTAATTTAAATTGCCTTGCGTAAAAAATTCAATGCCTGCATCGCGGCGCGTTCGCGGATGGTGTTGCGCTCGCCGGGCAGCACGAGTGCTAAGGTTTGTGTGTCGTACACGACAATGTCGGTGTCGGTTGTATTTTCGCGTCGTTTTGCCAGCCCGATGTATACCGTGCCTACGGGCTTATCGGGTGTACCGCCACCCGGCCCCGCGATGCCCGTGGTGCTTAGTCCGATATCCGCACCGCTTGTTCGCGCAACGCCTACAGCCATGGCAGCGGCACATTCCGCACTAACCGCACCATGCTTGGCGATAATATTTTCAAACACGCCCAACCGCGTTATTTTCGCATCATTGGAATAAGTTACCATTCCTTCGCGCAACACGTCCGAAACACCGGGTACCCCCACCAACGCCGATGTCACCATGCCGCCGGTGCAGGATTCCGCCACGGCCAAGGTACGTTGTTGCAAACCAGCAACCACCAACGCGGGCAAGTCCGCATTGTCTTCGCCATAAATATAATCACCCACGCGGGCATAGATTTCTTGCGCGATGGGTTCGATGATTGCATATGCTTCTTCTTCATTGGCTGCTGCGGCCGTTAGCCGTAGGTGGCATTCCCACACCTTGGCATACAACGCCAACGTGGGGTTGGTTTGCGCAGCGAATAAATCCTTCAATTCCGTTTCAATGCGGCTTTCGCCCATACCGATGAATTTGAGCGTGCGCGATACAAACACGCGCGCTGTCGATGTACGCGTAAGCGCACGCAAAAAGGGAACCGCGTAATTTTCAAACATCGGTTCCAACTCATGCGGCGGCCCGGGCAGCATCAACAAAGTACGACCGCCGTCTTGCAACCATACGCCGGGCGCGGAGCCATGATCATTAGCCAACGTGCGCGCACCGTCGGGGATTAAAGCATTCTTATGTACATTCTCGGGCAAACCAACGGTAGCAAAACGCTGTTCGATGCGTGCCATGGACTCCGCATCCAATACCATTTCCCGTTGGAAAAAAGCGGCCGCTTCTTCTTTCGTGATGTCGTCATCCGTAGGGCCCAGGCCGCCTACGGCAATCACGATATTCGCCTTCGTATAGGCGTATGTTAATGCCGCGTGCAATCGTTCACGATTATCGCCCACCACGGTATGGCCATATACGGGCAAGCCCAACTTCGCCAGCTCCCGCGACAAGAATTGTGCATCGGTATTAGCGATGTCTCCCAGCAACAACTCTGTACCAACAGCCAAAATTTCTACACGCGGTTCAATCATGGCGGTCATTGGCTTCCCCCACCCTTGCCTCCAGTATTTTTGAAATGCAGGAGCCAGCGGTTTTTGTACCCGTAGTCAATGCCCGACAGCACGCTGGCCACCAGCGACAAGATTAATAAAATCCAAACCGCCACATCGCGGATGTCTTGCACGATGGGCAATACGTTGTACAACATGGCCGGCACGGGCACCAATATAAAATGGATTAAAATCATTTGAAAAACTGTTTTAAGTTTGCCGCCGTTGGATGCGGCCAGCACTTCGCCCTGCTCCAACGCCAATTGCCGGATACCCGACACGAAGAATTCACGGCTGATGAAAATAACACCTGCCCATCCGGGTATCGTACCCGACCCTACAAATACAACGATAGCCGCGCATACCAATAACTTGTCCGCCAGCGGATCCATCAATTTGCCAAAATTGGTCACCAGTCCGTAACGCCGCGCCAAGTAACCATCTACCGCATCGCTAATGCTGGCCACGGCGAAAATCGTCAACGCCACCCACAAGCTGGCCTCCGCGCCAAAAGGCCGCGCCAAATATACCCACAAAAATACGGGTATCATCAACACGCGGAACAATGTAATCCTATTCGGCCAGTTCATTCACGGCTGCTCCAAACAAATCATATTCGTCCGAATCGGTGGGCACGACCTGCACCACTTGCCCCGGTTGCAATTCTGTTTGCGATGAAAAATATACGACTGCATCCACTTCAAATGCATCGCCCTGCGTGCGGCCGATGTAGCGTTTGGGTGCGCCATCTTCGGTTAGCATGTCGCCGTCGTTATCGTCTACCATCACGGCCAAGGGCTTGCCCACCTGTGCGCGTTGGCTGTCGCGGTGGATTTGCTGTTGCAATTCCATCAAGCGGTCGCGTCGGGCGTGCTTGGTTTCGTCATCCAGTTGATCAGCCATTTCGGCGGCTTTGGTGCCTTCCTCTTGCGAATAAGGGAAAACACCCAATCGGTCGAAGCGCATTTGCTGCGCGAAGGTGTACAGCCCATCGTATTCTTCATCCGTTTCGCCGGGGAAACCTACCATGAGCGTAGTGCGCAATGTAATATCAGGCATGCGCGTGCGCAATCGAGAAATCAAATCACACAGTGAATCACGCGAACCGCTGCGCCCCATGCGCGCCAGTACAGTTGCTTCGCTGTGCTGGACGGGCATGTCCAAATATTTGCACACCGCAGGCAACGCCGCAATCGCCTCGATAATTTCGTGCGTGATGTGTTCCGGATACGCATATAAAAGCCGCACCCAAACGGTTTGTTCAAATTTTTCACACAAATCGTTGATTTCATACAAGAGTTGGTGCAGCCGCCGCTCGCCATACAAATCCAATCCGTACAGCGTTGTGTCTTGCGCTACCAATACCAATTCGCGCACGCCTGCGTCCATGAGTGCACGGCACTCCATCAAGATTTCATCCGTCGGGCGGCTCACATACCCCCCGCGAATGAATGGGATGGTGCAATACGTACAGTGATTGTCACAACCATCGGCGATTTTAATATGCGCGATATGCGGTTGCGCAGATGACGCGTGCGCCAGCAAACGGAATTTTAATGTTTCGGTTGGTGTAACGGTTGATTCCCCGCGCACCACATCCAATATTTTATCGCGGTCGGCTACACCCAGCACTGCGTCTACTTCGGGCAATTCGCTACCCATTTCCTCGCGGTAACGTTCGGTCATGCAGCCCACTACGATGAGCTTTTTGCACGCGCCAGTGGTTTTGTATGCGGCCATTTCCAAAATTAAATCAATGCTTTCCTGCACGGCCTCGCGGATGAAACCGCAGGTGTTGACGACGATGATTTCGGCCTCGGCGGGTTCATCGGTTAACACATACCCCGCTGCCAGCATTCTACCCAACATGACCTCGCCGTCCACGCGGTTCTTGTCGCACCCCAGCGACAATAAATACACGCCCGGTGCGTTATTCATTTTTATAGACTTCCAAATACTCGCTGCGGGTAATGGTTATTTTGCGGGGTTTGACGCCGTCTTCGGGGCCTACGATGCCGCGTTTTTCTAAATCTTCCATCAGGCGCGATGCACGGTTGTATCCAATGCGGAATTGCCGTTGCAACACACTGGTAGATGCCTTGCCCTTGCTCAACAGAAACTCCACGGCTTCGTGGAAGAATTCATCCAAGTCGCCGCCGGCTACGGCCATGCGTGCCGCAGGGCTGGTCACTTGCTCAATCATCTCTTGCGAATGATTGACCGGGGTCTGCGTCCGCAGGAAGCCCACCATTTGCTCGACTTCTTTGTCAGAAATATAACCGCCTTGCACACGGATGGGTTTGTTCTGCCCCATGGGAAGGAACAACATATCGCCCTTTCCCAGCAATTTTTCTGCGCCGTACATATCCAAAACCGTGCGGCTGTCCGTACCGCTGGACACCGCAAACGCCAAGCGCGATGGAATATTTGCTTTAATCAACCCCGTGATAACATCTACGCTGGGGCGTTGCGTGGCTACGATAAGATGCAAGCCCGCTGCACGCGCTTTTTGCGCCAATCGGCATATGCTTTCTTCCACTTCGCCCTTGGCTACCATCATAAGGTCGGCCAATTCGTCGATGATGATGACGATTTGCGGCAGGGTGGGTTCGTCATTTTCTGCCAACCAGTGGTTGTATCCTGCCAAATCTCTGTTGCCTGTTTCGGCGAACAGGTTATATCGGGTTTCCATTTCTGCCACTGCCCATGAGAGTGCGCCGCTGGCTTTTTTGGGCTCGGTTACGACGGGGATGAGCAGGTGCGGGATGCCATTGTATACAGACAACTCCACCACTTTGGGGTCAATCATCAGCAGCTTGACTTCATCGGGGCGGGCGTTGTACAGGATGCTGGCAATGAGCGTGTTGATACACACGGACTTGCCGCTGCCCGTCGCACCTGCAATCAACAAGTGCGGCATCCGCGCAATGTCCGTCACTACCGGCTCACCCGCAATGTCCTTGCCCACGGCAAACGCCAGCTTGGACGGGAAGTTTGTGAATTTTTCGCAGTCCAAAATATCCCGCAGGAAAACGGGTTGCGGCTCGCGATTGGGAATTTCGATGCCGACGGCGGACTTGCCGGGGATGGGCGCTTCGATACGTATCCCCTGCGCCGCCAACGCCAGCGCCAAGTCGTTGGATAAATTGGAAATGGCGGATACCTTCACGCCCGGCCCGGGGGCAATATCATAGCGTGTAACGGTAGGGCCTACGCTAACGGCCACCACTTTGGCTTCGACTTTGAAGGATTTGAGTGTTTCCTCCAGTTTGCGGGAGTTATCTAATATTTGTGTGCGCGTTTCGATGGCGTTGTCGGGTGCCTCGTAACGTGCCAATAAATCGATGGGGGGCAATTCGTAATCATCAAAGCTGTGCGGTGCTACAGCAGGTGCGGTAGGCGCAGCAGGTTCAATATACGGTTCTTCCCAATGGGGTGCGGCTTGATCTGCGCCGTCTACCAAACCATGCAGGGTGATGCCCGTATCGTCGTATTCCGCGTCATACGGCTCATCGTCCATGCCCGCGTCGAATGCTTTTTTGATCGATTCCTTGGGCGTGGTTGCGCTTGCCTTTTCGGGAAAAAGGACAACCTCTGCGCTGCGCGGGCGGGCGGGTTCCGGCGTGGCCATAGGTTTTGCCGCGGGTTTGACCCGGCCGAAAAGGGGCGCGGGTGCAGGATTCACCACTTCATCGGGTTCTTCCATTTCTTCTTGCAACAACCGCACCATGGGCAAATCGACTTCGCCGTCATAATCATCGTCTTCATAATTAATGTCGAGGTTACGTGCTTTGTCGTCGTCGATTTTCTTGCCGCGGGTGGGTAAAGGTGGCAAGCCGCGGGCTTCGCGCTCCAATCGTTCGTCTTCTTCGCGTTCTTCTTCCAACCGTTCGGCCTCGCGGCGTTCGCGGTGTTCATCCCAAGCATCTTTCGACTTATAAAAACCCTGCCGAACGATATATATAAAACTGCGCCCCGTGATTAACACGGACAAAATCAAAATAATCGCTACCAATATAATGAACGAACCCACATGGCCAAATACCGAGTACAGAATATCGCCAAACAATAAGCCGTAGATGCCACCGCCCGTCCGCAAACGCCCCAATTCACCATTGAACACGTATACCACACGCTGGAAGCCCGTCACCCCATAAGCCTCGGTGGTGCTGCGGCCAATAATATGTAACAGCGTTAATACAGCGGTAAACAGCCCAAGTGCCAATATCCATGGCAGGCGTATCTTCTTGGAAAGCAGCACACATACTGCGCCCACTACCAGCGCAATCGGCAGTACAAACGCACCGAAGCCGAAAAGCCCCAACAAAAAACCGTGTATTAAACTACCTACACGGCCCAACGCGCCGGGTGCAAAAACAGCCAGCAACAATAACAAACCCGCAACCACTACACCAATCGCTTTAACCTCACGATGCAACGCACCGGACGACGGGCGTGCGTCGCCCATTTTCCGATCAGCTTTGGACGTAGTATCAGCGGTTCCTTTTTTTCGCATAAAAATCCCACCTTTCGCAACAATATAAAGTATAGCATTATCATCCGTTTATGACAATTGTGTAACGAAAAGCAGTTTGTATCATGTCAATATGTATATTTGTGCCTCCTTTCGTGCAACCTATCATACTAGGATATGCCGTTTTTATTATCCAAACGGAGGTTGCAAATGGCAAAGAGTAAAGCATTAAGACAAGAAAAAATTAACCTGGATGAAATCATCGGCCTTAATATCCGGGCAGAACGCTTAAATCGCGAATTTACCCGCGATGAGTTGGCCGAAATGTTGGACTTGACCGTATCGCACATGGGTCTGATAGAACGGGGCGAACGCGGCGCAACGGCAGTGACGCTGTCCAAGTTATCCCGCGTATTGGACTTGCCCATCGACAATTTCTTTATTCCCCAATCCAAACCCGCGCTGCGCGAAGAACGCGTAGATACAAAAGCGGCGCTGCGTAAAAAAATTAATAGCATTATGTTAAATTTGGACGAAGAAAAACTAGCCTTTGTCGTGCATGTAATTCAAGGGTTAAATAAACGAGCTCCGAAGAAATAAAACAACAATACAATTCGTAGGACAAAATCTTAGAACTTGGCACACACCCTACGTTATACTCCTTCCAAGTCATCGGCGTATCCTAGACATCCGCACATGTACAAACGGCTCTCACAGCAAACTTATGCAAAAGTCACTGCGTGCATCCCGTAATTCACATGAAAAGGATCGAATCGTTACCACCGGACTACCGACTCGACAAGCCGCTGGCCAGCGCAGAGTCAACTTTGGGAAGTACTATAACGGGTGCCCACCTATTGCAACAAGCGCAACAAACATACAACTTAATAAAAATCGGAACTGCGAAGCCATCGCAGTCACCGGCAAGAGCAACGCAACAAACGTGTGTGCCCCAAACAATGGGGCAACACTTACCATCCATGCAGATATTATTTGCGTGGGTGTACATAACAGATAAAGCCCAAAAAGCCACCCGGCATCGGGTGGCTTTTTGCGTTGCGGTTATAGCTTATTCACTTACTTTAACTTTGCTGCCTTGCGTTTTTTGATGATCAGTGTACCGAGTGCGCCGATGGCCATGAGATTAATGGCTACGGCAATCCACAGGGTGCCGGGTATACCAGTTTGGGGCATTGGCCCCGTGGGTACGTTGGGAGTGCCGGGAGTAAATACCCAGCCGTTGCTTTCGCGCCATTCCCAATTGCCTTGGGGTACGTTGTTGTCGTCGATTTCGATGTAGCCGTTGCCGTCGGGGCGCAATTGGTTGCCGGAGCCGGGGGTGGGAGACGGCCGCAAGTTGGCGGTGCCGCCGCCTTCACGCTCGCCGTGGTTGTAACCTACGATGAAACGGTTGACGAGTGTGTTGTTGGGTGCGCTTGCCCCTGCGATGAAGGTCAGTACAATGGTATTGCCTTGGCCAAAGTTGGCCGGAACAGTGCCAAAGAAGAAGCCAATGGCGGTGTAACGAATATTGCCCGGTTGCGGCAGGCTGAAGGTAAACGCTTGGTTGGCGCTAACATTGGTTGCATGCGTATGCCAAACGCTGCTGCCTGCCACTTGGAATCGGATGTCATAAGTGACCCCTGCACTGTTGGTAAATGCAGGCAGGCTACCCGATACAAAGTACAATCCCACACCCGGAAGGTCGATAATTGAAAAATCAGAAACGTTCCGTCCGGCGCTGTTGTGGAAATTGCGGAGCGTCCAACTGATGGACTCACCCGGACGTACAACGGTACGGTCGGGGTTTTTGATAAGTTCTCCCGGTGCGTTAGTTGCAGGAGCAGTAGTGCCTCCGCCTGGTGCGGTTGTAACAGGAGCAGTCGTGCCTCCACCCGGTGCGGTTGTTGCAGGTGCGGTAGTGCCGCCGCCCGGTGCTGTCGTTGTAGGTGCAGTGGTTCCTCCGCCCGGTGCTGTTGTAACAGGAGCAGTGGTTCCTCCACCCGGTGCTGTTGTTGCAGGTGCAGTAGTACCTCCACCCGGTGCGGTTGTTGCAGGTGCAGTAGTACCTCCACCCGGTGCGGTTGTTGCAGGTGCGGTAGTACCTCCACCCGGCGCGGTTGTTGCAGGTGCGGTAGTGCCGCCACCTGGTGCTGTGGTTTGTTGCGCTGTTGTTTGCTGCGCTGTGGTTTGTTGCGCTGTTGTTTGCTGCGCTGTCGTCTGTTGTGCAGTGGTTTGTTGCGCTGTTGTTTGCTGCGCAGTGGTTTGTTGCGCTGTTGTTTGCTGCGCTGTCGTCTGTTGTGCAGTGGTTTGTTGTGCAGTGGTTTGTTGCGCTGTTGTTTGCTGCGCTGTGGTTTGTTGTGCAGTGGTTTGTTGCGCAGTGGTTTGTTGCGCTGTCGTCTGTTGCGCTGTCGTTTGTTGTGCAGTGGTTTGTTGCGCTGTGGTTTGTTGTGCAGTGGTTTGTTGCGCTGTCGTTTGTTGCGCTGTCGTTTGTTGTGCAGTGGTTTGCTGCGCTGTCGTTTGTTGCGCTGTCGTTTGTTGTGCAGTGGTTTGCTGCGCTGTCGTTTGTTGCGCTGTCGTTTGTTGTGCAGTGGTTTGTTGTGGAGTTGTTTCCACCGGTGTCGTTTGTTGCGGTGTTGTTTCTGCCGGTGTTGTTTCAGCTGGTGTTGTTTCTGCCGGTGTTGTTTCAGTTGGTGTTGTTTCTGCCGGTGTTGTTTCAGTTGGTGTTGTTTCTGCCGGTGTTGTTTCAACTGGTGTTGTTTCTGCCGGTGTTGTTTCAGTTGGTGTTGTTTCT
>WQVD01000032.1 GCA_009781755.1 Defluviitaleaceae bacterium | reverse complement strand
GACAAATTAAGAGAATCCGCCGAAAAGCTCACCTACGCCGCCGATGAACTAGAGCGCATGATTGCACACATCAACGCACTGTTCATACAACTGCATGACGAAATCACCGGCATGGACGCCTACGCCGGCAACAACATGCAGGAAATCATGGCGCAAATCGAAGACTACATCCGCCGCATGGGTGAACTGCGCGACTCCTTCGGCAACAAGTTCACCACTGAGGCCGATGGCGTTATGTACTTTGGCTCGTCCAGTGGTAGTATTCTAAATAATTCTAATAGCTTTCCCGACAGATGGGATGATAAAGCAGCTATATTACGTTTGCCGTATGATCAAATAACTCCGGCGCAATTTGAGATGTTAGCGTGGTTTTTTACCATGCAAACTGCATTGGAACATCAAGAGCGATTCCTAAATATGTTAGCAGAACCAATCACATTTGATCCAAGTGCAACGCTCGACCTCCGCCCGCGAGGTATATTGGAAACTGGGATATATCGGATATGCCCAGACAAACTTGCAGCTATTCGTCGCCCACTTGATATAGCCATTGCCGTTGCAGTAACGTTGCAAAAAGGGTTGGCCTCAAGTGATCCATTAAATTTAGACCTTGAAGCACAGAGAAGAAAAATGATGGAGCGAGTCGCACTATTATCAATTTTGCAACATGAGATATATCCTTTCCCAACTCGAAGTAACGGCATGGATATAAATCATATGTTTGTAGACAGAGGTGATGGTCGCGGTCCTTTTCAACTCCGAGCAGGGACGATATTAGATAGGTATGGCAATCGACTTGATGTTAATAATCTTATCTTTCAAGATGGGGCGATTGGAGATGGTATGTTCGCATTACCAAATATGATTCAAGTTAGTGCTGGTAATTTACGTACAATTCATATTAGTAGAATATTGTATGGCCCAACGGCAAGCACACGCATGCAACGGATAGAAGTTGAACGTTTGTTGCAAAAATATGAATTTGATTTAAGTTCCTTTGTATCATCACAATTAACTTCAATGGCACTCAGTCAAATAAAAGACCTCTTAAAAACAATGTCTAAGGGAGGTGCATCATTATTGCAAGCAGGATTACTAGCGTACAAGTTGTACTCTGAAATCAATAAAGCCGCCAGTAGGCAATATGATGTTGTTCGACAATATTACGTTGGAAAGCTTGGTGATTTTCACCGTGATTTGGCACTGCAAGCGATTATGATTAGCGAGGGCAATGATTGGAGAGTATTAAGTTGGCCAACCGCTTATTCACAAACTGCGCTTAATATAATAAATGGATTGAATATAACGGTTATATATAATCCAAACGAAGAATCTAATGATCAAGGATCGGGAGGACTTTGGGGACGTTTTAGAGATTGGTTAATAATGCCTGTTGGTGCCCCGAATGCCTCGCTACGAGTTGCACATTTTACATGGGAGGATTTATTAAACAATCCAGATTTAGTTTTTGATTTTTACAGAACGATTTATGATGGACATATTACTACAATATCAACGGCCGTAGGGGGTGTAATTTATAATGGGCGTCAAATACCTGAACAATCACATCAGGACGGCAACGGCAACGGCAACGGCAACGGCAACGGCAACGGCAACGGCAACGGCAACGGCAACAATAATAACAACAATCCGACTTATGTACGATATACTGGTCCACATGGTCAGGATTGGCAAGTAAATTAAGGCAAATTCGATTTGCCACAAATACAAAATACATGTTGAAGGTGTAGATGTTGTGCATAAAAAAAAAATATATTTACTTGCTTGCATTGTTTTATCTCTTCTATTTGTTATTTTTTGGTTTATACCCAATAAAGAAGAGGAACCGCAAAGGATAATACCGTGGCATGCACTTGCTTATGTAGAAGTCATGAACTTTTGGGTTTCTTTTTATTTGAATGGAGATCGAATTGTGGCTTCCCATCCTGTTCAAATTGGACGATTAACACGACCCTACCATAATCCTAACTTTGACCCCTCCTTTACAGAATTTATTGTTGTTGATAATGCAGAAGAAGCAAAAGGACATCTTCCACATGTTATTGTTGCGTGGCCTGATGATGATTTTATTCCCGGTCGTATCGCAGGATTGCATTGGGCGGTAGGTCGAACTGTTTTTACGCCGGGATGGGCTGGCCGTTCAACCCACCGTAGTGCATTAACATTTGAAGAATTCGGATTGTCATATCCATTAACAAGAAGCGATTTTATTGAAAATTGGGAAGCTGTATTTAAATTATGGGAAGCTCTTGACGAATGGGAGCAAAGTAGGATTTGGAGATTAGGCAGAAAAAATTATGTGCCCGATTATTTATTTGAACAGTTTCCATAGCAACACTCCCGCGTCCAAGACCGCTGTTTTCGCCGTCAACATTGAAGCCGTATTCCGTCGCCCAGCCCTGTCCATCCACAACCAAGGAATAAACGCGCAAATCGAGCATTTATCAGTTAGACCTTATCGGTAAAGAAATGTTTAAAATTCATCGAAAAGCAAGCGACGAACTTATTTAGGAAATTTTATACCAACGAAAAAGGAGCAAGCCCATGAAATTCCGTTTAGTTCCATTGTTGTTAGTTTTGATTGTCGCGGCGTTTTTTGCCGGGCAATACATAGGTGCTTCCGGCGAGTTTGCGCGTAATCGAGCGCTTGAAGCCGAGCGGGAGGTGGTGCAAACGACCATTGCAGTGGTGAATGCCGATACGGGCATTGCCAATAATGGGACCAATCAGAATTTCTCGGCAGCGATTATTGATACGCTGGGCGATGAGTTTGTGCTGGTTTCGCCTTCTATGGCGCAGATGGGGTTTTTGACGGGGTTGTATGGCGCGGTCATTACCTTTCCTTCGCATGTGTCGCAGCGGATCTTGTCGTTTAATGCCAACAATCCGGAGCAGGTGCGGTTGGAGTTTCAGATCAATCCAATGCTGACGGAACAGGATTTTATTTATGTACATTCGCGTATTTTGAATTTGCAATTGGCAATTAATACGTCGTTGGCGTATACGTATGTTAGCTCCATTTTTGAGCAATTTCATGATGCGCAAGATCAAATCAACCGTGTATTTTTGAATGATCAAGCGCATTTGTCTGCCTTGCAACGGGTGCATATGGAGACATTTTCGCCATTGTTGCAATTAGGGGCGCTGCCGCATGTGCCGCTAGTGCCCAACCCGCCCGAAACCGCGCATATCTTCGCCGACATGGTGCATTTTGTGGATACAGTGTCCAATTTGTTCATGAGCAGCCATATGAATGCTACGCATGATTACATGGACATGCGCGAAACGCTTATCAGCATGACCATGAACTTTTCTAACCAAGAAGATGAATGGATGGCGCAGCTCCGCGATTGGAGCGAATTGTTTACGGCATTTGGCGATGAATTGTGGGAATATTCATTTTACATCCGCGACCGCCAATTCGACCTCATGAGCTGGAGCAACCGCGCCTATCTTTGGGATGATAGCTTGGCATTTTTCCAAGAGGGTTTGTTGGCTTGGTACGTAATGGTGCTTGATTGGAGCGAAGGCCTTGACACGCACCAAGGCAGTATGGACGACTGGCGCAATGTTATTGAAACACAAATTGGCCAAATCGTGGATTATCATCAAATAATAACGGTCTGGATGCAGAACGCCCTCGTTTGGTTGGATGAAATTGAAGCGCATAACGAAGACATGCATGACTGGCATATCATAACCGCAATATTTCATGACGACTTGTCCTTGAGTAGAGCAGACTTGCATTTCTGGATGAGCGCGCTCTTGGAATGGTTTGAAGAATCGGAAGATTGGTATGATGCTGCCGTTGACTTTACAACGGAGTTAAACGTGTTTGCCCAATATATGAACGATTACTTCTATGAAGTAATGCAAGCGAATGAAGATGTCGTTAATGCCTTAATGGATTGGTACGACTTGCAATATACACGCATCGCCGGCATCTTGGTGGTTATTAATAGTTATAACGAATACGTAGACAACTTGCACGCGGTACAAGCTGGTTTGACATATTGGTATGAAGCGTTGACTGATTTTACATTTATGTTGTCCACCAGTGCCGCCGCCATTGAAGTTATTTTGGAGGCGATCCCCCCACCCCCAAGCCCGGCGGGTATTGACGTGGTCTTGGATATGCAATTAATGAATCAATGGCACGCCGATGTAACAAATTTGTGGAACAATTTAAACAACGAATTGGAAAACATCGATTTGACTGTGCCCACCCAACCGCCGGATATGCCGCCGATTTCTACCATAGATTTATCTGTCTTTGATGATTGGGGTGGTGTTACATCACCCCCGGCCATAGACATCCAGTTGCGCCACATTGAATTGGACTTGGAAGACGTCGCGTTTTATGCACCGGAGCAGCCGCCACCGGATTATACAGGTGCCGACATCCCCAATCCGATCGCTGAACCACCGTTATTCATCATCGGGTCACTCTTCGACTTACCGGAACCGAACTTGCGCACACCGCAGGATACACCTCTTTTCTTCGGTACGCAGCCATTGATCTTCGATGTACCTATATTCCACGTACCCGGTGATATTGTGGCTATCGATGCGGTCAAACCCGGTGCACCACTGGAGCGGGCACCACCCCGGCCAGATGATTTCTGGTCATCGCTGGGCAGTGTGCATAGGCAATTGTTGACTTTTGATATAAGCAATTACCTAACCCCCGCATACCGTGCCGCCGTACAACGTATGATTTGGAAATATGAAAACTATCTACACACCGCCAGACACGACTTGTCCACACAGATCAACACCAACATTCACATGATGCACGACGTGCGATTCGCCTACAACGCATTTTTAACAGACTTGAGAACCGAAACGTTACAAACCGAAGCCGATACCATTGAACGCTTGAACAATACGCTAGGCATCTTCAACGATATCGTGTTGGAAACCAGCAACGACACGGTGTCCCGCCTTTCCACTTTCTCACAAATGATGCCGGAAAGCCGCACACCACTGGGGTTGAACAGTGCACTCGCTCAATTTACCGTAGCACCTTTCGAGTTCATTACCCCCGACGCACGCGAAGCGATTACGCAACTCCCTGCCCTTGATGATGCGCTCGCTACCCACGAACGCCGCATCTGGACCATTTTGGCAATATTAATGGTCGTGGTGTTCATCACTGTTGGCAGCTACGTGTACGGCATGGTGCGGAAAAAAGAAGTTACCGCGTAATTAATGCAAAACAAAAACGAGAGGCTTGTGTACAAGTGGGCCTCTCGCTTTTGATGTTTTGGTTTTTGATGCTACGGTCTTTTACTGCAGTCCTGTGCCACCACATCGCGCACTACTTGCGTAAAGTCATCAAAGTACAGCGGCTTGGGTGCGTTGGTGTTGTACATGACTGCGATATCGCAGTTGATGGGTATGTCCTGCACGGGCAAGGCGCGGATGGCTTGCATGATATCTTTGTAATGTTCATTTAAGTAGCGGTATATCGTTTGGTTAACGAAGATACCCACATAACCCGCCACACACAACGGTAGCATGGGGAACACATGGCTTGATTCTACGATAACGTTGGGTTTGTACCCGGCGCATCGGTAGGCATGGGCCAGTTGCTCATGGATCTTGGAGGTGGCGGGTTTTAATATTAGCGGTATGGCGGCGATTTGTGATAAGCAAACGCCTTTTTTGATTAAACCCGGAACGCGCCTTGCGGATATGCCATGGGCGGCCAACATAGACGGTGATGCCAGAAAATACAACTCGCGGTCGATAAGTAGTGTGTCGGACGACACCCCCTCATGCGGAATCGTATGCGCCAAGGAAATGGCAAAGTCGAGCTTCCCCTCTACGAGGTTTTTGGTGAGGATGGGGGTATTGTCCTCGTGCAGACTCAACTCCACCATCGGATGCTTGGCATTAAACCGGGCGAAGATTTGCGGGAAAAAAATCGGTGCGCGTGTGGGGGTGATGCCCAAGCGGATGCGGCCGATTTGGTGGGTGCGGATGCGGCTAAACTGCGCGGACAATTTATCTTCCGATTCAATGGATTGCTTGATGTGCGCCAGCAATAACTCTCCCGCGTGGGTAAGGTGTAGTTTGGGGCGGCGGTTGAATAAGGTGATTTCGTAATGCGCCTCCAACCGTTTTATGTACTCGCTTAGTGCCTGTTGCGATACGTGCAATTTGCTTGCCGCATGTGTGATGCTACCGGATCGTGCTACTTCTTCAAAATAATTAAGATATTGTGTATTCAAGCCCGCCACAACCTTTCCCTTGTGAAAAATACAAAACTTCCTTGTTTGCCATCGGCCATATATTATCGTTTAATGGTACAAAGTCAATAAACATGCATATTGAAAGGGGCACAATCATGATTATCCCCCGTTGGGAATGGCGCACCTTTGGCCAAAGCTTTGGCGCAGCAGAAGAAAAAATTCGCGCCCACACCTGTGAAGGCACCAAGTCCAGCCAAGAAAAGTACATCTTATCCAAAGTCTCGAATGAAAATGTCAAAATCCGCTTTGATCTAGTGGACGTGAAGCAATTAAAAGAAATTAATGCCGATAAATTAGAACAATGGTACCCCGCGATGAAATCGGGTTTCCCCATCGAGCGCGCCGCTTTGACGCGCCTTTTTGATGAATTTTTCAAAATTCCCGCACCCGCTTTCACCCGTGATGCGTACAGCTTTGATGAATTCTTGACCGAAGTCATCACTCCCTGCGATGCATTGCTGGTCGTAGATGTGGAAAAAGAACGCCATGCATACAAAATCAACGACACCACCGTAGAAATTGCCGAAACCAAGTTTAACGGCGTACCCATGCGCACCATTTGCGTCGAGCATACCGACCCCGCGCTGGTTATCGCCACCGTGCGCGAATTGGGCGCAGACGGATTTAACAATGTTAACTATATCAACGCCATGAAGTCTGCCGTGGGTATTTCTTCATGAAACGCGTAGCCGTTATCGATGTCGGTTCTAATTCCATCAAATATTTTTTGGGCGAATTAAATACCGACGGTACGTTAAAGACTATAACCGATCAAAATGATATCACCCGCTTGGGCGAAGGCCTGCGCGAAACGGGCGTTTTATCTGATGAAGCCATGGCACGCAATTCGGCAGCCATCACGCGTTTCGCTGCTGACGCACGCGCCAATAATACCGACAAAATCTTCTGCGTTGGTACCATGGCATTGCGCAATGCCAAAAACACTGCCGACTTCATCGCCCGCGTGCAATCGGACGCAAACATAACGCTCACCGTCATCCCCGGGGAGGAAGAAGCGCGGTTGTCATACTTGGCTGTCCTGTCCGCATTGGGTACCGACGGCGAAGTGGTGGTATTCGACACCGGCGGCGGCTCCACGGAATTCATCTTCGGCAACGGGGCAGACATTACTCAGCGCTTCAGCATTGACTTGGGCGCCATCCGCATCACAGAAAAATACTTTGCCGACGACCCCGTAGCCCCTGGCAGCGTGGACAACGCACTGGCAGAAATCCTGTCCGACTTGGAAAAAGGCGGCGTAAGCGGTAACCCCAAACAACTCGTGGGCATCGGCGGCACCGTCACCAGCATGGGCGCGGTCATGCACCAGATGACCACCTACAACCCCGACATCATCCAAGGGTCTGTCCTGTCGTGCGACGAAATTGAAAACCAAATCGCCAGCTATAGTGCGAAAACATTGGAAGCACGCAGAACCATCCCCGGATTGCAACCCAAACGCGCGGATGTTATTTTGGCAGGCGCCTGTATCCTTAAGGCCATAACCACGCGCTTGGGCGCGTTATCTATTATCATAAGCGACCGCGGCCTGCGCCACGGGCTCGCCTATGAACAACTCAAGGAGGAAACAAAATGAAAAAAATAACAAAATGGCTGTTTTCACTGGCAGCGATGTTCACGCTTGCCCTCGCATTGACCGCATGCGGCGGCAACGATGATGAAAATGGCACGGACGGCGAGTTCGTATCCAACCTGCCCGACATCCGCGTTACGGCAACCCCACCCGCGGCACCGCCCGCCGATGTTGACCCGGTGGAATTCTTGGCCAACATATGGCAACCGACCCGCCCCATAACCATTGTGACCCACGTGGCACCCGGCGGCGGTATGGACGTTGCTACCCGTACCTTCATTGAAATAGCCCGCTGCTTTACCGATGCCACCATTGTGGTAGAGAACGTTGTAGGTGGCGGCACGCGCCCCGCGTCTACTGAAGTACAAAGCCGCCCCGCAGACGGTTACACCATCTTCGGCGCAGCCATGAGTAACGTAAACAACGCAGTGGCACAACAATGGCCCATCCAAGATTACATTGGCGGTTACTATTGGATTGCCAAAATCCAACGCGACCCTGCCGCCATTATCATTAACAACAGCGCCCGCGATGCCGGCATGGACTTTAACGGTATCCTGCAACAAGCACGCGATATGAACGGCGGCCAAATTTGGGCCGTGCCCCTGTTGGGCGGCAACAAACACTTTGAAGCATTGTTGACTTGGCAGGCTACCGACACCATGGGCATTGCCATGCCGTTCGAATCCGGCCCCTTGGGTGCCGCCGCCGTATTGGCCGGCGAAGCACACGTGCAAATGGGTAACCCCTTTGACACCGCAGGACGCGATTTGTGGGTGGCGGCCATCGCCAGCCCCGAGCGCGTACCCGGTTTCGAAGACAGCCCTACTTTCGCAGAGCTGGGTTTCCCGCAACTCAATGACATGCACATGTGGCGCGGATATGCCGTGCGCGTAGGCACCCCGCCCGCCATGATTGAATGGTTCCAACAACTCACCTATTTCATTACCCACCACCCCGATTGGATTGCGTACAACGCAGGCAACGCCATTGCCCCGACCGCGGTATTCACCCAAGAATTCCACGAAATCATCCAAGAAACCATGGAAATCACCGAGTACTGGCTGTACTATTTGGGCATGCTGGATTAATTCCCGCACAATACAAACCATAACCCGAATGGCCACGCCGCTTAAGGCCAACGCTATTCGGTCGCCCCGCGTGCGATGCAAATGATTTGCACGCGGGGTTTTTACATATAACAGAAAGGCGGTTTTTGCATGTTGACGCAAATTGGGCGATGGCTGGCGGGTATGGCTTGGCCTTGGCAATTCGTTTTTTTGGCGATTTTCTTGGCGGTGGTGTGGGTGGCTACCCTCCCGTTTAAACGCATACATCCTTATCGTGGACAGTTGATGGTGTTGGCGGGGGTGTTTTGGGTCGGCATCTTGTTCTTTTTAATTTCGTTTTCGTTTACGCGGCCGATTTTCCCGATGGGTACGTATGCGGATACGATTCCCCGGATATGGTTTTATGCGTTGGTGCCGGTGGTAGTGATTACATTTATTACTATCGTGACACGCAAGGTGGACGACGATCCCAAGTGGGGTAATGTACGTTTGCTGGGCATTATATTGGGTGCGTTGGTCGCCAGTATTGCGCTGTTTGACATTGTTGGATATTACGTAAGCTCGGCTGCATTTATCGTGTTTTGCATGTATATGCTGGGCAGCCGGTCCAAGGTTGAATTAATTTGTGTACCGGCGGGCTGGGTACTGTTTTCTTGGGGTATCTTTGCTCAATTATTGAATGTACGGCTTCCCGTAGGGAGGATTTTTGAGGCATTGACGGGAGGGTACTATTGATGAATACGTTGCAAAATTTATTTGATGGCGCAACGGTCATGATGGCTGCGCTGCCTATGCTAATGGTGTTTATTGGTGTGGCGGCGGGTATTGCGCTGGGTACGATTCCCGGTATTTCTACGTCGATGGCGGTGGCTTTGTTGCTGCCATTTACGTTCACGATGGATCCGATTTCCGGCATGGCTTTGTTGCTGGGGTGTTATAAGGGCGGCAATTATTCGGGCTGTATACCGGCGGTTACGATCAATACGCCGGGCACGCCGTCCAGTGTGCCGACATTATTTGACGGATATCCGATGGCGCGCAACGGGCGCGGCGGCGAAGCGCTGGGTATATTGTTATGGTCGTCGTTCGTAGGCGGCATCTTTGGCACGATTGTGTTGGTTTTGTTCGCGTCGCCCATGGCGCGTTGGGCATTGAATTTTTGGAGCGCAGAATACTTTGCGCTTTGTGTATTGGGCTTGGCTTCTGTGGCTACATTGGGTGGCAAGCAATGGCCCAAGGCGCTGATTGCGGTTTTGTTTGGTTTGTTAATCAACACCATCGGCGTAGACCCCATGGGCGGGCCGGTACGTTATACCTTTGGTATTGCGCGGCTGTTTGATGGTTTTGGCTTGATGCCGATTCTCATCGGCCTTTTCGCGCTGGGTGAGGTGTTTCATAACATCGAAAACTACGCACGCGGCAGCGCAGCCCATGAAAAACACGTCTACACCTACCCTTCGCTTTGGTATTATTGGAAGCTCAAATGGGCAATGATACGCGCCAGTGTCGTGGGCACGCTCGTAGGCATCCTACCCGGTGCGGGCAGTGCCATCGCGTCGTTCCTGGCCTATGACGTAGAAAAACGCATCAGCAAAACCCCTGAAAAATTCGGCACCGGCGCGCCGGAAGGTGTGGCTGCGTCTGGCGCGTCGGACAGTGCCAATACCGGCGGCTCGCTGGTGCCGATGTTGGCATTGGGTATCCCCGGCGGCCCCACCGTGGCGGTATTAATGAGCGCCATGATGATACACGGCCTTGCACCCGGCCCCGAAATGTTCCGCGATGAAACCGCGCTCGTATACGGCATGTTCGTAGCGTTGTTCTTCTCCAGCTTTTTCGTGTTGCTCATTGGCTGGGCGGGGCTCAAATTGTGGGTACGCACCACCAATGTCAAAAAACCGATTTTGTATACGATGATTTTCATGTTTACGGTCATTGGTTCGTATTCGATGCGCAACTCTCTGTTTGATGTGGGTGTGTGTATTGGGTTTGGCGTGATTGGTTGGTTGTTTAAGCGATTCCAATATCCCGTTGCACCGGTGGTGCTGGGCGTGGTCTTGGGGCGCATCATGGAGATGAACTTCCGCCGTGCGGTACTGCGCGATGGCATGGTGAGCTTCTATACACGTCCCCTTACCGTTATTTTCTTGACTTTGGCCGTGGCTGCGGTGGTAACGCCGTTTATCCAAGAGCACCGCGCCGCCAAGAAACGCGCAGCACAAGCCGCATTGACGCCCACGGTTCCCGACGATAGCGAACCCTCCGATTTATCTAACCCATCCGAGGAACGCTAACATGGAAAATCCAATTACAAATATATTCCTCGTCTTTGGCGGGTTGGGTTTATTCCTGTACGGCATGAAAATGATGATGGACGGATTGGAACAACTCGCCGGCAACCGCATGCACACCGCGATTGAACGCGCTACGTCCAACCGATTTTTGGGTGTGAGTGTGGGAGCGATTGTCACCGTCATCATCCAAAGCTCGACCGCTACGTCGGTAATGGCGGTGGGTTTTATCAATTCGGGTTTGATGACGTTGTCGCAGGCGATTACGCTCATCATGGGTGCGCACATCGGCACGACGTTGACCGCACATTTATTCAGCTTCCCCGGTATCACCACCGTTGCGCCGATGTTGATCTTCATCGGCATCATGATGTATTTATTCCTGCGCGAAAAAACACCCAAGGACATTGGGTTTATTTTGCTGGGCGTGGGGATCTTGTTCTTTGGCTTGTCGGTCATGGGTGGGCCGCTGCGCGAATTTGCCGATACCGATGGCTTCCAACGCATGTTGTACACCTTCCGCAACCCGATATTGGCTATTTTGGCGGGTTTCCTTTTTACCGCCATCATCCAGAGCTCCACGGCGGCTACGGGTATCTTGGTGACGCTGTATGTACAGGGCGTGGATATTGATTTTTCTACGGCGGCGTTTTTGGTGTTGGGCATCAGCGCGGGTACGACGGTAACCGCGCTCATTGCGTCTTTCGCGGGCAAGCGTGAGTCCAAGCGTGCCGCGTTGGCCAACTTGATTTACATCTCCATCGGTGTGGTGGTTTTCGCCATTTTGATAGCCGCTGTGCCGGGGATATTAACGTTCTTCACCAACACCTTCACCGAAGGCGGCACGCAAGTGGCCATGTTTTATACATTCTTTAAGCTGGCGTTGACTTTGACGTTTTTACCATTTGTGCGGCACTTGGCCGCGCTTATGTACAAAATCATCCCCAAGCGCACGCAGTGGGTGGACGCAAAACACCTCGTGCACATCAAAGCCGACACCCAGACCACCCCGGCAGTAGCCATGGCACAGGCGTTCGAAGAACTCAAACGAATGGGCACCATGGCACTCATCAACTTGGAAATGGCCATTGAAGCCTTCCTAACCGACAACGAAGAAAAAGTCACCGGCGTGCTGGAAGGTCATTCTTCCGTCAAATACCTGAACAAACAAATCACCTCCATGCTCATGGAGATAGAAAACGTAGAATCCGCCGCAGAAATGAAACGCCTATCCACCTTGCTGTACATCGCATCCGACTTGGAACGCATTGGCGCACACTCCGAGAACATCGTAGGCTACGATGTCCACACCAAAAAGAAACGCAAGCCGCGCTTATCCCCCGAAGCCATGGAAGAGCTCGCCACCATGGGCAATGAAGTATCGCAAATGCTGGCCGCCACGCTGGAAGCCTTCGACGATCCTTCGGACGAGAACTTGCAACGCATCTTCGATTTCGAAGACCGCGTCAACGCCTTGGATAAAGACTACACCGAAAATCACATCCAACGCTTGAAAAACGAAAAAAGCGACCCGCGTGGCGGCATCGCTTTTGTAGGCATGGTGTCGGACTTGGAACGCTGCGCCGACCATGCGAAGAATATTGCCTATTACTTTGCGGATGAGAAGAAATAACGGGTGTTAAAACCCTTCCAACAAATACAAATCCTTCTTCGGGAACAGGAGCGCTAGCTCCTGTTTTTTGTCGCGGATGACGGTATCTACGCGGTATTGTGCTTCGGCCGCAGTGATGTAGCCGGTGGTTAGTTGCGCCAGTGTGGTGACGTTGGTTTCCATATCTGCGTTGGTGAAGGATTCGGCGTGGCGGGTAACGTTAAGCTTGCCGCCTTGCCATTCGATGCGGTATAGGCCGGTGTTTTCGGGGCAGAAGGCATCGGTGACGCCGATGGAAAGGACGGCAGAACCGGCAGGCGCGGGTTGCATGGCCAGTACGGCGGGCACGTCTACGATGCGGTTCATACCGACGGCATGGGTGGCCACCGATATGGCGTAGCAATCGGGCATGAGGGCTTGCATACTGATGCCATCGGGTACGTTCCATTCTACATCGCGGTACTCGGCGCTAAGCTTGCCGAAGAAGCCGAACACAGCATGCAAGCCGGCCGGGTCGGTCCAACATAACTCGCGCACGCTCAGGGTGTTGTGGGCGCTGCCTTTGTTGACGGCTTTGTATAAGACGTAGGCGTTGGGTTTGCCGTCGGGCGCGTAGTTGAGGAAGGTGAAGTCGCGCTTTAAGTAGGGGTCGCGTTGCAACATACGTTTCCATGTACGCTCATCGCGGACGACGGCTAGGTTACGGTTTTTGATAAATTCGGCGTAGATTTGTGCGTAGGGTTCGATGGGGTCGTTGGGTTCGTAGGGGACGAATCTTTCGGGATACGGGAATTTGGCGAACTCGCGCACGGGTATAGTGGTGGTGTGGCGGGGGAAGGCCATTTCGTACCCGAACATGCGATAGTACGCGTATGAGAACGGATACAGGAACGAGTAGACTTGCCCCAATTCGCGCATTTCGTCGAAGACGGGGCGCATGATGCGGCGCACGTAGCCTTTGCCGCGCGATTCGGGCTTGGTCACAACCCCACCGATGCCGCCCATCTGCACGTTGTGGCCGTTCATGCGGATGGTGTAGTTGTGTACCGTCATGGCGGACAGCATTTTACCGCCTTCGAAGGCTGCCCATACAGGCGCGCGCTCCCATCCTTCGTCTTTGGACTCGGACGGATTACGCATTTGCTCGCGGATGTCGCGCCCCTTCATGCCTACGAAGCATTCGTAGTTGATTGCGTCGTAATGGATGCGTTCTTCTTGGGTGATTTTGCGGATTTCCATTGAATCGTTCCTCCCTCTGAATTAAACAGAACGCCCCGTTCACATCGATGAACGGGGCGTTTTACATTACAAATTTATTTTGCTTTTTTCGCAGATTTGCCGCGCATCATGAACCACATGGAGCCGGACAGCAGCACAGACGAATACGCGCCAAACAGCAAGCCTACGATGATGGGCAGCGTAAAGTCGCGGATGCTGGCCACGCCGATGATATAAAGCATGCCCACCGCCAAAAACGTAGACACGGTGGAAATCATCGTGCGGCGCAGTGTTTGCGTTACGCTGGTGTTGATGAGCGATGCATCACCGGCTTTGGGCATGCGGGTGCGGTTCTCGCGCATGCGGTCGAAGATGATGATCGTGGCGTTTATCGAGTATCCCAGCGTGGTTAACATAACCGCGATGAACGCGTAGTTGAGCGGAATACGCAGGATGGCGTACACGCACAACACGATAAATGCGTCATGCAGCTGCGCCAAGACTGCCGACCCACCCGTGCGCAAATCGCGGAAGCGGATGGAGATATACACCAGCATGGCCAACGATGCTACGCCTATCGCAAGTAAAGCAGAGCGTTGCATTTCCGCGCTTACGGCTGCGGATACATCGGAATGGGCGAAGTCTTCTGCCGCCAAGTTATAACGCGCGGACATGGCGTCTATTAATGCGGCGCGCGTTTCGGGCGTGGTGTGGGGGATGCGAATCATGACTTGGTTGCCGCCCAGGATTTGTTGCACTTGCGGGGTGGCTGCGCCGGTGGCGGTGCGCACAATAGCTTCCACGTCGTCATTATCAAAAGGCTGCCCCATGTCTACGATAAACTGCGACCCGCCCGAGAATTCTACGTCCAAGTTAAACCAGCCGTTGCCGCTAGCACTGTGCGCAATCATAAATACCAAACCCAGCGTCAAAATGGACGCGCTAAAGATGAAGTACCACTTGCGGCGTTCGACTATTGGATGCGGCTCGCGTTCGGTGATTTCGTTGTTTTTGCCGGATGCGTCGGTTTCGTATACGTTCGTGTCGGCTTTTTTGCCGAATAATTTCTTGCGGTCGCGGAAGTGGGCGATTTTGATTACGCCCAAGTTCATCAGGCACACGGTCAGTACGCGCGTCACCAGCAAGCAAGTGAACATGGACACGAGGATACCGATGATGAGTATCTGCGCGAAGCCCATAATGGGGCCTGTGCCCAGCCAGAACAGCACCACACCTGCAATCAGCGTGGTGACGTTGGAGTCAATAACCGCAGGCATGGCGCGTTTGTAGCCCATGCGCAGCGCGGATTTGAGTGTTTTGCCCGCGGCTACTTCGTCGCGGATGCGCTCGAAGATGACGACGTTGGCATCCACAGCCATCCCGATGGACAGGATAATCCCCGCGATGGCGGGCAACGAGAGCGTCACGTTGAGTCCGCTCAACAGCAGCAGCACAAGAATTACATAAATCATCAACGCCCAGTCGGCGCACACGCCCATCGAGCGGTACATAACGGCCATGAAAATCAGCACCAACGCCAAGCCGATGATGCCCGCCCAAAGGCTTGTTTCTAGTGCGCCTTCGCCCAATCGTGCGCCAATGTGGCTTTCGCTGATGACTTCCAAGCGGAAGGGCAGTGCGCCTGCGGTGATTAATTCCGCCAATTCGCGCGCACTTTCGCGGGTGAAATGGCCGGAAATCACGCCTTGTCCGGTGGTGATGGGTTCATTTACTGTTGGCCATGAAATGGGTACGCCGTCCAGCGCGATAACGATATGGCTGCCCCGATATTGCGTAGTTGCATGCGCAAATAACTGCGTACCTTGCGCGGTAAATTCGAGGGAAATGACATGTTGCAACGCACCTACGCCACCAAAAGCTTGCTGCGTAGTCGCTTGTGCGCGGGCAATGTCCAAGCCGGTCAGCAATACATTGACCAATTCCACTTCGCCCATGTCATTTATTTGTGTAATGATGGGCACAGGCACCATTTCGCCGTCTTGCATTTCCCAATCCCACATATGCGGGGCAATACCGGGATGGTGCACGCCGTGGAAAGTGAGCATCGCCGTTTGGCCAATGACGGCTACTGCGGCGGCGGTGTCCTCTACGCCGGGGATTTCTACGCGGATGCGGCGGTTGCCTTCTTGCGTTGCGGTGGCTTCCAAGTAGCCGCGGCTGTCCAAGCGGTTGCGTAGTAAGTTGGTAGCGGCGGCCATATCTGCCGAACTGGGGTTTTCTTCATCGGCTTCGTACAGGATGCTCACGCCGCCGCGCAAGTCCAGCCCTTGGCGGATATTGGCCACGCCAAAAACATCCACGTCGCCCACTTGCAGGCCAAAGACTGCAAGTAATCCCAAACCGACGGTCGCTACAAAAATTAAAATTAATGCGGATAGACTTTTGCCTTTCATTTTCTGCCTTCTCTCTGTTGTAGTTGCTGTTTCAGATAATTCGCAGGCATTGTACCGCTTTCGCTACGAGCGCGCAAATTGTGAGGCAGGTGCGCGGCTAAGGTCAAAAGATTAAGACCCTGGGCACTGCCAAATAAGACTTTAGCCGGCACCCAGACCCGCGAGGGGGAAGCGTCCCCCCTCGACCCCGCGCTGTGGCGTTCGCCGATGCCGCCGGATATGCGTGCAATATATAACCGGTCGCAAATTGCGACCGGTTGGAATTGGTGTGGTTTCAGTTGGTTGCGATTTGCAACCGACTGAAACGTGCCGAAAACCAGTTGGCCCCATTTTGGGGCTAACTGAATTACATCGAAAATCAGTCGGTCGCAAGTTGCGACCTACTGAAATACACAGCAGGATAAACCCCGCCGTTTGCGCCTATATTAAATGAATGTTAAAATCCGCTTTGCAAAATGGATAACTATGCCGTTTTCCCGGCACAATCTTACAACGAGGTGACCCGCATGGGATTTTTGGAAAAAATATTTGGCAACTACAGTGATAAAGAAATCAAGCGGATGATTCCCGTCATTGACCGGTGCGAGGCTCTGGAAGCGGACATGCAGAAACTGTCCGACGCAGAACTCACCGGCATGACCGACAAACTCCGCGCTCGCTATACCGATCAAGCGTCCTTGGACGACATGCTGCCCGAGGCCTTCGCCACCCTGCGCGAGGCCACCACGCGCCTTACGGGCAAGCGTCACTTCCGCGTGCAGTTGATTGGCGGCATGGTATTGCACCAAGGCCGCATTGCCGAGATGAAAACGGGTGAAGGTAAAACCCAAACCGCGGCATTGGCGCTGTACTTGAACGCATTGGCAGGCAAGGGCGCACACCTCGTAACCGTCAACGAATACCTCGCTTCCTACCACGCAGAGCTCATGGGCGAAATTTATGGCTTCTTGGGCATGACCACGGGTTGCATCTTACAAGGACAAGATCCGCCCACACGCCGCGCCCAATACGCGTGCGACATCACTTACTCCACCAACAACGAGCTGGGTTTCGACTACCTGCGCGACAACATCGTGGTGACGCAGGACAACCGCGTGCAACGCCCCCTGCACTACGCCATCATCGACGAGGTGGACTCGATTCTCATTGACGAGGCGCGCACACCGCTCATTATCAGCGGCCCGTCGGGCAAGTCGAACGACCTGTATAAAGTGGCCGACCGCTTCGTCAAGAACCTCAAAAAAGGCCGCATCCTCAATGAAGAAGCCCTACTCAACCCCGCCATGCGCGCCCAAGTCGAAGAAGAAGGCGACTTCATCGTGGACGAAAAAAAGAAAGCCGTAACGCTCACCCAAGAAGGTGTGGTGAAAGCGGAACGCTTCTTCGCCGTAGAAAACTTCTCCGATCCTGACAATATCGAGCTGGTGCACTACACCAACAACGCACTCAAGGCCAATTACAACATGCACTTAGACATCGATTATGTAAACAAAGAAAACGAAATCATCATCGTAGATGAATTCACCGGCCGCTTGATGCCGGGTCGCCGCTATTCCGACGGCCTGCACCAAGCCATCGAGGCCAAAGAAGGCGTAAAAGTCCAACGCGAATCCAAAACCGTCGCGACAATTACGTTCCAAAACTTCTTTAACCGCTACTACAAAAAAGCCGGCATGACCGGTACCGCGCTTACCGAAGAAGGCGAATTCCGCGATATCTACAAGTTGGACGTTATTTCCGTGCCCACCAACATGCCCATGGTGCGCAACGACAAACCCGACATCGTGTTCCGCGGCGAGGAAGCCAAATACCGCGCCATCATTGCCGCCATCGAAGAATCCTACAGCCGCCGCCAACCCGTACTCGTAGGTACCACTTCCATTGAAAAATCCGAACTCGTGAGCCAACTGCTCAAACGCAGGGGCATCCCCCACGAAGTCCTCAACGCCAAACACCACGAGCGCGAAGCCGAGATCATCGCCCTGGCAGGCCAAGCCGGGCGCGTCACCATCGCCACCAACATGGCAGGCCGCGGTACCGACATCTTCTTGGGCGAAGGCGTAAAAGACCTGGGCGGCCTCAACGTCATCGGCACCGACCGGCACGAATCGCGCCGTATCGACAACCAGCTGCGCGGCCGCGCAGGCCGTCAAGGCGACCCCGGTCAAAGCCAATTCTATATCTCGCTCGACGGCGACCTCATGCGCCTGTTCGGCGGCGAGCGCATCATCCGCATGATGGATGCCATCGGCTTCAAAGAAGACGACGCACTCGAACACAAAATGCTCTCGCGCTCCGTAGAAAACGCACAAAAGAAAGTCGAATCCAACAACTTCGGCATCCGCAAGCATACCCTCCAATACGACCAAGTCATGAACGAACAGCGCGAAATCATCTACGGCGAACGCAACAAAGTCATCGACGGTGCCGACCTGCGCGAAAACGTGCTCAACATGTTCCGCGCCGTCCTGGACCGTACCGTAGACCGCTTTGCCAACGGCGCAACCGAACCCGAAGAATGGGACTTCGACGCGCTCAATAAAGAACTGCTCATCCTCTTCCACAAAGAAGTCGCCCGCTTCTCCTCCCAAGAAATGGACGACCTCACCCCCCAAAAAATCAAAGACCACCTACACGAAGAAGCCCTGCGCCTGTACGAATCCCGCGAGGCCACTTTCACCCCCGAACGCCTGCGCGAAGTCGAGCGTGTCCTCATGATGCAAGCCATCGACAAACGCTGGATGGACCACATCGACGAAATGGACCAAATGCGCCAAGGCGTCGCCCTGCGCAGCTACGCCCAACGCGACCCCCTCGTAGAATACAAATTCCTGGGCTACGAAATGTTCGAAGAAATGACCAACAACATCCAACAAGACACCGTCCGCATGCTCATGAACCTACAAATCACCAACGAACAAAAACCCGAAATGAAACAAGCCGTAGACTCCAAAAACCTACAAACCAACGCCTCCGAATCCGCAAACACCAAAAAATCCGCCAAACGCGCCTCCGACAAAGTAAGCCGCAACGACCCCTGCCCCTGCGGCAGCGGCAAGAAGTATAAGCAGTGTTGTGTGAATAAGTGATGACCGAACTTTGGGACATCTTGGACGCCGAAGGCAACCCCACCGGCCGCCTGCACCCACGCGGCACTCCCCTGCCCCCCGGCGACTACATGCTGGTCGTGCACGTGTGGAAGCACAACGGCCGCGGAAAATGGCTCATAGACCAACGCGCTCCACGCGGCTACAGCGCACTGGACGGCAAATGGGAAACCACCGGCGGTTGTGCCATTGCGGGAGATACCTCGTTGCAAGCCGCCCTGCGCGAAACACGCGAAGAGTTAGGCATCACATTGAATGTAGCAAAAGGCCAATTCTTCCGCCGTATACGCTACGACAAGACGGGCGAAAACAAGGACCGTTGCTTCTTTGTAGATGTATGGGTGTTTGAACACGATTGCGAAATCGCCGACCTAACCCTACAAGCCAGCGAAGTCACCCAAGCCCGCTGGGCAACCCCCGAAGAAATCCGCGCCATGCAAGCCGCAGGCACCTTCCTCAACAAAGGGCGGCAAGGGGATTTCTACCCCTATTTCGAGGATATGATGGCGCAATTCACCCCCAACAAATAACTTCATACAAAAAAAAGGCCTTCCATACAATATAGAAGGCCTTTTTTATGCCAATGAACTTATAAGTTGTTAACTTTATGGGGTGGAAATAGCACTACGTATTTCTCTTGATGTAGTCAGTCAATTAGCCCTTCGCTTTTTGATTGCAATAATGATTTATTTATTGATTCTTCCAGTTCTTTTTCAACTGAATAATAAACTGCAATCTTAAAAAGCTCAACCATCGTCTGCCTCAACTCATTTGCAAGGTTTTCTTTTCTTGGCTCACCATGTTTTTTCCTTTTGTGGGCATTTTCGCGATGATTAATTTCCGCCGCTACCTCACCACATTCTTCCAGCAAACGGGTTGCCATTTGGAAAGGTTCTACGCCATCAGGAAATCTTTTATTTGAGGCCTCAACCATTTTGTAAAATCGTTCCATTTTACATCCTCCGATTTAAATATACATATTTCGCACGTACCATGGTTGTGGTGGTGCAGATATGCGCCCTCTGCATTTATCACCCCGCGTGCGGGCACTCTCTACACCCGTGCGGCCCGGCTGCACGCGGCGCGCTCTTGCCCATGATATGCGCAGGCGGTGACTTGAATACCGTCTCCATTTCGAACGAACCGCAATCCGGGCAGGGGATGCGTTTTTCGCCTTTTTCCGCCATGCTGGCGCGGATATTATGTTCAGTGTGGCACACGGCACACCGCAAGTCGTAGTTTGGCATGATTTCTTTCCCTTCCAACACGATTGATTAATGCATTATATCGGATGAATGCGCGTTATAACAATCCGGCGATGTATTTTCGTCATGCGCTTTTATGCTATAATCGTGCCAATCCGTATAATTCTCAAAGGATGTGACCGTCGTTATGCTCGCCATGGAAGAACTCACCCGTACATTAACCCCCTACCGCGCCCTGTTAACAGAAATGGGCGATTCACTCGACCATACCAACGCCCGCGTTCAAATTGATACATTGGAAGCCCAAACCGCCGACGCGGACTTCTGGGCCGACCCGACCCGCTCCCAAGCCGTGCTTAGGGAGCTAAAACTTTTGCGCGGTAAAATCAGCGCTTACGACAAACTCCTTGCCACCTACGACGATGCGCTGACGCTCATCGAAATGGCCACCGAAGAAAATGACACCGACTTAGCCAAAGAAGCGCAGTCCACCGCCGACGATTTCCTAGCCGCCTATGATGCCCTGCGCGTAGAAACCCTGCTGTCGGGCGAGTACGACAATTGCAACGCCATCGTCACCCTGCACCCCGGCGCAGGCGGCACCGAATCGTGCGATTGGACATCCATGCTATTGCGCATGTACGGCAAATGGGCCGAAAAACGCGGCTTCACCTTCGAGCTCCTTGACTTGCTGGACGGCGAGGAAGCGGGGGTTAAGTCCGCCACCTTCCAAATCAACGGCGACAACGCCTTCGGTTACCTCAAGTCGGAGCGCGGCATTCATCGGCTGGTGCGCATTTCGCCCTTCGATTCCGGCGGCAGACGGCACACGTCCTTCGCCTCGTGCGATGTCATGCCCGAACTCGACGACACCGCCGCCATCGAAATCAACCCCGAAGACCTGCGCGTAGACACCTACCGCTCCGGCGGCGCGGGCGGCCAACACGTTAACAAGACCGAATCCGCCATCCGCCTGACCCACTTGCCCACCGGCATCGTAGTCCAATGCCAAAACGAACGCAGTCAAATACAAAACCGCGACCGCGCCATGAAAATGCTCACCGCCAAACTTTTCCTCAAACAGCGCGAAGAACAAATGGAAAAAATATCCGGCATCCGCGGCGAGCAAAAAGACAACGCTTGGGGCAGTCAAATCCGCTCCTACGTCTTCCACCCCTACACCATGGTCAACGATCACCGCACCAACGAGAAAATCGGCGACGTGCAGGGGGTCATGGACGGCAAGTTGGATGCGTTTATGAATGCATTTTTGATTTGGAATCATAAGAATCAGGGATGACAGACATGATTTATTACAACGCACGTGCCATCATCGTCCGCCAAACCGCCGACGGTGAACAAGTCCTCGTGCAGCGTTGCTTTCGCACGGGAGTACCGAAGCATTTCGAATTCCCCGGCGGATGCAACGAATGGGGCGAATCCATCGTCGATACCTTGCGCCGCGAGGTCATGGAGGAAGTGGGCCTGACCGTAACCAAAATTAACGGCATCGACCGGCATTCCCAAGCGGATGATGTGGAAACCTTTGTGCCTTACTCGGTATACATGGGGCGGCAAGGGTGGGTATTTGCTGCCGATTACGGCGATTTAGCCGGTACACGGGGCAAGTCCGTGGGTGTGCATTTCAAGTGCGAAGCGGAAGGCACACCGTTGGAACAAGGCGACAAAACCGTGGAAATCCAATGGATTACACCCGCACGGTTGCGCGTGTTGTTGGATACACCGGGCATGTTCGGCGATATTGACCGCGGCGCTGCAGCGTTGTACTGCGCCGAATGCGGGGTATAAAATTAATATTGAATGGCCGACATTTTCGTGTGGTGGGCAATGCGCATTATGCTATTTTAAATAAACTTTGGCACTTTTTATATGATGCAACGCACTAACCCACAAGGGAACATTTAGGAGGTTTAACATGTCTCACCCCGGAGATTCCAACCGCATCACCCGTGAATATTTTGATTCGCTGTTGTTGGAAATGCGTCATTTTGACGCGGTCATGCCCGATACGTCATTTGAATTGTACGGACACCGGTTTGCCACGCCGGTGATGACGGCAGCATTAAGCCATTTGGACAAGTTTGGCTACCACAAAGACGGTATGGTCGAGCTGGCCAAGGGCGCGCGTGATGCCAACGCCGTGTACTGGTGCGGCATGGGCAGCTTCGAAGAACTGGAGCGCATCACCGCCACGGGTGCAAAAACCATCAAGATTTGCAAGCCCGAGGCCGACAACGCCGTGGTCATCGAGAAACTGCGCCACGCACATCAATGCGGTTGCATTGCCGTGGGCGTGGATTTGGATCATGCCTTCAACTGGAAGGGCGAATTTGACGAAATCGAAGGCATGCCCATGCGCCCCAAAACACTGGAAGATGTGAATGCATTTGTGGCCGCTACGCCGTTGCCATTTATCGTCAAAGGTGTGCTTAGCGTCGTGGACACGCTCAAGTGCATTGAAGCGGGTGTGTCGGGCATCGTGGTGTCGCACCACCATGGCATCATGGAATTTGCTACGCCGCCGCTAATGGTGTTGCCCAAAATCGTAGAAGCCGCCGCGGGCAAGTTGAAGATTTTCGTGGATTGCGGCGTGCAAACGGGATATGACGCGTTCAAAGCATTGGCGTTGGGTGCGAACGCGGTATGCGTCGGGCAAGGTTTGTTGGAAGATTTGAAAAAAGACGGCGCCGCCGGAGGCAAAGCTGCCATCGAACGCATTACGCAGCAGATGGTTGCGGCTATGTCACGCACGGGTACGGCGGATGTTTACAACGTTGACCCCACGTTGGTGTATCGGCGTTGATGGGAGAAAAGAAAAAAGACAAGACCTTGGAGCGCCGCCCCAAACCCCGCGAGAAACAAGCCCCTCGACCCCTTCCTTTTTATTTTGGTAATGAGTGGCTTGATTTGATGGGTAGCTGTGGCTTTTCGTGTTGAGATAACGGAGGGGGAAGCGAACCGGCGGTTGGATCGGTTTTTATTTGCGTACTTGCGTGATGCGCCGCATCCATTGGTTTATAAATTGTTGCGCAAGAAGCGGATTAAATTGAATCGTGGCAAGGCCGATGGTGCGGAAAATATTGTTGCGGGCGATGTATTGGATTTTTACCTTGCGCCGGATACGTTGGCGGATTTGCGCGGGGTGGTGCCGACTGTGCCGCAGGCCGTGCCGCTGGATGGCATTATTTATGAGGATGCAGAGATATTGGTTGTTAATAAACCCGCGGGGTTGTCTGCGCATGGCGGAGGAAAGTTGCTAAGTGACAAATTACCAACCAGTAACGACCATTTGCTGACCCGTGTAGTTTGGTACTTACACACCACCGGCGCATACGACCCGGCGGGTACATTTACTCCCGCGTTGTGCAATCGGTTGGACACGAATACCTCAGGGTTGGTGGTTTGCGGCAAAACGCTGACCGCTTTGCAAAAATACACCGCGTTATTTGCTGCCGGCAGTGGTAATGGAGCCAACATGGGCAATGATGATTCCGCCGACAGCACCCCACGCGTTATTGTAAAAGAATACCTAGCCCTCGCAGAGGGCACACTACAAGGCGAAGCCACTCTCACGGGCATCTACACCAAAAACGAAGCAACCAACACCGCGAAAATTACGCCGCTGATTCACCCACCCGCCGACAACACCAACACGCCGCCGCACAAACTCGCAATCACCCATTACCGCGTTATTGCGCATAGTACCGGCGGCAATAAAAATTACACACTCCTATCCATACGCTTACAAACCGGGCGTTCGCATCAAATTCGTGCGCATCTGTCCGCTATAAAGCATCCCTTGGCGGGCGACCGCAAGTATGGGGGTGCTTCTACGCCTTACGCCCCTGCGCAGCTTCTTCATGCATGGCGGTTAATAACCCCTGACAATGCTTTCATCGCCCCGCCGCCCGAAGGATTTATGTGGTGTTTGCGGGATTGGTTTTCTTTTGCTGATATCAGCGTGTTATCTTAGCCGCAACATGGCCCAACAACGATAAAACACAAACCGAAAGGAGCAATTTATATGAACATCATCCGTACCAAGGTAGTCGAACTCACGAGCGTGCCCGCCATGGCCTATAAGGTCAAGCTACGCCAAGGCGGCTCCGGCATCAAGCTGCACTTCACCAACGAAGACGCTACCGCTTTTGCCGAGATTGACAAGCGCAGCGGCGAAGTCGTGCTGGACGCGTTAACCGCCAGCGATGAAATTTTGCAAGCGGGTTTTGAAGAAGCGCAGGAGATGCTGGCCGGCTTGCCCTATTCCGCACGCGGCAAGGTGAAAATCCTCGTTAGCGAAGAATGCGATGCCGATGAAATTTCTGAAGAAGAAGCGCAAACCGTGACCGCCGCTTGCATGGTCAATAGCGACGAATTCGTGGCCATCATCGACCGATTCAGCGACGAAAACGGCAAAATCAACTACACACTCATGAACAAGCAGTTCATTCAGTTCGCGTCCGGATCGTCCGTGGTACGCAAGATGGCCGGCGAAAAAGCCAAAACCGGCGACATTCTGCTGTTCGTACTCAAAAACCGCGCGGCATTCTTGGCCAACAAACGCGATCACTTGCCCGACGACCAAGCCCAAGCCCTATTGGACGCACTCAATGAAATTAATCCGCGTTCCGCGTTCAAAGAATTGAATCTGCACTTGCGTAAAATGCTGGCGCGCTAAGGATTCGCCTTGGCTTTTTGGGTACGTTGGAAAAATTATGTATATATGGTGGCCGCCATCGCTGCGTATGCGGTGGCGGCGCAATTATTATTCGGCACGGTATGCCCGTTTTATTTTGTCGTGGGTTTGCCGTGTCCGGGGTGCGGACTTACGCGTGCTGGCTTGCTATTGCTGGGCGGCAACCCGGCGGAAAGCTTCCGCATGCATCCGCTGTTGCTGCCCGTGGCGGCGTACTTGGCCGCCGCAGCCGTGATACATATCCGCAGCCCGCACAAGATGCCGCGCTTGTACCTGCCCGGCATCCTTTTATTGACGGCGATGGTGGGCGTTTATGTATACCGCCTTACGACCCTCTTCCCGCACACCGCACCCATGATGATCAACGAAAACGCACTTTTACAAAATATTCTAACCTTAATAAGGGAGCGATAATGAATGAACGAAAATAATAACCCAAGCGACCAATGGCCGCCGCAAGACCAGCAACAGAACCAGCCGCCGCCACAAGGCCAGCAACCCATGCCGACGCATACCGCGCCTGCACATGGTACCCCGTCCTACGGCACACCGCCGCAAGGTACTACCCCCTACGGTGCACCCCCCACATACGGCATGCCCGTGTATGGCCAAGACACCTCTGTCATGACCACCAAAGATTGGCTCATTACGTATTTGATTCTCCTGATTCCATGCGTGGGCTGGGTAATGCCGTTTATTTGGGCGTTTGGCAACGGCAACATAAATCGCCGTAATTGGGCACGCGCGCTTCTGATCTTTTGGGCGATTTCGCTTTTCTTGGTGACTATTTTTTGGATTGTCGTATTTGTGATTATTGGCGCTGCAGTGGATACGGCAGCTGATTGGTATTGGTTCTGGTGGTAAGAGTGGTAAAAGATAAAACCCTGGGCGCCGCCCAGACCCGCGAGGGGAAGCGTTCCCCTCGACCCGCGCTGTGGCGTTCGCCGATGCTGCCGATAATGCGTGCAAATCTATAGATATCAAAAAACCCGCCACAGCGGGTTTTTTGTTGATTTTATTTGCGCACTCGCATGAGCGCGTTGCGGTAGCACATAGGGGTCAAGGGGCGCTTGTGCCCCTTGCGGGGGTCTGGGGCAGCGTCCCCAGAGTCTTAATCTTTTGACCTTACCCCCGCCCCTCGCTCGGCTCTACCGGCGTTACATACACCGTCTTATGATAATCATAAATCACAAACCCCGGCTTGGCCCCGGCGGGTTTGCGCACGTGCTTGCGGGCTACGTAGTCTACGGGTACGTTTGTAGAAGCGCGTGCGCGGCTGTACCATGCGGCTAGATTGGCGGCTTCGCGCAGCGTCGTTTCGGGCGGCTCGGCGCCGCGGGTTACTAGGATGACGTGCGAGCCGGGTATGTCCTTGGTGTGCAGCCATAAGTCGGTGGCGTGGGCGGTGCGCAGCGTTAGGGTATCGTTTTGGGTGTTGTTTTTGCCCACGTAGATGTCGAAACCGTCGGTGGAGGTGTAGTGCAGCGGTTTGGACGGACGGGCTTTGGGCGGCTTTTTGTTGGATTTGCCGGATTTGCCCGCTGTGGGGCGGCGCTTGGCGAAGCCCTGCTCGGCCAGCTCGGCACGGATTTCGTTGATGTCTTCTTCACCTTGCGCGTTGTCGAGCGTGGTTAGGACGCTTTCTAGGTAGGCGAGGTCGGCGTTGTTTTGCTCGATTTGAACGACGACGGCTACGGCTGCGCGTTTTTGCTTGTTGTATTGGCGGAAATAGCGCTGGGCGTTTTCGGACGGGGAGAGGGTGGGATCGAGGTTAATTTCCATGGGCGCGTTGTTGTCGTAGAAGTTGTCGAGGGTGACGGTGCTTGCGCCGCGCTCGACTTTGTGGAGGTAGGCGGTCAGGAGCTCGCCCTTGATGCGCAAGGTGTCGCGGTTTTGCGTTTCGGCCAGGGTTTTCTCGTGGGCGAACGATTTGTTGCGGGCACGGTCGCGCTGGGTGGTGAGCAGCTTGCGCAGGTCGGCGGTGCGTTGTTGCAAGCGGTTGTCCGCGTCGCGCTGCATGTAGAACCGCTCCAGCATCGCGCTGGCGGAGTCAAACGCCTCGCCGCGGTGTTGCGCGTGTAATAAAAAAGGCCAAGGGGTGATATCCAACGCCTTGCCCGTGTCGTCGTAATATATGTGCGGGTCAAAATCCCCGCTGTTTATTTTGCGCGTGAAATCGGCAAACGCGGCGGTCAAACCCAACGCGGATGTGCCATGCACGGCTTGTAAAAGAATCTCCTCGCCCAATGCGGGGCTGATGCCGTGAAACTGGGCGTGCAGGGGGGTGAATTCGCGCGGTGGATTATCCGTGGCACCGGTTGAATGGGGCGCGGCGACGTGTTGCGCGGTGTCCATCTGCGTCGTATTTGCTGTTAGTGGATTTACTTTGCCGCGCGTTGGCGGCGGCTCGTACCGCGCCCCGGGCAAAATCGTGCGCACGCTGCTGACCGATGGCGGCACGTGTTTGATGGCATCCAGCACCCGCTCGTCGTGGTCTAGTAAGATAATATTGCTGTGCTTGCCCATGATTTCGATGATTAACCGTTTTTGGGATGCATCGCCCATTTCGGTGCGGTTTTCGATGTCGATGGCCACGATACGCTCGAAGTCGGGTTGCCGCACGGCCAATATCCGCCCGCCCGACAAATGCTTGCGCAGCACCATGCAAAATTGCGGCGCGGTAAGAGGCGCGTTTTTCGCCTGAGTGGTCAAATGCACGCGCGGTGCCTGCGCCGATGCGGTCAATAGCAGCTTGTGGTTTGTTCCCCCGGCGCGCGCGGCGATGATGACCTCGTCCGCCTCGGGCTGGATGATTTTATCTATGCGCCCATTTACCAACAGGCGCTCCAATTCATGTACGACCGATGCGATAACGCTTCCGTCAAAGGGCATGGGGATCACTCATTTCGTTCGATGAAATTACGGCTTCTTATACGCCATAACCGCCATCAGCGTAGCACCCAACCCGCCAATTAGCAAGACAGCCGCCCCCGCCACGCCCCAAATATTGCGCGGGGTTTGGGCACGCAACTGCACGGTTTCGTCGTTCCATTCCGCGCTTTCAACAAGTGACTCCCACCCATCAAGGTTTAACATGATGGCGTCGATTTCTATATAGGCATCTTTGCCTATCCGCGCCAATGCCGAACGATCGCCATAATAATCGCCATCGGGTTCATCTATTTCCCCTGCATCGCCAAATCTAAATTCGACGCCGTCAAGGTCGCCGATGGCAGGCGCGATTTCGACGGGCACTTCCGCCGCAGCTGGCGCAAAGCCAATAAAATCACCGCTTTCCGCATCCCCAATGGATGCACCCGGCGTACCCAACCAAACCACTGCTGCGAAAATAAAACACGCCGCCGCCAAACCCGCCCAGCGCATAAAATGCCCGGTACGAATACGGCGTGCGGCCTGTTGCTCGTTGCGCACTACTTTCATTACCCGCGCGTGGAAGTCGATGGGCACATTGGGTGCGGGCAGGTTGCGCACCTCGTCCAAGACGCGCTTGTATGCTTTATAAGCACGGGCACAGGATGCGCAATCAAGCGTACCCTGTGCAGTGCCGCTCATTTCGTTGTCGTATCGCTCGCTAAAACTTTCGTTTTGTTTATCCAAATTGGTGCAGAAATTACAAGGTTTTTCCATAATTGCCCCCGTAAAAAGTGTTTTATTCGGCTTTACCCATAATAACGCCTGCGTTGCCGATTTGTTCCCACGCGTGTATAGTTGAATTCCAGTTGGTTCCAAATTGGAGCCAACTGAAACTTACGTAGATTGCGGCGCACGAATTTCAACCGGTCGCAATTTGCAACCAGTTGAAAAAACCGGGAGGGAATCAAATGAAAATCATCCACGTAGGCTTGGGCGATTTTGGCCGTTGGTGGTACAGCACCCTGTGCGAGCGGGAGAAAACGCGCGGCGACATTCAAATCATCGCCGTGGTGGACCGCAACCCCGACGCGCGCCAACACGTACAACCCAGCCACTTCTTCGCGACCGACCTCACCGAGGCCATACGCGCGCAGCGTCCGGATTTCGTCCTCAATGCCACACCGCCCGCTTCGCACCGCGTCGTTTGCGAGGCCGCTTTCGCGTTCAACTTACCCGTGCTGGTTGAGAAGCCCATTTCCGAAAACTACGACGACGTACAAGCCCTCCTGCGCCACGCCCAAGTCGGACATAAACTCGTCGTGTCAGAAAATTACCGTTATTTTGCCGCCAACCGCTTCGTGCGCGAACAAATCCACGCGCGCTTACAAAACATCACGGGCGTGTCGCTTCTCTTCCGCCGCAGGCACATTGAATGTTTTGGGGAGCTTGCGACACAAAACATTCGACACACCGACTTGCTCGCCAACAATTACCACACCACCTTGGCACAACCCATGGCCATTGACATCGGCACGCACCACATCGACCTGCTGCGCTTCTTCACCGGGCGCGAAGTCCTTAACGTCCACGCCCGCCTTTTCACCCCCGCGTGGAGCTGGTACAGCGCCCCCTCCCGCATCCTCATGACGGCAGAAATGGAAAATGGCCTGCACTTCAACTACGAAGGCAGCATGGATGCCCT
>WQVD01000031.1 GCA_009781755.1 Defluviitaleaceae bacterium | reverse complement strand
CCACCGAAACTACACCCACCGAAACTACACCCACCGAAACTACACCCACCGAAACTACACCCACCGAAACTACACCCACCGAAACTACACCCACCGAAACTACGCCGCAGCAAACAACCCCCACTGAAACTACGCCGCAGCAAACAACCCCCACTGAAACTACGCCGCAACAAACTACACCCACCACCACGACTGTACCTTCAACTACACCTACTACCACAACCACACCCTCAACTACACCTACTACAACAATCACACCTTCAACTACACCCATCATCACGACAGCACCATCAATGACAACAGTACCCTATATGACGACAATGCCTCCAACAACCACAATGCCTCCGGTAACCACACAACAACCGACAACACCAATGCAAACTCCCATCCCAACAACACCTACCCCAACTACACCAATATCAACACCCCCCGTGGAACGTATATTCCACCCGCGCTTTATGGTCGGCTTCAGTGATAACCGCTTTGCGCCGGGCGCACAAATGACCCGGGCTCAAGCCGTCGCCATCCTTACGCGCATCCAATTATTAAACTTTGAAGTGGGTATCGACCACTTACCGCCCGGCATGGAAAGTTTTGATGCCTTTGCCGATGTACGCGCCGAGCATTGGTTCTATTATTATCTTGCATGGGCATACGACGCAGGGTTTATCCAAGGTTCCAATGGTTACTTCAGACCAAGTGACCCCGTAACCCGTCAAGAATTGGCCGCCATGATTGTACGCAGCGACCTACGATTGCCGGAAACAACACAGACGGGTACTGCCGGATTCGTTGATGCAAACCGCGTCAGTAATTGGGCACGCGGATATGTATATATCGCTTATCGCAACCATTTGATTTTGGGTGACGGCAACGGTTACTTCCGCCCGCGCGACAGCATCACACGGGCAGAAGCCGCAACAGTCTTCAACCGTTTATTGGGACGCATAAACAATAGGAGTATGTTATATTACGCCGATACACCCAACTTAAACGATGCCCGCGACTTCCACGATGTACGCAACAACGCGTGGTATTTCGGATCCATACTGGCAGCAACCAATGACCATTATTCGACCAGCAATAACAATGGTTTAATTAATTGGATGTTAATTATTTATCCCTAACACAATTATTGCATCATTCCCAACAAAAAAGGGGCTGTATCATGAGACAGTCCCTTTTTTGTTTATAAACCATCACCTTATACACCCAACTCTTGCCACACCCAATCCTCACCGAACGCTTCGCCATTAAAAAACGCTTCGGCAGATGCCCCAAGCATCCGCGTTAGCGTTCTTTGAGAATTTATTAACCTTACAAGAACTCGTCGGCACGTCCGATGCCGAACAACTTGCACAACTGCGCAACACCGCCCGCGACAAAAACGAATGCTACACCATCAAAGCCCTAGCCACCAACGGCCATGACTTGTCCAAAGTGGGCATCCCCCACCGCAAGCAAATGGGTGATGTGCTGGAGCGGTTGCTCGATGCCGTCATGCACAAACCGGAAAAAATTCAAAGCGAAACGTTGTTAAATATCGCGGTGTATATGCGATAAATCAACCCACTACCGCTCCACTTTGCTTTTTATAAATTGCTTAATTGCCATACATTCGGGCAAGTGCATCATGTGGTGGCGTGTAAGTGGCAATAATACAAGCCCCGCAACAGTATGTCTTCCCCAAAAATCTTTTAACCAAATGGAATTTTTGTTTTCCAATAACCCACCCTCGCTAACCAACCGTAATAAATATTCGGATTCTGGTTTTTGTTTTAAATCATTGGCAGTTAAGGATTTTAATATCTTTCGAGTTTGACAGCCAACCGCATTACGGTAATTTATCAACTCTTGTTTGTTAGTTCGCTTACAAAAGTCAAAAATTTGCACAGCGTCCATTGCATTGCCCGTATCTCTAACAGACACGTTCATTCTAGCCATCCAATCATCATTAAAAATTTGGGATTGTTTCATAATGAGCAAATTACCGACTAAGTCCTCAATTCGGGCTATATGCCATAAATGATATGTTATGGGTTTATTTTTTTCTGTAGGTATTATATTAAAATCCTCGTTTTTCAATCCACTTAATAAATCATCACAATATGTTTGCATACTGCTAGACGAAACTTCGCTTGTATGAGTGATTGCGTGAATTTTAAGTGTATATTCAATTGCTAAATCAAATGTTTTAGATGATTTTATCAACTTACACAATTTGTCTATCAGTGATCCATAATCCTTTTCAATATCAATCATATCAGTGCTTTTTTTCAAGTGTATAGGACGTGGATTTGAGTGAATTAGGGTTTATATAAGAATAAAATGCTAAAGCGGATGGATGCTTTCCGGCTTGATTATCATCACCTTCTGCATTGTTTGCATCTTCCATTGTTTCAAAAGTTACAAAATCTACCCATGTATCACCGTCACGAAATACATCCCAAGAAATAAAACCCTTGTTTTTAGACAGGGAATCATCATGACATTTTTTTGATGCAAGCAAAAACGCTTGTACATCTGCACCCTCTACGAGTTTGTAAGAAATGTGCCATACTGCTTTTGACATAGTAAAACGCTCCTTTAGGATTTTTTATGTTGCTCACTTTTAATTATACCGCGCGTAATATGACTACATCATGGCACATTATAAATATTTTTCGATAATTTTTTGGGCCTCATCCTTTATGATGTTTCGAATATACTCTGGCTCTATCACTTCTATATGTTTACCAAAAGACAAAATGAAATCATACAGCCAACCCGTTTCTGGCCAAGTCATTGTTGCAATAAAACTTCCGTCTGATTGCCTTTCTATCATGCTTTCATATAGGTCATCATATACCCTGTAAGCTTTTTCGGGTGCAATACGAAGTTTAATATATATGTTTTTTCCGCCCTCATAAATATTATCAATAGGATTGCCTGAAACCACAAGCGAATCTCGTTTAGCAAAATTTTTTTCTGTTATTGTTAAATTTTTTATCCGTGAAATTTTATATAGTCTTATAGCCTGTTTCGTAAGGCAATAACCTTTTAAGTACCATGACTTAGACTTGAACCAAACTTGCATAGGCTCAACAACACGGAAGGATTTATCTCCGTGCATATTGTAATAATTAAATTCAACAATACGCTGTTCTAATATGGCAATCTTTAAATCATTGAAAAAGTCATTTTCATGCGTCAACCCGGAATAATCTACTTCTATCCAATTTGTTGGGGTTTTATTGAATATAGTAGACAGCTTTTCCAATATTCGCTTACTATTGTCAGTTTTTACATTTGAAAGGCCATGCAACGCAGACAAAATTTCGTTCTGCTCTTGTTCATTCAATATGGATTTGTTCAGTACAAAATCAGGCAAAAGGCTAATTCCGCCACCTTTACCGCGCTCCGTATATATCGGAATACCAACCGTACTCAATGCATCTATGTCACGGCAAATTGTACGTCTTGATACGCCAAAATGCGAAGTCAATTCTTTGGCCGTCACGCTTTTTTTATTCAATAAGATATAAACGATTTCAAATAGCCTATTTATTTGCATTTAAATCACCATGTATATTCTAGCACAGTAATGAGTCAGCACCATGTCACATTACTGTGTTTATATTCCGCAATAAAAAAACGCCGCACCCAAGGGTCGGCGTTTCATCGGCAATTTATACAACGCCACCGATTAATCAAGAAAAATCACTCCCGCACTTGCAATAAATCCAGCGGTGCATGATGCAAGCAAAGGAACGCCCCCACGCCCATCCCCGCCGCCGCGCCCGTTAGGTAGATTACGGCAGCCAACAGCACCGCGGTCACATGCCCGCCCAAGACAAACAACACCAACACCCCGCACATCACCGCCGCCATACATATGATTAACTGCTCGCCACACAACAGCGCGGCCACGCCCCGCTTGCCGATACCCAAGGTACGCAAGAGGGCCACATTTTTCGCATGGGTCATCACCAATAGCCACGCCACCGTGCTGCCGATGCCCAACACCAGCACCACCACCACGCGCATGAACAACGTCATAAACAACAGCACTTGCGACATGGCGAATACCACCGTGCGCAATTCGCTGTCGTCCACAAATATTTGTATGCCGTCGGAGAGATGCCGCGGGTTGATTGACGTGCGCATGGACAGCACCGTTTCGTCCAAGACATGGCTGTACGCCGCATCGATGGTAAAATTGACCACGGCATAATGGTACGAAGCCGAGAAGAAAGGCATCGTCCAATACGGCATTAACAGGAAATTGCCCCAATTGTGCGTGCCTACAATTTGCACCGTGCGGTAGATGTATGCTCCGTGCATGCCGAAGGGATTGACGGCCAAAATGAAATCGTCACCCACTTCAATATCCCGCACTTGCATAAAATCCATGCCAATGATCATTGGTAGCGGCACATGCGCAGGCACTTCTGCCCACACACGCGCGTTAAAAATCGAATCATCAAGCCCGGGCAGATACGTAACGGCCAGCGTATTCCCTTCCGTGCTATGCCGCTCGATAAACGCCGCAACATCGCTGGTGCCGTGTATCGAAATTTGATTTTGCTGATTCCACATGGCTTGCACGCTTAGCATCGGATCGAAGAAAAAGTCGTCGCTGCCGCCCCACAATTCTTCTAGCAATTCCAATGTATCGGCCACAAATTCGGGCGTGGGCAGTGACGTGCCGATTTCCCAGTCAACGGGCAATGTGCCGTTTGCGGGGCGAACCAATTGTGCGCCCACTTGCCATGTTTCCACGTAAACCTCGTGCAAATATTCAAGCCCCAAAAAGGTGCGCACTGCGTTGCGGTTTAACGCGCTCAAATGCCCGGTTACATAGGTATTGTCATACAAAGTGTCGATGTCCGACCGCGTCTGTGCCACCGACGACATCAGCCATCCCAGCCCCACCGTAAACGTCATTGCCACGGTAAAAAGCAGCGCGGTTTTCACCGACGCACGGCGGATGTACCTATGTATCCACCCCATCATTAAAGCACGGCGGGAAGCTGAAACCACCGGCAACGGCGTTAAATTGGGCAGCGCGTGCAACGTCGGGGCGATAGCAGTTCCTTCAGGTACAGCCTGCACAACGGATGCGCCGCCGCCGGGTGTACTGCCTTGCAACTGCGCCAACACGGGCAACCGCAACACGCGTCCAATACCCAACGCCGCCAACACAAATCCAAACGCAAACACCGCCACTGTAGGCAACCAAGGCACCGCCACATCGCCCGTTATTTGATGCGCAATGATGTGACGACCATCCCACGAATCGGGGATGGGGCGGTCAAACACGGCCTCCCACTGCAATTCAAAGTCGGTGGGTGGGGTCATTTCATCGTAGGCATCGCTCATACGCGCCAACGTGCGCTCGGCTTGAAACCGCCCAAACCGCCACGCCATGCCCCCGCCCAACGCCACCGACGGCACTGCCAATACCATCACCGCCGCCAGCATTGCAGCAAACACCCGCAACGCCGAGCCACCCAACGCACGCCGTATCGCCATTTCGCTCATGTGCCGCCGTATCAGCAAGTAAACCGTCAACGCCAACACACCCGCCGCCACCAACGCAAACAACACGAGGTTAAACGACAACGCCAGCAAAATGGAATCCACCACCGCCCAAAACGTCTCCGCGTCTTCGAAGTCGCCCACCAAATGCAAGCCCATTTCCGCCATCAGCTCAGCGTATTCGTCAAAGAATTGCGCCTGATACCGCAAGTCCGCCAACGCAAAGCCAAACCACGCATCCGGCAGATATTCCGCGCCATAAGTTTCGTGCGTTATTTCCAAGCTTGGCGGCAATATCGCATCCGGAACAAACACAAACAAAGACTGCGTGCGGTCACGGTTAAACGAAAGAAACCGCGTAATCCCCACCACCGTGACTTCCAGCAGATAAACCTCGGCATCCGCCCGCGCCAGCACCAACGGCACAAAAAAGCCCGGATGCGACACCTCCCCTACACTCGCCGGGTGAAACGCTACCCCTGCGAAATCCTGCCGAAGCGGAATTTCCAGCACCAGCGTATCGCCCACCGCCACATCACGCGTATACGCAAATGTTGCATCTACGACGGCTACATGCTTCGCTTCCAGTTCATCCTCCCGCGTCAGAAACCGCCCCTCGCGCAAGTGCAAAGCGGGATGATTGGCCCGCAATATATCCATGTCGCGGGTGGTTTGTATGTACAACTTCCGATTTTCGCGGTACAACGCCGCCACCATCGCATCAACGTGCGCAGCATACGGTGCAATATCCCGTGCAAACCATGTTTCCCCGTACAATGGCAAAAAAAATAAGGGATCATTGCGCCCTGCACGCGGCACCCACGGCCCCGCGATGGGGTCATGGCGGCCCGTCGGCGTGCCTGGGGGCGGCCAATACTGCCGATAATACGCCAGCCGCACCAGATATCGCTCACCCACGACCATGCCGTCGGTGATGCACGATTCGCCATAAGCTGGCCACAGTAATTCCACGCGCAGCGTTTCCCCGTACCGCGCATGCTCCTCCTGCGCAAACAAAATCTCGTCCACACGCACAGATAAAATCGGCCGCAGCCATTCATGCTCAGTGATGGACATCGGCGTTACCCAAGCAATGACCTCAGACCGCTGCGGATTATCGTTCCCCGTTTCATCAAAATAAGCAGAAGGCATTCCCGTGATATTCGCGTTCAAGCGGCACACAAGAAAACCCTGCACAGCGCGACGGCGATCCACAAAATCCACTTGCGCACTCCATTCCAATAGATCAGCGGCTTGGCTAACATCACCAAATCGTTCGGCGTGCACCACGCGCCCCATCGCACGGTAATGTTCGGCAACATTGCCGATTTGCGCGCGCACCAATTGGTGTTCCATCACACGCAGCACCAGCGTAAACGTCACCCCTGCCAACAATAATGCAAAAAACGCCGTACCCAAAGGCCGGCGTTTCATCGTTGTCAAAAATAATTTCAAACCCGTTCCGGCCGCATCGTGGGGAACAAAAGCACATCCCGTATCGAGTGCGAGTCCGTCAGCAGCATCACAAATCGGTCAATCCCCATGCCGTAGCCCCCCGTAGGTGGCATGCCATATTCGATGGCGGTCAAAAAATCCTCGTCAATCATATTGGCCTCATCATCACCGGCCTGGCGTTGCGCTTCTTGATACGCAAAACGCGCGCGCTGGTCGATGGGGTCGTTCAACTCGGAATACGCGTTGCCAAATTCCTTGCCTAGGATAAAAAGCTCAAATCGTTCCGTATATTCGGGGCGGTCGGGCTTGCGCTTGGTCAAGGGCGAAATTTCGATGGGGTGATCCATGATAAACGTAGGCTGTATAATCGTCGGCTCCACAAACTTGTCAAAGAACGCCTCCAAGATATGCCCCTTGCCAAAGTGCGGTTGCAATTCCACGCCATGTGCTTTGGCGGCGGTTTGCGCTTCTTCCAACTTGGTCATCTCGTAGAAATCCACACCCGTTTGCACCTTAACCGCTTCCGCCATGGAAATCTGTTTGAAGGGCTTGCTCAAGTCAATTTCATGACCTTCGCAAGTGATGGTCGTCGTACCCAACACCGCCTGCGCCACATAACGGAACATTTCCTCCACCAACGCCATGATGCCGTTGTAATCGGTGTACGCCTCGTACAATTCCAGCATGGTAAATTCGGGGTTGTGCTTGTGGCTCATGCCCTCGTTGCGGAAATTGCGCCCCATTTCATACACACGCTCAAAGCCGCCCACCAACAGTCGCTTGAGCGGTAATTCCAATGCAATCCGCATAAACATTTGCATATCCAGTGTATTGTGGTGCGTAACAAATGGCCGCGCAGAAGCCCCGCCCGGTATGGTTTGCAACACAGGCGTCTCCACTTCCATATATCCCCGCCCATCCAAAAACGCACGAATCGCCTTGATAATCGCTGTGCGCTTTACAAACGCATCGCGCACTTCGGGATTCACAATTAAATCGAGGTAACGTTGGCGGTAGCGGGTTTCCTTGTCGGTCAGGCCGTGGTATTTCTCAGGCAATACGTGCAGCGACTTTGCCAGAAGCACCACTTCCGTGGCATTGACCGACACTTCGCCCTTCTGCGTGCGGAACACCGTACCCGCAACGCCTACCAAGTCGCCAATGTCAAATTGGTTAAACGCATCGTAGGCCTCTTCACTTATATTTTCGCGCTTTACATAGACTTGGATGCGCCCGTGGCCGTCTTGTACATCAATAAATGAAGCCTTGCCCATTACGCGGCGGGTCATGAGCCGCCCGGCAATGCCTACGACCTGCCCTTCCACCGCGTCAAAATTATCATGAATATGTTGCGAAAAAGTCGAAACATCATACGTGGTGCGCACATACGGGTCGTTGCCTGCGGCTTGTAGGGCTTGCAACTTTTCCAACCTGACGCGTTGCTGTTCATTTAATTCCGTATTTTGATTCAATTCCGTATCCATATGAACTCCCTCTTATTTTATTATCAAAATGAGCCGCGTTATAAGCGGCTCAACGTTACCACATTACCCGTGCCAGCGGGATTGTTTATGCAATTTTAATAATTTTGTACGCGATGGATCCATCCGGCGCATCCACAGAAATGCTGTCGCCGCACTTTTTATCCAGCAACGCCATACCCAACGGCGATTCGTTGGAAATGCGTCCGCCCGCCGGGTCGGCTTCGGTCGAGCCTACGATTAAGTACTCGATTTCTTCGTCAAACTCGACATCCAGCACCGTCACTTTGCTGCCCACGCTGACAATGTCCTTGTCCAAGTCGTCCTCGTCGATGATTTCAACATTGCGCAACATTTTCTCAATGAGGCCGATGCGTGCCTCTATGTCGGCTTGTTCTTCCTTGGCGGCATCGTATTCGGCATTTTCGGACAAGTCGCCTTGTGCGCGGGCTTCTTTAATCTTGGCGGCTACGTCTTTGCGGCGCACTACTTTCAATTCTTGCAATTCATCTTCCAACCGTTTTAATCCATCAACGGTTAACATGGTCTTTTTGTCGGCCATTTCCTCACCTCATATAAAATATAAAAGTCGGAACGAATTTTCATTCCGACGATGTAACATTATGTGTTGATTTTGCCCGTATTATACGCGCGTACTTTCAATTGTCAACCGCTGCGTTATATCTTCAACCGTTCAAAGGTACGCGTCATTTGTTCGGGGTTGGATGCGTGCGTTAATGCGGTGTATTTTCCGACGATTCCCTTTTGCACCAAGTCTACAATGTAGGCATCCATGCCAATCATGCCCGGCGTGGTTTGGATGGCATTGTCGATTTGGTGCGTTTTTGCCTCGCGTATCAAGTTGCGGATGGCAGGGTTGTTTTGCATGATTTCGAACGCGGGGGTGATGCCGCCTTCATTATTTACAATTAATTGTTGCGACACCACCGTGCGCAGCAGCATGCTCAATTGCACACGCACTTGCTGTTGCTGCTCGGGCGAAAATACATCTACGATACGGTCAATCGTGTTGACCGCGCCCACCGTGTGCAACGTAGAAATAACCAAATGCCCCGTTTCGGCGGCGGTCATGGCAACTTTGATGGTTTCTTGATCGCGCATTTCGCCCAGCAGGATAATGTCGGGAGCTTGGCGTAGGCAGGTGCGTAACGCCGTCAAATATGATTCCGTGTCGGTCGAGATTTCGCGCTGACTCACCAGGCTTTTCATATCGCGGTGCAGATATTCGATGGGGTCTTCTAGGGTGATGATATGACAATTACGGGTTTTGTTGACGGCATCGATGATGCAAGCCAACGTTGTTGTCTTGCCGCTACCAGCAGGGCCCGTTACTAGCACAATGCCATTTTTTTCATTGGCGATTTGCATGGCTTCGTCGGGGATGTTCAATGACTTGTAGTCCGGCAATTGGAACATGACCACGCGCACCACAGCTGCATACGTACCGCGCTGGTAATATGCCGACACACGAAAACGTGCCACATTGGGCAACGACACGGGAAAATCATCGTCTCCCGTGCGCATAAAATGATCTATGGGTCGGTTGGCCAAGCGATACAAGCCTTCAATAATTTCTTTGGCCTCGGTCGGAGTTACGCGGTTTTCGCTTTGCGCGGTGATGATGCCGTTTAATTTGAATGAAACATTGCGCCCCGCCCCGATAAAAATATCTGAAGCGCGTTTGTCCACCGCCAATTGCAACCAATCCAATACCGTTTTTTGCATTTTCTTCTCCCCTACCAGCTAAAAATAGTTTCCTCGTCATCAAAACCTTGCCACACGTCTAGTGATCCGTCAATTTCCCACGTTCCCACGTGCACCACACGCCATGCCAGCAGCGTGTAATCGTTCATGCCATCCAACGCAAAATGCACGATTAATTCAAGCGTATCGTTCATCGGATATGCAAACCATACCCAAACATCAAATGTATCCCAATCGATGTCCGTATAAATGCGGATGCCGTCGATGTATTCTGGCAACTCATCCGCCACTAATAATTGCGCCAATATTTGCTCTGCGCGCATGTCTGCGGTGTAGAAAGCTGCCACGCGCTCCACTTCTCGTGTGATCAACGCGTCCTCTCGCAATGCCGGCACAAACGAAACCACCGCGAAGATGCTCAAGCACAACACCGCGAATACCAATACAATAGAAGCCGCGCCGTTACGGTTCATTGTGCGCCACCATCATATTCCAAAAATGTAATAATTCTATCCGCATGCCGCACTGCCGTTGGGAATTGCACCAATGTGCTGTCATCACGCACGCGCAGCACACTTACTTCTGCGAATGCCAAACCCGCTTCGCGTTCGAATTGTTTTAACATCAACACAAATACAGCGTCGTCGCTGCTTGTTGGCAACCACAACGCATCATAATAAATCGTAACCGCGTCAAAGCGCGAGTCCGTTGCCCATGTTGGACTTATCTGGGTCGGACTTGTTCCGCATTCTATATTAAAGTGCATGTTGCCACCCAATAAATCGGCCACAAATTGCAAATCACCCGCACTGGCCTTGTACGCTTCCGCGGCGTTTTCCGCCATCAACAAAGCATACCGCGTATCAACCGCATCCGCGCTCATTTGATGCGCCGCCGCCATTATGTACACCGTCACCGCCGCACAAAAAGCAAAGATTGCAATAACAATAATTTGCTCCATCAAAAATAACGATGACCTTGAACGCCCTTTTTGCGCCATCAAAAGTCACCGCCTGTAGATGCGATGCCAAAGGTAGTGCCGATACCTGTACGCGGGTAAATATACATATCACCCGCATCAGTCACCACTCGGATCAAACCCCGGTCTACATATTCAAATGTGATGCCCGTAGTTTCGATAATCGCAATGCTCTCCCCCGGCGCGAAATCCAACCCGTATTCAAAAAACAATTCCCGCGCCCAACCGTTATAAAAATAAATATATGTAATAAAACTATATTCGCCCTCGCCCAACACTTCATGAATGCCCAACGCGTTAATGCCGTGGTGTTCGCCCACGAAAATAGCACGCGCACTATCTGCCGCGCGTACCTTGGTGCGAACGTAGGACAATAATATCCGTTCATTTTGCCCCTGCATGGTGGTTTCGTTTTGCGATTGGTAGGTGCTGGCCGCCAACATAATCGTGACAAACACACCAAACGCAAACAAACAAAACACCAGCAAAACAAAAACCGATCCAACCCTACTTTTTTGCAACGAAATCCATCCTTATACTACCTCTTATTATCTTGTCAGCGGAAATACCCGAATATCAGGCAGCATGTTATCGGCAAAAACCACGTAATGCACCACAAATCGTGTACGATCCACATACACGGCAAAATTATCAATAATATAATCCACCGTAGCGGGAAAATAACCGTTAACCGCATAGCTGTGTATCGCCACCCGCATCAACGCTTCTTCCAGCAATCGAATGCCTTCGGCCTCGCCGGAATCGCCCGCTTGTTGGATACCTACAAAAATAACGGCCATAACCGCTAGGGTAAATAGCAACGGTAATATCCCCGACAACAACGACGCAATCAAGCTTTTTTTAAACACACGCCGACTGTTCATTTTAACCGATGGTGGTCATGATACCCACCAAAGGCATCATCACAGACAGCAAAATAACGCCGACAATCGCCGAAGTGACGATGACCAGCGTGGGCTCAATACGGCTTACTACGCGTTCAATTTCTTCTTGTACGGCTTGGTCGCTGCGACGGGCAATTTCACTCATAGCAAATTCCGACATGCCGCTACGTTCGCCCAAGGAAAGCAAGCGACCGTCGCGCGGGGTCACGATTTGCGTTTCGCGCATGGCTTCGGCCAAGGTTTTGCCCTCGCGCAATAGAGCGATGCATTTTTCATATTTTTTATTAAGTGATTGCGTTTGATCGTTGAGTGATGCGGCCAAGCCAACGGCTTCGTCCACGGGTAATCCGCTGGCCACACCCAGCGCCATGCTGGACACAAAATGCAATGATGCCACTCGCCCAAAGATACCTACGCCGCCAAAAAGACCGCGCATGACCGTCGCCACGCGTTCACGCACAGCGGGTACGACTAAAATAATCAATACAAGCAATAAAATACCTGCCACCACCGCGGCAATCACCACCGCAGCATTGCGGAACCAAATACCAAAATCCATGATGCGCAGCGCAAAAGGCGTCATCTGCGCACCCATACGCTCGAAAACATCATTGAAAATGGGCACAACTTGTACAATCAGTACCATTACTACAGCTAACATCATCACGAGCAATACGGCCGGATACATGGTGGCATTCTTGATGGACGCGGCCAATCGTTCACGCCCGGCGTAGTGGTCAGACAAGGCCTTCATCGTTTCAGCCGAGCGGCCGGTGCGCTCACCGATTTCCAACATGTTGACCATGTACGGCGGAAAGTATCCCACCGCCTTCATGGCTGCAGACAACGGCACGCCGCCGTCCAATTTTTCCACTACGCTGTCCAATACTTGCTTGCTATTTTTATCGCTTTCGTCAGCGATTAACATTTCCATTCCGTCGTGTACGGTCATGCCGGCGGTTAACATCATGGACATTTCCAAGCACAATGCGGATAAATAATCGTTGGTTAACTTTTTTTGCCCCACGCTGCACATCCTTAGGGTTTTTTGTAAAAAAAACAGCCTTTCGGCTGTTTTATATTATATAGTAGTTCGCCGTTTTAATGCAAGTTTGTGGGGCGGTGGTTTTGACCGTTGCCAGTAAATTGTCTTGCTTGGTCGCCGCCTGTGGACGAGAAGGTCGGATCCATCAAGCGCCATTCAAGACCGTCAAAACGGATAATATCATTAATCCAACCATGTTCATCGGAATGTACGCTGATCCATGCGTGGAAGATGTCGCCTACATAACCGATAACTAGCTTTGTGGGGATGCCACGGCTGCGCAACATGGCGGTCATCAACGACGCATAATCAAAGCAAATGCCCATGCCACGTGCCAATACAATATCCAAATCGGGCACATAACCGCTTTGCACGGTGGTTGCTAAGTGAAAATCGTAAGAAATGTTATTGATTACAAAATTATATATGATGGCCACGCTGTCGAGCACGCCGATGGAATGCTGGGTCAACTCGGCAGCCACTGCTACAACATTGCTGTTGGGGCCGAAATTTACAAATTGATTGGGACGCAGGAACGGAGCAAATTCATCTACCAGCACTACATTGACAGTCATATTAACACGGGGAGAATAACGATTGCCGTCGATACGCTCGGCAATGATGATGGTATAAACGCCGTTTCCACCGGTCAGGGGGAAAGTTTCCCAACGGCCTTGGGTGTTGAGGTTGTATTGATAACGCACGCCGCTGGGGTTGGTGATTAAAATACGTACTGATGAAGAATGTTGGTTAAAACGCGCCATTACATATCCGTCTGCTACGTTGGAATAATCTAATTCGGCGTTACCGCCTCTGCGGACATTAATGCCCGACGCTACAGGCATGGGGAAGTCAAAACTGTTAACTATGTTTGCTTGCGCAGCTTGTGCTGCAGCGGTCAAGCCCATAATCGGACCCATAACAAGTACCAACGTGATAAAAATCACGATGGATTTTAATAACTTTTTCATAATGGTGCCTCCTGAATGTGTGTGTATGATTAGATGATGCCGATGTCTGTCAAAATGCCGACCACAATCATGCGATCCAATTGACGGACGTTGGTGCAAGTGACTAGGTAAACCAACCGGTCACCAAAAGAAGGTTGTACTTCACTGTTGATAAAAGACCTTGCCATGATGCGTTCCATGTCTTCATAAAAGGCGGTTTCGCCTGCATGGCGCAAATATGGCGATTCGATGCTGTTGTCTATGAAATATGCGGCAAAAATACGTAATTCATAATTCGCCGTTGGGGTGAAGATGAACATGGTTTGGTGCCCTTCATAGAACCATTGGTGCTGATACTGCATCAATGATGCAAACATGCCGCCCGAATTCATGTGGTGCCCATAAATAAATATATTGGGGTCTGTAAGTAAGGGCGAGTTGCGGAAGTCCATGAAGATCGAGCCGTAGCGGTTGCTAGCCCGGTTGGGCAAGTGGTACAAGTAAAAATCATTGTCCACACCCTGCACGATGGGGAAGTTGATGTTCGTGCCTTGCGATTGAATCCATCCGATGATGCTGGGAGCCGTTTGGCGCAGATAGTCAAAATCCACGTGCGAAACGAAGGGTTCAGGTTCGGGTTCAGGTTCGGGTTCGGGTTCGGGCTCGTAGTAAGGCTCGGGTTCGTAGTAGGGTTCGTAGGGCGCCTCGGTGGGCGGCGGTGCGGGCGGATCATAGAATTCCAACGTGGGGGCGTATGTATCGTCGCGTTCCGGACTGCGCGGTACAAAATCAATTTCCCATTGGCCTAGCAGGTCTTCGTTTTCTCTACTGATTGAGTTCGAGTACCAAAGCGCTCCTGCAAAGAATGCCCCCACGGCTACGCATACCAATAGCACCGAGAAGAGGATGATGTTGCGTTTTTCTGCTTTTTTCATGTGTGACGTCACACCTTTCATGGTTAGTATACATGGATATAAAATCCTGTGTTGAAATGTTTCCAATTGTTAACTAATCTTTTTGCGCGGCGTTATTCGCTACACAAAAACCCGCGCCATGCTTTTAGAAAGCGCTGGGCTTAGTCTACCCCAATCTTAACATTTGCTGCATGTATTACATATGTAGTGTTTCCGTTGTTTATTATAAAGGATATTTTTAATTCTTGTCAATTGGAATACAAAGCCAAATAAAACTTCAACCTATTAGCGTGGCTAATAGGTTGAAGTTTTTTATTCGTCATGCGGTTCATCGTATGATTCGTCGCATTCGCAATATTCTTCGTATTCATCGCAATCTTCGCATCGCTGTGGCTCGTATGCGGGGTATTGGGGTGGTGCGGTACCCAGCGGCACTTGTGGGGCATGTAAGTAAATGTAATCGTCTGAGGGCGGCCTAATCGGCTCGGTCCGTGAAAAAAGAGGGGTAAATGTAAATATCATCGCCGCTGCTACCAAACCCACGGCTCCGATGGCTGCGCGCATGATGATTTTGCGTTTGGTGGCGTCCATGGCGGCGGTGTTGGCGGCATTATTATCTTGCCATTTTTGCCCCCATTTCGATTTATAGGTGAATCCGCTGGTAATTTCGTGATCTATCCACACAAAACCATCACCGTGTGCTTCCACTTGGCGCAAAATATTGTTCATGGCATGCATCGCTTCAAAACGGTCAAACGACTTGCCACTTGTTTTCCATACTTCGTTGCACAAGGTTTCGAATTTGATAAATTTATCCTCGTTGGTGGCAAGGATGTGCAGTGCCTTCACTTCTGCCGGTGACAAATCCAATTCCGTGCCCATTACGGTGGTTACTTTGTTGGCACGGCAATCAATATTTAACGGGCCGGCAGGAATGTAGGTGTTATTCGGTTGGTCGTCCATGCAGCTACCTCCTCTTTCATTGAGCAGTATACACGCCCGCATGGACTACTACGCAAAAGGTTTCTTATTGTTAACCTTTATTCTTTTTCTAAGTAATAACCTTCGCCGCGCGCCGATGATATGGTGTAGCCGGCGGTTTGCACCTTGGCCCGCAGTTTGGAAATGGCTACCTTGAGCGCATTGTCCTGCCCCAGCATTTTTTGACCCCATACTTTTTGATAGAGCTTGTCCACGGATATGACTTTGCCGGGCTGCTGCATAAACTGTAACAGTAAGTTCAATTCTTTTTGCTGCAAGCCCATATCCTCACCGTCAATCGATGCCTTGGCCGACGCCATATTTACTTGGATGGGGCCAAGGGAAAAAACTTCCATGATTTGCTTGGTACGTCGCAACAATGATTTGACACGCATGACCAATACCTCGGTGTCGTAGGGTTTGGGTAGGTAATCGTCGCCGCCGACATTAAAGCCCTTGATAATATCCTGCTTTGTGCCCAGCGCTGTCAGGAATATGATGGGAATGTTGTCGCCACCGCGCATTTCTTCGCACAGTTCTAGGCCGTTGCCGTCGGGCAGTGAAATGTCCAGTACAATTAAATCAGGGCGTTCATCGCGTACACGGATGCGCGCCTCGGCAATCGTTTTGGCCTCCATCACCCGGAACCCTTCCATTTTAAAGGTTTCACGGTTAATGGTCATGATGTCCTTGTTGTCCTCAACTAACAAAATGGTAGCTTTCATTTCGCCCTCCTTATTCCTTGTATGCCGGCAATGTAAAAGTAAATTTTGTACCCTCCGCGGCATTACTGACTACGTTAATCTTGCCGCCAAAGCGTTCGATGTTTTCCTTGCATATGTGCAAACCCAACCCGGTGGAACCCGCGCCGCTAATGCCCCGGTAAAAAATCTTATTAATCATATCCGGCGGAATGATGGGGCCGTTGTTCCATACACTGAAGGCAACCATGTCATCTTGGTTGGTTACTTTTATTTTGACAGTGGCGGATTTGACGTGGCGGTTGGCGTTACCCACTAAATTGAAAAATACCTGTATCACCATGTCGGCGTTTACACAAATGGGTGGATAAGTTTCCGCCGCGTCGATTTCAAGTTGGTTGCTGTTAAACTCCAGTAGGAGGCTGCACATGGTGTATACTTTGTGCATCAAGTCAACTACGTTTGTACGCAATTCGCCATTGGTGGTCGGCTTGTGGGATATGGGATCCAGCAGCTTGTCCACCAGTTCGGACAGGCGTTGCGTTTCTGTAAAAATAGTGTGCAGGTTTTCATAGGATTGATCGTTGAGGTTATCGGTTTCGATTTGGCGCATGGTGAGCTTGGCGTAGCCGCCCATGACAGTCAGCGGCGTTTTCAAATCATGCGCCACTTCCGACACCAGCTTAGAATCGGCCAACGCCGACAAGAGGGTATTGTTTTTCCCCTCGCTGCTGAAAGGGGAAATGGTGGATTTATCTTCAGTGGGCATCATTTTGTGCGCGAAGGCAAACTTAGCATACAAAATTGCCCCGGAAATAGTCAAAACCGAGGCAATGCTCACCAATGCAAATAAAAACAACAAATCGCCGCGTTCGTTATAACTGCGCACCGCGCCAAAAATACCAGCAGCCGCAGGCAACACCATCAACGCAATAATCAACCAGCGTCCAACGGACAATACGCGCATGGGATTTAAATTTTTCATGATTCGATCACAAGTAAATAAGAAGCGATATACCCCGCCAACCCCTCGGGCGAAAGCACGCGCAGCCAATACAAACCGGGCACAGTTGCATCCGCATATAGTTCATTTAAAAAAGTGAGCACATGGTTGCCCCATACCATTTCAATCACCCGTCCATCCGCAAAGCAAGGCAAATCACGCAGGCGTGCGCCGCCTGCGCCCAATTCATTCAATCGCAGCGACGCATATTCCGGCAGGGTGAAGGGTGCTGCTGTATAGTCGTTAAAGTCATACAAATTTTCGCTGGGTAATGGGAGGGTGGGTACGGCGTTGATTGAGGTGTCGTCGCCGGGTGCAGAATCTTCACCATTAGAGTAGCTCGCCATCGCAGGCATGTAATATTCCTGATGCAAGCCAAAGGCCGTCAACCACAACGTAGCCGCAAAACCCACGGTGGCAATCAACACCCACGTAAACCGCTTGACCGTGCCCCGATACAAAATACCCCGATAGCGCGTGTGCGCCAAAATCATACGGTTGCGCTTCACCTTATCGCTTAAGCGCAAAAACCACGCGCGGAAGTTGGGGCGATCCTTTGAATAATAACGGATGTACAAAAACTCGTGCGGGGTCTCCACAAACCAATAATTGTACCAACGGAAAAGGATATGCCGGTAAAGCAACACAAGCGCCGGCCCCAGTACATACATCAAAAACATAGCAACGATAAAAAGCGCACCCCATAAAATTAATAATAATATGGCAGTGCGTATCACAAAATGGATATGCAACCAATCGGCAAAATGATGCGCATATAATTCGCCCGCGCGGTCAAAAATATTTTGCAAGAAATTCACGTACAATCACTCCCTTGAAGGGTGTTGCTAAATTTGTTGCAAGATTTGTTCTATATGTTTGCGCACCGTATGGTGCAGTCGGTAATTGTTTAAATCGGGTACTTGGTTATCATGTGCCGCCCGTCGCAAAATATCCACTGGGGCAAACGCTGCGCCATCCCATCCAATATAGCGCGTATACCGCCCGCGCAGGCCTTGCCGGACAAAATCCTCCGGCCATGATGCCGCGCGTGTTATCGTCAACTTATGTATATCCAGCACATCGGACATCCGCGCCATTAATGCCTTGCGTAATGCCTCGCCGTGTGCAATTGCGGGCGCGCGCGTCATCCAAAAATCGATTTCGTCAAAGACTTCGGTGCAGAATTTTAACTCCGGCATCGCCGCAAAACGCGCATGAAAAAATGCTTCATCGTTCATTATATCTATTTTTCCGCCAAAATCCAGCAAAATATGCGGATTTTTGAAAATTGCCTCTGTTTGGGGGGTACAAATTAAGTGGATACCCCTTTTTTCATAGGTATAGCCGGCGGATGTGCATACGCCCAACAAGTGACGCAACGCCGTGGGCAGGATTGTTATTAACTGCGCCATTGCATTAACTGCGGCGCTCGTACCCTCTCCGGGAGCAGGTATGTATATGCGCTTGCCGTGTATGACGGCATGCTGCGCGGCGGATATGTACATTGTATTAGGAAGCGCGGTTGTCGCAGGTATGTGATCATGCTTGGGTAGTGCATCCAATGCGGGCAATATGGTGCCTTGGGTTGCATCGTGCGAGGTTGCAAACTGTACCCCGCGTGTGATTGCGTGTAGGGCATCATCCACCTGATGCGCCGCAATTATATAGTTGTGGCGAAAAAATATGTGCCCTCGCTTAATGGATTGCCCCAATAACATTTGCCCGTTTGGCAGGTGCACCCATGAGATGCTCGCATCCCCTGCTCCTATCGGGTGCGCGCTATACGGCAGTATTTGCGTCCGTATAAATGCGTCCGTCAACCCTGCCGAACGCGCAACCGTGTTGTATCCCCTATTCGTTCGGGTGTAGAAGTGTTGCTCAATCGGCATCCATTTGCCCGCCGGCAATGTATCCCAATTTGTACAGCAGCCATAAAAACGGTTCATCCACGCGCACGGGTGCGTAGGTTTTGACCCGCCGGCTTGCGTCATCCGGCGGCGCGCCCAACGCCGACACCGCAAACAACCCCAACTGCGCAAACCGTCGTTTTAAAGCATTGTTAAAATTGGGGTCTACCGCTTGCAAAAACTCGTCCACTTCAAAATTAATCTGCGCAAACATATCTAAGTTGAAGTAGCCCATGTGCGTGTAATTCGAGAATAAACGACTTTGCGGTCGGATATATTCGCCCTCCATTTGCAACGGGCGCAGCAGGTCACTCTTGGTTAACACCACCGCGGTGGGGATTTGCGACACACCGCTTGCTTGCTTGTAGATGTAGTCCTCTACCAGCCCACTCAGCACAGAAAGCGGATCGTCCATATCGGCAGTGTTGTAATCCAAGCCGTTCATGAGGGCCACTTTTTTGCCGATGGAGCGGAATTGCAACGGGTCTACCAAGAAAAGCACACCCGATGAGTTGCGGATGTGTGCGGCATAAATATCCATGTAATCGTTGTCAATCATCCCCTCGCCCGCCGCGTCAAAGAATGCGATGTTGATTTCGGGCAGCGAGCCGTCGGTGAACGAGAATGTAAAAATGAACGGTTCCTGCTGCATTTCTTTTTGCGTGGGGTCTAGTAGGAAGCCGTTTTCTATTAGCACGTCTTCGTATTCGAGTTTAAACTTGCGCCCCATTTCGTTGTTAATGGGCGCACAGAAAATATCAAAGTTGCGCGGTGTAAGCGTCTTGAGTGTGTGTACCAAGCTGGTCAGGAACACGCTCTTGCCCACTTGTGATGCCCCCACAAACGAAATAATCGTAGCCGGAGCGAAACCTGCGCTCTGCGGCAAGTCATTGTGACAATATGCGCACAAACGGCGCGTGGTGGTGCGGCCATAGTCGTCCTTGAGCGCGGATAAAATACCGCGGTGATAACTCTTGGCCGTTTCGCTGAAGTCGGCGGGGTTAAGCACCACGGGCAAATCGCCCGCATCGCCCATGTGGAAGCGTGCGCGGTATGCATCCAGTACGTCATCCGGACACGCGCGGTAACCCTCCGCATCAATCGACTCCAACGCGCGGAACACAACGGCGTCGTGGTCAAAATTTTTGAAGCAATATAGGCAGATAATTTCGTGGGTTTCGTCCATTTTGTCGCGTTGGATTTTATTCATTTTTTGCTTAAACAATCCCATAATTGGCTCCTTCATTTGTGATATGTACATAATTCATAAATATCGCGGTCAGCTTCATTGGCGATGAAAAATTCAAGCCGTTCATTTTTTTTCGTCAAGATGTGCCGTGTTGTGCTGCCTTTGTGCAATGATTCGCCAAATGAGTATACCATATCCGAATGCGAAACGCCGATGGCATCGCGGTGAGCGTTGATTTTTTTGTATGCCAAAACACCCGGCGGCACGGAGGTGTCGGTGTATAGCTTCATTACATAGGTAGTCCACGCGCCCCATCCACGCTTGCGGCATAGTTGTAATCGAATGCACCCCCGCGCCGTGATACACGTCAGTTGATTGGTATACGGCGGAAATTGGAATGTAAAACGCCCCACGTCACGCGGCGGAATATAACCGCCACGCTGTTTGTATTCGTCGAGTGTGAAGATGCTGCCCGCAAGTTGGTGGCAATTTGCCACCAACTGGTTGCAACTTGCGACCGGTTGATTTGCAAGCGTCCGTACCACCCGTACAAACGCTTCCCCCTGCGGCCATTCAAAAACAATCCGCACACCACCACTGTCGTGGATGGCGCGCAAATCGTTTAATTCGCCTCGCGTATCATTTTTTGTCATAATTCAATTTATGCTATACTGCGGCAATCAATGCCCTGTATAGTTATATAATTATTCCGCAAAGGATTGATTCTTTATGAAAATATTCTTGGATGTTCATTTGCACACCGTTGCCAGCGGCCACGCGTATTCCACCGCCACGGAGAACGCCGCCCACGCCGCGTCCATCGGCTTGACCCACATCGGTTGCGCCGACCACGGGCCCGCTATGCCGGGTGCACCGCACTTCTACCACTTTGGCAACCTGCGCGTACTGCCCGATTTTATCCACGGCGTGCGCGTGCTCAAGGGCTGCGAAGTGAACATTCTGGACACCGACGGCACCGTGGATATCACCAACGAATACATGGCCATGCTGGATTTTATCATCGCGTCGATGCACCGCGGTGTTTTTATCCCCACCTACGCCGCCGACCATACCCGTGCCATCATCACCGCCATGGAAAATCCCTACATTAACGTACTCGGCCATCCGGGCGATGCACACTTTGATATAGACTTTGAAGCCGTCGTGGATGCCGCGGCACGTACAGGCACGGCAATTGAAATCAATAACTTATCGCTTAGTCCCCTGGCTTTCCGCTACAACGGCGACGAACCGCAGCAGCGGCTCATCCGCCTGTGCGTAGCAAATAACGTACCCATGTTGCTCTCCTCCGACGCACACTACCACACCCGCGTGGGCGATGTGGCCGATGCGCTGCGGTTAGTCACCGAAGCCAACGTGCCCGAATCATTAATCCTCAACACCAACCCCGCACGCTTCTTGGAATTCGTGGCCGCAAAACGCGCCCGCATTGCACCACTATCAGGGGCATAATTACGCCCCTGATACGGTACAAAATCCCACGGAATTTCATGCCCAATATTTTATCGGAGGCGTAATACCATGACAGACTACATATCCCAATTAAATCCACGCCAACAGGAGGCCGTCTTACATGGAGACGGCCCGCTTTTGGTATTCGCCGGGGCGGGGTCGGGCAAGACGCGCGTCCTAACTTACCGCGTGGCGCGGCTCATCCAAGAAGGCGTTGACCCTTACAACATCATCGCCATCACTTTCACCAACAAAGCCGCCAAAGAAATGCGCGAACGCATCGCCCACATCACCCCGCTGGGCGACCAAGTATGGGTCAGCACTTTCCACGCCGCATGCACCCGCATCCTCCGCCGCGACATCCATCTGCTGGGCTACCAGTCGGGCTTCTCCATTTACGACGCACAAGACAGCGAACGCCTGCTAAAACTATGTATCAAGGAAGAAAATCTGGACGACAAGCAATACCCGCCCGGCGGCATCAGCCACACCATCAGCGCGCAAAAGAACCTGCTCGTCACCCCTGAGGAATACGAACAAAGCGTAGGCGCGGACTACCGCCTTGGCAACGTGGCCAACATCTACACCCGCTACCAGCGCAAACTCTTCGAGAACAACGCCCTCGACTTCGACGATATCATCATGCTAACCGTCAAACTCTTGGCCGAAAATGACGACGTGCGCGAACGCTACCAACGCCGCTTCCGCTACGTGCTCGTGGACGAATACCAAGACACGAACCAAGCCCAGTACCGCTTGGTCGAACTCCTCGCGGGCAAATACAAAAACCTTTGCGTCGTGGGCGACGACGACCAATGCATCTACGGCTGGCGCGGCGCCAATATCGAAAACATCCTGCGCTTCGAAGCCGACTACCCCGGCGCGCGCACCATCAAACTCGAGCAAAACTACCGCTCTACTCAAACAATCTTGGACGCCGCCAACCTCATCATCTCCGGCAACGAGCAACGCGCCGAAAAAGCCTTATGGACAGAAAACGCCGCCGGTGTACCCCTGCGCATCTACAACGCCCGCGATGAGCGCGACGAAGGCCAATTCGTGGCACAATCCATCACCTACGCCTACGACCGCGGCGCAACGTACAACGACTTCGCCGTCCTGTACCGTGGAAACGCACAGTCCCGCGCGGTGGAGGAACAACTCATCATGGCGGGCATCCCCTATCGCCTCTTCGGCGGCGTGCGCTTCTATGAACGCATGGAGGTCAAAGATATCCTCGCCTACCTCAAGGCTATCAACAACCCCACTGACGACATGGCCCTGCGCCGCATCATCAACGTACCGCGCCGCGGCATCGGCGACACCACCATCAACCGCGTGGCCAACTACGCCTACGACCACCAAATCAACTTCGCCGCTGCCCTGGACGCAGAAATCCCCGGCATCACTAAAAACACCCGCGCCAAGCTCGCAGAATTTGCTATATATATGAAGGAATGGCATCAACTCGCCTCCACCAACCCCGTGGCCGAACTCCTAACCCAAATCCTAACCGACACCCAATACTTAGAATCCCTAAACGACGGCACCCCCGAAGCCCAAACCCGCATCGAAAACGTCCACGAACTCCTCGCCAAAGCCAAAGAATTCGAAGCCACCGCGCAAGATGCCTCCCTCACCAACTTCTTGACCGAAGTAGGTTTGGTTGCCGACATCGACAACTACGACGAATCCGCCGGGGCCGTATCCCTAATGACCCTACACAGTGCCAAAGGCTTGGAATTTAACCGTGTGTTTATCGTAGGCTTCGAAGAATACACTTTCCCCAGCGCACGCTCCGTCCTGTCCGAAACCCCACGCGAAATCGAAGAAGAACGCCGCTTATGCTACGTAGGCTTCACGCGCGCGCGCCAACGCCTGTACTTGAGCCACGCCTACAGCCGCATGAAAAACGGCCAACGCATGCAATGCCTACCCAGCCGCTTCCTCAAAGAAGTGCCCCCCCACTACACCGAACCCGTCAACGCCCACGGCCGCCCTAAGGGCTTCGTACCCTCCCGCGCCAACGATTTCATCGCCAACGCGGCAAGTACGAGTCACCCCATGGCGGGCAACCGCTCCTTTTCATCCCGCTCCACATCAGCTCCCCCCCAAGCATCCACAGGACGCACCGCACGCCCATCCTTTTTGCAAGACATGCACACCCCCATCGCAAGCACCAGCAATACACCCCAAAAAACACCCACCAACACTCCCTTCCAAATCGGCGATAAAGTACGCGACCCCAAGCTAGGCCGCGGCATGGTAATGGCCGTAGCCGCCAACGGCGCAGACATAGAGCTAACCATCGACTTCCCCAACATTGGCCAACGCAAGCGGCTGGCGGGATTGTTCGGGATCATGAAAATCGAATAAACGTGCTCCGCATTTTTTAATATAATAACGCGGCAAATATGACATATAGTTGTCACATTTGCCGCGTTATTGTATCCGCAAATCATTTTTGGAGGATATTAATATGGACATGAGATTTGAAAACAAAAGCACTTTTTATATTTCCGGTTACGCAATGGAAACGAACGAAGCAACACTTGAAAAAGACTGCGCAATGCTTAGAGAGAAGTACGAAGACAAGCTAAGGGCTATTTCGGGGCATTTATATTTTCTTTCATGGGAAGCGCAAGAAGGCGTTATGACTTACCTGCTTGGCGTTGAAACCACAAGCCAAACCCCGGCTACCGAGGGCGCAACCTGCAAGGAAGTACCCGCCACACGTTTTGCCATCGCCACCGTACCCAAGGATGCATCAATACTCGCTACATGGCACGAATTTTTTGAAAAAGGAATCCTATTTTTAAATGCCACTATTAATATGAATCATGGCTTTTTTCTAGAATCACTTAGCGAAAACGGCGCTTGTGAGTTATGGATTCCGGTTGAACAATAAGGGGCATTCTTATGGCAGATGAATATAAATTTGTAAGCGAAAAGAAACGGCTATCCGACAAAGCGCATGAGCCTACCGAAGCATTTTTACAATCTTACATGGGCAATGATGCTTGGCAACGGTTAATGCATCTTGAAGATTTGCTGCGTGAACGGTATGTATTAAATCGTGAAGTAAAATTTCCATTTGGGAATAATTATGGTTGGGGTTTTCGGTATACCCACAACAAGACCTTGCGTTTCCATGTATTCTTTGAGGAAGACGGCTTTTGCTGCACTATTTCTATCGGCGGCAAGGGAGCGATGGAAATTGACCCCATACTCCATGAATTAAAACCCAAATTGCAAACTATGTGGAAAAATCGTTATCCTTGTGGGTATCACGGCGATTATTACGGTGGTTGGATTCATTACTCGGTTGCACATGACGACGAGTTGCCCGATATGATTCGTTTGATAAGCGTAAAGGTCAAACCGAAAAAACAGAAATAAAATTCAACCTATTAGCCACGCTAATAGGTTGAATTTTTTATTATCGCCGCTGTGGGAAGCTATCGCCATCTATTCACATACAAAAATGGCCGCCCCGCCGCGGGCGCTTCCCCTGCGATTATACGCGGGTGCATCAGCACCGACGAATGCCGGAACGCCAGCCCCACCACGGGCACTTGATCAATAAACGCTTGTTGTAACTGCCCCATCGCAGCCAGAAATGCCGTTTCCGTCGCGGCAAAGCGCGTTACAGCAAATAATCCTTCCAACACCGGATCATGGGGGAACAAGAACGCAAAATCCGGTGCAAAGCACAATTCCATCCAACCTACATATAAATCAAAGTCGTTCCCCATAAGCCGCGTGACAAATTCGTCGTGCGGCAATTCGTGCGTTTCGACATAAATCCCGAAGCCATTTAGCGCATCCGCCAAGCGGCGTGCGATGGTGACGCGCTCGGGACTGTCCGCGCCTACGATGATTTGCCATGGGTTGTACGCGTCGCGTGGCACGTCACGCAGCAACATGTTAGCGCGTTGCGGGTCGTAGGGCAGCGGCTGCACGGCCGGGTCGTATTTCCAACTCAACGGATGGATGGGTGTGGCTGCGCGGACGGCGTGGTGCAGGTACAGGGTTTCGATTATTTCGCTGGCGTTGATTAACTGCGCGATGCCCTGCCGCACATATATGTCGTGGAAGATTTCGCGCTCCAAGTTAAAGCCGATGTGCTCGAAGTACATCGCGGGGAAGTCATCGCCATGAACGGGCGTAGCGCCGGGGTTGCGCGTCCATTCAGGCATCGGCAGGCGCAGCGCATCAATGAGCCCGCGATCAAAGGCATACAGGTCAATTTGCGCATCGGGCAGTAGCAAGACCTCAACCCGCTCGAACGCAGGCAACGCGCGGAAGGTATGGGCGTTGCGCACCAATTGCACGGCTTGTCCCATTCCTTCAAACAAAAACGGCCCGTTGCCGACGGGCATCATGTTACGCAGGCTGGCAGGGTCGGTTTCCAATAAATAATAATGCCGCGGGATCAACGGAAAAAGCAGCGCATACCCCACCGCCGGATGGGCATCGACAAAAGAAATCCGCGCAGTGCGGTCGTTCAAGCGCGCCACATCTTCGATATTTTCCACAAATCGGCGATAAATTGCATCATGCGGTGCATTGCGCAACGTTTCCACCGAGAAGATTAAATCATCCGCCGTCACGGGCAGGCCGTCGCTCCATATCGTGTCGTTACGTATCGTGACAATGACCACCGTGTAATCCAGCGAAAATTCCAACGATGCCAAATGCCCCACCGGACGCAAATTTTCATCCAGCACCGCCAGCGGTTCAAATAGCAATTGCAAAATTTGCGCCACAGACGGGTCGCGATTTAATAGCGGATTTAACGTTTGCGGGGGGCGCATAGACAGGCGCAGCGTACCGTCGTCCTGCCAATCCACGGCACGTGTGGGTGATTCGGGCAGGCGGGGGTCGGGCGTGTCGGGCAATTCATAAGGATCGGCATACAAGGCCGCCTCGCCGGGAATCACCAGCGCATCCCCCACTGGCGACCCACACGCAGCCAGCCCCAAAATCATCGCTGCAATAACGCCAAGCACCAAAAAAACACCCGAAATACGAGCACCCCATTGCCACGACCCTGCGGCAGGATTTATTCCATTATGCAAAATTTTTTTCATCGGAGCTCCTACCGATAAAACCGCAAAATAAACGCATACACACGCTGGTTAAACCGCACACGCTGCACATAATAATAAGTTTCCGTAAAGGGAATCACATCCAGCGTAACGCCATTTGCCGATGTGGTTGGGTCGTTCAGCCAATTTTGCACATTGCCCTGCCCGGCATTGTATGCCGCCAACATCAGCGTAATATCCCCACCAAAGCGGTTGTACAACCAATTTAAATAAAAGCTGCCCAGCGCAATGTTCACCGCCGGATCCCACACGTCGGCGGGGTCGAAGTCCGTCTTGCCCATTAAACCCGCGACCCATGTGGCCGTGGCGGGCATGAGTTGCATCAACCCCTGCGCCCCCTGCGGCGACCGTGCCTGCGGCCGAAAACTGCTTTCCGCCATGATAACCGCCAGCACCCACGACGCATCTAGCTGCCCCGCATGTTCCTGTACATATTCCAAATAGCGCACGGGGAAGCGCACCCGCACCCCCACAAATCCCACAATGCCCACCAACACCAGCGCCACCAGCATCAGCAAGCCCAATTTTTTTATTTTGCTCACTTCGTTTCGTACCAACTTTCTCCGCTGTGTATGTCTACGACTAAAGGCACGGCTAGTTCGGCCACGTGCTCCATTTCGGTCTTGACCAGCGTTTTTACGGATTCTAATTCATGGTGCGGTACTTCCAACAGCAATTCATCATGCACTTGGAGGACGAGCCGCGCTTCCAATTTATCCGCTTGCAAACGTTCGTACACGCGAATCATCGCAATTTTGATTAAATCCGCCGCCGTACCTTGGATGGGCATATTCATAGCCACGCGTTCGCCGAATTTACGGATATTGTGATTGTGCGATTTCAACTCAGGCACTGCACGCCGCCGCCCAAAGATGGTTGAAGCGTAGCCCGTTTCGGTGGCCGTTGTGATGCAATCGTTCATAAACGTCCTAACCCGCGGATATTGCGCGAAGTACCCGGCGATGTAATCCTCCGCCTCCCACACGGGAATATTCAAGTCCTCGCTCAATCCATATGCCGAAATACCGTATACGATGCCAAAGTTGACGGCTTTGGCATTGTTGCGTTGGGTGGGTGTCACAGCTTCGGGTGCAATGCCCAGCACTTGCGATGCGGTCAGGCGGTGAATGTCGGCGTCATCGCGGAAGGCTTGAATCAGCACTTCATCGCCCGACATATGCGCCAACACACGCAACTCGATTTGGCTGTAGTCCGCATCCACAAACACACAGCCCACCCGTGGAATAAACGCCCGCCGCAATTCGCGCCCCATTTGTGTGCGCACAGGGATATTTTGCAAGTTGGGCTCCGCACTGGAGAGCCGCCCCGTAGCCGTCAATGCCTGCCGGAACGTGGAATGAATGCGCCCGGTAGCACCGTCAATCAACGGCAGCAACCCGTCAATGTAGGTGGATTTCAACTTGGCCAACGCGCGGTATTCCAACACCAAGCCCACGATGGGGTGCAAGGGGCGCAATTTTTCTAGCACATCGGCGGCGGTGGAATAGCCCTGCTTGGTTTTTTTGCCGCCCTTTAATCCCAATTTCTCAAAGAGGATTACGCCTAGTTGTTGGGTGGATTGGATATTGAAGTCCTCGCCGGCGTGTGCGAGGATTTGCTCGGTTAGTTCGGACAATTTTTGTGCCATGCCGTCGCTGTTAGCGGCCAGGATATTTTTGTCCACCCGTATGCCCCAATGCTCCATGTCAGCCAAGACATTCGCTAGCGGCAGCTCGATTTTTTCATACAAGTCACTTTGCGCACCCAGCCGCTCAGACAAAATCGGCACCAACCGCGCCAAGGCATACACCTGTGCCGCCGCAAAATCGGCTTGCACCTGCGGCAACATATCGGCAAAGGTTTGTTTTTGCGCGGCACGCTTACCCTTGTTGGAAAGCAAGTCCTCGGCCGTGGGCAGTTCCTCGCTCAAGTGCGCCATGGTCAAATCGGCCAGCGTTTTTTCTGCGTATTGTGTATCTGCGGCGTAGGCGGCCAGCATTGTGTCAAAGGCAACACCCCGCACATAAATTTGCATCTCATGCATGGCGCGGACAAATGATTTTGCGTCGTGCATATATTTGGGCGCGTCGGATTCGAGCCAATTTTTTAATTCGTATGCCACAAAGGGGTCGTACAAGTCGGTTATATAATGAAGCGACACATTTTCATCATTGCCCAGTGCGGCCAACGCAATACCCACCGGCTGCGCCGCATCGCCTAATAAATACACGCTCACGCCACTCGTATTGGCTACGCCTTTGGCAGAAGCCGCTTTCGCTTCCTTGCTTAATTTGGCAAAGAGTGCTTGCACCTCGCCGGCTGTGGTGATGGTATTTATAAGAAGTGTGCTTGCACTTACGGTGGCAAACGACAATGCTGTTGCATTCACAGCATCGCTACCCGCAGATGCATTATCATTCCCACCCGTTACCTTCGCGAAACGTTTTACAAATTGCCGCAATTCCAACCGAATGGCTTCCGCCCGCGCTTCTTCCGTCCACAGGGCAGCAGCTTCGTGTAATATCAATTCCACAGGCGCGTCGGTGACAATAGTCGCCAGCATTTTAGAAATACGCGCTTGCTCGGCAAATTCGGCGAGGTTTTCCGATGCTTTTTTGGGTTTGATTTCTGCAGCGTGGGCAATCGCATTTTCGATGGATTCGTAGGCATGGATAATTTTGGTGGCGGTGATTTCACCGATGCCGGGTACGCCGGGGATGTTGTCGGACGTGTCACCCATCAATGCCTTCACGTCAATGTACGCCGTGGGGGTTACACCCATGCGTTCCAGTACATCGGCGGCGTAGTACGTTTCTACTTCGGTTTTGCCTTTGCTGGTTTTGGGTAGGCGGATGCATACGGTATCCGTTGCCAGTTGCAACATGTCTTTATCGCCCGATACAATTACGGGATGCAACCCCGCCGCTTGCGCCTTGACCGCCAACGTACCAATGATGTCGTCGGCCTCGTACCCCGCACATTCCACGGGGGGCACATTCATTTTGGCAAGCAATTCCTTCAACGTGGGGATTTGCGCACGCAGTTCATCGGGCATGGCACGGCGGGTACCCTTGTACGCACCGTACTGCTCATGCCGAAACGTAGGCGCGGGCAAATCAAACGCCACGCTCAAATAATCGGGCTTTTCCTCGTCCAGAAACCGCAGCAGGATATTCATAAAACCAAAAATCGCGCCCGTATGCACACCCTCCACCGT
>WQVD01000030.1 GCA_009781755.1 Defluviitaleaceae bacterium | reverse complement strand
GTGGGTGTAGTTTCGGTGGGTGTAGTTTCGGTGGGTGTAGTTTCGGTGGGTGTAGTTTCGGTGGGTGTAGTTTCGGTGGGTGTAGTTTCGGTGGGTGTAGTTTCTGTTGGTGTAGTTTCTGTGGGTGTAGTTTCAGTGGGTGTAGTTTCGACGGGAGTAGTTTCAGTGGGAGTAGTTTCTTGCGGTGTAGTTTCGGTTGGAGTAGTTTCTGTGGGAGTAGTTTCTGTGGGAGTAGTTTCTGTGGGAGTAGTTTCTGTGGGAGTAGTTTCTGTGGGAGTAGTTTCTGTGGGAGTAGTTTCTGTGGGTGTAGTTTCAGTGGGTGTAGTTTCAGTGGGTGTAGTTTCGTCGGGTGTAGTTTCAGTGGGTGTGGTTTCTGTTGGTGTAGTTTCAACGGGTGTGGTTTCTGTTGGCGTAGTTTCAACGGGTGTAGTTTCAACAGGCGTAGTTTCTTCCGGAGTTGTTGGTGGAGCGGTTGTTTGATCCGGCGTCCATATTGCTGTGAATATCACGTTGCCTGTTATTTCTCCGTATGTCATGCCCGTTACGTCGGATATCCAACCTGTAAGGGTATGATTTTCCAAGGTAGCGGTAGGTGGGGTTGCCGCGCCGTTGGGTGATATTGTTTGAAATAATGCGCCACCGCCTGTATGCGTACCGTCGCCGATGTCGAAGGTAACGTCAAATACTTGAGCTTCTATTACTGTTAAAGCAATCACCACATCAACATTGCCGAAATTTTGTGTAATTGTTCTGATCGTTAAGGTTTCTGTGTCGCCAATATTTTTGCCTGCTTGTGTGGTAATGACCAAGTATCCGCCGTCAATCGTTGCCGTTGTGGTGACATTTTGGGCGCTGTAATTAAACAAAGCGGGGTCATCAATATCGCCCGGTGTTCCGAAGGTTAATGCCGATATGATGTGTTCATATATATAATTGATAGGGATGTTGATGGTTCGGGATGCACCTGCTTCAACATTGCGTTGGATGGGGGCAGGCGATAAATCAGCCGGTGTGATATGCGCCGGGACGGAAACGGACGAAGTTTGAAGAATATAATTGCGGTGATACCCACCGCTGCCATTGCTTGCCAGCGTAAGTCCAAGCAACACAACTGCATGTGTATATACCGTTGTATCGGAATAGGCGCTTCGGGTGGAATAATCTACGGTTATCATCAATCGATTTACATCGTTGGGTGCAAGTCCGCTTATCGTCAAGGAAGTACCTGATAATTGCATGGTTTCGGGGGGGGCGGATGAATTATTTCCGTCATATACCTTGGTAAGCGCAAAGGTGCCCGACAATACGGTTAAGGGCCGGGGCAAAATGGTAAAATGGCCTATTGCTTCGCTATATTCACCGGTAGGTGCAGCAAAACGATCTAATCCGCGTATGGTTACCGACGGCGGGTTCGCGTCAGTGGCTTCTCGTGCGTCTCTGTTATTTACCCAAGAGGAATCGATAATTTCAAAATCATCACCTTCCACAAGCGTATAACCATTGAGGGTAACGGACCGTATGGAAGTCGTTTGGTATGTGCCGTCAAATGTAACCGAATCCATAATAATAACCGCATCATTAATAAGGTTAGGCACAACCCTAAAATGAATATCAAAGTATTCTGTGGGGATGCCTGCGCCGGTTACGGTAATCCGTACAGAATAGTCCCCCGCGGGGAGTCCATGATTGGGTACGATGGTAAATGGGAAGTAATCGCTGTAAAGCAAACCCGCAGGGATTTCAAATGTGTTGGTGTATAAATCGCCTGCGAGCGTAAAATCGTTGATGTCACCCGTCATTGTTATGGTAAGAGGAACCGCAATATCTTCGAGCCCAACGTTAACCACCGTCACATTATGCGGGTCAAGTGCCGCATACCCCGCCGGTACGGTCGGGAAGCGATGCGACGGGTATATGGACATGGCCACGCCTTGGGGTTGTCGTTGCCAAACCCATATACCGGGGGCGGGGGGGGCGGTGGGTATGGTATGGGGGGGGGTGCTTTGGGGATTTGGTAGTAATTGGGCCGAAGTCACATAAAACGTTTCCGGTGCAATCATGACCATACCCGGTTCACTGATATTGACCCAAAAACCGGTAAATTCTGCGGTGGTGGTTCGGTTGGGGATGTTAGGGTTGTTATTTGTGTTGTTGATGAAACCGGAGCCGAAGGTAATGCGTCGGAGCGCAGCGGTGCCTCTTACAAAATCGCTCATGTTCGTTACGTTTGTTGTGTTCCATCCATATAAATCCAAAGCGGTGAGGTGGTTTGCGTCACGGAACATGGAATTCATGCTTGTTACGCGGTTAACATTCCAACGGGATAAATCCAATGCGGTTAGGCGCGTACCCATAAACATGGTACCCATGTTTGTTACGCGACTTGTATCCCAATCGGATACGTCCAAAACAGTTAAAGCGCGGGTATATCGGAACATGGTGCTCATATCGGTTACGTTGGAAGTATCCCAGCGTGATACATCCAGCGCAGTTACCCCTGAGCCCATAAACATGCCGTTCATTAACGTTACGTTGCTTGTATCCCAATTGGACACGTCTAATGTCGTGACATTGCCGGCACCTTGGAACGTGCCTGCCATGGTAATTACATTGCGGGTATCCCATTGTGATACATCCAAAATGGTTGCGCCGGTGTTTTGGAATGTACCTTGCATATTGGTAACACTACGGGTATCCCAATTAGAAACATCCAAGGTAGTTACAGCACCGGTGCCGCTAAAAACGCGGTCCATCGTCGTTACGCGGCTCACATCCCAATTGGAAACATCCAATACACCGGATAATGAGCTTGCATTTCTAAACATGTGGTTCATGTTGGTCACGCCGCCGGTATCCCAACCGGATACATCCAATCCGGTTAATGCAGTAGCATTAAAGAACATGCTGGTCATAAGCGTCACGTTGCCGGTTTTCCAATTGGACACATTAAGTGTGACTACACCGGCACCTTCAAACATGCGCTCCATATTAGTTACGTGTTCGGTATTCCAACCGGATACATCCAATAAATTAACATTGCCGGTGTTTCGAAACATACCTGCCATGTTAGTCACGTTATCGGTATTCCAACCGGACACATCCAATTCGCTCACCGTCATTACATCTTGGAAAACGCCTCGCATGTTGGTTACATTACGTGTATCCCAATTAGACACATCCAACGCGGTTAATGCTGTCGCGCCGTCAAACATCCTGTCCATATCCGTTACGTTGCGGGTGTCCCAACCGGATATATTCAAGGTAGTAAGCACCCTTGGGATAGTGTTACCGTTATTATCCATTAAATCTCTGCCATCCCTGAACATGGTGGACATGTTTGTTACGTTGCGGGTATCCCAGCCGGATAAATCTAAGGATGTTAACGATATGGTGTTGCGGAACATACCGTTCATATTGGTTACATTTCGGGTATCCCAATGGTTCGCGTCCAATTGTGTTAATGCTTCGGCATAAAAAAACATGTTGGCCATGTTGGTTACGTTTTGAGTATTCCAACCGGTTGTAATAACCATGGTTAGCGAATCGGTCTCTTGAAACATCCTGGACATATTAGTTACGCGTCCGACATCCCACGCGGATAAGTCTAAGCTTGTTACACCACTTTGCCAAAACATGCGAGCCGCTACGATTAAATTGCCGGTATCCCAATTGTTTATCCCCGAAAGGTCGGTAAGATTGGGCGTATCATGGAACGTGGCGTACATGGACGTTACGCGGCTTGTATCAAAATATTCCAAGCCTGTAATCGTGTGTAGGTTGGTTAGATGTACAAATAAAGCGCGCAACGAAAAACCGGCGTCAATCGGCCCTTCAAATATAATGTGATTTATATTTGCGCGGTATGCATCCCACGGGCTGAGGACACCGGATTGGTTTATCCTACCCTCTTCTACAATTAATGTGCCATCGTTGTATAAGCGCCACGGAGCGCCGTTAATACCTACGGTTCCGGTCGCCGTAACTTGCGATGCGTATACCGTAAACATAGGCACGACAGGAATTAACGCTAATACAAGTACCAGCGCAATCAGCCGCCTGAAATTGCGTTTCATGAAATCACCCTTATTATATTGTACTTACTCATATGTATTTATGTAATCATATAGCAAAAACTGCGCGATTTGTCAATATTTCTCTAAAAATAAAATATCGCGTTGGTTTTTGGCCGGATTGCGCATGACGATATTTAGCAACCGTTCCAGTGCGGCACCGGTTTCTTTTCCGGCAGGGATACCCCGCGCGATTAGGTCGTTGCCGTTTAATGCCAAGCCCTTGATGTGATAGCATTCGTTTTTATCATGGATGTCATGTGCGATTTGGTGAAGCGCTGTTAAATGCATTGCGTCGGAAATGCCGATGACTTCTTGCAACATTAATAAGTTTTCGAAAAACGCCAACGCAGATTTCGGGGGCATTTGGCGCAGCGTTTTTTTAATTTCATAACGGTCGTTGGGGATGGGGTGGGGTAATAATTGGGTGTAGAGGGTAACGGCTTGCACGGTTTTATTATCATATCGCATGGCGCGTAATAACAACGCGGGATTATCAAACGGAGCGAAGAAGATAGCCAATGGCAGATGCGGATTGCTGTCCGCAGAAGTTTTTAACAATAATTTATTTAAACGCGATTGCGTTAACGCGGTATCACCGGGGTAGGGGATGCCTTGCAAAATGTAAGGCATGAGCCCGGTATCGAATAGTAATGCAAATGCGGCGGGATATGCCCCGCACAACAAGCGCGTAAATTCTTGGCGGATGCGTTCTGCACTGATATTCGCCAGGTTGCTTGATTGTTTGCCGATAGCCGCCAATGTTTCGCCTTCAATGGCAAAACCCAATGTAGCGGCAAAGCGTATCGCACGTAACATGCGCAACGCGTCTTCACCAAAGCGTAATGTAGGGTTGCCTACGGCACGGATGATATGGCGCTCAATATCCGCCCGCCCGTTGAACGGATCGGCAAAACCTGATGCAGGATTGTACGCGATGGCATTCATGGTAAAGTCGCGGCGACTTAAATCTTCTTCAATATGCGTCGTGAACGCCACCGAATCGGGGCGACGCGCGTCGGTGTAGGTGCCGTCGATGCGGTAAGTGGTGACTTCGAAGGGTTGGCGGTTTTGTACGACGGTGACAGTACCGTGGTCGATGCCCGTATCGAATGTGCGGGGGAAGAGGATCTTCACTTGCGCGGGTAGTGCCGATGTGGTGATGTCCCAATCTTTGGGGGTGATGCCGCGCAGCATGTCACGCACGCATCCGCCCACGACAAAAGCCTTGAACCCGGCGGATTCGAGGGTGTGCAAGATTTGAAGGGCTGAGGGGGGTAGGGGAGGCATGGGTGTGTTAATTCCTTTAAATGACTTTGATTAAGTACGATAATATCGATGATTGCAATTTCGTCAAGGGGTTTGAAAAAGATAAATTATAACAGCCACAATATGAAGGATACTTCGGAAAATGAATACATTAAAAAAATAAAAGGAACTTAAAAAGCCCTGCGTAAATGGCTTTTGCGCAGGGCAGGGGTAATACGCGATTCCTTATGACTTGAGGCAACGCTGGGTGTTGCGGTTGTTATATTGCCGTTCTGCGATGGTTTCGCGGCGTTCGGCTTTTTATGTTTGATACGGTTCAGGCGGGCTGCCCATTATAGTACTTCCTGTTGTTGACTCTCTCTGGCCAGAGGTTTTTGTGAGTCGTAAGTCCAGTGGTAACGATTCGATCCGATGCACGTTTGCGGATGTCATGGATACGCCGATGACTTGGACGGAGTATAACATGGGGCGTTGGCCCGTTTCTAAGAAAAATGCCAAGGATTTTGTTTGGATCGTTTTATTTATTGCTTCCGAAACACATCCAAGCTATGACTCGTCATGCCCACCATGTCCGGCCTTTCGCATATGGCTAGGTGGTGGTGCATGTACAGGGCGAAGCGCTCTTCGGGCATTTCTTCCAGTGCGTCGCGCAGGAAGCGGGCTGCTAGGGTGGTGGCTATATAATGTAGGCGCTTGGTGTTGAAGGGAGCCATCAGTGCGTCGATGTCCTCTTTTCGGCACATTTCGAAAACGTCGTCGGGGATGGAAGTGGTGGCGAAGGTGTAGGGATCGATTTTGCCTTTTTTTAAGTAGTCGGCTACGTCGAAGCGGGCTAGGCGCAGGCCGCTATCCATGATGCACATATCGCTGATGACGTATGCGGCGAAGATAACGCCGCCGGGTTTGGTGACGCGGATGGCCTCGGCGATGCATTGGTGCTTGTCGGCGGTGGTGAACAGGTGGTACAGCGGCCCCAGCACGAGGGTGATGTCGAAGGTGTTATCTGCGTAGCGGGAGAGGTCAAGGGCGTTACCTTGTGCTAGTGTGATGCTTTGCGTGGGGGTGATTAAGCTGCGGAAGGTATCTATGTTGCGCGGGGTTAATTCCAACGCGTCCACGATATAACACAAGTCTGCGATGGCGCGGCTGTAGCGGCCGGTGCCTGCGCCTACTTCCAAGATGCGCGGCGCGGAAGTTTTTTCATTGACCTCATGCAAGTATTTTTCGATATAGCACATGGTGGTGATAAATTCGATTTGGTTGTAACGGTTGTCGAAACGAGCTTGCTCGTCATAAGTCGTTGTGTAGTAGTTGATAATCGGATCCATGTTTGACACCTCCGAAAGTTTTTACTATCATCCGCGTATAATGGAAAAATGTCAATAAAATGTAATAATTGGAGGGAATGGATATGAAGATTTTCACAGGTTCGGGCACGGCGGTTTGCACGCCTTTTGATGCGAATGGCAAGTTTAACCCGGCGGCGTATGAGAAGCTGATTCAGTTTCAAATCGAGCAAGGCGCGGATGCGATTGTGTCGTGCGGTACCACGGGCGAGGTTTCGACCCTTTCGAAGGACGAACATATCGAAGTGGTGCGTACTGCCGTGGCTGCTGCCAAGAAATACGGCGCGGTTGTGGGGCGCAAAGTACCCGTCATCGCAGGTGCGGGCGGCAACGACACTGCCTTGTGCATGGAAATGGGCACGTTATTGCAACAAGCCGGGGTGGACGCACTCATGTACGTGACACCGTACTACAACAAGACTTCGCAGCGCGGGTTGGTGGCGCACTACACGCGGTTGGCAGCCAACGTGGATTTGCCCATCGTCCTGTACAACATCCCCGTGCGCACTGCTCTGCATATGACGGCAGAAACTACGGCGGAAATCGCAAAACTGCCCAACATCGTGGCCATCAAGGAAGCCAGCGGCGACTTCGGCCATGTGGCGGATATTGCCGCGCGTTGCGGCGACAACCTCGATATTTTGTCGGGCAACGACGATTACATCTTGCCGATTTTGTCACTGGGTGGGGTGGGTGTGATTTCCACCATCGGCAACATCGCGCCCAAAGTGGTGCATGATATGGTGATGAAATTCTTGGACGGCGACATTGCGGGTGCGCGAGCCTTGCAATTGGGCATCATGCCCATCATGCGGGTCTTGTTCGCCGATGTGAACCCCATCGTGATAAAAGCCGCGCTCAATATAATGGGCTTTGATATGGGTGAATGCCGTGCGCCGCTGGTGAATGCGGAAGATGCGCTGCTGGCGAAATTACAAGCAGCGATGCGTGATTACGGGTTGCTCAACGGGCAATCCGCATGACGCGTGTCATCGTAAGCGGTTGCCACGGGCGGCTGGGCGCGGCCATTTGCCGCTTGGCGGCTGAAAGCAGCAAAAACGACCGTGATGCGGGCGAAGCAAGTAATGCCGTACAAGTCGTAGCGGGCATTGACGTAACCGCACCGCCCGGCCGTCATGCCGTCGCCGGAGTCACTTCGCCGGAAAGCGGCACGTTTCCAGTGTTTGCAAATATATCCGAATGTGATGGAATACCGGCCGATGTGTTGCTCATTTGCGCGCCGCCGCATGCCGCCGACACAATTGTGGCGCAAGCGCGTTATTGCGAAGTACGGAAATTGCCTTTTATCATCTGTACCACCGCACTGCCCGCCGACGCGCTGGCAGCCATTAAAAAAACAGCGGATAAAACCGCAGTTCTCATATCCGCCAATTTGTCGTTGGGGGTTAATTTGTTGGCGCACTTGATTAACCAAGCCGCAAAAAACCTATACGAGGCCAACTTCGACGTCGAAATCATCGAACGCCACCACAACCAAAAATTGGACGCACCATCCGGTACGGCTTACGTACTGGCCGACGCCGTCAACACCGCCTTGGGCGGAGAAATGCGCTATATCACCGACCGCAGCCCGCACAGATCCACCCGCGCTCGCGATGAAATCGGCTTGCACGCCCTGCGCGGCGGCACAATCACCGGTGACCACAGCGTTATCTTCGCCGGGTTGGATGAAGTCATCGAGTTGAAGCATTCCGCCCTATCCCGTGATGTTTTTGCCGTGGGCGCGTTGAAAGCAGCGACGTTTATGCACAGCAGGCCGCCGGGGTTGTATACAATGCAGGATGTGGTGACGTGATGCGGCCAACCAAGCCCTACAGTGAAGTCAAAGCGATGCTGGGTAATGCAAGCGCGGCTTGGGAAGCGCTGGTCGGCTACGTTCGCTTTTATTACGAAATGGACGAAAATTGGGCGGAAGGAAAACCCACCCATAAACATTTCAACAATTTATTCATCAAACGAAGCGGAAAGGCTTTATTGTCCTTGCATTTGCGCGATGGCTTCTTTTTGGTGGGTGTAACGTTGGGTGGCAAAGAGCGCGATGCATTCGAAGCACAACGCGCGGCCTTCGGAGAGACTGTCCGCAATGAATATGATGCCGCCGAAACCTTGCACGATGGCAAGTGGCTAGGATTTGAAGTGCGCGATGATTCGCTCATTGACGACATCATTCGGTTGTTGCAAGTTAAACGCAAGCCCAATCGAAAAGCGCTGCCGAAAGATATGAAAATGTGCGGGCGTTTGGATATTGGGATGGCGCATGATGAAATTACGAGATGCATAATGGCTTAAGAGCAAGACCTTGGGGCTTTGCTCCAAACCCCACAAACTTTTAAAAAAGTTTGATCAAAACTTTAATTAAAAAGCCGCGATCGCAATCGCGGCTTTTTTGCGGTTTTTGTCAAACTTTTTGCAAAAAGTTTGCGGGGTTTGGGGCAGGGCCCCAAGGTTTTGACTTTTATTAAATTCAAACAACCAAATCGCGCCGCCTGTAAAACACCAACCCGCCAACCGTGCAGCCTACCGCTGCCACGGTCAAAACAACTAGCGGCAGCACTCGCATATCTTCCAACGGCAACTGCGGCACATGATAAAACGGTGATAGGTACATAACCCAGCGTGGCAAGTCCAGCAATTCGCCGAAGAAGCCGATCATGAAGATGTAGGTAAAATATACCCAGCACAGCGTAGCGGCTTTGGGGAAAATGCCTACAACCAAGACACCCAAACCCAACATAAACCACAAAGCCGGTACATAGATCATCATGGCATACAGGGTTGAACCGAACGCGAGCGGAACCTCCAGCATCACCGTACTGACCGACCACATCCCCACGATGGCAGCAAACGGCATGAGCAAACTCGCCGCGCAAGCAAGCAGCACAAAGCACAATAAAAATCGTGGTCGCGAAATGCTTCTGCTGAGTATCGATTCTGCGCGGCCTTCATTTTCTTCGCGCGTTATTTTGAAGATTAAAATCAGCACGGGTGCAATGCAAATCACAGCAAAACCCACGTTCAAAAACATTGTAAACAATTCCACCGCCGTAAAATCGGGCGATGTGGGCATGAGCATTTGGAATGCGCCGCTCTCCCCGGCGAAGTGCTCCGCGTCGCGTAAAATACCACCCAACGCCGCACCGAAGCTAAACAATACCGCCATCCATGCAAACAAGGTGTTGCGATTTTGCTGCCAAACAAGCCCCAAGGGCGTCCGGAGAAAAGCCGATGCGTATTGGTACCCTTGCCGCTCCGGCAAAAGCCCTTGCCCGATATCGCGCCCGGCGTTCAATAAATACGCAACGCCAAACAAAACCAACGCCGCCGCCAGCATAATCCACAGCGGCCATACATAGTTGGAAACAAATGCCTCTACCCGTAGCGGCAAACCCAATGGAGAAATCCATGAAAGCATTTCAAACGATACATCGCCCACGGCACGCAGCAAATAAGAAGCAATGAGCACAAAAAGCGCATATCCCGTAACCGCGCGCGTCGAATGAGAGAATTGCGAAAGCAACGCTGCCAGTGCCGCAAAGAAAATGCCCGTCACACCCAAACTTGCGCCATAAACAAACGCTCCGGCCGTGGTAATCCCGCCTATGTCCAAAAACGAAAGCAATACGCCATGCGCAATCGCCAACACAGCATTCACCAAAATGGCCGTCAACATCACCGCATGAAAAGCCGACAACCTGCCGATAGGAAGGGCACGTAGCACTTCATAGCGACCTTTTTCTTCATCGCCGCGCGTGCTTTTCATGACCAAAATAATATTAAAAATCGCCACCGCTATCAGGGTAAACAAGTGCATTTCGACCGCATAAAAGTGCCCCACCATAAAAACATCTACCGCAAAAAACGGCCCCTGCAACGCGATATGCGCGGGGTTGTCCTTCATCACCAGCAACCCCTGCAATTCTTCTGCGCTAAATTGGTTTTCGAATGCCGTTAGCATGACCCCGGCCACTAGAAGCAACAAACTTATCCACGCGATGATATAAACGCGCTCTTTGCGCAGGGTAAAGTGTGTAAGTTTGAAAGTGTTTTTGAACATTTCGGTCATGATGGGTTGCTCCTTGCGGATGTGCCGTAGTGACGCATAAATAATTCTTCCAATGAAGGGGGAGCGCTTTCCAATTTTTGTATGCCGTATGGGGAGAAGAAGCGGATCACTGCATCCAATGCATCGGTGTCGGCTTCGAACCGGATGTTTTTATGTTCGACGCAAACATTGTGGATGCCGCTTAGGTTTTCCAATCCCTGCGGTTCGTGCTGGGTTGTTATGTTCATGTGGTAGCGGGTTAAGTGGCGCAGGTCGTCCAGTGTGCCGGTTTCTACCAATTTGCCGTTGCGTATAATTGCGACGCGGTCGCACAGGCGCTCCACTTCTGACATGATGTGGCTAGACAAAAATATACTTTTGCCTTTGTTTTTTTGCTCCATTACATGGGTTTGAAATACCTGCTCCATCAAGGGGTCAAGCCCGCTGGTGGGTTCGTCCAAGATGAATAAATCGGCATTGGAGGCGAATGCGGCAACCAGAGCTACTTTTTGGCGGTTGCCCTTGGAATAGGTGCGGCATTTTTTAGCGGTGTCCAAATCGAAGTCGCGCACGAGTTGGTCGCGCAGCGTTTTGTCATATTTGCCGCGCATGCTTACAAACAAATCAATGGTTTCGCCGCCGGTTAGATTGGGCCACAAATTTACATCACCGGGTACGTAGGCAATGCGCTTGTGGATTTCGGTAGCGTTTTTCCATGCGTCCATGCCAAATACTTGTGCCTTGCCGGACGTTGCCTTCAAAATGCCCAGCAAAACGCGGATGGTGGTGGACTTGCCGGAGCCATTAGGCCCTAAGTACGCGAAAATTTCGCCTTCGTTGATGCGAAGATTGACCTCATCCAGCGCGGTGAAATTTCCAAATTTTTTAGTTACTTGCTCTAGCTGTAAACTGTAGTGCATGTTCGTGACCTCCTTATTGTTTGGCGCCATGGTTGCGCAATCATTCAACTGTGCGGGTAAAAAATTTTATTCAGCTCTACTCCTGACTGTGCTCAAATCCATTCGAAAGCATTTCGCGCACGTGGTTGTCCAGGAGGGAATAGTATACGTTTTTGCCGATTTTTTCGTTGTGTACGAGGTTGGTGAGCCGCAAGGATTTTAATTGATGTGACACGGCGGATTTAGTAATACCCAATAACACGGCCAAATCGCAAACACACATGCGTTCTTTGGACAAAGCCCACATAATTTTGACGCGGGTAGCATCCGCGAACATTTTATACAGATTGGCCAATGCGTGGAATTGTTGGTTGTCGGGCATGTGTGTCCGTACACATGCGATGACATCTTCGTGGATGGCGTTGCAATCACAGGTGTCATGTGTTGGTTTCATTTCTGTCACCTCCGTTGAATGGGTGAATGGTTGCTCAACTGTTTTCATTGTAGCGTCCGATTTTATTTTGTCAAGCATTTTTTGCAAAAAATCAACCTTGTATTTTTCAACGAAAATGATAAAATTGTTATTTGTGTGCAACGTATGTTGTAAAAATAACACTTAGGAGGCAACAAAATGAACAACACAAAGCAACCCCGCATCATGTCCTTTATTTTACTGGGCGCATTATTGACCATTGTTATGCTGGTATTAGGCGCATGCGGCAGCGGTACATCCCGATTGGTAGGCCAATGGGAAGCAACCAGCGCAACCATTTCCGGCGATTGGGGCTCAGACACAGAAGAAATACCCGCCGGAGAATTTACGTTTGAATTTTTCTCTGATGGCACCGGTGTAGAAACCGACGGAAACTGGTCCCACGATTTTACATGGACTTCCGACAACGGGCGCTTGCGTATAACCGACGATTGGGGAACCGAAACTGCCGATTATTCTTTCAGCTCCAACCGATCTATTCTTACACTCGTCTTTATCGATGGCGACGAAACGTTAACACTCACACTTCGTCGAATGAACTAATAAATAAAAAATTACATCCGTCGGCTGCGCACCTTAGCCACATCGCGCACCAGCGTACCTATGATTTGCTCGACTTGTTCATATTTGTACATTTGTTCCAAAATGATCGCATTATTAATTGTAAAGAAGGGGTCGACATGGGCGATATCGGTGCTTGTGTCGGCCTCTTTGTGTAAATACGGCGTGTTGTTTTTTTGCGTTTGCTCGCGGGTGGCAATGGAGCCGTTGGGCATTTCTTCGCTGTAGTAGTAGGTGATTTCTTCGCCATAGAAGAGGGGGACGCACGCCAGATACATCCCGAAACGCAGGTATTGCATGGGCTGGGGCGTGAAGGGTGCATCGGGGGATATGCGGTAATATAGGACGATTTCCTTGTCGGGCATGCTTTTGTACAGGAAGGGTTGGTGTTTCTCGATATAAGGAAGTTGTGCGGGTTTGTGCGACTTGAAAACGGGAAGCAACAGCCCGTTTTTTTGTTGCGCGGCGAGCGCGTCGGCGATGATGCGGTCGCTTTGTAGAGTGGTGAGGTGGTGGCGCAGGTAGGTTTGGGCCAGCGCAAGCCCTAGGATATCGTCGGCGGATGAGGCGGTTAGGTAGTATTTTTCCAGCGTGTGTAGCGTTTCGTAGTCGGGGCAGAAGTGGACGACCAACATGTGATAAGCGCACATTTCTACGAACGGCTCGATGAGCGCGACGCAATCGGGGTTTTTGTATACGCGGACGAAGGCCGCCTGCGCGGCTTCATCGGGTGTGGCCATCCATAAGCTGTTTTCTAGTAGGCGTTTGTCCAGTTGGGCGTTGTGCGCGTTGTACCGCGCCGTCAAGTCAACCAATTCTTGACGACTGTACGGAAAGTGCGTCAGCGTGAGCGAAATCAGTTGGTGGCAAATAGCCACCGGTTGAATATCGAGGCGCGTCAATAAATAATGTGCCGCCGCCGCCAAATCTTGGTGGTGCACTTCATGCGGTAGCAATTGCGTGATCGCCGCCAGCAGGAAGTCGTCCGCAATGGCGCGGAAGCGACGACCCACCAATGCTGCCGCAGCGGCAAAATCCCCCGTATGCAAGAAACACGCCAAAAGCTGGCGCGGCAGGTCGGGGGTGTTTTCGTCCGCGGCTTGATAGGATTCCCGTGCGCGGGTGTAGTCGCCGGATTCAAAATATACGCGCCCCAATGTCAGCAACAAGCGCATCTTATATGCTGCGAGGATGTTTTTTTGCGCCAGCATCGCCTCAAGTACGGGGATGGCATCAAGTGCGGGGGCGTCCATGTACGCATCCGCCAAGCGGCGCAATACGTAGAAGCGGCGGTCACCTTGGTCGAAGAAGTGACGGAATGTTTCCACGTCTACGCCGCGCACCATGGGGCGTACCACCAGCCGCTCGTGTAGCACCGTGCGCCGCCCTGCACCTAAGCAGGTGTACGACAGGTTGGTACTAGCGGATTCGACCTGAACGGTATGCGATGGGGTCATTTCGTACACGTCCATGCCGCGCTTGGCCGCATCGGTGACATACACAAAACGCACCGCAGAATCATGTCCGGCGGTGAGCTCGAACAGGGTCAAATGGTCGCGCACGATGGCCTCAGCCTGTTGCAAAAGTAGGGGAGATTCATCGGCGGTGCTGGCCATACCCACATCTTGCATGGCGCGGCTACGCTTCCAATAGAAGTAGTACAGGCTATTGACGTGGCGGCCTGTTTTTCCTTCTTCCAAGCATCGCACGGCCAATTGCAAAATTTTTGTGATGTGCGCGGGCAAGTGATCGGCCAGCGCGCGGTCGGTCAGCATCAAATGGTACACATACACCGCCAAATCGGGCGGCATGTTGGCGGTTTGAAGAAATTGCGACAGCGGGTAGAGGTTGACGCGTTCAATATTGTTAGCGAAGGCCGTTTGCATTAAGTGCGCATATAAATGGGGCGCGGTTACTTGCTTGCGTTCGGCGGAAAGGTACAAGGCGTAGGCTTCTGCGCTTTGGTCGTCGTCGCGGATGCGGAGTGCGCAAATATCCTTGAGCAGGGGTGCGTATTGGCTGACGGCGTACAACTTCTCGCCCAGTGTGGGGTTGTGCGCGATGGCCGTAGATAAATCTGCACTCCCGTTAGCCGCAATGTCGGTGATGTCTGCGCCTCGTGCGGCGGCGTAGTGCAAAACCGCCAATAATTCCGCTCCGTGGGCAATACGCGCAGTTTTGTAATAACGATACAGCCCCTCAAATACATAAGGACTGCGGCAACCGCCAGCAAAAGCCCCCGATAAATGCGCATACGCTTCTTCAAATTCGCCCACGGCCAAGTGCAGCCGTCCCAGCATAACGCGACGCATCATGTCCGTGCTGTTCATTCCAATGCCGCTCACACCTGCGCTGATAGCCGCCAAATTGCGCCAATGCTTCCGCGCTGCCCGCAGGCGATTTTGCCGGATTTCCAAAAATGCATACAAAAAACACAACTCCGCATAATGTGCAGCTTCGTGGCTTTTTAAAAAAGATCGATACGCCCACGCCATGTCCAATAATTCCTTAGCCGTGTCGTAATGCCCCGCTTCGATGGCGATAAATGTTGCCAGCGTTAAATTTGGTAAGTGTATCTCGTTACGGCGAAACGCCGTGATGGCCGCATGATGCGCATGTTGCAAAAACACGCGCGACGCGTCATTCGCACCAAACGCATACCCCAACCACAACCGCACCGTGCGGGCGATTTCCTTTTTCACCGCGCGCATGTCACCATTCCCCCGCGCTCAGGGGTATTTCCAACCTATGTACTACGCCGGGGCGTGCGCCTTTGACGATTATCGACGTGCGCATAAACGGCGTCTTGCGGAAAAATCGCCCCGCATGCGAAAACGCCGACAGCTTGACCGAAAACGGGATTTCGTATCGCCCCCCCACCAGGTATGACCGTGCATTAAATCGGACAAAACTGTCCTTGCAAAACACTTCCACGGACAAATCCACACCCGTATTGTTGGTGATTTCAATCACGCCGTGGTCGTCGTAACGGAAAGAATCGCGGTTCAATTTCGCTTGCAACGGCGGCAATCGGCGGAAGATGATTTCCGCTTCGTGGTTTGCAATGTACACCCGCTCGCATGCATATCGCGTGTTTATCATTGCCGGGCTGATGGCGAAAGGAATCCGCGCCCGATTGTCCGCATCAAAATCTCCCGACAGCAATCGATTGGCGGAAAAAGTCAACCAAGGCGGTGCATTTTCCACTTCAATGGGGGCTTCGTAAAAACCCGCGTCGGATTTTTCGACCGTGATATACCCCCGCACCGGGGTAGCGTCATAAGGCCGGCGGTCAAACACAAAAGACGTCTGGGGCAGGGTCGCCGTAGTCTTTTGCTTCATGCCCGACAGGATAAAAAAATTATCCATCGCGCGTTCGCGGTTCGCGTCTTTGTGCAGGTTTTCGTAGATCTCCATGTACGGATACCCCACCGCCAACAGCAACATATAAAATTCGCCATCCGTGAAAATCTGCCGCGCCGCCGCCGGTTGCGCTAGCGAATATTGATAAAATTCGCGCACGCTGGAAATGACCGTACCGTCGCGTGCAGTAATGACCATTTGCGCCTGCCGCGCGGTTACGTGAATCGCAGTTTCGCCACCGTTGGTGCATACATACACCATCGTTTCAAAATCGCCGTCGGCTCCATCAGCCAGTGCGGTATCAAAGGTATATTGCAGTGTCTGCGCATTACCCACCCATTCCGAAGGCGAAAAAGTCAACGCGCGGTGCCGCGAAGTGACATACCCCTTCAACGTACCGCCGCCGCTGTTTTTTACTATTAACTCGCCCGAAGAAGTGCTGCCGATTTCAATGTGAATCGCTTCGGCACTAACATTCAGTACGGGTAGGGGATGTTCGAAATTCATCGTGCGTCACCGCTTTGGCGCGCCAATTGCATAATCTTCTCGATGTTGCCACGCAAAGCGTCATTTACGGCCTGCGCGGAAGTTTGCGCGTGCAAGTTCACAAACGCGCCTAAGCTTTCGCCCAAATGCTGCGCCAAGTTTTGCATGGACATTTCGTAAGCGTGGAGCGTTTCTTCTAGTGTCTTCTGATTACGTTCGATGTATTGCCCCTGCTGTGTTAATGCCAATTGTGCGTCTTTCATGGACTCCACCGCGCGTACCAATTGCACCAACTGCTCGGACAATGCATTGGAATGCCCTTGTAAATGTGCCGCCAATAATTCCGCCGCGGATTGCAATTTGCCGCTGGCCTTGGCGATGGCATCGGCCGATTGATTAATCGACCCTTGCACGGTTGTTGCCTGTGTTAATGATTTCTCCCAAGCGGCGGAGGCTTGTGCCAAGTCCTCATTCATGCGTACCAATTTTTCGTCAATGGCTTTGGCAATTTGCGTGTGGATGTCCTTGTTGGCGTCGCGCAGGGTTTCGTTTAATTTCTCCGCGTTGGCACTCAACGTCTCAACCAGCCGATCCATCGAATTGTTAAACAATTCTGCCTGCCGACCATGCGCTTGCATCAAGTCCGTCTTGAGCCGCAACACCGCTCCGCCCGCATCGCTGGCATAAAAACGTCCTACCTCGCGCTCTATATAAATAAGCATTTCGTCGCACAACCGAGCTCGTACCGCACGAAAATCAAAAAAAGAAGCGCACAACCGCAGCAGCAAAAACACCACCACAGCCGTCACGCCATATACATGTGCCCAATCATTAAAAATAACCGCCAGCAGCACGCCCACCCACAACAGCCCCGACTCAAATCCCTCAACAAATGCGGCCATGCCCGCGTACCGCCACCCCGCGAAGTGCAGTTTATCCACTTGTCGCTCTACAATCTGCGCAGTAGGCACACGCGTAACCGACGCATCCGCCACTTGCTTGTATGCCGCAATTGCATTGCGCAACAACGTACTGCGAATTTTTTTAATATCCTCGCGTTCCTTCAAATGCGGGGTTTCCTTGGAAACTGCCAACGCCGCTGCACTGTACCGCGACCGCGCCAGCACACGCAACGCAATCACCACCGCCGTCACGCACAAATACACCGCCAAGATAAGCACGTGATTATCTTGGCGGTTGAGTGCATTAAAAATATTGGTGAAAAAGTCGAGGATCATAACGACCTCCTACCAGCGCAAGCTCCCCTTGCGGTGCGTCCACAGGAATAATATCAAAATCACGACCAAATTCGCACCAATAATTTTAAAGGTGCGCAATTCCAAACCATACTCCAAATTATAAATAGCCAAATTAACTTGTTGCGTGTACGTAAAGTGCAAATAAGTCGCCAGCCGCTCGTTGAAACTAGAGAACATGGGACCCATGCCCAGCAACATCGATAATGGCGTAGCAATAATAGGTGCCTTCGACAAACCTGTCGTGATGCCCAGCATAATAGAAACCAACGCACCCGTCGCAGTGATAATCATAAACTCCAGTGTAATAAAGCCAAAATGCCGTCCCACCATGGCATATAATAACAATATTGGTAATGACATGATGAACAATGCTGTCGCAGTGCCAAGCAAGTACTGTCGGGGTTTCATCCCCGCCATGCGCATGAAGCGTAGGTTATGCGAAGTTTTATCTTCTTGCACCAATGCAGATGCCGACCCCACCATTGCCAAGCCGATGAACATAACCGTAAACATCCCGGTTACAGATAATTGCGGCAAACTCAGCAGGGGGTTGTTCTCCATGCAGTATTCACAGTGAAAAGCCTCAATACATGGGTATGCATATTCCGGGGTCGGACATTCGCGCTCCGGTCCCATCAAAAAGGTCATGACCAAAATCATCACGATATACACAACGCCCTGTACAATCATGCCGGGGCTTTTAATCAAACTGCGCATTTGCTTCATGAAAATTGCATTTGTGTTTCTCATAACTCCACCCCCGTCAATTGCAAGAATACGGCTTCCAAGTCGGGCACGGTACGCATGGCGTTGTATTGCGTGCACAATGCCTCCGGATGGCCTTGCTCTACGATTTTACCTTCGTGCAGCAACGCCACACGGTCACATAATTTCAAAGCTTCGTCCATGTTATGCGTAGTTAAGAAAATCGTCGCGCCATCATCGCACAAGGTGCGCAGCAATTTACATATCCCCTTGGAAGTGCCGGGGTCAAGCGCACTGGTCGGTTCGTCCAAGAACAACAACTTGGGCGAATAAAGAATCGCCCGTGCCAGTGCCAAGCGTTGGTTCATACCGCGCGATAACTCCGACGCGGCTTTTTTCGCATCTTCGCCCAGCCCCACCTTGTCCAAAATTTCCTGCGGCTTCGTCTTGGGCAAGTCATAAATCCGCGCATACAAATCCAAATTTTCCAACCCATTAAGATGCGGATAAAGCCCCCCCATGTCCAGCATAATACCCAACTCGCGCTCGGTTGCATCCACGCTTAATTCGCCGCTGTCCGGCTCCAACTGCCCGGTAAGCAAATTAATAATCGTAGTCTTACCCGCCCCGGAAGGCCCCAACAACCCAAAAATTTCCCCCGGTGCCACATGAAAACTAACATCCGAAAGCACCGTCTTGTCTTTAAAACTCTTTGAAACATTCCGCATAGATATCATATATCTGCTCCTTTCATTTATAACCACGAACTGTTTTCAAACCAAGCCGCGCGAAGCTCATAGGGGTCAAGGGGCGAGTCGCCAAATAAGGCTTTAGTCGGCATCCTTGCGGCGTTTGGAGCCCGTGCCCCAAGGTCTTAATCTTTTGACCTTAATCTTTTGATTTTTGCTCTACTAGGTCAGGCCGCCGCAACCGCGTCCGCTCCGCCGACTCCCGCTGCCGCCACTCGGCAATCTTGCCATGATGCCCGCTAAGCAAAACCTCCGGCACGCAGCGCCCGCGAAACTCCGGCGGTCGGGTGTAATGCGGGTATTCTAACCCACCGCCCAACTCCGCGCCAAAGCTTTCATTTTGATGCGACGCTTCCTTACCTAGTACGCCGGGTAGTAACCGCGCGATGGCATCGATGAGTACCAATGCCGCCGGTTCGCCGCCGGTTAATACATAATCGCCTATGGATATTTCGTCGGTGACAATTTCTTCGATGACGCGCTCGTCGATGCCTTCGTAATGGCCGCACAGGAGGATGAGTTCGGGTGCATGTGCCAATTCCTGCGCCAAGGATTGCGTTAGGGTGCGTCCTTGCGGGGATAAATAAATTGTACGCGGCTTTCGTTCCGCAACACTTGCCCATGCGTCGTACACGGGCGGTGCCATCATGACCATGCCCGCACCGCCGCCGTAGGGCGCATCATCCACTTGACCGTGCTTGTTGCCAGAAAAATCGCGGATATTGACCGCATTAACGCTAAAAAAGCCGGACGAAACCGCCCGACCCAAAATAGAATGGCTAACCATTTGTTTAATCATTTCGGGGAAAAGTGTGAGGACGTGGAAGGTCATGAAGGTCGCACCGTCGTGCGCAACTCACGCATTCCTTCTAATAAACGTAAGGTGACGCATTTTTCGGTTAGGTTGACGTTGCGCACTACGTCTTTTATGGCGGGTACCATGAAGGCAACCGTGTCTTGTGCGTCGGCGGGCGGTAGAATGACATACACGTCGTTGGCACCCGTGGAAAAAACTTCAGCAATGGTACCCAACGGGAAGCCGCTTTCATCCACGGCGGCACAACCGATGAGGTCGCGCACGTAATATTCGTCGGTATCGCAGGGCAGCGCCCATTCATCGGGGATGACCAGTGTCGTGCCTACGAGTTTCTCCGCGGCGTTGCGGTCGGTGATTTCTTTTAACGTCAAAATGACCACGCCTTTTTGCAAGCGTGCGTCGGTGATGGTGTATTTTTGCAAGGGCGCGTTCGCGGGGGCTTTTGCCTGCCGCAGAAACACTTCGTCCAATAATTCAAAGCGTGTGGGGTCGTCGGTGGTGGGCAATACACGCACTTCGCCGCGGATACCCTGTGGTTTTACGATAATACCAATTTCGAACATTTTCATACCTCCAACCTTCAAACCGTCGTATTATGCCGCAAATTCGCCTTGTTAGCAATCAGTGGAAAGTGTATTATGCATAATGAAGGGAGATGCGCAAAATGCAAACAATTATAATTTTGGATTTTGGCGGACAATACAAAGAACTCATCGCACGGATGGTGCGCGGATTGAATGTATATGCGGAAATCTTGCCCGGTAACATTTCCACAGAAATATTACGCAAAAAAAATCCCATCGGTTTAATTTTGGCCGATGGGGTGCAACGTGTGAACGCCCCTGATGCACCTATGTGCAATGCGGGGCTTTTTCAATTGGGCGTTCCCGTGATGCAATTTGACCCGCGAATGCTCCATGCGCCTTCAGGCAATGAGCAAATGCGTAACTTCCTGTACGACACATGCGGCGCGGCGGGTGATTATCAATTGAAGGATTACATCCCCGCGCAAGTCAAATCCCTGCGCGAAACCATCGGCGGTGAGAAAGTCCTGCTGGGGTTGTCCGGCGGGGTGGATTCATCGGTATGTGCGGCGTTGTTGGCCAAGGCCGTGCCGGGGCAGTTGGTTTGTATCTTCGTAGACCACGGCCTGATGCGCTTGAACGAAGGCGACGAAATTGAAGCCGCATTCAGCAATCGCGATTTGCATTTTATACGCGTGGATGCGTCGGCGCGATTTTTCAGTCGGTTACTGGGCGTGACAGACTCAGAACAAAAACGCAAAATCATCGGCGAGGAATTTATACACGTATTTGAAGAGGAAGCGGCCAAGCTGGGGGATATTCCATTCCTTGCGCAGGGTACGATTTATCCCGATATTGTAGAATCCGGCGCGGCATACGGTACGGTCATCAAGAGCCATCACAACGTTGGTGGCCTGCCCGAAAATTTAAAATTCGCCAAAATCGTAGAGCCGTTGTCGCTGTTGTTCAAAAATGAAGTGCGCGATTTAGGTCGCCGTTTGAAGCTGCCCGCCGCGTTCATCAATCGCCAACCCTTCCCAGGCCCCGGATTGGCCGTGCGCATCACCGGCGAAATCACCGCCCAAAAGTTGGACACGTTGCGCCGCGCCGATGCCATCTTCCGCGAAGAAGTCGGCAAGTTGAAAAAACGCCCCGACCAGTACTTCGCCATCCTCACCGACACACTGTCCGTGGGTATCAAGGGTAATATACGCACATATGACCCCGTCATCGCCCTGCGTGCCGTCACATCGGTGGATTTTATGACCGCCACAACAACGCCATTGCCGCACAAAATGCTGGCACATTGCGCCGCCCGCATCACCAACGAAATCGCCGAAGTAAGCCGCGTGGTATATGACATCACTGCCAAGCCGCCGGGTACGGTGGAATGGCTGTAAACAGTTGTTAAATGGTTGTCGTTAATGACATTCCGTGTTATCATGCATTGAAAATCGTCGTTTTGTGACGGCAGTGATAAAGTATGGGAGTGTTTTTCATGGGTTTTATCAGTGCGATTGTAAATAATTTTATTGGGTACGACTTAGTAATCGTTGGCTTTGCCGTTGGCAATGCCATTATTTATTTTCTGACAAAAAATGAATTGGCGCGGATGAATGAGTTGATTCACAAGACGAGCGACTTGTCTTTGGGTGATTCAAGTGAAGGACATGTGGTGGCGCTGGGGCACAATGACTTGGTGGCCATCAAGAAGGCGCGGAAGCGCACCAATTTGTGCTATTCAATATTTGTGAATATTATTTCCATTTTCCCGCTTTTGGGGCTGTTGGGTACGGTTATTTCTTTGATTTTTACCGCGGGGAATGTAGGATTGGAAGCGACACAGCAATATTTCATGATGTCGCTAACTTCAACGTTTTGGGGGATGATTTTCGCGATTACATACAAAATAATGGATGCGTTTATCTCACCCAAAATTGAAATGCTGAACAACGACGCGGAGCGCACCATCGTCAAGCGCGATGTGTAAGCCGGAGTAGTTATGAAAATACGGGATGTTATATTTGATTTGACAGCGTTCTTGGACGTTATTCTTGTGCTGCTGTTCCTCGTGATGATGATGAACATGGGCGAATTGGTAGATAACCGCCAGCAAATGTATGATGCCGACAACCAGCGTATATTGGCCGAAGCCGAACGCGAGGCTGCGGAGTATGCCTTGGTCGACGCGCAAATGCGGATGCGAATTTTCGAAGATTGGGATTATTACTTGGACGCGATGCTGCATGAGATTAACACCTTACAAGATTGGCGTGTTTCTGTGGAGGGTTCCGCTTCCTTTATATTTGTGGAAATGTTCATTGTAGAAGCCGGGCGGTTTATTCATGTAGAAGCCGCGCCGGATATTTTTCGGTCGGCCGAAGTACGATGGGATACCGGCGGGCGCAACACTATTGATAACCGCGACGAATTGCTGGGGCAAATCCATGGCATCCTAACTGATATTACCGATGTTACAGGTCTCGCGCATCCTGTTATGGTTATATTTAATCCCAGCATTGCAGGTACGGCACAGCAGGAAAGTCAATTGATCAGCGATGCGGTGCATCAATTTATTCACGATGTGGGCGATGACGTAAGCATATATTATTCTGTGCGGACGATGCGTTAGCGGTTCGTTCGTAAGAAGAAGCGGAGGGTCGTCATGTTTACAAAAATATTAATTGTGGCTGCGGTTGTCGCAGTTGCGCTTGCGGTATACGGGATGCTTGCTGGATTTAACGGCTGGTGGCCTTTTGGTGGTGGGGGCAACGGATATCGAAACGGCACGGCAACTAACGCCAACCAAGAAACAGCTCGCTCGCCCGAATCTTTTACTGTCGAAATCCACGAAGGCACCATCATGTACATGCACCATGAAGTAACGCTAGATGAATTGGAAGAAATCTTAGAACGATACCAATATTTGGACGAAGTGTGGATATTAACAGATGCATTCCGTGCCTACAGTGTGACGTTTGAAAGTGTGCGGGCTTTGTTCCGCGCGTTTAATATTGCTTTTGCAGAAAGTTAAATGATTCATTTACCAGGAGAGGTGTTTTAACATGGCAAAGAAGAAGAACAAGTACGGACAGTACGCGGCAACTTGTGTAGTCGCCGCCGCGGTGGGTTTGGGTGTGTATGCATTTCTGAGCGATTTTGAATTGGGAGATCTTTCATTGCCATTTGTATCCGGCGAAAGCGGGGATGCTAGCAATGATTCCAACAATATAACGCCCCCGGAAGATGATCCGATTGAAAATCAAGCGCAACCCAGCGGGCAAGATGACGAAACCGATGCGCAAGTTGGCTTGGGCGATATACCCTTGGTCATCGAGGTATACAACGACCGCATTATTTTCAATGGAAATGACATTACATTTTATGAATTGGAAGATATCTTGCTAGCACATGGCAACGATACAGATGTGTGGGAGCTTGTGGATGTGCATCAAGCTGCTGTTACGGTATACAACGCCGTAATTGAAGCATTCCAACGTCACAATGTAATGTTGGCAGAACGTTAAAAATCCCGGAGGGAGCAAGCATAAATGAGTTTTATTGAAAACATCAAAACGCAGGCGAAATCTAATTTAAAGACCATTGTCCTGCCCGAATCATTCGAACCGCGCACGCTACAAGCTGCGGCGCAAATAGCGCAAGAAGGTCTGGCAAAAATCATCCTCATCGGTAACCGCGAGAAGATTCAGTCGGTCGCAAATTGCGACCTGCTGGATGCGACGTTCATTGACCCAGCCACTTATGAAGGCATGAACGCGCTGGCGACCCAATTGGCCGACCTGCGCAAAGCTAAGGGCATGACCGTAGAACAAGCCGCCGAAATCCTGACCACCAAGCCGCTGTACCTAGGCGTTATGCTGGTGAAAGCGGGCATAGCCGACGGCATGGTTGCTGGTGCTGAAAGTTCCACCGGCGACGTAATGCTACCCGGCTTACAAATCTTAAAAACCATCCCCGGCGTGCCGCTGGTGTCCACTTTCTTCGTCATGGTCGTACCCAACTGCGAATACGGCAACAACGGGATTTTTGTGTTCTCCGATTGTGGACTCGTACAAAACCCCGACGCCGCGCAACTGGCGGCCATCGGTAAATCCGCCGCAGATTCCTATCGCGCGCTCATTGGCGAACCCGTGGTGGCGATGTTATCCCATTCGACCAAGGGCTCCGCCAAGCACGCCGATGTAGACAAAGTGGTAGAAGCCACACGGCTATTAAAAGAAATGGCGCCCGATTTAAAAGCCGACGGCGAATTCCAATTGGATGCGGCCATCGTACCGTCCATCGGCGCATCAAAAGCGCCGGGCAACGAAGTAGCCGGAAACGCCAATGTGCTTGTGTTCCCCGACCTAGACTCGGCCAACATTGGGTACAAACTAGTGGAACGGCTGGCAAAAGCCCATGCTTACGGCCCAATAACGCAAGGCATCGGTGCGCCATTGAATGACTTGTCGCGCGGGTGCAGCGTGGAAGATATTGTAGGCGTAGTGGCAATAACGGCGGTACAGGCGCAGGCGCGCGGGTAGGCTGGCTGGCGGGTGGCTAAAACCAAGACAAAGCCCATTAGCTTTGTTCAATGCTGATAAGAGAAAGATCAAATCGCAGGGGACGCTGCCCCTGCACCCCGCAAAGGTGCCGGCTAAAGCCTTATCTGGGCACAAGCGCCCCTTTGATCCCCTATGTGGGCGTCACCCCCTCTCAATCATGGCTAGTAATTAATTTAAACCGCGCATTCGCGCGGTTTTGGATTTCGTACTAACCAAACGACGGCATCGCGAAGCCTAGCGCGGGTCGAGGGGAACGCTTCCCCTCGTGGGGTTTGGGGCAAAGCCCCAAGATCTTAGTCTTTTGACTTTAAAAATCCCAAATCAGGAGGCATATATAATGAAAGTACTCGTTTTAAACTGTGGTTCATCTTCACTCAAGTACCAACTGCTCAACATGCAATATGAAAGCGTTTTAGCAAAAGGTCTTGCCGAGCGTATCGGCATTGACGGCCGTCTTGTCCATGAAGTGCCCGGCCGCGACAAGTATATCGCAGAGAAGCCTATGCCCGACCATGCGGCGGCTATTGCGTTGGTGTTGGACGCGTTGCTAGATGCTAGCGTTGGCGTTTTGAAGGACAAGTCGGAAATCGTGGCTGTCGGCCACCGTGTGGTGCATGGCGGCGAGCATTTTACGAAGTCGGCATTGATTACGCCGGAAGTGGAGAAGGCGATTGAGGATGTAAGCGATCTTGCGCCGTTGCATAATCCGCCTAATTTGACGGGTATTCGTGCTTGTGCGGCGAATATGCCAGGCGTGCCGCAGGTTGCGGTATTTGACACGGCTTTCCATCAAACGATGCCGCCGAAGGCTTATCTGTATGCGTTGGAATATGCGATGTACGAAAAGCATAAAATTCGTCGTTACGGTTTTCATGGGACGAGTCACTTTTTTGTGTCGCAGGAGGCAGCAGAGTTGCTGAGCCGGCCGATTGAAGGGTTGAAAATGGTGACTTGCCACTTGGGTAATGGAGCCAGTGTTTGCGCGGTGGACGGTGGCAAATCGGTGGATACTTCGATGGGATTGACCCCGCTGGAAGGGCTGACGATGGGTACGCGTTGCGGCGATATTGACCCGGCCGTTGTAGCGTTTTTGATGGACAAGGAAGGGCTAACAGGCGCGCAAGTGAACGACGCGTTGAATAAAAAATCGGGCGTATTGGGCATCAGCGGCGTGTCTAGTGACTTCCGCGACTTGAACACGGCGGCGCAAGAGGGCAACGAGCGCGCACAAACGGCACTGGACATTTATTGCTACAACGTGGCCGGGTATATTGGCCGATATGCTGCCAACATGGGCGGGTTGGACGTAGTGGTTTTCACCGCTGGCGTGGGCGAGAACGATGCCTATGTGCGTGAACATGTGTGCAAATATTTGGGCTTCTTGGGCATTGAGCTAGATATGGACAAAAACGCCAAACGCGGCGAGCCGCTGGATATTTCTGCAGCAGGCGCAAAAACGCGCGTATTGGTCGTACCCACCAACGAAGAACTCGTTATCGCGCGGGATACGAAAGCGATCTTGGCCTAGGCGTGCGTGATTCGATAAATGCCGTTGATGCGTTTATCCGCGAATACGGATTACAAACCGATGTGCAAACCCGCTTGATTGACTTGGTTTCGGAAATTGGGGAACTGGGAAAGGAAATGATTGTTGCCACGGAATACGGCAAAAAAGAATTGAATGTAACGAAAAAAATTGAATCAGAAGTCGGCGATTGTTTGTTTTCCCTGCTGGCGTTGTGTCAAGTATTGGATGTGGACGCAGCGATGGCGTTGGATGGCGCGTTAGCAAAATACGCGCAGCGTTTCACGCATAAGGGTAGCATTTCATCCGGCAACTGATAAATCGGAGGGATTTTTATGTTGGTCAACGCAAAAGCCATGTTGCAAAAAGCCGCAAAAGAAGGCTACGCCGTGGCACAAATCAATATCAATAACTTGGAATGGACGAAAGCCGTTCTTGTGACCGCGCAAGCGCAAAAAAGCCCGGTCATCTTGGGCGTGACGGGCGGTGCTGCCAAATATATGGTGAGCTTCTCGGTGGTGACGGAAATGGCCAAAGCGATGGTTAAATCGCTGGGCATTACTGTACCGGTGGCGTTGCACCTGGACCACGGTTCGGCGGCGCAATGCGACGAATGCATCGAGGCGGGCTTCACGAGTATCATGTTTGACGGCAGCCATTACCCCATCGCGGAGAATTTAGCGAAAACGAAGCATTACGTAGACCTTGCACATACGAAGGGTATGTCCATTGAGGCCGAAGTAGGCTCCATCGGCGGCGAAGAAGACGGCGTAGTGGGCGCAGGTGACTTGGCCGACCCGGAAGAATGCCGCCAAATTGCAGCATTAGGCGTAGATTTCTTGGCGGCGGGTATCGGCAATATACACGGCGTGTACCCCGAAGGCTGGCTGGGGCTGGACTTCGACGTGCTGGGCAAAATCCGTGATGTATGCGGCGGCATCCCCCTAGTGCTGCACGGCGGCACGGGCATCCCCGTGGAAATGATACAAACAGCCATTTCACTAGGCGTGGCTAAGATTAACGTCAACACCGAATGCCAACTCGCTTTCGCCGATGCCACACGCGGGTACATTGAAGCGGGTATGGATTTGCAAGGCAAGGGATTCGACCCGCGCAAGCTGCTGGCACCGGGTTATGATGCCATCTGCCGCGTGGTACAAGAAAAAATGGAACTATTCGGCTCCGTAGGCAAAGCGTAATTGCGCGTAAATAAAATCGGCATCGACAGTTATCGATGCCGATTTTTATAAAAAGGAGGAGTGGGAACATGAAACAACGCTTGCAAGGGATGGTTTTTGGCATTGTGCTGACGCTGCTGGTGATGGCCGGATCGCTCACGGTGTTTGCGGCGGTGCGGACGGAGACGTTTACTGTTACGTTCCGTGACATTCGGCTGATGGTCAACGAAGTGTTGGTGACACCCACGAATGTGCGGGGTGAAGTAGTCGAGCCTTTTATGATTGAAGGCACGGTTTATTTGCCCATACGCGCCGTAGCGGAAGCCTTGGGTATGGAGATACGCTGGAACGGTGCGACCTCGACGGTAAGTATTACTAATAATGTACCGATAACAGGCATTTGGTACAGTGCGGAATCGGGATCGTTTGCATATGTTTTTTAATGCAGATGGAACTGCTTTGCCATGGGGTCTTAGTGGTGATGCAACTTCTACTTGGGATACTGTGGATGGTATCTTACGTTATTGTGTGTTTCATATTTATTGCCCAGATTTGGATAACTGTGCGATTGTAGTTAAATGGTATTATGAAATTGTCGGAAACAGAATGCGATTGGTATATGTGAACGATCCGTTTTTGTATTTGGATTTAATCCAAGTAACACATTCCCCGGCAATACTACCTGTGCAGGCACCCCCCACAACAACCGCGCCTGCAACACCGCCGCCGCCTACAACACCCACCCCCATCGACCGGCCGGCGATAACCTTCCCGGAGCACTTGGTGGGCATATGGCGTTATGACTTCAATGATTATGATGAATTTTTTGCAGACGGCACAGGTTTGGTGCTTGGTGCAAACGTCCTGTGGGGTGCGGTAGACGGTATTTTCTTAGTTTGTTTTACCCCGTATTGGTGCGAAATAATTTTCAACTGCGATTCAAGAGATGAATGGTACTATGAAAATATCGGCGACCGCATTTATTTAACATGCCGATTTGACCCGACTGATGTCATATATTTTACGATGGTAGATTATAAGTATACATTGGTAACAACCCCCCAATGGACACCCATCTTGCGTGATGATATCACTTTCCCCGATGAATTCGTAGGTGCTTGGACATTTGCAGAAGGATATTATCTTATCTTTAATGCGGATGGAACCGGCCGCGATGGACCTTTGGATAAATTATGGGGTGTTGTGGATAATGTGATTTTATTGTGCTTTACCCCATTGGATTGCCAAACGATTTGTGCTTGTTGGTTGCCAACGGAATTGTACTTTGTTATTGAGGGGGACACGCTAACTTATATCAACCGGTTTGCTCCGACCGTCTATATGGTTATGACCCGTGTAGATTACATGCCGGAACTTACAACACCCCCGATACCCGAAGCACTGACAATTACCGATGCCTTGATTGGTACTTGGTATTGGTTAGATATCGCATGGTATATTTTGAATGCCGATGGTACGGGAACAATGAATGGCGCAGACATTGCGTGGGGCACTTATGGCGGCGTGTTATTTGTGTGCACGACGCCGTTTTCATGTCTAACAATTGAAGCATGTTGGGCACCCGCACAATGGTATTACGAATTTGTTGATGGCCAATTGCGGCTAACCAGTCGTGTTCTTGAACCTATCTTGTCAAGGGTAATTTCATAAAAATATTTCAACACGAAAATATCAAATAGGATTACCAACTTAAAAACCCCACCAATCGAAAATGTGCTGCACCAACAAAAACGGACAGGGAAAGAAAAGCCCCTACCATAGAAATGCGAATTAAATGAACTGGCGTCGTAATTCCATCGGCGTCAGTTTTGTTTTTAATTGTACACGCTGAAAGTTGTAAAACCAAATATAATCATCGATACGTTGTTGTGCCTCGTCGAATGATTTTATCTTTTGTCGGTTGATGCATTCAGTCTTGATGATGGAGAAGAAATTTTCGGCCATTGCGTTGTCTAAACAGTTGCCTTTCCTTGACATTGATGGCGTAATTCTATATTTTTTGGTTAGGTTAAAATACCCTTGGGAAGTGTATTGAAACCCTTGGTCGCTGTGGAGTTGCACCTCTGTAGCGGCCGTTTTCTTATTTGCATCCTTGATTGTGTTCAACACAAGATTGACCGTCTGTTCCGTACCTGTCCGATAAGCCACGATACTGTTATCGAATAAATCACGGATAATGCAAAGATACAATACACCTTGCGTGGTGTGGATATATGAGATATCCGTCACCCATTTTTGGTTGGGTTTATTGGCATAGAAGTTACGATTAAGATGATTGGCGTATACATGTAATTGCCGCCCCATGTTTTTATACTTCCTACGTCTGCGTATTTCGGAAAGTAAGCCGTACTTTCGCATCACCCGCAGCACTGTTTTGGGGTCGCAATTCCATTGCTTTGTCTTGTTCAGCCAAATGTGAACACGGCGGTAGCCATACGTTTTCCGACACGCTTCTTGGCATTGAGCAATCGCTGTTACTAACGCTGCATCGCGATTAGGCTTGTCCATACGTTTAACAAAATCATAGTAACCACTTTTAGATACTTCAAAAAATTTGCACATAGTTTGCACCGGATAATTATACTTGTGCTTGTAAATGACCGCATATTTAATCATTGGTTTCACCTCCTTCCGGTGTGCCGAAGAAAAGACCGCAATAACTCATTTTCCATTCTTAACCGCTTAATTTCATTCTCTTTTTCTTGCTCCGTTGGTTTATACCCCTTGGGCGGGCGGCCGCGCCTTCGAGGTTCAATCCCGGCTTCTGCCAATCGTTGCGCTTTGTTATAGCGGCTTATCCAATTTTTAACTTGCTCCTTTTTCATGCCGAAATGTTCAGCAATTTCAATGCGAGATTTTCCTTGTTGACGCATTTCCAACATCAACGGTTCTAACGCTTTCATGTGCTTATATTCTCTTGCCATGTAAAAACCTCCTTTCGGTTTCATTCTACACGATAGGAGGTTCTTTTTTCCCTGTCCGTTTTTGTTGGTGCAGTACAAAATTTTTCGCTTGATGGGGTTTTTAAGTTATTTGTTTTATACCACAACTGGTGGTGCTTCGAGAGCGATTCTATTATGCGCTTACTCTGTTATTGCTTGCATATATTCCTCACCACTCAGC
>WQVD01000029.1 GCA_009781755.1 Defluviitaleaceae bacterium | reverse complement strand
TCAGTTGGTGTTGTTTCTGCCGGTGTTGTTTCAACTGGTGTTGTTTCTGCCGGTGTTGTTTCAGTTGGTGTTGTTTCTGCCGGTGTTGTTTCAACTGGTGTTGTTTCTGCCGGTGTTGTTTCAACTGGTGTTGTTTCAGTTGGTGTTGTTTCAGCTGGCGTCGTCTCCGCAGGTGTCGTCCCCTGCGGTATGAGTGTCGTCGTGGATGAGCTTTCATCGCGGACGGTGGTGTCGCCGGGGTATTGGGCCACGGCGGTATTGGCGATTTCATTGTTGGCCGGTGCGGAGGCCACGGTAACATCGAAAGTGATGGTCACGGGAGCATCCGATACAGGCAGGTCAAGGGTGAACATTACCGTTTGGCCGGTGACGTTGTGGTCGGTGACTTGACTCGGCAAGCCGAAGTTACGCGGGTTGGTCAGGTACACGGGTAGGATGTCGGTTACCGTTAGGCCGTTGAGTGCTACGTTGCCGGTGTTGCGGATGGCCAGCGTGTACGTGATTGTGCCGTCTACCGCTACAGTGGCGGGGCTGGACGTCTTGTCGATGCTTACGCCTCGTCGGATTACGGGTACACGAGCGGTATCCTCGCGGTCAAGATCGGGGTTGTTGGGGTAGACCGCGCGGGCGATGTTGATGATATCTGCGTTGTTGGCAGGTGCAGAAGCTACGGTTACGTCAAATTCAACAATTATGGCCGTTTGCAAGGGCACATCTACCGTAATGTTTACGGTTTGGCCATTGATAGTATGTTGTACATTGGATATCGTGGGCGACCTAAAATTGGTCGGATTGGATAGGTACACAGGCAGGATGTCGGTGATGACCACGCCGTTTAGGGGGATATTGCCTGTGTTGGTGATCTGCAATCGGTACGTAACTGTACCGCCTACGGCAACGGATGCACCATCAGCGGGTGCGCTTACTGTCTTGGACAGGGTCATGTTGGGGTTGGTGTCGATGGTGACTTCGGCGTAGTCGCTGTCGCGTACATTGTCGGGGTCACCGGGGTATTCGACATGTGCGGTGTTAATGACAGGTGCGCCACCCAGCGGCGAGGAAGAAGCTGTCACAACGAAGGTGATATATACATGATCACCGGGTGCCAGTATGCCCAGCGTTACCCGCAGGTTGTTGCCGGTGAACCCACCGCTTGCCGTTGCAGGAATTTGCAAGAAGCGCGGGTTGGTGAGGTGTATGGGCAAGCTGTCGGTCACGACCAAGCCGTTTAATTGTACTTGGCCGGTGTTTTGAATACGCAGGGTATAGGTCAGGTAAGCGCCCGCTTCTACGTGGTTATCGCTTACGGTTTTGATGATGCTTACGCCGCGTGTTTGTACGGGTACGGGCACGCTATCTTCGTCGCGGATGGTGGTGTTGGGTGGGTATTCGACCACGGCGCTGTTGTAAATGGACGCGCCATCCGCCGGGGCAGTAGCCACGGTGGCTTGGAAGGTGATGGTGGCCGTTTGGTTCGGGTTCAAAGTCGCCAATGTAACGCTTACCACTTGGCCGCTGATGCCGCCAGTGGAACCCGGAAGGTCCAAAACGAAGAGTTGGCGCGGGTTGGTCAGGTAAGCGGGCAATGTATCGGTCACGACCAAGCCGGTCAGGGGTACGTTGCCGGTGTTGGTGACGCGGAGGGTATAGGTAAGAGTACCGCCTACGGCTACGGGTGCGGATACTTCTTTCTCGATACGCACACGGGGATTGGGGGGCAACATTTCGTTGTCTACGACGACGATGTCGGCTACCAGCTCAATGGTGGCGTTGGGGATGGCGTTGCGCAGGCTGTTCTGCAGCGCGGTTACATTCATATTAACGGGCGGCAGCAGCGACTCAGCGAAGGCGAAAAAAGTGAATGCGTCATTGCCAGTGGGCAGTACATAGCCGTCGGGTGCTTCCATTTCGACAAACAGGTATAGGTTGCCCCAGTAGGGCACGATGGCAGGATGGTCAAATCTTGCCACGCCGCCTGCGGGGGTGGTCACCGTCTGCGCGGGATAAAAGCGCATGCCGTTGATGACGCGCACATCCGCCGGAGCAGGCATGGGCCCGACCCCATGATGTCCGTTGGTGCTAGGGTTGTGGATATACATAGCCATGACAGCACCAGCAAGCCCTGCGTGGGTGTTGTCATCGCGTTTGTTCAAATAGATGGGCATATGCAAGATGGCTGCACGCGCTGCAACTTCGGTAATGACATGGCCGGGCACGTAGTACCCATCTTCGAATTGGGTACCGTACAGGCGCACGGTATTGCTGAGGGTCAAAGGTGCGCCATTGGGCGGTGCGTTGATGATCGAGTCGTAGGTGATACGCACAGGCACTTCATCGGGGAATACGAACTCAATCTCGAAGAAGGGTGTACCGTTGACCATGACGGCACCCACAATGTTGAAGCTCCAAGGCTCGCCGGAGCCGGGTGCGGCTTGCGGACTCACTACCGTCCAAGGCCCCCAACCGGTACCCTCACGTGCGCGGGTCTCGAATTGGATGGTGGACGCAAACGGCATTAAGTTAATGCTCATCCGGTCAATGGCCGTGATGTAGGGCGAGTAGGCGTTGGCGGGCAACAGTGGCGCACCCGCCTCGTTGATGAGGATGGTCGTGTGCACCAGGTTCGAGCCCGGTTCGTTTAATACCATCGTTTTGTCCAAGACATTGTGCTCGAAGGTGAACGTGGTGGTGGTACTGAACACAGCGTTGTTGCGGCTGACTACGCGATGATTAAAATCGACGGCATTATCAGCAGTACCGACAGTAACCGTTCCCGAATCAATGGAAACAACATTATTTAATCGGTAATTAAATAATGGATCAATGGCGGGCGCACCAATGCCTTCCGCGGTGGAAAATACACGGGTAATTACAGGAAGTTCAACTTCGCCTTCAATTTGGTATAAAGCATCTGCCCGAACCCGCAATTGGTATTGGACCATGAAAGGGTCGGCAATGCTGCTCGTGCCTATTAAACCGTTAAAGGTTGAATCTAAATACCACAATGGATTTGGCGGCACGGCAACGGTTTTATTTGTAAAACCCAACCATGTATCAAATTGGTTTCGCATGGCATTTGTACCCAAATTATGGCGCAAACTTTGATCCGTTATTTGATTCATGGTTGTAAAGTCTAATGTGATTACATTGCCTGATACGAGATTGTCAAATTGCGTGCCATCCAAGTGATACGGGCCGAAAAAGCGAGCATTTAATGTACCAATAGAAGTCCATACGACGATAGAGTTCGGCACCAATTCCAATCGTTCGTCAATTTCAATGGTCATAATTGCATTCCCCTCTGTGAAAAGGGGCTTGGTTGTCAGTCGATCGAGACTTGAACCGCCGAATGTATTTATACTGGTAATTAAACGGAATGCAGAAGAATTCCCTTGCATTGGCGGCGTTTCAGTTACCACCGGCCATGCATCATAGAGTTGCCGATGAGAATGATCGATGTCGTTGCTTCTGTCTTTTGTTAATGCACCCGGTGCCCGTTCATATGCCAACATTGCAGAGTGGTAAAAAAGTCGGTTTGCATTATTCGAATGCAAGCGTGCTTGCATACGTGTAAGAAAATCAAAAGTAATGCCGGAACTTGGCACGGTGTCATGTAATGGATATGAATAGGTGATTACCATGGTTTTGTTGGTATCAAATTGCCAATAAAAATTAGGCGTGATTGCGCTAGATGCCCACCATGTGCCGCCCTCCACATCTGTGCGTGGGGAAGGCCACGCAGGCGAAGGTGCATTTGCTGCCGTTAATCCGGGTACAATTACAAAGCCATGTGCGACTAACATAGAACCTGATGGGTTGCGCGGTGAATACGGAATCACCATAAAATCAGTTCCTGCGTTTAATGTGCGGTAATAATTGCCTTGGTGGTCATACAAACGCACATTTAAGTTGCCTACATAACCCGCATACAAAGGATTAAAATGGCGGTGGGTAAAAGCCCTAAAGGCAACTTCATTGGGTAGATTGCCCATATTCACCATGCCGCTGTTGACCCTTGTAAAGTGCGTTGAATAAATCCTGCGTCCATGGTATATGCCTGGGACGTGCATGGTAAAGGTATATGCAATTTCATATCCATCACCGGCGGCATTGGTGCGTACTCCGCTACTGGTTAAACGGTAGGATATATCTGCAAGTCCCATTTGTACAAAGCGAGTAATATGTGGGTTGGGGCCGGTAATTAAAGCCCTGTCCATAGAAAGACGATTGAAGTACGCGTCGGGTCGGAAGCCCGGATCACCGGGTAGCGGCGTCGGCGTGGTGTATTCAAACCAAACGCGATATATGTCGCCAAATACAGCACCTCCTGCACCGGGTATCGCACGGTCAGCTGCGGGTACTGTAATAACAAAAGTATCTGAACCAATGTAATTGGGGTGTGTACTGGGTTCAAACACAAACAATCCCATATCGATTAACATTTGTGCGGTAAAATCATATCCTCCTGTGCCCGCGCTGTGCCGCACTCTGCTGTCTATACCAAAAAATGTGCCATGCGTTGGATTATAGTCAGATTGCGGATTGTTATAAAATCGCACAATAATATCGCTTGGGTTCGGGAAGGATAAACGTTCGTCCAGTGTATCCGTAAAGTTGACACCGTTTAAGCGCATGGCGGTATTGCCCGCCCATGCTGTCCAACGGATATCTTCACCCGCGGTAATAATATCATCGGGTGAACGGTGGCTTACTTTATTCCAAAAATTGCCGGGATGGTTTATATGCAATACGCGTGTTTCGCGACGCGCCACAGTACTGGCACCGTATTCCGCGCCCATGTGGAAGTTGCGTGGCGACCATACCCCTTGATTCAAATTGGGTATGGTTATAGGGGCTGCAAATCGAATATAGGCGCGGTAAATGCCCCGTCCATCTACTAACTCCGGAAATGTAATGGTAAGCACATTATTGGTCTGGCCCGGTGTGTTGGACAAAACCGCTGTAAACATGGGATCAGATAATAAGTGCGTAGTGGTTACAAATGACTGACCCGGTATAGCGCTGCGCAACTCCACGGTAATTTCATTAAATGAAGGAAAAGCCAATCCAACATTGGGGTTGCCCGCGGGTATATTGGCAATGTTTCCATTTTGATCCATACCCAACGTGATAACAAGCGGGAAGCCACCTAAATTGGGCAACTGAAAATCATTGGGCAATTGTGAATAATACCAAGTTTCCGCGGTATGAGCACCGCCCAAACCGCGGCCTTCGCGCGTCAGATTGGGGGTACGCAGATAAATGCCCGCATTAATAACGCCATCTGCCCGGCTCAATCCAAAGCGGTTAAATGTTAAATAATAATCTCTTCTTATAGAAATCACATCAGAATCTACAGTATTCGGCGCACGGCTGGTAGCAACGCCGTATGCACCAAGGACAAAGTTGTAACGCTCTGGGTGGCGCATATTGTGCATGGCTTCTGTAAAGTTGACTGAATTGGTGTTTATATCAATCGCCGCCGTTATCGGATTTATTCTATTATCGGCAATCACAGCTTGCACGCACACACTGTATTCCAATTCAATGCGCAAGCCTTCTATCAATGTACGACCCGTAAAGTCCACGGAGAAATAGCGGCGGTTGGGTGCGTTGGCGACGGCACCGGTATTGTTGTTGTGCCATGTGACGTTGATGTTTGTCCATGGCGATACCACGCCGCCGGTTGCATCCACGATACGGTAGCGGAATCCGCTAAACGCACTAATGGGCGGAACCATCGCACCGTTATCCATGTTCACATTGCCCACGCCTTGATTGGCTAACCAAGGGAAGATATGCGCAACAATGTCATCTATAGGGGCAGCCAACGTTGCACCCGGCTCAATCGTAACCAAGTAATCCACTACTTGGCGATGACGGTCCCAAGTGTTGTTGATGGTTAGCGCCAGCGGTGCATCTACTGGGTCAGTTACGGTGATGGTAATGGTCGACCCCGTGCCGAAATCCAGCAGCATTTGGTCACCAATACCGCCGCCGCCGTCGCCGGGCACAAAGCGCGCGGTTATTTCTAAAATAAAAGCTAGGGCAGATAAGGGGTTGCCCGCATCCAAGTCATCCAGCGTCACCAACACATCGCCGTTTTCATGGATATGCACCCAACCGATGCGCTGTTGATTGGCACCCGAACCCACCATTACAGGGGTATTCAAAATATCTTCTGTAATGATAAGTGCGCTGGGCAGGCGGTATACCAAATGATCCACCCAAGCCGGATTGAGGCCGTCGTAGTAGGCGAAGTTTTCGCCAAAACCGGGGGCAAACCGGATGTTAAAACGATAAAAACCGCCCGCAGAGAAGCTGCCTCCGGGCAGTACGGGTTGGCCGGTGGCCACACTAACCATGGTTACATCGGTAACAAAACGGCTCAAATCCCAATTATCGTGGGTGGCCGCTGTGGGTGCGATGGGGATGTAAACCATTGGTGCTACCGGCTCCAATTCTATGGCGCCGGGGGTTGTAATGACGACAGGGGGCGCAACATTGATGGCGCTCGGGGTGGTCACAGATGCGCCATAACCGGCGTCTTCGCCGTCTTGGTTCCATGCAAAGGTAAAGTACCCGAGCGTAGATGTGAATAACACAAACACTAAGATTAATGCCAACTTGCGTTTCCATGAAAGATTTTTCATGCCTTCATCTCCTTTTGATTTTGTCTCCCAAATCTATGTAAGACATTGATGGTTGCTGCGGTAATGCTTGCCATGGGTGTAGCTAGCCTGCGCCCCCTTTCATAAAGTCCAAGAGTTGGATCAAATCCGACGGAGCGCTGTGTCCATAAAAATGCGCAAACCGCATGCGGTCAAATGCGCCGTCTTCGCACGCGGCAATGCCAACGAAGATGTCGCCGCTGCCTTCGTTGGTGGCGTAGAAGCGGTGCCGTTCATCGCCGTCGCGTATCGCTTGGGCGAAAGCGAAGCCGAAGTAGTCTATGATGCTTGCGATGGCGTGGGCGTCATGGGCATTGGCCAGCGCGGCCAAGATATCTGCCGTGCGGTCTACCGGCATGGGGTCTGATACGATGACGGGGGTCAGTGGTGGGTCGGTGGGAAGCGGCGTCGGGGGTTGCGTTTCCGCCGGGGGTGGCTCGGTGGGTGCGGGTTCTGTGGCGATAGGTTGCGGCTCCGTGGGTTGCGGCAGGGTTGGGAGCGGCGTGGGGGCTTCGGTGGAAATCGGCGGCGTGGTCGTGGGTACATATTGCACCACCTGCACGACTGGAGGCGACTCAACCGGGCTGTAAACTGGAAGATCGGATAACATGAAATAATAAGTAACGGCAGATGCAGCCACAAAAGCAGCCACACAAGCGGCCATTACATATCCTGCAGCAGAAGCGGTTGTGGTGGTAGCCACAGCGCCAACCACACCAGCGGTGGCCCAACAAGGCGCCGCAGCCGCTACATAAACGGCAGCAAAGGCTTGCTCCTCGGCCACAAACAGCGCGGCCAAGGGAATGGTTCCTGCCAGTACAAACAAGGATGTTTTGGGAGCGTGTTTTCTCTTCTTGCCTTCCAAGTGGTCTTTGATACGGACGCGTGCGGCACGCAGGGTCTTGCGCACGTTGCTAGTGGAGCATCCCTGCATTTCGGCAATCTCTTCACTGGACAGGGATGCGTAGTAATAGAGGTAGACCGTTTCCCATTGCATTTGGGGCAAGGCCATGATGATGCGCAGCAGCTCGGCACGCTGCTCTTTATTATGTAGATACTCCTCGGGCAGGAAGTCCGTATCGACTTCTTCTTGCGTTTCAATAATTTCTTCTGCTTCGTGCGCGTATACTAAGGGGTGGATGCGGCGCTTGCGGTAGCATTCGCGGATGGCAACCTTGCGCAGGTAAGCAACCAGTGTTTCTGCACGCAGGGTGTCGGCTTTTTTGTAGGCAATGACAAAGGTATCTTGCACTACTTCTTCTGCATCTTCTTTGTTGGCACACAATTTTTGGCAAATAAAAGCCAGGTACGGGCTGCAACGTGTGTACAGCGCGTCAAACGCCATGGGATCCCCTCTGTTTATTTGGTGGATTATGGGGCCAAAATCGTACCAATTGCTTTTATGTATAGCGTTGTGCCTCCTTTTTAAGCTGGAGCATCCATAAAGAGGTATTCTCCGGCATTTAACAACTCGGTGTCGTTGTGCGGCATAAATTTTTTGAAGAAGCGCACTTTGTTTTCCAACCGCGCGGCATACAGGTTGAGTGTGCTGGTGATGTGCCCCGGCGTCAATTGCGTTGCGGTAGAAATATCATGCACCGCCGCACCCAATACGCAGAAAAAGAAAATCGCTTCCTTTTCTTCATGACCGAAGGCATCCAAAGTAGCATCCATGACCACTTTAAAATCGGCGTGGTTAATAAACGACCGGGGTATTTGTGGAATCAATGTTTCCATTACGCAAGGGATTCTTTAACGTCGGTGCTAAGAATGCGGTGTGCCTCGGCCAACGCTGCGGCGTTCAGGTTCTTCATGACAATTTCGCCATCTTGCTTGCGCAGGAAAACAATTTTGTCGCCCGATTTGACATCCAGCGCGCGGCGGATTTCTACCGGAACCGTGACTTGTCCGTTGCATGAAATTTTTGCCAAGTTCATAATGTGCCCTCCAATAAATGTCCTTCTACTCATATATAGGAGACACACACAATATAAAGGAACCAGTAATAATAAATAATGATTAATATATAGAAAAATTATATTCGATAAAATTCGACATCGGATCAAAGGTTAACAATTGTTAACCTTTTTCTTTCGGTGCAGAATGCAAACGCGCCCGGCGCAAATAAAAAACGCCCTCACGAGGAAGGCGTAAAGTCATTCGCATGTGGACACACTACGAATAACCCAACACCGCCCGCACCCCATCCATATCCAAATAATCCTCAATAAATTGCTTTCGCAGCAGGTCATTGGGGATGAACTCGTTGTACTTGGCGCGGATTTGCACTTTGTCGGGCAGGGGCAGGTCGTACATATTTAATTGGCTGCGAGCGATGGCGCGGATGATTTCTTCCAATTCCTGCACCGTGCCGGAAAAGATTGCTTCAATATATACACAGGTGTACCAGGGCATTTTGTTGGGTACGCCTTTGTCGAGTAGGGCGTAGTGCAGCGTTAGTAATTGTCGCGTGCCCATCCATGGGAAGATGGCGAATTTTTTGTTGGACACTTGGGTCACGAGGTTGTCTAGGATGCCGCTGTTGCGTGTGATGTAGCGCAGTTCGGTGATGCGCTCCTTGCATGACTCGCTTAGGTAGGCATACATATCATCGCTGCGTAAGATATCGCGCATGCGGCGCACTAAGGTGGTGTGCAATTCACCATCAAAGACGGCTTGCCAGTCTACGAGCGACACGCCGGGTACGCGTTTTACGAAGAGGACTTTGGACTTTTCGTTTACGTCCAGTACCTCCCATGTGATGCCGGCAAGGGAGAAGCGCGTACCCACTGGATAAACCGTGTCCACCGTGCCGATGGTGCGGTTTTCATCCTTGACCAGCAGATACTCTGGGGCTTGGAAAACGGTCAAAAACTTGTGCGAGTTGACTTGCTTTTCGCCCTGCCGACCGATGAGCAGGCCACCGCGCTCGCTGCGTTCCAGTTGTTGGATGTCGATGAGGTGGCGCAACAGTCGGCTGAAGTCTTCCTGCGGGATGTGCCGGAACGTACCCAACCCCAGCACCGCCGATGCCAACCCCGCAGGGGTGGTTTCGCCATTGGACTTGAGGAAGCTTAGGGTTTGGTGATACAGCAGTGCGTAGTGGTGATGGTGTGGATAAATCGGCTCGATCCAATGCTCCTTGGTGTATAGCTCGACGATGGCCAAGGTCTTGAGGAAATCCCAGTTGATGGGCCCCAAGATATCCGCCGCGTTGACATTGATGTTCTCTACGAAGGTGAAAAGCAGTTGCGCCACCTGCCCACGCCGCCCGCACCGCCCCAACCGCTGCGCGAAGCTGGCCACGCTGTGCGGCGCACCAATTTGCACGGCTTGATCCAACGCGCCAATATCAATGCCCAACTCCAATGTTACAGTTGCACCCGTTACGATTTTTTCATCTTCGGATTTCATTTCGTCCTCGGTGGTTTCGCGCAGCAGGGCAGATACGTTACCGTGGTGCACGCGATAGATATCGGGCGATTTGTTTGATGCGGCGATTTCGCGCAGGTTGGCCATGACATACTCCGTTTCCTCGCGCGAGTTGGTGAAGATGATCGTTTTTTTGTCCAGCGTCATCTTGAATAGGTAGTCATAATGCGCACGGTCGCCGGTCGAGTCCTCCGGGCTTGCTAGGTCTTGCAGGTCGCGTTTGTCCGCGTAGTTGACGAACCGTTCGATGTGCAAGCGGATGCGGCGCTTGCCTTCGTCCGTGATGGGGGCGGCGCAATTGCGCTCGGTACCCGTACATAGCCAATTTTTGGCCAGTTGGATATCGCCCAGCGTGGCCGACAAACCCACGCGCCTCGGTTTGATGCCCGTTAGCCGTTGGAGCCGTTCCAAAACGCATAACAATTGCAAGCCCCGCGCATCCCGCATAAATTGATGCACTTCGTCGATGATGACAAAGCGCAAGTCGCTAAACATCTTCAAGCATATACCGCGCTTGTTGGTCAATAAACTCTCCAACGACTCCGGTGTGATTTGCAACAACCCCTCCGGATTGCGCGTCAATTCGTCCTTGCGCGCTTGCGATGCATCGCCATGCCACTTGGTCACCGGCAGATTCGAATCCAGCAGTAATTGATCCAATCGTTTAAACTGGTCGTTAATCAGCGCTTTCAACGGCGATACATAAATGGCACCCACCGACTTGGCGGGGTTTTCGTACAACTGCGTTAATATAGGAAGGAACGCCGCTTCTGTCTTGCCCGACGCCGTGCCCGATGACAGCAGCAAGTGGTCATCCGTATCAAAAATGACCTCGCACGCCGCAATTTGTATGCCGCGCAGCTCTGTCCATTCGTTGCGATAAATATATTCTTGGATAAAAGGCGATAAACGGGAAAACATATCCATGTAATCAAATCCTTTGCATTGGATTGACTTGTATCGTACCAAGCAGTTCAGGCAAGTCAATAAATTGCCCGATACGTGTAAGACAGTTAACAATTGTTTACCTTTTACCCCTATTTCATCGCAATACGCTATATTATTGGTAAATGATTAATCCACTAAATTTAGTGTAAATAAAAATATTTTTGAAAAATAGGTTCCGCCTTGCCTCATTTTTTCCCTATAGTAGCTATCCACAATTTAATGGAGGTACATATTATGAACTTAGCAAAAATTTCCGGTAACGGCCAAATCACGGTTCCCATGGAAATCCGACGCGAACTGAACGTTAAAACCGGAGACAAAATCATCTTCATCCGCAACAGCCGAGGCGAAATCATCATGCAAAGCTTGCAGCAATCCCCACTAATGCAAGCACAACGCACAGGCGCAGAGAAAAGCGTGGTGGGTATAGCCACATGACTTCGTACATGCCACAAATTCCCTGTGCGTTCATTCAGCACGATGATGTAAAATTTGTGCTGGACGACACGCTCAACCAATTTCACCACGACGAGAAAGAAGCCATTTTCTTCCATTGGGTACTGGGCGCTACGGTCAATGACATATCCAAAGTTACCAGCCTTACACCCATGCACATCGTAAGCGCACTCAACCTGTATGCCGAACGGTTGGAAAGCAAATTATGCTTCTTTAAAAAATTCGTCCCGCATGACAATGCACAATCACTGCCCGCAAGCGAGCTTTTATTTGAGCATGCGCATGCATTAGCCTAAGGAGGCACCCCAATCATTAACCCACGCAACGACGACTTCCAGTCTCTAATCGAAAGGATAAATAACCACGATGCCGCTGCTTTTGATGAGTTGTACAAAAGATGCAGTGGATATGTGGCTTTTATTTGTCAAAAATTCTGTTATAATAAAGAAGATGCTGAAGAAGCGTTGCAAGACACCTTTTACATAGCCTATACCAAAGCGGGCAAATTACGGAGCGAAACGATCCTGCCCTACCTACGCCGTATTGCCATACACGAATGTTATCGCAAACGGTACGCCGCCAAAGACACCCTGTTATCCAACACCTACATTGTAGACAACCGCGAAGAATCGGACATCGACTTCCTGCCCGAGGCTTATATCAATGTGCAGGAACAACGCACCGAGCTGCTGCGCATTATCATGGGCTTGCCCAAAATGCAATGGGAGACAATCTACCTATATTACTACGCGTCCTTCACCACCGATGAAATCGCACGCCTACATAAATGTTCGACCAGCAATGTCCGCAAGACTTTGCGCAACGCCCGTGCCGCCATCAAAGACCACTTGGAAGGAAAGCGCAAAAAAAGCGCGTCCAAAGGGGTCTTGATGGCATCGGCAGGCACGTTATCCTTGGCAGCTTTATTTTTGCTTGAAGAGCAAGTATTTGCGGCGGTGTACATACCCTTAGCCGCGCCTTGCTGGGCGGGTGCAACCGCAGCCACCGCCATCGTTGCAACTTCTAGCAGTGCAGCGGCGGCGGCCGGAGGTTATGTCGTTGCCGCGTGTGTTGCCGTCTTTGTTGCCGCATCGGCCGTTACTTACATCACATTGTGGCCCGACGCCGCACCTGCACCCACCAACGAACCCTACATTGCTTATGTACAAGCACCCATAACCGAACCCACAACACCCGCACCCACGCCACAACCCACCCTCCCCACCGCGCTGGAAACCGAACCGCCCACCGAGCCCGAAACCGACCCCCCCACCGAAGCCCCTACCCCTGCGCCAACTACCGCCCCCCTCACCACGCCGGTGGTTTACGTACCGCAGCCCACAACACCACCGCCAACCACGCCGGAGCCCGCACCCGACCGCACCGCACAAATCCTGGCAGCATTGGCCACGGCCACCACACAAACCCAAGTGCAACAAATCATCAACACCTACGGCTTCCAATTTGAACGCGTCATACGCATGGGTAATGAAGAATTGCAATTTTATGTAACCAACGAAGGCAGCGGCGATATCTTGATCGGCACCGCCACCTGCTTGGACGATTTCGCCTTCGACTTTGTTTTTTCACTTTTTGCCAGCGGCCACACGCCATCGACTTCAATGGATTTGATTACTTTTATAGAAAGGAATGGATGACATGCCATGACGCGCCATGATCCGACATTGCTATTTTACATAGAATTTAGTTAACAATTGTTTACCTTCCACACCTGCACGGCTGTAAGTATTTATAATGTTTTTATCCTACATATGAAGGGCAGTGATTTTTGTGTTTAAATCATTTTTATCCAAGTACCGCTGGGCGATACTGGTTTCTTTTGTATTAATTGCCACAGCAGCGGGCATCTTTGCTTTTGCCGACCCGCCGGGACCTACTACCGAATTGCGGTTTTGGGTTGATGGTATTACTACCGATGGCGTCATGGTTGGGCGCCCAACGCGTGAAGCTGTTTTTGTGTTATATGAACGGGATGCAAGCGACAGCACATGGGTGCGACGCCCGGGCACCTTCGTTTATAATAACAATACCGGCGAAATACATGTTGGCCCCTTGTCCTTTGATGCGCAATATAAATTGGTGCAAATTGAAGCCGATTATCTTTATGTCGTGCCGGAGGGTCATTGGATTATTAATGTGGATGCCGCGGGTGCCATTAGTATTGAAGCGCACGGCGGCAACAGTGATTTTGGAGAAATGCATTTGTTTGGCGATGTGTGGCGATACACGTTTAATACAATGGTTACGCACCGCGACCTTACAGTGACCCATGTGTGGGATCAAGCAGTGTTGGACGCAGGCCTTGCGCTTGATGAAGTGGAAATAACTTTGAGCCGGGAGTGGCCAACGCCAAGGGATCTTGAATTGGCGGTTGCTGTGTTAAATGCGGCCAACAACTGGACATATACCTTTTGTGGAATAACGCATGGACTCGCGCCCTATGATTTGGATCGTAGGATTCGCATTGAATATGAGGTTCGCATTACAAGCGCACACCCTTTCGATGTAGAGTATACAAGTGATTGCTCTTGGGGTAGCAATGCGATAAGGGGCAGCAATGAAGTCACCATAACCAGCTACCGAAGGTTATCGCCCACTGGTGTCATGTTTGTTGACGAAGCGAATACTATAATTGGTGGCGTGTCAATAGCGCTCGAACGACTTATTAATGGTGAATGGGTGCGCTCAAGTGCAGTCTATACCTCCGACACGAATGGCAGATTCCACGGCGGCCCCAATGCATGTTTTACGTCAATGGATCTTGGAATTTTGTATAGAATCGTTATCGTAAGTGTACCCGATGGTTTTATATTGCCGACGGGGGTTATTAATATCGTTCCCCGCAGGATTGGTTGGAACCTTGAAGCATATGGCGATATAATTTTTAGAATTGCCCCTTTTGGTAAAGGCGGCACACCGGCTGTGGAACTTGAGCGTTATACACCGGGCGATGATGTAGATTTTACCTTCCGCAAAACCAATAGCACCAATGTGAACTTGGCAGGCGCAGAATTCGCCTTGTATGAAAATATTAACGGCACATGGACGCGCCGGGGTTATACAGAAACCTCTGACCAAAATGGTTTGGTCACTTTTACCGGCTTGTCACGCGGCTCAACGTATCGCTTGGTAGAAACAGCCATCCCCAACTACCCGGGTGATTTGACCCACATCCTGCCCGGCGGCCATTGGTATATTACCGTCGCAGACGATGGCAGCATCAGCGTTGTGGCCTATGGCGGTGCACCTCCGCTTTATTTCCGCCCCATTGTCACGGGTACCCCCGAACCGCCTACCCATGAATGGGTGTTAATTAACCAACTCTACCTTGAATTTACCTTTATCAAAACCGGCACGGGTGGATATCCGTTGGACGATGCGGTTTTCCAACTATACGAGCGCATCAATGATGAATGGGTGGCGCGCGGCGCACCCCAAACCAGCGGTTCGGGTAACGCCGGCACAGGCTCCATCACTTTCAACCGCCTGCGCGAAGGTGCAACCTACCGCCTGCGTGAAGTCAGTGCCCCCACGGGTTATGTAACTCCCGGCGGCTATTGGATTATTCACGTTAATGTACCACCCCCGCACGGTTCCGGCATTGTGATAACCGCACATGGCAACGCACCGGAGTTTTATCGCGTGGCTGATCCGCTTTCTATCACGCCCGATCCCTTCGGAGGTGTCATCACCCCCGGGCCGCAACCACCAACCGGGCCGCCGCGCGTGCGCAACACCCGCACAGAAGGCAGAACACGGGATATCAGCGTTGAAAAATCATGGAATATTTGGGGAAGCGGCATAACCGAAGAAGAACTTCACGCCAAAACGGTAGACATAGTGTTATATGCCAATGGCGTGCGTATACAAGGGCCAATTACCCTACGTCGCGCAAATGTGAATTGTTGTGTCGAATTTGGTAATAGCGTATGCCATATTTATGGTTGGAATCATACATTTTATGACTTGCCAGTGTACGACGCACACGGCGTAGCTATTAATTATGAAGTGCGCGAAATTAATGTGCCTGATAACTTTATACCCTATTACTGGTTTCAAGGAAGCGACCGCATACTCATCAGCAACTCTTATTATCGAATGAACTTTAATTTCCGCAAGGCGGGCACAAATCTGGTGGCATTACCGGGAGCGGTGTTCTCTGTGTATGAGCGTGTGTATGTACCGGGCACAGGTTATACCTTTGTATTTAACCAAACGGCTACCAGTGGTAGCGACGGTCTCGTTCACTTAACAAGATTGCGCCGCAACGCAGTATACAGATTAATAGAAACCCAAGCCCCGGCAGGATATGAAACACCGGATGGCCACTGGCTCCTTACAATCTGCCCCAGAGGCAATGTAACCATCACCGAGCATGATGGTGCACCCGCCTTTAACTCATTTGGCAAAGGCACGCCTCAACTACCTAATGTACCGACAACCACACCGCCACCCACAACACCGGCGGAAACTACGCCGCAACAGACAACACCGCAGCAAACCACACCACAACAAACAACACCGGCCGAAACTACACCGCAACAAACAACACCGGTTGAAACCACGCCGCAACAAACAACCCCAGCCGAAACCACGCCGCAGCAAACAACACCGGCAGAAACCACGCCGCAACAGACAACACCGGCCGAAACTACACCACAACAAACGACACCGGCCGAAACTACACCGCAGCAAACAACACCAACCGAAACCACACCACAACAAACAACCCCAACCGAAACTACACCGCAACAAACAACACCAACCGAAACCACACCACAACAAACAACCCCAACCGAAACTACACCGCAGCAAACAACACCGGCCGAAACTACACCGCAACAAACAACACCGGCCGAAACTACACCGCAACAAACAACACCACAGCAAACTACACCGCAACAAACTACACCACAACAAACCACGCCACAACAAACCACACCACAGCAAACCACACCACAACAAACTACGCCACAACAAACAACCCCGCAACAAACCACACCACCACAAACCACACCGCCGCCAACGACGCCGCATACCGATCCACCTACACGCGTTATTACTTTCCCGCCCACCACGCCCACAGCTACTACACCTACGCCCACCACACCGGCTACAGCAACCACTACACCCACCGCCACTACTCCTGCTGCACCCACCACACCCGCACCCACAACCCCCACGCAACTAATCAAAAATCCCGACCGCACTTACGTACCCCTAGGCGGTACGATTAACTGGACGCTCCGCAACTTCCACAACCGATCGGGGCAGCCAGCAACGGACTTTGAAATTGTTGACTTGCCGGGCTTGGGATTGTACTTCACTTCGGGTAGCCTACCTGCCTTCCACAATGGTGCGGGGGTCACCTACGACATCCGCTTCCAAGTAGCGGGCAGCGACGTTTGGCACACGCATGCCACCCATGTAAATGCCAACCAGCCCTTTACCTTCTCGCTACCGCAAACGGGCGGCATCCGTTACACCTCCATCGGCTTCTTCTTTGGTAATGTACCGGCAAACTTCGGCTTGGGTAATACGATTGTGCTTTCCTTCATCGCAGGGGCCGCACCCAACAATTTGTTGGTTAACCGCTTCTTTGTGAGTTATGGCAGCGACAACCGACAAGGCCAAGGCGAAGCCACCGTAGTACCGCCACCCGACTTGGAACTCGACGACGGCAACGTACCCCAAGGCAATTGGGAATGGCGCGACGGCAACGGATGGTTCTTTGTCCCCGATACCAACGTACCCATGGGGCAAATGCCACAAACCGGTATACCCGGCACCGTGTGGATTGCCGTAGCCATTAACCTCATGGCCGTTGGCGCACTTACTACGCTCATCATACACAAAAAGAAAAAAGCACGGAAAATGTAACAGCTAAAAAAATCCAGTCGCTTACTAGGTGTAAGCGACTGGATAATTTTCAAAATCTGCGTTTTGTATTGCCACTTTACATATAAAATCGTTAACAATCATTAACCTTTGCCCCACGCCGGTTTTGGCGTTTTATACTATATTCCAAGTCCTACATATGAAGGGTAGTGTGATTTTTGTGTTTAAATCCTTTTTGAGGAAGTACCGTTGGGCAATTTTGGCTTTGTTTGTATTAACTGCCACAGCGGCGGGTGTCTTTGCATTTGCCGACCCGCCAGAGCCTACTACGGAAGTGCGTTTTAATGTACGTTCGTCCACCTTGGCTAATCAAGCAACGCGTGATTCCGTCTTTGTTTTGTATGAACAAGATACAACCGAAAATACATGGGTACAGCGTCCTGGATACATCACCCAACAAGCCCCCGGTAGTTTCATAGATTTGATCGATTTGTCGCATGATTCCCAATATAAATTAGTGCAAATTGCCGCTTCTTATTTGCATTATTTGCCGGGTGGTTATTGGATTATCCATGTTAGTGACACGGGTGCAATCGATATCGTATCGCATGACAATGATTATGACTTTGCGCTAAGTGGTGGAGTATGGTCTGTTGAAAATACAGGGCGCACGCACCGCGATATTACCATCACGCATGTGTGGGCGCAGTGCGTGCTTGATGCAGGCCTTGCAACAGATGAAGTGGTTGTAAGGCTTCATACAGAATGGCCTGAATATACTGCCAGAGGTTATGCCTTTTTGAATGCAGGCAACAATTGGACACATACTTTTTATGACCTTCCTGCGCATGATCCTGTTTCGGGGGGCCTGATAACTTATGCGATTGCCCCGGCAAGCTGGTCGAATCATCCTTTTACAATTGAACGCTCCGGTGTCAATTGGCCTTGGACTGACATTGTATCAGGTAGTAACCATGTAACATGGACTAGCAGTAGGCTCATGCAGCGTATGGCAATTTCTGTTTTTGACGACGAAATGAATCGTCTTGAAAATGTTTTATTTGCCATAGAGCGCTTTCATAATGGTGAATGGATTAGAACCGGTGCAACTTATACCAGTAACGAATGGGGTTGGGCGCACCCTTATATTTGCAGTCAATCAATCATGACAGGGCAGCCTTATCGTGCAGTGGTGATTGACGCGCCGGAGGGTTTTATATTGCCAACCGGAGCCCTTAATTTTGTATCCCATAATGCAGTGCACATTATATTGGAAGCATATGGCGATATTGATTTTCGTTACCTGTCCCAAGTGGGCAAGGGCGGCGGACAGGGGTTGATCCTCCACCGCGATACACAAACCCGTGATATTACTGTACAGAAAACATGGAATACATGGGGAAGCGACATAACCTACGATGAATTGATTGCCAAAACGGTAGATGTGGTTTTGTATGCCAATGGTGTGCGTATACAAGGGCCGATTACCATACGGCGGATAACAACGTATTGTTGTATTGCATGGGGTGCTGATTGGGGTGTAGACAGGTGCGGTGTATATCGCTGGATTCATACTTTTTATAATTTACCGGTGTATGATGCACATGGGGTAGCCATCAATTATGAAGTGCGCGAAATCAATGTACCTCATAATTTTATACCTTACTACTGGTTTCAAGGAAGCGATAACATTTCAATCACCAACTCCTATTACCGCATGGATTTTCGCTTCCGCAAAACAGGTAGAGACGGAGCGTGGCTGCCGGGGGCAGTGTTCTCTGTGTATGCGCGTGTGTATGTACCGGGCACAGGGTATACCTATGTATTCAATCAAACAGCCACCAGTGATAACGACGGTATCGTTCGCTTAACAAGATTGCGCCGCGACGCAGTGTACAGATTGGTAGAAACCCAAGCTCCGGCAGGATACGAGACACCGGATGGTTATTGGCTCCTTACAATCAACCCAAGAGGTCTTGTAACCATCACCGAACATGGTGATGCACCTGCATTTGGTTCATATGGCAAAGGATCGCCTTATGTAGGAAACGTACCAACAACCACACCACCCACCACCACCCCAGCGGAAACTACGCCACAACAGACAACACCAGCCGAAACCACGCCACAGCAAACAACACCAACCGAAACCACGCCGCAGCAAACAACTCCGACCGAAACCACGCCACAGCAGACAACTCCAACCGAAACAACGCCGCAGCAAACAACTCCGACCGAAACCACGCCGCAGCAAACAACTCCGACCGAAACCACGCCACAGCAGACAACTCCAACCGAAACCACACCACAGCAGACAACACCAGCCGAAACAACGCCACAGCAAACAACACCAACCGAAACCACGCCACAACAAACAACCCCGGCTGAAACAACGCCACAACAAACAACCCCAACCGAAACCACGCCACAGCAAACAACACCAACCGAAACCACGCCACAGCAAACAACTCCGGCCGAAACCACACCACAGCAAACTACACCAGCCGAAACCACGCCACAGCAGACAACACCAGCCGAAACCACGCCACAGCAAACAACGCCAACCGAAACTACGCCACAGCAGACAACTCCAACCGAAACCACACCACAACAAACAACACCACAACAAACAACACCACAACAAACAACACCACAACAAACGACACCCCATCAAACATGGCCGCAACAAACAACGCCGCCGTTAACTTCGCCTCCTACACAACCCACTACAGACCCGCCTACGCGCGTTATTACTTTCCCGCCACCCACTACAACACCCACGGCTACTACACCCACGCCCACGACGCCCACCGCCACTACACCTGCAGCAACCACCACACCCGCCGTTACTACACCCACCCCCACTGCACCCGTAACCGCACCCACCACACCCACGCCTACGACACCCACACCTACTCCCCCCACACCTGGCCCCGGCAACCACTTGCGCCCCAACGGCAATGGTTACCTCGAACTCGACGACAATAACGTACCCCAAGGTAATTGGGTATGGCGCGAAAGCAACGGATGGTTTTTTATCCCCGACGGTAATATACCGATGGGCCGAATGCCACAAACCGGTATACCCGGCACCGTATGGATTACCGTTGCCATTAACCTCATGGCCGTTGGCGCACTAAGCACGTTAATCATCAAAAAACGCAAGGCAGCAAGATTAAAGTAAATAATAAGCCACCCGATGCGCCGGGTGGCTTTATTTTGATTTATCTTCTATGTACACCCACGTAAATAATATCTACGTGGATGGTAAGCGCTTCCCCATGGCTTGGGGTGCACTCATTTTTTCTTTGCTATTGCCAGTTTTTATTCGGTTGTATGTTTGTTGCGCTTGTTGCAATAGGTGGGCACCCGTTATAGTACTTCCCAAAGTTGACTCTGCGCTGGCCAGCGGCTTGTCGAGTCTGTAGTCCGGTGGTAACGATTCGATCCTTAAGCATGTGTTGTACGGGATGCACGCAGTGACTTTTGCATAAGTTTGCGGTGAGAGCCGTGTATACATGTGCGGATGTCTAGGATACGCCGATGACTTGGATGAAGTATAACGTGGGGCGCATGCAAAGTTCTAAGAGTCTGCGTAGATATTATACAAAAATTACGTTCGCTTTTTGTGCAACATGCACAATAGCAAGTCGCCAAACAATCGTTCTTGTCTTTGTCGAAATAACGCGATATAATGCACGCGCAACCGTGGGTTGGCTTGCTTCACGCCTTTTCTATTTGCATTTTTACAAACCGCTTTGGGGATGATTTTGTCCTTCTTGGCCGGTAGGCATTCAAAGAAGCATAACGAAAAGAGCCGCCCCTCGAGCAAGGATTGCGACTCTTCTGATAGTAAAACAAATTGAGCGTGAAGCCAAGCCGAAAACGGTTGTACTCCATCAACAAGTCACGGTTCCAGTCGCGACTTGTTTTATTATACCCAATTAACGTTGAAAATCAACACTTTTTACATACGACTATTCCACCGTCACGCGCACGGCTTTTTTTCCATACAATGCTTCACTGCGGGCGTCGGGTTGGGTGAAACCTACATATAAGGTGTGCGGCCCGGCGACTTCGTACAGGTCGCCTTTTGCGTCGTAGCGGCTGAAGGCCTTGGGTGACAGCGGAACGGTGACTTCGCGTGATTCGCCTGCGGTCAGGGCTACGCTGGCTACACCGCACAGGCTATGGATTTCCTTTTGCCCGGGGTTGGTTACATACACTTGGATGACCTCGCGGGCATCGCGTGTGGAGGTGTTAGTGACTTTGACAGTCACTTTTTGCTTGTCCTGCGCGGTGACGGCCAAGTCGAAATTGGCGTAGTTCAAGCCGAATCCGAACGGATACAGCGGATCGCCTTTGAAATAACGGTAGGTGCGATTTTCCATGTTGTAATCTTCAAAGGGGGGCAAGTCGTCCAGGCCGCGATAAAACGTGACGGGCAATTTGGCCGAGGGGGATACCTTGCCTGCGATGATTTCTGCGATGGCACGACCGCCTAAGGCACCGGGGTAGAAGGCTTGAATGATGCCGTTGGCGTGTTCGTCGGCGTAGTTGACGGCCAGTGCAGAGCCGGAGATGACCACGACAATCACGGGTTTGCCCGCGGCGGCTTCGATGACTTTTTCGAGCAGGTGCTGCTGGCGACCGGGCAAGTCAAGATGGGCTTTGTCGCCGCTGGAATATTCGTTGCCGGTGTCGCCTTGTTCGCCCTCGATGTCGGCGTCCAGACCCAGTACGATGACGGCAGCGTCGGAGTTGCGGGTGGCGGCCAAAGCTTCGGCGATGCGGTCGTCTTCTACAGACAGGTTGGACATACGCTTCTTATAGAGGTGGCAGCCGAGGGCGTAGCGCACTTGCGTGCCGGTTTGTTCGGAGATTTCGCGGATGCCGTCCAGTACGGTTACATATTGAGATGCGGTGCCGTTGTAGTTGCCTTCCAATGCGCGGATGCTTGCGGCATTGGGGCCGATGACCGCGATGGAACCCAGCTTGTCAAAATTGAGCGGCAGTGCGCCGTCGTTTTTGAGCAATACGGTGGTGCGGCGGGCGACTTCAAGATTCAAGGCTTTATGCTCGGCACAGTCGTTTATGTCGTAGGGAATGGACGTGTAGGCGGGGTTTTCTTTGCCACCCAGCAGGCCGAGTTTCATGCGGCATACGAAAAGACGTTCCAACGCGCGGTCGAGCAGGGATTCGGGTAGCTTGCCCGATTCCACAGCAGTGACAGCCACTTCAAATACATGGCCGCAGCACAAGTCGCAGCCTCTTTCGATGGCCATAACTACCGCATCCACGGGGCCTTCCACAATTTTGTGGTGCTTGTAGAAATCTTCTACCGCCCAACAATCGCTTACATAATGCCCTTCAAAACCCCATTTGCCGCGCAAAATATCATCCATCAATTCCTTGGATGCGCAGCAGGGCTCGTGGCGGGTACGGTTGTACGCGCCCATGAATGCTTCCACTTTGCCTTCAAGTACGGCGGCTTCAAAGTGCGGCAAATACGTATTCCACAAATCGTAATCGTCACATATGGCATTAAAGTGGTGGCGGTCTTCTTCCGGGCCGGAGTGTACGGCGTAGTGCTTGGCGCACGCGGCGGCTTTGAGTTCATTTTCCGGGTCGGGGCCTTGCAGACCTTGGATGAATGCCACGCCCAAGCTGGACGTGAGGTACGGGTCTTCGCCATAGGTTTCATGGCCGCGCCCCCAACGCGGATCGCGGAAAATATTAATATTGGGCGACCAAAATGTCAGACCCTTGTAAATGTCCGTGTCGCCTTCTTTTTGGTAGGCGTGAAATTTGGCGCGGCCTTCGTCTGCAATGATGCTTGCGATTTCCTTCAACAGCTCGGGGTCGAACGCCGCTGCCATGCCCACCGCCTGCGGGAAAACCGTGGCCGTGCCGCTGCGGGCAATGCCGTGCAGGGCTTCGTTCCACCAGTTGTAACCGGGGATGCCCAACCGAGGGATGGGGGGTGCGGTGTGCAGCATTTGCCCGACCTTTTCCTCCACGGTCATTTGTGCGATGAGCGCGCGTGACTTTTGTAAGTATTCCTTGTGCATTTGTATCATCCTTTCGGAAGTATTTTTAAAAAGATTTTACCGTAGGGTTTTGCTCGGCGGCACACCTTTATGCTTTTTGTACAAGCGCGAGAAGTAGAACACATCGCCGAAGCCGCAGCGCAATGCTACTTCGGTTACGTTAAATTCGCCAGTACGCAGCATGTCTTCGGCTTGGTTGAGCCGGATCATATTGAGGTAGTCGCGGAAGGTCATTTGCGTTTCTTTTTTGAAGAGCGCGCCGAAGTATACGGGATTGAGCGATACGATCTTGGCGATGTCGGTGATTTGCAAGGGTTCGGCGTAGTGGTCGGAGAGGTGGCGGATGGCGGTTTTGACACGTGGATCAAAACGGTAGGTGTCTACTTCGTACACCAACATGGCCATAAAGCGTTGCAAAAGGATCATAAAAAAAGCGCGCGCCCGCATTACATATCCAGGCGAACGCCTAAGCCATTCTTCGTTGATTTTTTTATAAATAGCGATGATATCATCATGGATGCCGATGTTCACATGCAGCGGCAACGGAACGGTGACTTCGCCCCCATCGGGCCGCCGCATCAAAAAATTGGCCGCAAATCCGCCAAAATGCATCGGTTCGATACTGGTGGCCGAGCGTGACGACCCCGGCGGGATACATAGCAAATCCCCTGCGTTGACGTGGTATAACTCGCCGTCAATGATGTATTCGGCCCGGCCGCCGATGACGTAAGTCAAGTCTACAAAGTCGGTCTGCGCAGGTTCTATACGCCACGCGGGCGTGTTGTTGCGCAAGTTGAAATATTCCAAAATAGGTACGGCATTGTTAAAATCGTCCGGATTCATGTACATTGCCTCCCCTGGCGCCATCTTGAAAATCTACATGGGCAGAATGCAAATATTCCTTACACTGTCCATGTTGTTTGCTATTGACACGATTATACTTGAAATCACAAAAATTGGAAAGTGGGGATTTTATGGCTAGTTTTGGATACCGCGCGTGGTTGCAACCGACAAAGGCGCAACTGGGTTTTTTACCAAAAGTGACCGGAGATAAAACTTTCGCGTTGGAAGAATTGCAACATGGCTTTGTGACCCGCTTTGGCATAACACCCGCAAATAAGGGTGATTATACAATTGCCTTGGATACCGACGAAACATTGGGTGCCGAGGCATTTTTATTGCGCGGCGACCCGCAAGCACTAACCATTACCGGCGGTTGCGAGCGCGGCTTGTTGTACGGCGTGTACGCACTGTTGGCACGCCTGACCCGCGGCGAACCCGTAGAAACCATGAACGTCAAAGAAAAACCCGCCGTAGCCCACCGCGTGCTCAACCATTGGGACAACGCCGATGGTTCTATTGAACGCGGCTACGCGGGGCGGTCGTTCTTCTTCAAAGACGGCAAAATCGGCTTTGACTTGGCACGGCTCAAGGACTACGCGCGAATGTTGGCTTCCGTGGGCATCAACGAAATCGCCGTCAACAACGTGAATGTTTACCCCAACTCAGCCAAGCTCATCACCGAAGAAGGCCTGCCCGATTTGGAAAAGGTAGCCGAAGTGTTTCGTCCGTTTGGCATTCGGTTAATCGTTTCCGTGCATTTTGACAGCCCCGTGATCTTGGGCGGGCTGGAAACCGCCGACCCCGCGGAAGAATCCGTGGCGCAATATTGGGCACAAGCGGCCAAACTCGTTTATTCCCGCATCCCCGACCTCGCAGGTTTCCTAATGAAAGCGGACAGCGAATTCCGCAGCGGCCCCGCGGCATTGGGGCGCACCCAAGACGAAGGCGCAAACATCATCGCCCGTGCGTTGGCACCTTATGGCGGCATCATCTATTGGCGTTGCTTCATATATAATTGCAAGCAAGACTGGCGCGACACGGTAACCGACCGCCCCATGGCAGCCTACAAAGAATTTATGCCGTTGGACGGCAAATTTGACGACAATGTCATCTTGCAAGTCAAGCACGGCCCCTCAGATTTCCAAGTGCGCGAGCCCAACTCGCCGCTGCTGGGTGCGATGCAGCACACGCACCAAGGACTGGAATTCCAAGTCACCCAAGAATACACCGGCCAGCAAAAAGACCTGTACGCCACCGCCGTGCAGTGGGAAGAAGTGTTGGACGCCCCCGTAACCGACGCCCGCATGGCGCGACACCTCATCGGCGAGGAAATCACCGCCGTGGTGGCCGTAGCCAATGTGGGTAACGACGACAACTGGACAGGGCATCTATTGGCACAAGCCAACCTGTACGCCTTTGGCCGCTTGGCATGGAACCCCGCTCAAACTGCCGAGCAACTGACCCGCGACTGGGTGCGCCTGACCTTTGGCAACGACCCCGACGTGGTGGAACCCATCACCAACATGCTCTTAGATTCCCGCTGGGTATACGAGAAATACAACGCACCCCTCGGCCTGTGTTGGATGGTGAACATCTCACACCACTACGGCCCCAACCCCGAAGGCTACGAATACATGAAGTGGGGCACGTACCACCGCGCCACGCATTCGCACGTCGGCGTGGACCGCACCACCCACGGCACCGAATACACCGCCCAATACCACCCCTACGTCCGCGACCTGTACGAAGACCTCAAGACCTGCCCCGAAAAACTCCTGCTCTATTTCCATCGCCTGCCCTACACCTACAAACTCAAAGACGGGCGCACCCTGTTGCAATACATCTACGACACCCACTTCGAAGGCGTAGAAGATGTGAAGCAATTCATCGCCACATGGGAATCGTTGCAAGACAAAATCCCGCAGGAAGCATACACCTCCGTGCGGGAAAGATTTGACATGCAATTGGAAAACGCCCGCGAATGGCGCGATGTGCTGAATAATTATTTCTTCCGCCTAACCGGCGTAAGCGATGAACACGGGCGCAAGATTTACGGTTGATAACCTTCAAGGACTTTATTGCCTAATGTTTTCAATAACACAATAAAAAATCCAATTGGTGGCAATTTGCCACCAACTGAATCCATGAAACAAAATCGCCAACCGGTCGCAAGTTGCAACCGGTTGGCGATTTTTTATTTATCGGCGAATGATTTCGCTTACGGATATACCGCACGTTTCTTCACCGCTTTTACAATCCGCCATATAACCAAGCCGACGATAGACAACAAAGCCAGCGGTATCACCGCCCCGGCCAAAAACACCACGATGCCCTGCAACGCGCCAACCGTACCATCGACCGAATCACCAAATGCACCGCCGATACGCTCACCCAGCGATAATCCGACCGCAGGTTGAAAGGGATTATATTCCGTTAGTGTCACAGTGATGGTGGAATAGCTAATCAACCCCGCCATTTGGTTAAGTTGCGCCAAATAAGATGCAATCATTTGCCGCACGTTGGAAAGACGCGCTTCCAATGCAAGCAATTCATGGATATCGCTTGCACGGTCGATGAGGTCAAGGATGCGTTCTTCTTCAATGCGGCGCGTTTCCAGATTGCCCACCAAGTCATAAAATTGGTCGGTTACATCTTCTGCTGATTGATTTTGGTGGATGACGGTGCCCAATGTTTCAATACGGCGCAACGCGTAATCAAAGGTCGCCACCGGTACGCGCAACACGATGGTAAAACGGCGCGTACCCGTACCCGTCAATGCTTCCGATTCAATATAACCGTTGACGGCGGGGGCTACGGCGCGCAGGGCTTCCACGGTGCTGTCGAATACCTCGTTTTCCATATGAACAAACGCACGGCGGATAACGTGGCGTTCGTTCTGCCCGTAGACATCTTGCCAAGTGACATCACCCGCACTGCCATATTGATTGCCCGCACCGAAGGACGGCGAAGCATCGGGCGCATTAACGGGCATGTCGGCCATGGGGGGAGCCATGGACACGTTGCCGGGTGGGCGGCCGGTCGTTGCATGTTGCTCAGCTACAAAACCACCGCCAACAAAATCCCAACTGCTGTCATTACCGGGTGCTGAAGTAGTTCTAAAACCATCATCACGACCACAAGCGGTAACCACCAATATCAAACACATCACCGACAAACATAATGCAGCGAGTCGCTTGTTTAATTTCCTATTCATGCGCTTCCACTCCCTTCATGGGTACGGCACTTCGCTTCTTCGTGACCCGCACAACAACCAATGTTATCGTGCCCGCAATAGCCAACCAAATCATCAACGGCAAACCGACCCGTGCAAGCAACACAACCAAGTCGCCGCCCATCCGCGTAAGGCCGTTCCACGACCCCATAAAACTATTGCGGATACGCCGACCGAAAGTCAAATGTTCCCGCTCAGCAGGCACCCATCGCTCGGTTAAGGTGATATCCATGGCAACGGTTTGCGATTCGTTCATTAAAACGTTGCGCCGCCCCAAGTGCCAATCGCGGTCGCGCGACACATGCGTGAGTTGAATATCTACGGCATTGAGCACGTCAATCGTCGTGCTGGCCGCCATCAGCAACGTCAAACGCTCCATCTCCTGCGTCAACACTGTGATGCGCGTATCCAATTGCATCAATTCCATACCCAAATGGCGCACATGTTCTTGCTCATACATCACTTCGCCCACATCGCGCAGCACAGCCTGCGCATGACGGAAGAAAACCGCATCCACCTGCCGCACATAATGCGCTTCATACTGCGATATGCTCATGTACAAATCAAATCCGGGCAACGCCCGCATCGCCTCCACCGCAGTGTCCAAGCACTCCACAAGCAGCGTCACCGAATACCGCTGCCCCAAACGCCGCGCATCGGCCGACACCTGCATAGGCACAGCCAACAAAAATAAAACAATCAAACAAACAACCGCCATCCTGCGCTTCATATGCAACCCTCCTTGCTTTATGAAACGTGCTTTCGCGCGAAATGTTTCATTTATGTTACAATTTCGACCGGCAGCGTAGCCGCTTGTGCGCGTAGCATTGTTGTTTGTCCTCGATTGCAAGCACAAATCATTCCCAATCATTTACGGCTACATTGTATAAACATACTTTCATTGTTCTTTGTTAAAGCGTCAAATCATATAATCTGCGTCTTGCGGTTTTTGAATGGTTGGAAGGCTGTCAAGGGGCTTGCGAAAGATGGGGTTTAATTTTTCATGTATCTTTAAGCAATTGAAATTCCATAGTATAATCGCCAAGATAACAAGTAAATGAATGAATATATCGGAGGAATCTATGTTGTATAAGACTCGTATATCATCGTTACTTAAAGAAAGCAATCTTATAAAAGGCGATATACATTTTTCTCCCGTAAGCGACGGTATGAGCGGAGCTGTGGTTTTGGTATGCAACGACCAATACGTTGTGAAATATATACATTCATCCTTAATCGACGATGTAACGATGAGCCAATGCCGAAACGAATATGATTTTTACCAGCAACATGCGGGACAGCTTGATTTTCTGCCGGAAGTTATTTTCCAAACTGCCAACGATGATGAGCTATTGCTGGTTTTCAAGAGGTATGAAGCCATTTTGCCAAAACGCTGGGACAGCACGTTGCAACAGCAAGCAATGGATATTTACGCGCGTATAAACTCATTGGATTATACCGCCTATTCAAAATCTTCTTTATGGTCAGAAACCGAACTGGAGCCGGGTCGATATTCGCTAATAGAATCCTACAATAATTGGATGCAGCTTTACAATAAATTCCCTGTAAAGTTAGATGCGTCTGTCTTAAAAGAGATGTACGATAATTTCTACCTTATTGCTGCATATGCCGATGGACTGCCTATTCCTAATACTTTTTGCCACGGTGATTTAGCTCAGCCCAATTTTTTACTGGATGGAGCGAAGTTGTTGGTATGTGATTGGCAGTATACACTTATCGGCAAGGGCATTAGTGCAGTGGCGTTTTTTTGTTTAAGAGGTATTGACTTGGGTTTAAAAATAGATCGAGATGTCTTGATTTCTCGTTACAGCGAAGCATTAAACAAATATATGGGTATAGCGGTCACACCGGATATATTGACCCGATACGCCACTGCGTCGGAGTGGATGATTGCATTCCGTTATGCGGCAGAGCATATGCAAGATTCTGATGTTGATCGGGTAGTGGGAAGTTATATGGGTATGGTAGAAAACTACAAGGCGATTCAAAACTACAATATCAAAATTATTCCGTACCGATAGGTATGGAAGTCCACGACTAGGCGCACTGTACCGGCTTCTGTCGGTGTATAAGTGCGCACCTTTGGTATAAAATTAAGGTATTCTCGTTTAGGAGGGTTTGCAAATGCATACGGAAGCAGATAGAGCAATTTGGCTGGTTCATGTGATACAGTACACAGCCGATGAACTACAAAAAACAGTGACAGAAACCGCACGGCTATTGGAACAGTATGACTTTGTGGAAAAGGTGTTAGCTGGTTACGATTCATTCCATACACAAGGATTTGAATATATGGCGGAATTATTAACCGCTGAATTAACAAACGCACAGGTGGCGTAGCATGGAACTATATCACGGTACAACACAAATCATACAAGAAATAGACCTAACCAGAGGCCGCCATCGCACAGACTTTGGACAAGGGTTTTATTTGGGTAGCAACCTCGATGTGGCACAGCGTTGGGCGAAAAGCCGTGCGGCATTTTCCGGCAGGCCAATTGTGATGAAATATGCACTTAATGATGCGATATTTTCTGATAAGAGCGTGAATCCGCTTGTCTTTGTCGAGCCAACATTGGAGTGGCTCGACTTTGTACGGGACAACAGACACAAAGGGTAATCCCAATAATCAGTTGCGTCATACGCATGATATCGTCCAAGGTTCTATTGCAAACGACAAGGTTAATTTCGTTATAGAGGATTATATCAAGGGAAAAATTACTGCGGAAGAAGCCATTACACGGGTTAAAGCCTTGCCTAATGTACAGCAAGTGAGCCTGCATACCCCTCGCGCCCTAACGTATCTGGACGCTACCGCTGTTTGGTATCAAGAACAACTACCGAATGGTGAATGGTCGGGGTGGGTCTGTTTATCTGAATTAAGGTAACAGGGGATACCTTGCGAGTACCCCCCCGTTACCTTTCGTATGGATTCCCCCCTCCCCGCACAGCCTAAACGCCTTATTTATGCCGTAAATGAGCCGATAACCATGTGTTTTAGTGGGCTTGTTTCACAAACCCACTAATATCATACCAAGTTGGTTGTGCTGCTTTCGCGTTTAGAACTCGACGTTCGGCAATCTTTTGTTTCCTTGCAACATCAATAAAAAAATCCCCTGCCAACATGGCGCGGGGATTTAAAACGTTGATTAACGCCCATCCGCTATTTTACGGTTGCATCGCTTAGTTCCGGGGGTGCTTCTACATTGCTGTCTTCCGGCGGTGCTGCCACTGCAACTACACACCATTCGGCCAGACGCTCGTCTGCATGCGTAACGGTTACGGTGAGTTTTTCGTGGGTGAAGCTATCGCCCACTTCGGGGATGCGGCCTAAGGTGTCCATAATCCAGCCGCCTACGGTCAACGCGTGGGAGCGTTCATCATCTTGCTCTTCCATATCGAAATATTCAAACATCTTGTCAATGTCGGCGGAGCAATCCACGCGATGGGTGCCGTCTTCCAGTGCGATAAATTCTTCAACGACTTCATCGTTTTCGTCGAATATGTCGCCCACGAGCTGCTCCAGAATGTCCTCCATGGTCACCAATCCCGCCGTGCCGCCGTATTCGTCAATGACAATGGCAAGGTGACTTTTGGATTTTTTAAGCAACGTCAATAAGTCTTTGATTCGCGCGGTGGGTGCGGTGTACACCGGCGAAGAAATAATATCTTCCAACGAGCGGCTTTCGTCCGCCATACACTTCAAGAAGTCGCGGATATGCACCACACCTCGGATGTGATCCAACGATTCTTCATATACCGGCAGACGCGAATAACCCGATTCCATAAAAATATCCGCCATTTGCTCCACGGTCGAGGCCTTGGGAATGCCCGCGATATTCACACGCGGCGTGAGAATATCCTCCGCACGCAAGTCATTAAATTCAATGGCATTAGATATCAATTGCGAATCTTCTTCGCTGATATCCCCGTCATTCTCAGCTTCCTCCACACGAAAAAGCAATTCCTGCCCCAGCAACTCGCGTTCGTCCTGTTCACTTTCCTGTTCCTTTATCAACGCACCGGAAAGCCCCTTGCGCATCTTCGCAATCAATTTATTCACAGGCTTTAATATCATCATAAACACATGCAACAAAGGTGCCGTAGCCATGGCCACCCGCTCGGGCGATTCCTTCGCAATACTCTTGGGAAAAATATCAGTCAAAACAACGACAATAGCTGTAATCACCACCGCCGAAACCCAAGGCCCGTGGTCTTCATTAATCATCCGCGTAAAAAAGACCACACCCACCGTAGCCGCCGATATCGCCACAATGTTATTACAAATCAACAACGTAGAAATCAACTCATCAAACCGCTCGTGCATACTCAACACACGATTGGCGCGCTTGTCCCCACCCTCTGCCAGCGTCTTGACCCGCGGCCGTGACAACGCAGAAAAAGCCATTTCCGCCGCACTGAAGAAACACCCCATCACGAACAAAAATAGCAATATACCCAAATACACAAGAATATCGGGACCCATGAAAATTAATTCCCCTATCGAATGAATACACTTTCCTATTAATATGTAACAACCCACACATTTCATGCAGATACCGCAGTATACACGAAAAACAACATTGCGCATAGTCCCGCACCGGACGGGGGCGGCACGTGGTTGCGCGCTGTGCGAACTAACGTGCACGTCGGTACCCACCGGGCAAGTGTCTTCGCTTGTCTCCCTACGGGAGCCATCTCGAAGTCACATAAGCCCGCTGCGCACCGCCGTACACGTGATTTCGCAAGGCGCACAACCTCGTACCACCCCCGTCCGGTGCCCTCGCAAACTTAACAACAGAATAAATTAGTCCAAGTAATTTATTCTTTCCTACCCTAACCGAAGGCGGAGGTTATGCAACCAGCAATTAATTAGTCTTTGCTCCCCTGTGGGATGCGGGAGGAGCGGCGGAGCGGGGCGTATCACACGGCGCGCCTTGCGAAATCACGCGACTGTACAAAGAAAAATTCCGCTAAAGCGAAATTGCCCCGCGTATAATTGCGGTTGAAGCATCCGCAATTATACGCTAGAGTCGGTGCGCAGCGGGCTTACGTGAAACCGAAAAGGCTCCCAACGGGAGACAAGCGGTTTCACTTGCCCGATGCGTACCGACGTGCGCGTTAGTTCGCACAGCGCGCCGTGTGATACGCCCCGCTCCGCCGCGCGCCTTCGGCGTCGCTAGGCCAGCATTGACAGATTTATTTCATTTAGCTATAAATATCTCCGCTGGAGGTGTACCCAAGTGGCCGAAGGGGTCGCACTCGAAATGCGATAGGCCGGTGAACCCGGTGCAGGCGTTCAAATCGCCTCACCTCCGTGTGGCAATCCCCCGATTGATTCGGGGGATTTTTATATTGTTGTGAAATTGGAGCGTGCGATGTTATCATAACGCTATGTACACAAAAGGAGGGATATTATGCGCGTTACGAAATTGCGCAATCGCATTATCGCGTTGTTTATCGTTTTATGTATTGCTGCCCCCACGATAGGCACGGCACTGTCTGTTGCCGCTGCCGAACGGGCGGATTGGCGCGTCGTATATTCACTTAACGACGATTTCAATGTCCAAATCCGCGAGCAGGGGTCGTCTTTTTCTTCTTGGGATATCTTGCGCAATGCAGGTAGTCCTATTTTCACCGCTGTAGCGCATCCGGTGCGCGGCAATTCCATTCAGGTATCGGGGCGCGCTCAGGGTTGGTACACGGTGGACTTGTTCGGCGGTATTTTTAATTTTGAAGAAAATAATTACCACATCACCATCCGCGGACGTGTGGCGGGGGATGCCACGCTGGTGCTGGGTGGCGTAGGCAGCCCTTGGAATTCGTTGGAGCCCACCGCGCCCGCTGCCAATGGTGCTTTTGAATTAGCTATGTATTTGAACATGGCGTTCTTGGAGGATACGGACGGCGGATTTGACCAATTTATCAACGGTTTCCGCATTGCCACGCAATGCACGTCCGACTTCATTATCGACGATATTATCGTATTGACGGACGGTGCATATACCGGCCCGCAATTCCCATTAGACTTGCCGTCCATGCGCGAATATTTCGCACCTTACTTTATTTTGGGTGCTGCTTGGGGCTCCCCGGGCGAGAAGGATGCCAACTTCCGCGAATTTTATGCGCAGCACTTCGCATCCATTACAGCGGGCAACCACCACAAGCCGGATTTCATTTCCCGCACGCCCGCAGGATGGTCAACGCCCACGCCTCCGCCGCCGCAATATTGGGATTTTGCCATGGCGGATTATTTTGTGGACTGGGCAGAAGCCAATGATATTTTGATGATTGGCCACACGTTGGCGTGGCACGCGCAATCCCCGCCGTGGCTGACGGGCGGTGTGCCCAACTTCCCCAACATCCCCCTAGCCACGCGCGAGCAGGCCATGGAAAACATGCGCATGTACATCGAAACTGTCGCCACCCGCTACGCCGGGCGCATCCATTCGTGGGATGTACTCAACGAAATCTTCACCCACGCGGGTACATGGGGCGGTGCCAACATGAACACCCACCCGGATTGGCAATTCCATCTGCGCAACGAAGCACGCGGCGGTTTGGCCGACAATAACCTGCGTTGGTACGATGCCTTTGCCAACGGTGCCGACCCCGAAGCAGGCGAAAGCGGTTCCGACTTCGTCTTCTACGCCTTCTATTTCGCCCGTCGCTACGACCCTTACGCCATCCTCTATTACAACGACTACGGCGAAACTTGGTACCAAAAAAGCCGCGCCATCGCCGCCATGATCATGGATGTCAACGAACGCTGGCGCAATCACCCCTCTTACGATGGCCGATTATTAATTGAAGCCATGGGCATGCAAGCCCACTATAGCAACGAGCTTAATTTTGACTTATTATCCGGTGCCATGGACCGCTACATCGCTACCGGCGTGCACATCAGCCTTACAGAAATGGATATCGGTGCTACTACCCAAGGCCGCGCTGTTACCGAAGCGGACTTCGCCCGCCAAGCCTATGTCTTCGCCCGGGTCATCCGCTACGCCATGGAGCGCCACGAGCACGTGCACCGCGTCACCTTCTGGAGCTTAATCGACAACGACAGTGTCTTCTGGCGCTACGGCGAATACGCCAACATGTTTGATACCTATCGCCAGCCCAAGACCGCTTTCTGGGAAGTAATGAACCTAGTCACCGACGTAGACCCCGCGCTCCTCCTCCCCCGCGAGGAAGAACCCGAGCCGGAAACCACACCCCCCACCGAAGCCCCAACCGACCCACTCCCCCACCACCCCCCCCCCCCCCAAAACGAAACCGCCCGCGAAACCCCGACCCCCCGAGAAACCGCCCCCCACAAAAAGGGGGTGTGGGCGGCGGTTA
>WQVD01000028.1 GCA_009781755.1 Defluviitaleaceae bacterium | reverse complement strand
GACTCTCTCTGGCCAGAGGTTTTTGTGAGTCTGTAGTCCGGTGGTAACGATTCGATCCGGGGGCATGTGTTGTACGGGATGCACGCAGGGACGTTTGCATACGTTTGTCATGAGAGCCGTGTTACATGTTGGATGTCTAGGATACGCCGATGACTTGGAGGGAGTATACAATGCAAAACGGACATGCCTAGTGTTGACATGTCCGTTGGTTTGTGCTGGGGTGTGGTTGTTTAATCGATTTTTTGCGTAGTGCCGGGGGTTACGCCGTTTTCATTGAAGCTGTCGATGGCTAGGTAGCAGGGTTTGTCTTTGGTTAGGAAGGTGAATTTGAGTGCGTTTTTGCCAAAGACTTGCCAGCTGTTATATAGCTTGTCGGGGGTGGTGCCATAGCGAAGGTTGTACCCGTCGGCATTGGTGGCGGCTTCCCATGTGAGGCTAGCGTCCATGCCGCAGGCGGAGCGTTTGGCGGTGAAGGAGGTGATGGGTGCGGGCGGCGTGCCGTTGCCCATGCCGAATATGCGCAATCCGCTAAGTGCAATGGTGCCCTGCACCGCTTGGGAAATGTAGGAAATACGCACATAACGCAAGCGCGTGGGCGTGTCCAACACGATTAAATCATGTGGGTTGTCCTCCGGGGCGTTGCGGGTGTCTTTGATGGTTGTCCAATGTTCGCCGTCAGTGGAGCCTTGTAATAGGAAAGACACATCGCCTCGGTCGCTGTAGATTACACGGCCGTGGGCTTGTGCATCGGCGTGAGTATCCCATGCGTGGGGCAGGGGTGTTTGATGGTCGGCGAAGTTGATTTGTAGGGCGTGTACAGCGCAGGTATCGCGCAGGTCAATTTGCAACCATGGGGTTGAGTCGTTTGCGTCGGCGGCCCACCAAGTGGTGATGTCCTCGTTGGCGGCCAGTGCGGGGGCGTGGTTGAGCTGGTGCGACGAGGCCGTTGTGGGCTTGTTGTAGGAAAGTAGGTTCCACATGGGCGCGATGCGTTGCATGTCCGAGCGCTTTCCGTCGGGCAGCGCGTAGGGATAATCGGCGAAGTGCTGGTTGCAAAACTTGACGCCGTCCGCGTCAAAATCGCAGGGGAATAACCCCAGCCGTCGCTCGAACATTTCATTGACGCTGATGCGAATGGTGGCAATATGCCACCAGTTGCCCGCGAAGTCTTGGAAGGTACTGCCATGCCCCGCACCCGTGGCAAACCCACCCGGCCGCGACGAAAATGGGTTGTGCACTTGGTAAGTGAATGGCCCAAGTGGTGCGTCGGCTACATACACACCATTGGCGTAGACGTTAAACTCCGTGCCGGGCGCGGCGTATTGCAAGTAATATTTTCCGTTGACCTTGTTCACAAACACGCCTTCAATGTAGGGGTGGGCGGTGGGGTTGGAATTATTTTCGCCGTGGCGTTCCCAGCCGTGTATGTCGTGGCGGGCGCGCATGACGGCGACCTTTTCGCCGAGGGGAGTGAAATTTGCGTCCATTTCAATGCCCCACAGGGGATGCTCGTTGCCGCAGCCCCAATAGAAGTACAGCCGCCCGTCATCGTCGGCAAACAGCGCCGGATCCCAAAAGATAAACGGCGATGCGATGGGCTCAAACGGCTCGTTGATGGGGTCATAGCTGCCAAAAAAAGTACACGGCTTATCCCCGCGTGATGCGCTGAAGATGACGCGTCCGTTGACTTCGTGTACGTCGGGCGCGTAGTCGTAGTTGGGTAGCTAGGGTGTCTCTTTGAAATGCCATTCCGCCAAGTCCTGCGAATACCAAAATCCGCCGCTCATGGACACAAACAGCAAATAATGCGACTTGAAACGAATCAACGTGGGGTCGGCGGCCTCGCGGAACATGGCTGCGCCGCCCTTGCCGTCATGCTTAGCTTGATAGCGATAGGGCAGGGGAAGGGGATTGCAAATAATGCGGCTCATTGTACTGTTGCGCCTGCCGCGATGGCGTATACGGTGTATTCGTTGATGCTATCGATCGTCAGCGCTTGGTCGCACAATTCTTGGTCAAAGGCAGCCATGCAACAGCTACCCAGCCCCAACGCGGCGGCAGATAACATGACATTTTGCCCCAAGTGACCCAAGTCGATGAGCATGACGCGGTGCGCCATGTGTACGTAACGCCACTCTGCCCGGTAAGGCACGCAGGTATAAAAAAGCACTACCGGTGCGTTGGCGGCCCATTTTTGCCCTACGAGCATTTCGGTAATGGTAGGCTCGTTAGGCAGGTCGCTTTTTTTCCAAATGGTACAAACTTTTTCTCCGATATTAGCTTGCGGCGCGTAATGGTAGATGCCGGGTGTCAAGCCTTCAACATTGCGTACATAGATGTAAGTCTCGAACGGATGACGCGCCCCGCCCGACGGCGTAGGCCGCAAACTAGAATGCGCCCGCAAAAATTGGATGCCTTGTGCACTCCACAACAAGAAGCTCAATTCTTGTTGGGTCATGGGTTTGCCTTCGTCATATTTGCGCATCGAGCGGCGCGTGTCCAGCAACTCCGCATACCCGGGCGTAGATAATGCGCCCTCAAACGCGGGTAAAACAATTACTTCGCCCTGCGGTTCATGATGGAACGGCGGCGCGGGTACTTCCTTCGACTGGTCGCTTTGTGCCATGCCGGATTTGAAAGACGGACAATGCATGTAGCGGCGGTTGGCCTCAATGTTTGTACCGATGGTAGACATGCGGTTCACTCCTCAACTCGTATTTGGAAAATTATAGGTGATGCTTAGGTATAGCGCAAGCCGACGGTGGCGAAGCTTTCATTAAAGAGGCGCACAAAAAAGCGCACAACAGGAGGCGCATCATGACAACCACCGAACGTGTAATTCTGATCCAAGGCGACACCAAATCGTGGTACGAGCAAGCCATCTTCATCGTCAAGCCCGATGCCAAGAACATACCCACCAATATGGTAGAAGAAGCCGAGCAAATCATTGCCAACTATTTGGCACGCAACCGCAAGCCGCTGCCCGCCAACTTTCCCATAACACACGCCCACGCGCCCATCATCACCGCAAACGAAACAAAAAAACGCCCCCGAAAAAGGCGCGCAGATTTTTTCATAAATTTACTCATGTTCTTGGGATGCTTGGCGTTTGTGCTGATGTTTGTATATGGTGTACTGCTTTAATATCCTCCTTTTCCCAGCGAATAATTTTCTTTCCTGGTGTCATACTAGGTGAGAAAAAACAGGAAGGAGGCAGATCAATGAGGTACAGAAATTGGGACTGGGTTGCATTGTCGCTGGTTATTTTGGGCGCAATCAACTGGGGGCTCATTGGCCTTTTTAGATTTGATTTGATTGCGGTGATATTTGGCGGTATGGAAAGCGTCGTTAGCCGAATCATATACACGATTATAGCGCTGGCTGGTTTATATTGCTTGAGCTTTATCGGAAGAGCGACGATGGAACAGCATACGCACCCCGCGCCGCATCGACATAATCACACGCCGAACACCCCGCATCACCCGAACTAAGCAAGATTAAAAGATTAAGATCAAAAGATTTAAAGTCAAAAGATTAAGACCTTGGGGCTATTCAGCCCCAAACCCCGACAAGCGGAAATTATCCCCTTGACCCCAATGTAAAACCGCGCATTCGCGCGGTTTTTGGTGTTGCATTATGTTTGCATTCATTTTAATTACGTGTAGCGAAGCACAGCGCGGGGTCAAGGGGGAACGGTTCCCCCTTGCGGGTCTGGGCAGCGCCCAGGGTTTTAATCTTTTGACCTTATCATCCCTATTTCTCGTGTGCAACGCCACTTGGCGGCATCGCACCTACAGCCATTAGCACATCAGCCGCGCGTAATTCCTTCTTCAAGCCATCCATTTCAACCGATTCAGCCTTGGTTATTCGGTTAACCAAATCATCTCGCGCCGCTGCTGCACGTGCGCGGTCAATTTCTTCGGGCCATTCGGCGGTTTCGGTGATTACGGTTAACACATCTTCATCCATCTGTGCGATGCCGCCCAGTACGGCTAGCTTGAGCTCGGGCGCGTCGGCGCCGGTGATGATGCGTAGGATGCCCGCATCCAATACGACAGAACACGCCTCGTGGCCGGGTAGGAAGCCGCGGTCACCGGTGGTGGTGCGCACAATGACCATATTTACTTCTGCTTGATATTTATAGGGATTGGCGGCGGTGCGTGCGTGCGGGGTTAGTATGCGGACTTCGATTTTTTTGTCTGCCATGGCTGCCTCCTATTGGCCGGCAACAGATTTGTTGTGGCGTTCAATCACGTCTTCGACGGTACCTGCATATAGGAAATGGCGCTCGTCGATGTGGTCGAGCTCGCCGGCTACGATGCGGCGGAAGCCTTCGACGTTGTCGGCGAGGGGTACATAAGAGCCGGGTATGCCGGAGAATTTCTCGGCCACAGTGAAAGGCTGGGAAAGGAAACGCTGGATTTTGCGGGCGCGGATGACAGTGTTTTTGTCCTCTTCGGAGAGTTCGTCGATGCCCAGAATATTGATAATATCTTGGAGGTCTTTGTATCGCTGGAGGGCGGATTGCACGCTGCGGGCCACGTTGTAATGGGTTTCGCCTACGATGCTTCTTTCCAAGATGCGGGAAGAGGAAGCGAGAGGGTCGATGGCGGGGTAGATGCCTAGCTCGGAAATGGCGCGGCTTAGGCTGGTGGTGGCGTCGAGGTGGGCGAAGGTGGTGGCTACGGAGGGGTCGGTGTAGTCGTCAGCGGGTACATAGATGGCCTGAATGGAAGTGATGGAGCCGGTCTTGGTGGAGGTGATGCGTTCTTGCAACGCGCCTACTTCGGTGGCCAGCGTGGGTTGATAGCCTACAGCAGATGGGATGCGCCCTAACAGTGCAGATACTTCCGCCCCCGCTTGTACAAAGCGGAAAATATTGTCGATGAAAAGCAGCACGTCTTGTTTGGACACATCGCGGAAGTATTCGGCAATGGTGAGCCCCGTGAAGCCTACGCGCATGCGTGCGCCGGGGGGCTCGTTCATCTGCCCGAATACCAGTGCGGCCTTGTTGATAACGCCCGACTCGGTCATTTCCAAGTATGTGTCGATGCCCTCGCGGGTACGCTCGCCCACGCCGGCGAAAACAGACAATCCGCCGTGTTCGCTGGCGATATTGTTGATTAACTCTTGGATGATAACGGACTTGCCCACGCCCGCGCCGCCAAAGAGGCCGATTTTTCCGCCCTTGGCGTAGGGGCAAAGGAGGTCGATGGCCTTGATGCCTGTTTCCAATATTTCCGTAGCAGCGGCTTGGTCGGTGAAGTGGGGTGCGCTACGGTGGATGGGCCATTTTTCGGTGACATCATCCATGGGTTTGTTGTCGATGGGTTGGCCGAGGACGTTCATCATGCGACCCAACGTCACTTTGCCCACGGGCACGGAAATAGGGTTGCCGGTATCCAACGCCGCCATCCCGCGGGAAAGGCCGTCCGTGGAGTCCATGGCAATGCAACGCACTACATTATCGCCTAAATGCTGTGCGACTTCCAATACCAGCGCACTTCCATCTGTTTTGGGGATTTCTACGGCGTTGTACAACGCGGGCAATTCCCCTTCGAAGCGCACGTCTATAACCGCACCGATTATTTGTAAAATTTTTCCTGAGTTGGCCATGTTATCACCTTTCCGATTATGCTACCTATTAATTCAACGCGTTCGCGCCGCTTACGATTTCTGTTATTTCTTGGGTAATGGCACCTTGGCGTTGCCGGTTGAACATCAATGTGAGGTCCTCGATGATTTCTTGTGCGTTGTTGGTGGCGGCATCCATGTTGAGCATACGCGCGGCCTGTTCGCACACGACGGATTCCATCATGGTGCCGTAGATAAACGCCGCCAAGTAAATGGGCATCATATGATCGATAAAAACGCCGGGGTCGGGGTCGTACAGCATGGGTTTGTGTGTATTTTCGTTGACGTCGACCAGCCGCGCGTTTAATGGTAGCACCTGCACCACCGTAGGCTCGGTGGCCAAAATGGACGTGAATTTTGTATAAACGATGTACACTTCATCCGCGCCTTGTTCGTCATCTTGGCTGCTGTATGCGTTTAGCAACATTTTTGCAAAAGCTTGTGCTTCGGTGTAGGAGGGTTGCGATTTGGGCGCGGGTTCGCATTGGGCGGTATGGCCGCGGGTTGTAAAATATTCGTAGCCCTTTGCTCCGATGACCACGTATTGGGCGTTTTTGTTGTTTTCAGCCGCGTGGGTCAAGGCTTTTTTCGCTGCATTCAAATTATAACCGCCGCATTTGCCGCGGTCGCTGGAAATGACCAAGTACAACGCGTTGCGGCCGGGGGATTCGTGTCCCTGCACACAAAGATGCGTGGCTACGCGCTCGTCCATGGCTACGTTGCGCATGGCCGTGTCCGTACCGCTAATAAACGCTTGTATCTGCTGCCACTCGGTACGGGCGCGTTGCAACTTGGCCGTGGCTACCAAATTCATGGCGCGCATGGCTTGCTGCATATTGGTAACGCTGGCGCGCCTTTGTTTGATGGCCTTCATGGACGGCATGTGCGAAGCTCCTTATTTCGTATCAAATTTGTCAAACAGCGTGGCGATTTCGTCGCGTGTTAATAAGCTGCGCAGGTCGCTGATGAGTGTGGTTTTTAAATCTTCGGGTAGTTCATCGCCTTTGGCGCGGATTTCGCGGATGGTGACGATGTGCTCGTTAAATACCGCGCGATGATCCAACAAGCGCGTCAAGAAAATGGGCGCAGAACGGGTCAAATCCAAAAACTCAGCCGACAAACCACGCCCCGCCAATTTGGCGAAGGGGCTGTAGGGCGAAATGGCTTTATAAAGCCGCTCGTTGATTTCCGGGGTGATGTGTCCGTCGCGTTTAACCAATGCGCGGATGTCTTCGCGTTCGTTGAAGTTGTAAATCAACAGCGCGTCTTCGGTCAGGCGGCGTTGTTCGGCCGTCAAGTTCAGCGCATCGAAGTGTTTGGCGTCGTTGAGGATTAGTAATAACTGCTCATATGGCATCCACAGGAAATCTTCGATGGCGGCGGTGGCTTGTTGGGCCAATTCGCTAGTTTGTGCGATGTCTTTTTGGGTACGGATTTCTTTAAGGATGTCCACGCGGGCGTTTTCCGGGCGGATTTCCAAGTAGCCGCCGTTGCGGAAGTAATTCAAGAAGGCGGCTTCGGTACGCACGACGTGCTGTGGCAAGATGGGGCGGAAGAATTGCTTCTCAATGGTGACTTCTTTTTTCTCGCCGGTTTCTTCGTCGGTGTGTTCGTAGGTTTCGCGGCGTGTGACAGCGGCGGCGAACAGGAGCAGTACTTGTTCCTCTACGGGTAGGGGTTGGCCTTGGGGTTGTTTTAATATTTCCACGATGCGTGCGCCGTGGCGCAGTTGTAACATCGTATCGGTCGAAAGGTCGGAGCCGAATTGCGAGAACGCCGCCAGCTCCCGGTATTGCGCCAATTCCAAGCGAAGGGGGCCTGCTACTTGTTTCATGGCTTTGATTTGCGCAGCACCCCCTACGCGGGATACGGACAAACCGGGGTTAATGGCCGGACGGATGCCGGAGTTGAACAATTCCGTCTCCAAGAAAATCTGCCCGTCGGTAATGGAGATGACATTGGTGGGGATGTAGGCGGAAATATCGCCCGCTTGTGTTTCGATGATGGGCAGGGCGGTTAGCGTGCCGCCTTTGGCCAAGCATGCCGCGCGTTCCAACAGGCGCGAGTGCAAATAAAAAACGTCGCCCGGGTAAGCTTCGCGCCCCGGCGGGCGGCGTAACAATAGCGACAGTGCGCGGTATGCCACCGCATGTTTGGATAGGTCGTCGTACACGACCAATACGTCTTTGCCTTGCTCCATCCATTCCTCGCCGATGGCGCAACCGGAATAGGGGGCGATATATTGCATGGGCGCGGTGTCGGAAGCATTGGCTGCCACGATGGTGGTGTAGTCCATGGCGCCTGCGGCTTCCAAGGTGCGTTGGATGCGTACCACCGTCGAGGCTTTTTGCCCGATGGCCACATAAACGCACAACACGCCGGAATTTTTTTGGTTAATAATGGTATCAATGGCTATGGTGGTTTTGCCCGTTTGGCGGTCGCCGATGATGAGCTCGCGCTGACCACGGCCGATGGGTACCATCGAGTCAATGGCCTTGATGCCCGTTTGCAAGGGGATATTTACTTCCTTGCGTTCGATAACGCCGGGCGCGATGCGCTCAATCACGCGTGATCCGGATGCTTTGACCGCGCCTTTGCCGTCCAGCGGTTGGCCCAGCGGGTCTACCACACGCCCAAGCAGGCCGTCGCCCACGGGTACTTCGGCGATACGGTTGGTGCGTTTGACGGGGTCGCCTTCCTTGACGGTGGCGTCGGGGCCCAGCAATACCGCACCGATAGAGTCCTCGTCCAAGTTCAACGCAATGCCGAACAAGTCACCGGGGAATTCCAGCAACTCGCCGCTCATGGCGTTGGTCAAGCCGTACACGCGGGCGATACCGTCGCCAACATGAATCACGCTCCCGGCTTCGGCCACGTCTACTTTGGTCGAATAGGCCTGTATTTGCTGTTTGATGATGGAGCTGATTTCATCGGGCTTGAGTATCATTTGCTAATCTCCTCTTTCATGCTGCGCAGCTGATAGCGCAATGTGCGGTCAATAAAAAATCCGTCCACTTGGATGCTCAACCCGCCGATAACCGCAGGATCAACTACCACATGGATGTCCACTTTTTTGTGTAATTTGCGCGTTAACAATGCAGCCATTTCGGTTAATTGCTTTTTGCTTAATGGCACCGCAGACACAACGCGTGCGGTTGTTTCATTGTGGTGGGTGCGTATCATTTTCACTAATGCGTTTAATGCAGGCAAAAGAAAATCCTCGCGGTTTTTGTTCACCGTCAAATGGAGAAAACCCATTAAATGATCGTGAATTTTCCCTTTGAATGCTTCATCGAAGAACGCCTTCTTGTCCGTGCCGGAAATGCGCGGGTGCGTGATAAATGATTTGCATTCGTCCGCTTGCAACGCGTCACGTAGCATGGTTGCTTGCTCGAGATATCTCGCCAGCAAGCCTTGTTGTGCCGACAACTCAAAGAGCGCGGTGGCGTAACGCTTGCCTAAATCAGCCATAAAGCCACCCCCCTACAACGTTGCGGCCGGCTTGAAAATCGTTTCTTCCAATTCGGCCATGGCTTCGTCAAATAGGCGGCTGTGCGCCTTGGCGTTGATGGTGGTGGTGAGTAATTTGCCCGCCATGGCGGTGGATATGTCGACGATGGACTGCTCCACTTGTTCTTTGACGTAGGCCAGTTCGGCTGCGATTTCCAATTGGGCGCGGGTTTTCATGGCGGCGATTTCTTCTTTTACCTCGGCGATTTCGCGGTTGCGGCGTTCGGTGGCCAGTTTGCGGGCGTCATCCAAGATGATGGAGCGTTCCAACTCGATGTCCTTCAAGCGTTGCTCGTATTGTGCTTTTAATTCATTGGCGGAAGTGCGGGCTGTTTCGGCCTCGTCCAAATCGCGGGCAATACGAGCAGCCCGTTCGTTCAAAAGGTTACGAACCGGCTTGTATAAAATAAATGTGATAAAAATCGCTAACGGGATGAAATTGAACAAATGCGGAATCAACTGCCGGAATGTTTGCGCATCCATGGCAAACAGGCGTTCCTCCACATTGGCGTTCAATAAAAATAACATGAATTGGTTCATATTACATGCCCGGCATAATCATTAAATAGTCAACAAACGGGCCGATAAGCGGACGTGCAAACAAAATCAAGATGGCGATAACAAAGCCATAAATACCGGACGTTTCTGCCATAGCCAAACCGACGAACATGTTGGTGGCGATGGGGCCGCGTGCTTCGGGCTGGCGGGCAATGGATTCGATGGCGGCCGCCGCAATTTTGGCTTGTCCCATCGTGGTTAAAATACCGTTGAGCAATGCGATAACGGCGGCGATGTGTGCAATGGCAAGTACAAAAGCTAGTGGATGTTGCATGTTTGTAGCCTCCTTTTAAATGGGGCGCTGCCACAATCTCCGCCGCTTCGCCGGGCAAAGCCCTGCTCCGCTTCCTCGCTGCGGGATGCGCTTTGCGCATTTTTATTCGGCTTGCAATTTTAACTTTCCGCCGCGGCCAACCCTACAAAGGTCAAGCTAAGGACGGTAAATATAAAGGCCTGCAAGGCACCGAAAGCAATGTCAAAAATCAAATGCAGCGGAATGGGCAAAACAAACCGCGCAAAAAAGGGCGTCAATTGGTACATAAGCGTAACCAAAATCAACCCGCCCAAGATGTTGCCAAACATACGGAAGCTAAGGGATATGGGGCGCGATAATTCGCCCAATAAATTAACGGGAAGGAAGAGCCAATGCGGGTTCAAGTACGTGCCCTTGACGTATTTCCACCCGCGGTAACGGATGCCGGAAAATTGGATGAAGAAAAACGTCGTAAGTGCCAACGCCAGTGGCAGCGGCCAGTCTGCCGTAGGCGGCCGCATCCCCGGGAAAATACCCGTTATATTGGCCAGTAAAATAAACGTAAACAACGTAAAAAACCAACCACCCATCCATGCAATGGCAGGGTTGCCGTTGGCTTTCATAAAGCCTTCAAAGGCGTCTACCATCATTTCGACGGCGTTTTGGAAGCCGGTGGGGCGTTCTTTGAAATTTTTCAATTTAAAGCGGACAATCAATGCGAAGATGATCAAAATTGCGCTAATGACCCAACCCATAACCACCGTATTGGTGATCCACAATTCGAAGCCGTTAATCGTTATAACGCCATGGACGGGCACATTTGCATCAAACATCGGTGTCGGCTCCTTTGTTGGATTCGGTGTTGTTCATATAATCCGCGCGGGCGAAGAAACCCATCGAATAACCGGCCAGCGGCATAGACAGCAGTCCCAAAATCGCACCGACTAAAAATGGCATGCCCAGCGCTTCCATTTGCGAAAGGAAACCGGCACCCACCAAAATGGCCAACGTAAAAAACATGCGCAACATACCCTGCCCGCGTACAAAATTGGAACCCATAGAAGCATCCAGCGCAGTTGCACGCGCCACGGTATTTTTCAACCAATAAACCTTGAGTATATTCGACGCGCAAGAAATGGCCGCGCCCAACGAAAAAACCGCACTATTAGAATCACGGAAAAAAAGCAACCCACCGCCGGAAATTAAAACAAACACCAGGCAGATAACCTTAGTCATGCGTGTTGCGTACAAATCCATTGACGGGAAGTTGTTCATCACATGTCCTTTCTGCCGGTGTTATTCCACACGTTTGGTAGTGTCATACATAAATTTGAAAGCCGCGCCCATGCCCACAAAGACAAAGATGAGCACAAATACAGGACTCGTACCCAAGCGGTTGTCCAAGAAAATGCCCCAAAAAATAGAAAGTCCGATGCAGGAAATCGTGCCCACTGCCAGTTGGGTCAGCAACGATGCCGCGCGAAAGATGCGTTTGCGTTCTTCTTTGCTGAGTTTGGGCATGACATACCTCGCGCATTTTCTTACGAGTCCTATTATTTGCATAATGTGACTTCGCTGTCAAGATTTGGGGAAATTTCCGCATAAAAAATACACCCAATGTACATGAGTGCATTTTAAAATATCATTTATGGATTTCAACCGGTTGCAATTTGCAACCGGTTGAAACTGCATTGAAAATTAAGTCGGCGGTGCGCCGCTTCGGTCTTTGCTGTAGCGCGAGATATTCAGCAGTACCCCTGCCAGCGCCATACTTACAATCAGCGACGTGCCTCCGTAGCTGATAAATGGCAGCGTAACCCCCGTGTTGGGAATGGTGTTGGTAACAACGGCAATGTTGATAATGGCCTGAAACGCGATAGTCAACACGATACCGATGGCCACCATGGAGCTAAACGTATCCGGTGCGTTCAGCGCAATTTTTATACCGCGCCAAATAAAAATGACAAACAGCAGCATGATAAAACCCGCACCGATGAGCCCCAATTCTTCTGCAATGATGGCGAAAATAATGTCGTTGTGCGCCTCTGGCACAAATGTGGCCTGCCGCGAATTGCCAATCCCTTGCCCAAACAACCCGCCGCTGGCAATGGCATACAAGGATTGGACGGTTTGGAAACCCACCGTGTCATGGAACGCAAACGGATCCAGCCAAGCCTCAATTCGCGCAGCACGGAACCCCGCGCCAAACATAATAATCCCAGCAAACCCGGCAACCCCGGCAACCCCCACCATCACAAACCGTAAAATATGCGGGCTGGCAATAAAAATCATGCCAAATGCCGTAACCGTTACAATCAAACCTGTCGAGAAGCCCGTGATAATAACCAAAACCGACATCGCGCCCGCCACCGCGCAAAAAATAAAAAACCCCGACCATTTGCGCAAACCGTTTTCGTATTGGCTCACCATCCACGCCATCATAAAGATGATGGCAGGCTTGGCGATTTCGGACGGCTGGAAATTGATTTCCGTGCCGGGGATGCCAAGCCAACGCTGTCCGCCGCCCGCTTCAATACCAAAAAACACGACAAACAGCACCAAAACCATCGTTACTATGTACAACATCCGCGACCACGGGCGATACCAGCCGTAATACACATTGGCCACCAGATTCATGACCACAAAGCCACCAATGGCCATCAACCCATTGCGTCGCAGGAAAAAGAACGCATCCTGCCGAAATACCAGGCGATGCGAAGCCGTCACATAGCTTGCTGAAAACACCATGATAACGCCGATGCAAACCAAAATAATGACCACTAAATACAACGTGTAGTCCATTTGCCCTACGTTGACGTAGGTGGTGGGCTTGGTTTGGTTGGGGTTGGTGCGGGGTCTGGGGCGCGTACCGTAGGGTGCGCTTCCCGTGCCGCGTCCGGCCGGTCGGGTTTGGGTCATGGGAGCCTCCGTATCAGTTCCTTAAACTTATCGCCGCGTTCCTCGAAGTTAGCGAACATATCAAAACTGGCGCATGCGGGTGAGAGCAGCACACTCTCGCCGGGGGCGGCGCAGGCGGTGGCGCGTTGCACTGCATGTTCCAAAGAATCCACCTGTTCATATTCCGAGAAGCCCAATTTATCGCAAGCGGCGATGATTTGCGGGGCGGTTTGCCCCATCACCAGCAGCTTTTTCACATGCTCGGCAAAGTGCGCTACCCACGGGGTGAAGTCGGTTTGCTTGTCGTACCCGCCGGCAATTAATATCGCAGGGCGGCCCATGGCTTTGAGCCCTTGAATGGCTGCGTCTGTGTTGGTTGCCTTAGAATCATTGTAATAATCCACGCCATAAATCGTCTCCACAAATTCCAAACGATGCGCCACGCCCTTGAAATCGCGTAGTCCTGCGGCAATCGTATCCACAGGAACGCCCGCGCACAAGCAAATGGCAGTAGCCGCCAGCGCATTCTCTGGGTGGGCGCGCACATGCATCAACTGCGCGATAAATTGCTCCTCATCGCCCTCATCCAACCGCGCGAAAATCGAAGCATCGCGCAGGTAAACCCCCGTAGAAATCCGCGGCAGTCGCGTAGCCGAAAACCATACCGTGCGGCACGGGGGCTTCATATCCCGCGTGATGGCGTTTTCGTAGTTAAGCACCGCAAAATCGCCGTCTTTTTGGTTGGCGAAGATGCGTGCCTTCATTTGTATGTATGTGGCCATGTCGCCGTGGCGGTCAAGATGGTCTTCGGTCATGTTCAACACCGCGCTTATCTGCGGGCGGAAGGCGACGGCGGTTTCTAATTGAAAGCTGGAGATTTCGGCCACAAGATAATCGGCAGGGGTCAACGATTCCACTTGGCCGGTCATAGGGATGCCGATATTGCCCGCAACCGTGGTGCCTGCAATGTGGCGTTTCATGATTTCGCCCACCAGCGTAGTGACGGTGGTTTTGCCGTTGGTGCCGGTGATGGCAATCATCGGGCACGAGCAAAAACGATAGGCCAATTCCGCCTCGCCCCATACAGGCACACCCAGCGATTGCGCGCGTTGCACAAATGGTTTGTACATCGATATGCCGGGGCTGATGACGATAAAATCAAACCCGCCCACAATGTCGTCGGGTTCGTTACCTAAAAAAAATGCCACGCCTACCAATTGCGGGTCGTTTAATATTTCCTCGGCGATTTGCGTCTTCATGTCTTGCAACGTAACCATCGCGCCGTGTTTGTTTAATAATTTGGCGGCGGCAATGCCACTGCGCGCAGCACCGCATACGAGTACCTTTTTCCCGTTTATATCCATTTTACACTCCCATAATCGCCAAGTAACCTAGCAAGCAAGCCATTGCCGTGATGATGTAGAAAAACGCAACGACTTTCGTTTCAGGCCAGCCGGACAGTTCGAACGCGTGGTGGATGGGTGCCATTTTGAAAAACCGCTTGCCGCCCGTCAGTTTAAAATATCCCACTTGGATGATGACGCTCAACGTCTCCATGACGTACACAATCGCAACAATCAGCAGGAATAGCGGCATGCCCAGCATCAACGAAACTGCCGCCACAAAGCCCCCCAGCGCAAGCGACCCCGTGTCTCCCATAAATAACCGCGCCGGGTGCGAATTAAACAGCAAAAAGCCTAATAATGCACCCACTGCAGCCCCCGTAACCGGCAAAACCGGCGATTCAAATATCCAAGCCGCAAACATGAAAAACACGACAATGAGCGCGGTCACTCCTGCCGCCAATCCGTCCAAACCATCGGTCAGGTTGGCCCCGTTGGTGGCGCTCAAAAATATCAAGCAAGCAAATGCCGGATATAGCAATCCCAGATCCAACATCGTGTCCGGCAAGAATGGAACCATGATTGCCGTAGAATATCCCGGCAATGTACGCCAAAAGAGCACAAACGCGATCGAAACCACCATCAATGCCAAAAACTTCTGATATGCGCGCAGCCCCAAATTTTGCTTGCGTTTAATTTTTAAATAATCGTCCATGAAGCCAATGCAACCGAATGCCACAGTTACCCCCACAATGGCCAGTGCTTGCGGGTTGTCTCGCATAAAAATAAGCGCAGAAATGAGAAATCCGGCAATGATAACAATGCCGCCCATGGTAGGCGTGCCGGTTTTTTTGCCGTGGGAAGCGGGGCCATCGCTGCGTATGTACTGCCCAAATTTAAATTTTGTTAATGTTGGAATCAATAATGGGCACAAGATAATATTTGCGATGAATGCGACCAATACGGCATATACAGCAGTGCTCATGAACATTCCTCCGATAGTGTGCGAACGATTTTGTCAAATTTCATGCCGTTGGATGCCTTGATCAGCACGGTATCCCTAGCGAATAAAATGGTTTGCCATTGTGCCAAAAAGGTGTCCACATCGGCAAAGTGCAGCGCAGAAAATACGCGCTCTGTCGCGGCGATATACCCCTCGTGCAACCAACGCGCCATCGGGCCGATGGCTACCAACAAGTCAATGCCCGCAGCTTCAGCAAATGCGCCCACTTCGCGGTGACGTTGTTCGGAAATATTACCGAGCTCGTACATATCGCCCAAGATGCAGACGCGGCGTTGGGTTTTGTGGGGTGTTTCCAACAGCAGCACCTTGATGGCCTCTTGCATGGATGCGGGGCTGGCGTTGTATGCGTCGTTGATGAGGGTCATGCCGTTGGCCTGCGTGACACTGAGCCGTCCTTCGGGTGGGTTCATGGATGCGAAGCCGTTGGCGATTTCTTGCGGGGTAAGTCCCATTTCGATGGCTACGGTGGCGGCGAGCAGGGCATTCATGGCCATGTGGCTGCCGGGCAATGGAATGGTGAGGTGAAGGTCCGTATCGTTGATGCGGAAGTGGCACACCGTTTCTGCCAATCCGCGTGGTTCGGCTTGCATGATGTTGGCGGATGCAGAGCGATGCACGGTGAACGGCTGCGTTTTTTGCGCGGCGATGGGGCCGGTGAGCAAGGGGTTGTCGCCGTTGAGGACGACGGTGCTGCCGGGTGCCATGCCGTCTACGATTTCCAAGTTGGCTTGCAGTACGGCTTCGTGGTTGGCGAAGTTTTCCATATGTTCGTCACCGATGTAAGTGAGGACGGCGATGTCGGGGGCGGCAGTGTGGCTCAGGGGGGTGATTTCACCGGCGTGGTTCATACCCATCTCCAGCACCAGGACTTGGTCGTCGGGTTCTAGTTGGAAAATGGACAGGGGCAAGCCGATGTGGTTGTTGAAATTGCCGGGTGTTTTTTTAACTTTGTAACGTTGCGCCAGTACGGCAGCGATCATTTCTTTGGTGGTGGTTTTGCCTGCGCTGCCTGCGACGGCTACGACTTTTATATTATGTATACGGCGGAAATATGCGGCCAAATCCAACAATGCCTTGTGCGTGGAGGATACGCGGATGAGGGGGATGGGAGAATCATTGGTTTCGTTTTCCGTAAGAGCGACGATGGCACCGGCGGCGGCGGCTTGCGCGATGTAGTTGTGTCCGTCGAAGTTGTCGCCCTTGAGCGGTACGAAAAGCGCACCGGGCGCGAGGGTGCGTGTGTCGGTGCATATGGAGGTAACGCGCAAATCAACCGCGTCGGGGTGCATGAGGTGGCCGTTGCATGCGGCGGCGATTTCTTGGATGATTAACTGCATAATCTTACTCCCTCCAAAAAAATTTAAACAAGGATTGCCGTTTGATATTGATTCGTGGCAAGGAAGTGCCGACGATGCGTGCCCGGCAGGCATGCTAGGAGGTGCTGACGCAGTCCACGGAGCAATATTAGCGGAGTAATAACTCCCGTGCCACTTCAACGTCATCGAAGTGGTGTTTGGTTGTGCCGATGATTTGGTAGTTCTCATGGCCTTTGCCTGCGATGATTAGGGCGTCGCCTTCGCGCAACATTTGTATACCTGCGTGAATGGCGGTGCGGCGGTTTTCGTGGATTTCGTAGGGAGTGTTCAAATCGCGTGTGCCGGCTTCGGTTTGGCGGATGATTTGCATGGGTGGCTCAGTGCGCGGGTTGTCGGAGGTGATGATGACATGATCGGATAATTGTGCAGCGATGCACCCCATTTGCGGGCGTTTTTCGGTGTCGCGGTCGCCGCCGCAGCCGAATAGGGTGATGACGCGCCCGGGGGTGATATCGCGCACGGCCTTGATAATATTTTCCAGCCCGTCGGGGCTGTGGGCATAATCTACGATGACCAGCACGCCGCGGTCATTGGGTACGAGTTGGAAGCGGCCACGCACGGGGTCGATGGCGGCGATGCTTTGTGGCAAAACATTGGGTGCAAGCCCCAGCAATTGAGCCACACCGATTGCGGCCAAGCAATTGTAAACGTTAAAACGCCCCAAAATGGGTAGGGTGTATGATTGTGTATCCACACCGGTGGTTAGGTCGAAGGTCATACCGTTGGACGTGACGCGGACGTTTTGTGCGTATAGGTCGGTTTCTTGTAGCAAGCTATACCGCAAACACGGTGCGCCGGTGAAGAATTTGAGCATGGTTGATGTGTTGGGGTCGTCGGCATTGACGACGGCGGATTTGCTGATTTTGAAAAGCAACGCCTTGGCGTCGTGATAATTTTCCATCGTGCCGTGGAAGTCCAAATGGTCTTGTGTCAGGTTGGTGAACACGCCGACTTCGAAGGCCAAGCCTTCCATTTTATGCAGTGCCAGCGCGTGGGAGGATACTTCCATGACCACGTCTTGCACACCCAAGCGCACCATTTCGGCAAAAATGGCGTGTAATTCGAGGGGGTCGGGGGTGGTGGCGGTGGCGAAGGCGATGGGCAATGCCACGCCATCAACCAATGCGCCCGCTGTGCCGATGAGCCCCGTTTTGCGCCCGTTTTTACGCAGTATGTTCTCGATGAAGTGGGTGGACGTGGTCTTGCCGTTGGTGCCGGTGACGCCCACCAAACGCAGCTTGCGCGCGGGGTGCCGGTGGAAATTGGCGGCAATAACGCCCATGGCTTTGCGTGTGTTATCGACGTGGACAATCGTGGGCAGGGTTACGTTGGCATCGGCAGCAAGCGCGTTGCGCAGGAAATCCTCTGCCGCGTCTTTGTCCTGCACCAAAATGGCGGATGCAGCGGCACGAGTGGCTTCCATCATATACTTATGCCCGTCTACGTTCAAGCCTTTGAGGCAGATAAATAACGCATTTTTCGACACCGCGCGGGAGTCGATGGTGGCAGTAACAACGGCGCGGTCAACATCGCCCGAAAGAACCGTATGCGGAATGTCTTGTAATAGACGCGACAACGGGTGCGTAGGGCAGGGGAGTGCGCAGGTATACCGCTGACCGCGCATTTCGTGGCTGAACGCATGCACGGAGAAGCCGATTTTTTGGTAGAACGCCACTGCATCGTCGTCGGTTTCGGCCTCGATGGGCTTGTGGTGGCGTGCTTGCAACGCGCGTATCATCGCGCCGCCAATGCCGCGCCCGCGTGCATTCTCGGCTACTGCGATGAGGTGTACTTCGATTTTGTTGTCGTGGATTTCATAACTACATATACCGATAGGAATGTCTTTTTCCACCCATGCAAAAAATTGCGTCGTATCGTCGCTGTTGATGAGTGCGATTTCTTTTTCGATGCATTCCGGTGAGGGGTCGAATAAGGCGTGCGCCATGATTTTGTGAATTGTAGGGTCGTTTATACGCGATTTGTAATCTATAAACATTTTGCACCATCCTGTTAGCAGCGGTATTTGTCTATCGTTTCATCGCTCCATACTTGCACTTCAATGTAGCTCGGTTCTAGCCACGACATATTGTTATTGCGGGTAGGTGGCATGCCGCGCTGTGCGATGACTTTTAAAATTTCATCGTACAAGAATAAATCGTATTCGAGTTGTTCGTCAAAAATCGGCTTGAAGGTAGGGAATGAATCGCCGTATGTGAATGAAAGCGTATTTTTATCAAACTCTTCTAACGGTATTTTTACCACCGCGCAATCCGAAAACCATGCTTTACATTCTTCCAATTCTGCTTTAGCCAGTATCATATAATGCGGCGTTGTTCTTTGAGGGTTGCCACCCTTTCTAACAAACATAGAATGTGCGCGTTGTTCGACAATGCGCCTTTGATTCATATATTGCCCGTTACTATCACGCATTGCAAAAATACTGCCGTCTTTCTTTGCCAACTTAGTGTGCAGTTGAATTGATTCTTCTTCTGACAAATCTGACATATTCAAAAAAGGCGTTCTGCTTTTGTCATAGTAATGATATAAGTGCATTTATTTTCTCTCCCTATACAAAAAAGGTGCTCATAACGTTATTGCCGCCACCCATCATCGGGTCAAGGGGTTGCGCCCCTTGCGGGGTCTGGGGCAGCGCACCAGGGTCTTAAGTTTTTTGACCTTAATCTTTTAATTTTTGCCGCGACCTTAGCTCCCGTCCCCACCCACCCGCAGCAGCACCCGTACCCCCTGATTCACCAACTCACCAAAAATTGGAAACTGGTCTATTATAGTATCACCTTCGCCTACGATGTCAAACCCTAAGCGGGCTTCTTTCAGCAGTGCCAACGCCTCTTCTCGTGGTAGTCCACGCAGTTGGGGCACCAGTACGGGGGCGGTGCCGGGCACGGCTAGTTCGGCTTCGTTGTATTGGGGGCGGATGCCTAGGTAGGGTAGGACATTTTCCATCAACACTTGCATGACGGGGCCGGTGACTTGGCCGCCGTAGTAAGCGCCTTGGGGCTCGTCAATGAGTACGAGGGCTACGAGTTCGGGGTGCTCGGCGGGGGCGAAGGCCATGATGGAGGAAATGTATCGGCCGGAGCCGCGGGGCAGTTTTTGGCTGGTGGCGGTCTTGCCGCCGATGCGGAAACCGGGGATGTAGGTGCGGTGGCCGGTGCCCTCGCTGACGACGGATTCGAGGATGAAACGCATGGTCTCGCTGACTTCGTGGGTGAGGATCTGCTCGCCGCGTTCGGGGGTGAGTTCTTCTACGATGCGGCCATCGGCGTCGATGAGACGCAAACCTACGTGGGGGGTGATGCGGTAACCGCCGTTGATAACGGTAGCGGCCGCGCTCAGAAGTTGCAACGGCGTGATGGTAAGGCTCTGGCCGAACGCCATGGTCGCCAATTCGACGGGGCCGATGCGGTCGGCGGAATACAAGATGCCCACGGCCTCGCCGGGTAGGTCGATGCCCGTTTTTTCGTGGAAGCCGAAACGCATGAGGTAGTCGTGGAACAATTCTGCGCCCAACGCCTCGCCAATGGCCATGAATACGGGGTTGCGCGTGTTTAAGAAAAACCACCTGGGGGAATTTTTTGGGATAACGCCCATACATTGTTGTAAGGATAAAACGAAGGGGCGAACCGTGAGCATCAATTGCATTTTTCAAATTCAAGCTATTAGCCGTGCTAATAGCTTGAATTTATCCGGGCGTGCGGCATGACCCGCACGGCCATCTACGTCCGCGTATCCACCGAAGAACAAGCCCGCGAGGGGTACTCCATCCGCGCGCAGGAAGAAAAATTGCGCAGTTATGCCGCGATCAAGGACTGGCCGGTGCATGCCGTATATGCCGATGAGGGCATTTCGGCCAAGGACATCGAAGGACGCCCGGCCATCAAGCGCATGCTGGCCGACGTGGCGGACGGCACGGTCAACAACGTGTTGGTCTACAAAATCGACCGCTTGACCCGCTCCACAAAAAACCTCATCGAGCTGGTGGACCTCTTTAACCGGCACAAATGCGCCTTCAACTCGCTGAACGAATCCATCGACACGGCCACAGCCACGGGGCGCATGTTCATTAAAATCGTGGGCATCTTCGCCGAATTTGAACGCGAAAACCTGGCCGAGCGCGTGCGCATGGGCAACGAGCGCAAGGTCAAGGAGGGCTTCACCCCCGCCGCCATCTACCCCTCCTACGGTTACACCCGCACCCCCGGTGGCAAAGTTCAAACCCCGCACCCCCAAGAGGCCGAAGTCGTGCGGCGCATCTTCGCCATGTACCTGCACGGCAACGACACGCTAACGCAAATCGCCCGCACGCTGGACGCAGAAAAAATCCCCACCAAACGCGGCAAAACCTGGTCCGCCGCCGCCGTCAAACTCATTTTGCGCAACCCCAATTACATAGGTCGGGTGCGCTACAGCATCAAGGACGAAGCGCGCTATTTCGAGGCCGACGGCAAACACGAACCCATCCTCAGCGAGGCTACTTTCAGCGCAGCGCAGGAGAAACTAACGCGCACGCAAGACACCACCCCCACTAAGCGAGCAAGTGCCGAGGCTTACTTCTGCGGCGTCTTATATTGCGCGGCCTGCGGCGGCAAGTACACAACCAAATGGAGCCGCAAAGCGGACGGAATTACAAAAGTGATTAACTACCGCTGCATCAACGCCATGAAAAATAAATGCAACGAAAAAAACCTGCTTAATCACAACAAAATCGAGCAGGCATTTCAAATCCATACGGCATTATTGGCAGACAACTGGCACGACTTGAACAGCGAACAGCGACAGCAAGCCCTGCATACATATGTAAAAAAAATAGTGGTTCGCAGGGAACCATTCAAAAATAAGAATGCAGTTGTTATTGATGCGGTGGAATAAAACAATCTGCGGTTATTTCATATCTAACATTTTCTTTTACTACGCCGTTATATTTTTTTGGTTCGGGTTGATTCGTTGACTTAATCATTCCGCATTTAATCATTACCATTTCACTTTTAGGATTATCTTTATGGCACTGCGCAAAAATTTTTAAAATATTATTTTTTTCAAAAGCCGTTGACAATATTTTTCTTAGTGCTTCGGGCATATATCCCATGCCCCAATATTTTTCTAAAAGATAATATTCCAATTCCATTACCCAGCCATCAATGCCATTTATGTTAATTTCATTTGCAAATGCGTATCCGATACTGCCGATAAATTCATGGGTTTCTTGCAGTTCAATAACATAATAATAGTGTGTTCGGTTTGTAGTTTGCGCATTTTCTAAATGAAAATTTAAATAAACATCCATGTCTGAAATCTTTTTTGGCAAATGCGCTTCATATGTGAACGCAAATTTTTCTGTAAACAATGCGTAAAGATTATGTTTATCATTTTTAGCATATTCACGAAGAATGAGTCTGTTTGTAATAAGTTGCATTTTATACCCCCACCCGCGCACAAGCATCCCCCAGCGGACACGCCCCGCACAGCGGCTTATTTTTCCGACAAAAATCCTTGCCCAAATGCACAATCGCCGCGTGATAATTATTAAACAGCGTCGCATCGCGTGGCAAACTCGCTTCAAAAAAATCCTTAACCGCATCATATTTATCGCCCGCATCCAACCCATACCGCGCACAAAGCCGCACGGTGTACGCATCCACCACAAAAGTCGGTAAGCCCAGCGCGTATAACAAAACGCAATCCGCCGTTTCCTTGCCGATACCCTTGACCGTCAGCAACTGCGTGCGCAGTTTGTCCGGCGGCTCGCGCTGGGCAGTGGAGATGTCGTAATTGTATTGCGCGAACCACGCCGTTAGTGCCTTTAGGTATAATGCTTTTTGGTTGAAGAACCCGGCGGGGCGGATGATGTCGATGAGCATTTCGGTATCTACATCGCGCACGAATTGCGGTGATAGTTGGCCGCCGAAGTTGGCGATGGCTTTTTCTACGTTGCGCCATGCGGTGTTTTGCGTTAGTACTGCGCCCACCATGACTTCGTAGGGTGATTGCGCAGGCCACCATTGCAAATGGCCGAAGTGGGCGAGTAGTTTTTCATAAATGCGTGGCACGGCGGCGTTCATGATTTTTTGGCCACGGTGCGGAAGTTTAATACGTTTCCGTCGGGGTCTTTGAATTGGAATGACCTTGCGCCCCACGGATGCGTCTTGGGTGCGTAAATGATTTCTACGCCCAGCGATGCTACGCGCGTGTGTTCGGCGTCCACGTCAAACGTCAAAATCACATTGCTTGCGCCGTCCGCCAATTCGTAATAGAAGGCCGCATTTCGGTGCCGCAAAAAAGTGAAGCCCATCCCGTCCATGCGCAATGAGGCGTGCATTTTGTTGCCATCGACTGTGCCGCCGAAAAGGGATTGATAAAAGGCGCGGAGCCGCAGCACATCGCTCGTGACAAACCCAACGTCTGTGAATTTTATGCTCATTTCATGCCTCTGTACTGCCACTTGGGCTTGGCATTGAACCACACGGAAATCACTTTTTGCGGGCAGCGGTTGATGCAGCGGTAGCAGATCGTGCAGTTATCCAGCGGCGTGATGGTGCCTTGTGCGGCTTGGAAGTTGCGCATGGGGCAGCATGTTACGCAGATGCCGCAGTGGGTGCAGCCTGCGCCGATTTTTACTTTGCGCATGGCGCGGTGTTCCATGCTGCGCTTGGCGGCGGCGACTTGGCGGCTGTTACCCTGCCACGGGATACCTTGCAGCTTGCCGATGAGCTTGGAAAGTGCGGAAAACCCACGCCGCTTGATTATGCCTTCTTTTATATTGCGGCAAACTTTGTCCAATTTTTTGTCTGCCCGGCGAGCGCGTCTTGTTATGGAAGCCGCGCTCGCTTTGCGCAGAAAGAAAATGTTGGATATGTTGTTGGGCATGAAAAAATGTTCGGCGTAAATAACCTGCACATGATTGGCGGGGAAAAGGTCGGTAATGGCTCGTGCGCCATCTCCGGAAAATAGCGTCTGCGTGACGAAGATAATCAGCTTCTTGCCCGCGAAAGCCGCTAGGTGTTGCGCCACAAACTGCCGCATGATGAACGGTGCGCGCGAGCCGTAAATCGGGTAACAAAGCGCAACGGTATCCGCGGCTGCGATCGCTTCGGCAAAGTTAACCGCGTCCTCAATCGAATGGCAGGGCGCAGCCATTTTTTGGCTGAACGATTGCGCCACATAGCGCGTATTGCCCGTGCCGGAGAAGTACAGGGTCAGGATTTTCATCAGGATTCGTCCATTTCTACGGAGGTGAGTTCCGCGTCGGCGTTGGCTTCCATGAAGCGGATGATCTCTTCCATGCAGTTGCGGCGGTGCGCGGCATCGCTCGACACCACGGCGATGCCGACAGTCAACGTTTGCAAGATGTCCTGCGTGTCCACCTCCGCTATGGAGGCGTTAAATTTGTGGCGCGTTTTCTCGATAAGGCTGCGGCGCACTTGGCGTTTGTCCTTGAGCGAGGCCGCCTGCGGCAGGTAGAAGGTCAATACCGCTGATAGGGTGAAATTCATGGATGCACCTCTTTTTCAATGCTTTGCAAAAAATGGGTGGCGTTTTATTCGCTGCGCATGATTTTTACATAAAATTTACGGTTGCGTGGCGGGTCGAATTCGCAAAAATAAATGCCCTGCCAAGTCCCCAGCACGAGCTTGCCGTTGTCGATAATGAGGGTCGCGCTTGCACCCATCGCCGACGCCTTGAGGTGTGCCGCGCTGTTGCCTTCGCTGTGGCGGAAGGCGGCGCGGTCGGGGAAGGCACTATCCAAGCCGTGCAGCAAGTCGGGGATGACATCGGGGTCGGCGTTCTCGTTGATGGTGATGCCCGCGGTAGTGTGCGGGTTGAAAACCACGGCCATGCCGGAGATCACGCTGCTTTGCGTGACAGCTTCACGGACTTGGGGGGTGATGTTGTAAAAGTGTGCTTGCGGGGCGGATAAGGTGTATTCAAACAACATGGTCGTTAGCTCCAATCTTCGCTATTTAAGCAGGTTTGCAATTCTTTCAGCTTGGCTTGGCGGTTGGGGTAGTCGGGTAGGAATTTTTGGACGATGGCCCAGAATTGCGGGGAGTGGTCGGGTTGCAAAATGTGGGCCAGTTCGTGTACGACCACGTAGTCGATGGCTTCGTCGTCGGCCATGATGAGCCGCCAAGTGAAATTTAAACTTTTTTGCGAAGAGCAACTGCCCCAGCGTTTGGTGGCGCTGTTTATTTTGGTGACGATGGGTTCGACTTTCATTTTACGGGCGAAAAAATCTACGCGTTGGGTGATGTGCATTTGTGCGAGGATTTTGTATAAGCGGATGCATAGGGTTTTGATCTGTGGGGGTTGTAGGCCCGGCGGCATGTAGAAGGCATCGTCGTCAAATTCGGCGTAGGGGTTGTGGCGTTGGGTGATGGGGTAGGGTTTGCCACGCAGGGTCAGGGTACTGCCGTAATCGGTGGAGAAGGCCTTTTTTTGCTCGATTTGCGTGGTTTGTTCGGCTACGTTTTTGTTGATCCACGGCACTTTTTCCGCGACAAAGCGGTCGATGGCGCGGCGCGTCATGTAGAACGGGGCGCGTACTTCGACTTGGCCGTCGCGGATGTAGATGGCGGTGGTTTTGCGGGCAGAGCGCGTTAGGGTGTAATGCATATTTCGGCGGGGATCCAGCCGGTTTGCCCGGTTGCGTTGGTGGCTAGCAGCCATGCGTTGATGATGGCGTTGACGGTGAGGATATCACCCGCTTTTTGTACGAGTTCGGTGGGGTTGTAAGTGCGATTGAGTGCGCCATTGTGTAGGAAAGTGTCGGGTACATAAGTGGCGTGGCCGTCGATTTCGCACGGGTACCAATGTAGGAATTCGGCGCATTCATCGCCGGTGATGGTTACGGGGGTGCCGGCGGGAAAGGTCGGAAATTGACCTTCGCCGGGGTGGTTTTGCAAGACTTTTACTTGCATGGGGACGCCTCCGTTCGCAGGATTTTTTCCATCGCTTTGCCCTTGGCCAGCTCGTCCACGAGCTTGTCCATACGGCGGATGTTTTGCATGAGCGGGTCGGTGATTTCTTCTACGCGCACGCCGCAAATGATGCCCGTGATGCGCGCCGCGTTGGGGTGGATTTGTGGGGCTTGGTTGAAGAAGGTCTCCAGCGTGGCCTCGCTTTGGACTTGCATCGCTAGCCCCGCCGTGTCGTAGCCGGTGAGCCAGCAGATGACGGTATTGACTTCGGCTTGGGTGCGGCCTTTGCGCTCGGCTTTTTGTACCAGCAGGGGATAGATGCGGGCGATGGTCATGGCAAAAACTTTTTCGTCGGTCATATGCCTATTTCGTCCAAGAGTGCTTTTAGTTTGGTGACTTCGTCGTTGGACAGGGTTACGCCTTTGCCCATTTTTTCGCGCTCGGGGGCCCAGTCGCGGATGTCGAATTTGGGCTCGCGGTCGTTCCAGCTTACGAGGTTGAGTTCCTTTTGCCAGCCGCGTGAGCCTTCGGATAATACGCCGATGTGCTTGGTGACTTCGTACTTGAGTTCTGCCATGTGGGTTCGCTCCTTTAGGGGTTTAAATTAATTTATCGGAGAATAAAATGCCGTCCAGATGGTCGATTTCGTGGCACAGGGTGGCAGCCAGGAAGCCCTCGCTCGTGATAATAATGGGGTTGCCGTGGCGGTCTTGTGCGGTGACAGTGACATGGGTGGGGCGCAGGACGTGGCCGCGCGGTGCGCCGGGGGCGATGGAGCCTTCCTGCACGCGTTGTGTGGCGGTGCTTGTTTTTGTGATGGTGGGATTGATGAGTTCGATGATGCCGCTTGCGTCATGCACGATCACCACGCGGCGCAAGATGCCGACGTGTACCGCCGCGCAGCCGTAGCCGTTGGCGCGCTTGAGCGTGTCGTGCATGTCGTCCAGCAGCGCAAATAAGCGGTCGTCGAATTTCACCACAGGTTTGCTCGTTTTGCGGAATAATGGATCGTGGAAGGGTGTAAGGTTGCGTATGGGCATGAGCTTGTCCTCTTTTGTGCCATCGCTTACACGATGGGGGTTTTGGTGATGGTTAGCAGGGATATTTCGGTTTGGGGTTGGTCGCGGTTGGTGGTGCCCAGTTGGGTGAATTGGGCGGAAACGTTGGGATCGTGTTCCAACGCTTGCGCCAGCGACAAACGTAGCTTGTCCGCATGTGCGCCGGGTAGGGTTTGTATGAGGCGCAGGGCGTTGGCGTAGTCTACAGCGGCGGTGTTGTATCGCTTGCCATCGGCGGCCAGAAATTTCAGTTGGTTACTGTGCGTGACAGACTGACTTCCCGCTACGTTTTGTTTGTGCGTCCACGATTTATAATAATTTTGTGCGGTTTTGTAATCGCACCCACGCAACGCCGCGCATATATCAATGGCCGAAAACCACCATTTCAATGATGTTTCATCCCACATAGCACGGATGCGGTTATCGCCCACAAATTCGATTAATGCCTGCATGGTTGCCTCCCTCAATTTTCAAGCAATCCTACCACACAATGGGAATAAATCAATGGCAGTTATCGCCGAAAAAAGGTTTTTCCTAAACACCTGCTTGCAAGAGTTTTGTACCCCTTGGATGAAGGTTTGTGCGCCGTGCGAACGCGGCGACCGCCAGCATTTAATCACGCGGCCACCCACGGTGGTGGAGCCGCTGCACACGAAGGGCGACGCGGTGGTAATCAGCCCTTCTTGCAACCCGGCGGCCGAGGTAACGATCTTGAACGTAGACCCCGGCTCGTAGGTGTCGTTGATGGCGAAGTTGCGCCACATACGGTTCAAATAGTCCATTTGCTGCTGCTGGGTGAAGGTATCCCACACGGCGTGTAGGGCGGGGTCGGTTATGGTGAAGGGGTCGTTCAGGTCAAAGTCGGGCTTGTTGGCCAGCGCGTAGATGGCGCCGGTTTGGGGGTTCATTAAAATAATAACGCCGCGCAGGGCGTTTTTTTCGTACACCAGCAATTCAATGGTTTGTTCGGCATAGGCTTGCAGCATGGCGTCAATGGTGAGGACGAGTGAATACCCATCCGTGGGCGGCTGGCGGTAGATTTGCCCGCCGGATAGTACGCGCCCAGCTACGTCGGTTTCGGTCAAGATGCGCCCGGATGCGCCGCGCAAAAATTCGTCGTAGCGGGCTTCTAGGCCGATAATGCCCTGATTGTCGCGCCCCACAAAGCCAATCACCTGCGAAGCCAACGACCCAAACGGATAAAAACGGCGGATGTCCTCGTCGATGACCACGCCGGGCAGATTCATTTCGCGCAGGCGGTCGGCGGTGGCTTTATCCACTTGTGTGGCCACGCGTACCAACGCCACGCGGCGCGATATCCGCGCCAACACGTCGGCTTCGTCCAATTCCAACTCCTGCGCCAAGATACGCGCCGTACCCGGTATGTCGCGCATCTGTGCGTAGATGACGCTTACACTGGCCACCGTTTCGGACACGGCCAACCCCACCATGTTGCGGTCATATATCGTGCCGCGCACGGGTGCGATGAGTCGGTCACGCGTCTGCTGCTCGAAGGCCAACGCCTGCAATTCCTCTGCGCGGAAGGCCTGTATGTAAAACAATCGCCCAAATAAAAACGACAACGCCAGTAACATAAACACCATTGTATAAAACGCTTTCTTCCGAATCATAAGGGGCGCATTGATGCGTTTCATGCTTCACCTTTTCCGCCAATTGATTGTTAATCGTATTCGATAATGTAGCGAAAAATGCGAAAACCAGTGCGGAAACCAATTGCCTGATAAAGTAAAAATGCGTTATACTGCATATATAAAATTGCATAGGGAGAGGGATAACATGTACGAAACACCACTCATGCACGAGACGCAAAATAAAGGCAACATCGTGGCAGAATTTAAAACCAAAGCCAGCATGCCGATTTTAATTAAAACGGGTGCGGTCATTTTGGCCATTTTACTTATCTTTGCTGGTATTTTCTTCATCAACGACCCGCAAGACCCCGGGGATAGAATTGGTGGATTTGCGGCTTTGGGTGTCACGCCCATCGTCCTGATTGGCTTGTTTTGGCTGGCCAACAGCATGAAATCCAAAGTGACTGTATACGAAGAAGGCGTTCATGTAATCAAAGGCCGCAATAATCAATCCTTCCATTTCAATCAAATCGCCGGCCTGACCGACAACCCCGATGATGTAAGTTTTTCCACAGTAGCGGGCGGTGGTGTTTTGGGCGCGGTTGTCGCGGGTGCGATAGCGGGCGCTGCCGCTGCAGTGCGTGACGCGCATTATCGCCGCACACAACCCCGCACGATGATCATCAAGCCCAACACCCCGGAATTAAAAGACGCCAACGTAATCAAAACTGCAGGCGGCTTACTGTCCGAGCGATTCACCAATTGGTACATCAAGCAACACAACATCACCCCCGCCACCGTGCCCAACATGACCCTCTCCTTCGGCGATGAACTGCGGCTCGAAAACGGCGTGTTCATTCAAACCAGACGCAAAGGCGATATCCATCTGCCCGTAGTAGATATTACCAACTTGCAAGCCAATGAAGACGGCGTCAACTTCTATGCCTACAACGAAAAAGGCAAAGAAAAATGCAAAATCGTAGTAGGCTTGTCAAGTATGTACAACTTGGACTTGCTATTCGACGTAGTAGATATGTTCAACGCAGAAGAAACCCCCGCAGAAGCCCATGCCGAAGCAAGCACTTTTTAACTTAACCACAATATAAAAGCACCACTCGAAGGGCGCAGCTTGAAAAAATAAGCTGCGCCCTTGTCATATGGCGCGGAACAAAAATTTGACAGCACGCCGAAGTTCATAGTATGCTCGAAATAGATTCCGTATGGAGTCCAAGCTGCGCGGCAAACGGGCAGCAAAGAGGAGGCACAATGAAAACAATATTAACAACCATGAAAAAAGCCGGACAACGATATCGCGGCTTTTTGCTGTTTTATACCCTGGCGTGTGCAATCCTGTCCGTGGGGTTGGTATTAACCAACCGCTTGCAGGGCGAAATGGGCGAAGCCGCGCTTGGCCATGATGTGGATACGTTGATTTGGCTGTTGGTGCTGGTATCGGGCATTACGATTATCCGCGCGATATGTTCGGCACTATCTACGTTGTGGCTTGCGCGTTTTTCTGCCAACGCAGGGTTCAACTTGCGGCTGTATTTTATCCGCCATTTCTTGGGTGCGCCCTTCGCCAAAGTAGAGGAAGCGGGCAGCGGTGAAAGTTTATCTATTTATTCCAACGATATCCCCGAAGCCGCCAATTTAATTTCTGACGGCATTATGAATGTGATTTCCGGGTTCATTTCCTTTGCGGTGTCGCTGGTGTTTTTGCTGATGATAAGCCCACTGTACACGGGTGCGCTGGTGGTCGCGTTTATTGTTATGTTCGCGCTGGTGATCATCTTGTCCATGCCCATGCGCAAACACGCCGAGGAGCAATCCAAAGAAACGGCCAACTTCAACGCCGTCGTTAATGACTCGTTGCAAAATGTGTCCGTGGTCGTGTCATATGACCTAGCTGCCGTTATGGAAGAGCGCTATATGACGGTATACAACCGATACATGGCGGCCACCAAGCGCGTGGCTAAGGCGTCGATTTTGCTGGTGTCCACGGCATTTTTCGCGCTATTTGGGCCCATTGCGGTCATCAATGTAGTGTTAGCGCTTGGGGTTATCAATTCGAATCTTACCATTGCTGAATTTATCGCGTATCTTGCCACCATCATGATGGTCATCGGCGGCATATCCGAGGTTGCCAACGGCATCGGCAACCTTGCACCCAGCGTCGCTCGGGCCAAGCGCGTAAATGAAAACACCGACCACCCACCGGAAGAACGCGCTGCAAGCGAATCCTTAGACCCCGCCAACCCCGCCATCGTGTTTAAAAATGTCTCCTTTGCATACGGCGCGGATTTGCCGTTGGCATTGAATGCCGCGCAATTCAGTATCGCCCCCGGCAGCCGCGTGGCATTCGTGGGTGAAAGTGGCAGCGGCAAGTCTACGATCCTCAAGCTGCTCATGGGGTTGTACGACCCCACCGACGGCCAAATCACCATCAGCGGCACCGACATCACCCAAGCATCGCGCGCAGACTTGCGCAACATGATTGCTTACATCCCGCAGGACAGCTTCCTGCTGCCGGGCACCATCGGCGAGAACATCACCATGGAAAGCACCATCACCGACCCCGCACGGTTGCAAAAAGCCTGCGCCGAAGCGGGCATTCTTGACTTCATCCAATCTCTGCCCAACCAATGGGACAGCGTATTGGCCGAATCCTCCGAAAATATATCCGGCGGTCAACGCCAACGCATTGCCATGGCACGCGCGTTTTACAAGGACGCGCCCATCATCCTGTTCGATGAAGCCACATCCTCGTTAGACCCCACCACTGAAGCCGCTATTTTCCGCAGCTTGAACGACGCCGCAAAGGACAAAACCGTCATCATGGTGGCGCACCGCGACAGTGCCGTTGCCTTTTGCGACACCGTCATACACATGGAAGGGGGCAAAACCCTTGTTTAAGAAGCTAACCGCAGGGGACAATCAATATTTCTTTAAATTATTCCGTTTCGCGCGGCCGTATGCGTTCCGCTATGCGTTGAGCCAGTTAATGTACAGTGCGCAGGGGTTTGTTTTCCCGCTGGCGATGGCGTTGCTGTCGGGCAATATCATGGCGGCTATTGTGGCGGGTAACGCCGATATGGTGGTTACGGCGGTGATTCATTTCTCTATCGTTGTGGGCATTTTCTTTGTCCTGCTAGGCGCGGGGATTTACAACTACATCATCGCCAGCGAGAAAATCATGATGGACGTGAAGCGGGCATTGTTCCGCAAATTTACAAAAAGCGGCATCGAGGACGCCGCTGTTGCCCACAGCGGTGAAGGCATTGCCGCCATCAACACCGATGCGGATACCGCGCAGGGTGTTTTTGGCCAGCCGCTAACCGAGTTTGTCGCATGTTTGCTGGGCATTGGCGGATCGGCCATTGTCATTTTCGCGGTGGATTGGCGTCTGGGTGTGGGGGCTGTCGTCGTCGGTATGATCAGCTTCGTCATGCAACACCGCTTCACCAAGCCTTTGGCTAAAATCGGCAAAGATCGGCTCGATGCCAACGCCGACACCGTAAAAACTGCCAGTAATATCTTCTCCGGTGCCATGGTCATGCGGGCGTATAATATGCAATCCCGCGCGTTGATCACCTTTGATGCCGATAATAAACGGTTAAAAATGCTTGATTTCAAGCGCGGTTTCATCGAAATGTGGCGCGGGTTGTTCACTACGTTGCAAGGTTGGATGTCCTTGGCGGTGACTTTCGCGTTGGGCGGCTGGCTGGTTGCCACTTATCGGCTGGAATTTCACATGCTGATGGTGGTGCTGGGTATGTTTGAAACCCTCGTTGATTCCATCGGGCGCGTTGGCCGTACTTATGCGGACTTGCAAGTACCCATCGCCGGGGCCAAGCGCGTATTCGCCATCTTGGACAAAAGCACCGATGAAGAAAGCACAGAAAACACGGACGCAAATACCCTCGCATCCCCCAACGGACACACCCTGTCCATCACAAACTTAAGCTTCGCCTATTTGGACGCGGAAGCAAACACCCTCGCAGATATCAACTTAACCATCAGCGAAAACGAAATGGTGGCCTTTGTAGGCGAATCGGGCAGTGGCAAATCCACGTTGCTACGCGCCATCATCGGCCTATATGACCGCAAAGATTTGGGCATGACACTGGGCGGCGTCTGTTACAACGAAATCCCCACAAAAAACTGGCGGCAATATTTCGCCTATGTAGACCAAAGCTGCAAGCTGTTTGACATGACTATTCATGAAAACATTGCCATGGGCTTGAGCGGCACTGCCGACAAAGACCGCGTAATCAAAGCAGCCAAACGCGCCGCTGCACACGACTTCATCACTACCCTAGAGGGCGAATACGACGCCCCCTGCGGCGAAAAAGGCGCAACTTTGTCCGGCGGGCAAAAACAACGCATCGCCATTGCCCGCGCGTTAATCAAAGGTGCCCCCATCTTGGTTTTCGACGAGGCCACCTCCGCATTGGACAGCGACAGCGAACGCGCCGTAATGGACACCATCCAATCCCTGCGCAGCAACCACACCATACTCATCACCACGCACAACCTATCCACCATCACCTCCGTAGACAAAATCGTCGTAATGGAAAAAGGCCAAATCGCCGAAGTAGGCACGCACGACGAATTAATGGCAAAGCAAGGCGTGTACTGCAAGTTATTTACCAACGGCCAAGATATGTAACGCGCCACATCGTATATCAAAAAAAAATCCAACTGGTTGCAACATTGCCACCAGTTGGATCTTTTATTATTGCTTGTAATTACCCTTCCAAAGCCATTGGTTCGGCTATGCAAGCGGGGATTTCTATGCCCGTAGCATAACAAAACGCGATGATCTGCCCCACATGCATATTTTCATGCCCAATCAAAACGGAAACGATGCGATGCACGTTGTAGGATTCGCCGTAGTAGTCGATGACTTCCGTGCCGTCCATACGCGCAAGTGCCTGTTCCAGCTCGGCATCCAAAAAAGCCATTCGTTTGATGAGTACATCGGCAGCGAGGTTTTCATAAATGTATTCCTCGCCAAAGTCAACCGTTTTGGTGATAAAAGACTGCACAATATCCCGCTGGAACAAGGTCAACTCATACGCCTGCAAGCGGATGGTATTAAGCACCTTGCGCGGCAAGGGCTTGTCCAAATCCGTGTCGTCCAGTTCTTCCAAAAATCCCACTATAATACTGCGGGTCACTTTCCAATCGTCCAGTAATGCTTGTAATGATGCAACCATGTGTAACCTCCATTAAGTTGTTTTGTCATGCCATTTCATGGGTCAGCCATGTTTTAACGTACTCTCTATCCTCAACCGCAGCAATGGGAATATTAAAATTAAGGTGCCTGCATTTTGTATACATAAGATCATCTAACTGAAAGCGTATATACGCGCACTTCGGATTGCATGCATCGGGGTTGTTTTCCTTCGCGCAGTTGTGACCATTTTTTATGGCTTGTTTAATATTGGGCGGCGCATTTGCCAAAAACGAGTCGTCTTCGTCAATCTGTTTTGAATTAATCTTGATATATTCGCCTTGAAATCCGAAGCGTAAGGAAGCTACAACTTTTTTTGTCGCTTTTGAAGTGTAGGTAAAAATGAATTCGTTCATTTTAAATGCCGTTTCGTACTTGCATCCATTTTTGAGCATCATGTCATGTGTTTCAATACAAAATAATTCGATTTCACCGGAAATTTACGCGGCGCAATCGCGAATATCGTATGCGAATTTTTTGGGGAGGTTTAGCGCATGATAATCGCTGCGCATGAATAGGGGTTGAATGGCGTATGATTTTTGGGCTTTGTAAATTTGTGGTGATATTTGTACGGTGGCTTCCACTAAACATTTTAACCCCACCAACACAGACGGCGAATCCGGGTATCGGACTTCGAGGGCATCTATTTTATTCAATTTAAATGATTTTGCCGAAACATCGACAGAAAATTCAAAACCTAGATTTGATAGGAATATTAAATGTTGGTTATGGTTTTTTCCACGCGATTTTTTGAAGGCATCAAACAGTTTGGTGCCGTCAATGGTCATACAATTAGATGAGCCATTTACAAATTCACCGCATAACCCGATGCAAAACAGCATGATATAAGGGGATGTAAGCGCCGGGAAAATTAAATGGAAGTCATTGGAGGGTTTGTCGGTGATGTGCATTTCAGCATCGGTTTGTGCATCACAGATTACATTGTCGGCAATAAGTTGCAATATGAGTCGCAATTCTTTAATGCCGTCAACGATTTCCGCGTGTTCGAAGCCATTTTTTAAAGTGTCTGCGATTTCAAAATCGTCAGGAACCTTACAAATGTGGCTCTTAATAAAAGTGGCTGCATCTTGGATTGTTTTCATTTGATCCTCCCGATTGCATCGTTTGGATTATTGTAAACGCATAATGCGACAACAGCGTGTCATATTATGCGTATTTATCCATCATACGCTGCATCTTTGCCTTGAGGGTGTCGCGTAGGTGCTGCGGCTCTAGGACTTCGGCATATTCGCCGTGGCTAAGGATGTAGGAGTATAACCAATCGTCCTCGTACCAAGTGGTGGTGACAATGAGGCTGCCGTCGGGCTGGCGCGCAATATGTTCGTCGTCATAACCGTCAAAGACGCGGTAGGCCAGTTCGGGCTGTACGTGAAAGCGGAATGTAACATCCTTATTTTCGTGTTCGCAGGGGGGTGGAGGTGGTTCTTCTAATATAATGCGCTCGGTGAAAGTGTCTTGCGTAAGCGTTAGGTTTTTTATCCGCGACAGCTTGAACAACCGCATGCCGTTTTTGTCCAAGCAATACGCCTTGATGTACCAAGCGCGGGATTTGAACCAAAGCTGCATTGGCTCTGCGCGTCGTAGGGAGCGTTCGCCTTGGGTGTTGAAATATTCAAACGCGACGATGCGCCTTTCCAATATCCCGGTTTTCAAGTCATTGAAGAAATCGTCGTTATAACTCCATTCGGAAAAATCCACTTCTAGCCAACTGGTGGCCGTGCGGTTAAAAAGGGTGGACAGGCGATTTAACACACCCTTGGTTTCGTCCGTCATTACGTGAGATAGGCTGTGCAACGCGGTTAGGATTTCGTTTTGTTCGCGCTCACTTAGGAGCGATTTGTTCAATACAAAATCGGGCAGCAAGCTGATGCCGCCGCCCTTGCCCTTCTCGGTATAAATGGGAATACCCGCCGAGCTCAATGTGTCCACATCGCGGTAAATTGTGCGCGTGCTTACTTCGAAGCGCTCCGCCAGTTCTTTCGCGGTCACGCTTTTCTTGTCCAGCAATATATAAATGATTTCGAACAATCGATTTACCTGCATATGGTCGCCTCCCGCGTAAATCATTGTAGTATTAGTCTAACACAAAGCGTTTGAACGTGTATAATAAGTGCAGCGAACCGCATCTGCTTACATATTAAATGAAAGAAGGTTTTATTGTGCAAAAAATTTTGGTGGTTGAAGACGATATGCACATCAATGAAATGCTATGCGAATTGCTGGGGCATAAAGGCTACGCAACAGCAGCGGCGTATTCCGGCACGGAAGCCCTGCTCATGTTGCCGCACGATAAATACGCGCTGGTGCTGCTGGATTTGATGCTACCCGGCAAAACAGGGGAAGAGGTATTACAAGAAGTGCGCCTAACACACGATATTCCGGTGATCGTACTGACGGCCAAAATGGACAAAGAAACCACTGTCGATTTGCTTCAAAGGGGTGCGGACGATTATTTAACCAAGCCTTTCGATAATAATGAGCTGTTGGCGCGTATTGCGGTGCAGTTGCGTCGCGTAGCGACGCCCGGCCTTGGGCTTGGTGCTGCAGATTCCAACCTCGGTTACAAGGATATGACGCTGGATATGGACAGCCACGATGCATTTATCAACGGCACCAAAGCCGGCTTATCCAAGCGCGAATTTGAAATCCTCAAATTAATGGTGACGCACCCGCAAAAGGTTTTCACAAAAAACAACCTATACGAAAGCGTATGGGGCGATGAATTCTTCGGCACGGACAACACCGTCAACATGCACATCAGCCGCCTACGCGCCAAGTTAAACGCACTCAACCCCCAAACCGAATACATAAAAACCGTATGGGGCATCGGCTTCAAGATGGAAGACTAGGCTCCCAAATAAACTGTTACACATTTGTTAAACTTTTTTTATTCTTTTGTTAGCCTTGCCCTGTATTCTCTCCTCATCACAACAAACCCAGTCGGTCGCAACTTGCGACCAACTGAAAACGGAGGAAACACATGACAGTGTTAAAAACACAAAATCTTACAAAAATCTACGGCGGCAAGCCTGCGGTAGACGATGTAAGTCTTACGATTGAAAAAGGGGACATTTACGGCTTGATCGGCCAAAACGGCGCGGGCAAAACCACCCTGATGCGCATGATTACATCCCTGGCTGCACCCGACAACGGCAGCATCCAACTCTTCGGCGAAAGCGACCCGGCCAAGATCAACGCCGCCCGCCGCCGCATGAGTGCCACCATCGAATCCCCCGCCATGTATCCCGGCCTCACCGCCGCACAAAACTTGGAATTCTACCGCAAGCAGCGCGGTATCCCCGACAAGGCAGTGGTCAACAATGCACTGGAATTTGTAGGCTTGACCGACACTGGCAATAAAAAATTCAAGAATTTCTCCATGGGTATGAAGCAACGCTTGGGGCTTGCGCTCACCACGCTTAGCAACCCGGACTTTGTCATCTTGGACGAGCCCATCAACGGCCTGGATCCCATGGGCATCGTAGAAATCCGCAAGCTAATCCAAACCATGAGCGAAAAAGGCATTACCATTTTGTTATCCAGTCACATCTTGACGGAGCTGTCGCTGGTCGCCACCAAGTACGCCTTCTTGCACCACGGCAAATTAATTAAAAACCTCACCCACGAACAATTGCAAGAAGAATGCAAACGCGCATTGTCGCTGGTAGTCAACGATGCACAAAAAGCCTGTGTTGTCCTAGAAACCACCCTAGGCATCCACAACTACAAGCAAGTCAACAACAACGAAATCCGCTTGTACGAGCAATTCGACAAAAGCGAAGAAATATCCTACCAATTGATCCACGGCGGGGTAAGGCTCGCCGCCATGCAAGAAGTAGGGGATACGCTGGAAGATTATTACAAGAACGTCATCGGAGGTAGTTACAATGTTTAATTTGATGCGGGCAGATGCCTATAGAATGCAGCGTGGCAAAGGAATTTACATCGTATTGGGTATTATGTTATTGATCGCGGCATTAACCATTTTTGTGTTTCGGTCAGCGTTAATCATGGGCGTACAAACAGAAGCACCTGAAATCGTAGATGGCGAAATTAACCTTTTTGTACAACAAGAGGTAATCACAGCTGCGGATGGTGCACAAATGGCGCTGGCATCTATGGATATTATGATGTATTTCATCCTGCCGATTGTATTAATACTGGCCATGGCACCCTTCTCCAGCAGCGCAGTAAAAAATGAGTTGACCATCGGCTTCAGCCGCGCCAAGTTTTATTTTTCCAAGTTGCTGTTTGCTTGTACGCTCAGTGTGTTGTTTATGGTGGTTAACATCGCTTTATATATCCTTTTCGGCACGGTTAGTGATGGATGGGGTTATTGGGGCAGCGGACTGGGCATAGAAGTGTTGCAAATCTTTGGTTCACAAGTGCTTTTTGCACTGGCATTTAACAGCATTGGTGTGTTTATGTGTTTCGTATTCCGCAAATCGGGCGTAGCGATTGGGCTATATATCGCTTTCACACTGGTGCCGCAAATGGTAATTGGCTTGTTGTCAATCGCTTTCCCGGAGGCATTGCGCGCTATGTATTTTGACCTTGCAAGCTTGTTTGGTATATTTGCCGGGATGCCCACTATGCAATCGGCAGACATTATTCAAGGCTTGCTGATAGGGCTGGCATGGCTGGTTGTACCCACCGTAGCGGGCTTGGCCATCTTCCAAAGGGCGGAAATAAAATGATGATTTTTCTGGTAATAGCCTGTGTCCTACTTGGCACAGGCTTTGCCATTATGTTGGCAAAGTGGTTGTTATTAAAAAGAGACCTGCGCGAAATTGGCAGGCTTTCGACCCATATCCTCCAAACCGATACCAACGCCCAACTAACCACCACCACTTTCGATAAAGATATTACCGCTTTGAGCCAAAGCATAAACAACCTATTACAAAAAAGTCGGCAAGATTACTTTGATGTGCAGCGCACGCAGGCGATACTCAAACAAGCCATCACCAATATTTCGCACGACTTGCGTACCCCGTTAACTTCGGCCAAAGGGTACTTGCAAATGTTTGAAAACAAAGACATCGATAATGAAACGCGGCTGCGCTACCTAACCACCATACGCGAGCGGTTGGACGCTTTGACTCTACTGATGGACAGCCTGTTTGCATTCTCCCGCGCGGTGGAGGGCGACGTCGTATTGCGCCGCGTCAATGTAAGTAACATACTACGTGATACCTTGGTGGGTAATTATGTAGACATTGAAAAAAAGGGGATGACTGTAGACAACAACATCCCCGACACGCCGCTGTATGCGATATGCGATGAAGACGCGATAAAACGCGTGCTAACCAACTTAATAGCAAATGCAGCCACACACGGAAGAGATTATTTACGTGTTACATTGTCTGACGGGGTCATAGAAATTGCCAATAAAACAGATGACTTACACAACATAGTCATAAACAATATCTTCGAAAGATTCTACACCGCCGACACCTCTCGATCCAACAAGCGCACAGGGTTGGGTCTGGCCATCGCCAAGGAATTGCTTGAAAAAATGAACGCAACCATATCAGTTGAAAAAAAAGGCGAATTTTTCGTAACGAAAATAAAATTAAAAATAGCATGATTGAAGGCCGCATTATCATAAAAGCGCAAGCATGTCAAACTAAGCGCGAGCATTTAAATGCAATATACTCCATCCAAGTCATCGGCGTATCCTAGACATCCGCACATGTACACACGGCTCTCATGTCAAACGTATGCAAACGTCCCTGCGTGCATCCCGATACAATACATGCTTAAGGATCGAATCGTTACCACCGGACTTACAGACTCACAAAAACGCTGGCCAGCGAGAGTCAACAATAGGTAAGTACTTTAATGGGGCCCTCCCTAAACCACGTTACACATACAACTAGATAAAAAAGAAAGTCGGAAGCCGCAAGAACAACCAGAACCACCGCAGCAACCGGTAAGCATCACCCATGTACCCAGCGTGCAAGCGTGCTCAATCGAGGGGTTAACGCATTCACCATCCCACACAAAGCTTTGTTTTCTTTGTGTGGGATTTTTTTATTTATTCGCAATTTATCCAACAAAGCACGGTTCGTCGGAACCGTTTAATCCGAAGAATCCTTGTTCAAACCACCCGTGACTTGTCCACGGTTTTTTGTTGCCTCGCGTTCGGCATCTTTTAACGCAGCTTCTTTGTAAATTCGATCACGGGTTTCATTCCATTTATTGCGGCTGAGGCTTCTTTTGAAAGGCTTTGCAATGAAGCGAAAAAACCGTTTAATGCCACGCAAAATAAATCCGGCAAATCGGATAAGAAGCGAAATTGCGATAATCGCAGTAAAGATGGGAAATATAGAATAAATGGAAATGACCCAATCACCAATTTGAAAAGTCACTTGCTACCCCCAAGTGCGTTTATCAAGTTCTACGAAAAAAGCCCATATTCATGGGCTATTTTGATTAAGCTAACGGGGGGATTCGAACCCCCGACCTATTGATTACGAAATTAAAGAACGCCAGTAATTTAATTTAAGCGATGTAGCCGCGCCCGG
>WQVD01000027.1 GCA_009781755.1 Defluviitaleaceae bacterium | reverse complement strand
TCCGGTGGTAACGATTCGATCCTTAAGCATGTGTTATACGGGATGCACGCAGGGACGTTTGCATACGTTTGTCATGAGAGCCGTGTATACATGTGCGGATGTCTAGGATACGCCGATGACTTGAGTGCAGTATAATACCATGCATCGGCACATTTCTAAGAAAAAGGTTCAGAATTTTTCCAAGTTCTAGCAATTTTCTTCAAAGCTGCCGCACTCCGTGTCGCATGCATGGTGCGGATTGGCTGTCGAGCAACCTACGGTGATGCTTCCTTTATTACAGTGATTTTGGTGGTCGTTGTAGCGGCAGTGGGTTACGCTGCAGCAAATGTTTTGGTTAGGCATGATTTTTCCTCCTGTATTGGTTATAATGCCGTTATTATTACCCAGCATACGCTTTTTATGCGGGACAAATTTTGGGCAACCGCCCAAGAATCGAGGCATAACATGGATTTGAAAAATTACATCCGCGACATACAAGATTTTCCCATCCCCGGCATCCTCTTTCGAGACATTACTACATTATTAAAAAACCCCGAAGCCATGCGCGCCGGGGTCGATGCCATGATCAGCCAAGTACAAGACCTACAATTTGATACCATCCTAGGCCCCGAATCACGCGGGTTCATCTTCGGCATGCCCATGGCTTATGTAATGAATAAAGGCTTCGTGCCCGTGCGCAAGGCTGGCAAGCTGCCCGCCCCAGTAGCCCGCCGCGATTATGCCCTAGAATACGGCACCGCCACCATCGAAATCCACAAAGATGCCGTGCAACCCGGCCAACGCTTCATTATCGCAGATGACCTGCTTGCCACCGGCGGCACCGCCAAAGCAATTATTGAATTGATTAAAGAACTGGGCGGCGTGGTGGTATCAAGTGTGTTTTTTATTGAATTGGCGGGGTTGGAAGGCCGTGAAGTACTGGCTGGGCACGATGTGCGCAGTGCGTTGGTTTATTAAAGGAGGAACAACATGCCCCTTATTTCTGCAAAAACAAACGAAATCCTCAGTACGGTCGTGACTTTTTATCGCGACAAATATGGCGAAAACCTTGAACAAGTTTGGTTATACGGTTCAAAAGCGCGGGGTGATTATACGCACCATTCAGATATGGATATCATGATTATATTGGATGATGCCGCTCAAATAAATAAAATACCCGGTGCCAACACGGAGCGTTATGAGTTGGCCATGGATATTCTCTATAAATATAATGAATTAATTGCCCCCATGGAATATACAACGATGGATTTCCAAAGCAATCAAATCCCCCTGCACCGCAACGTGAAACGAGAAGGGGTTCTTTTTTATGCAAAATGATAAAAGTATTGCTGCGCACATGCAAAAATCGCAGCTCGATATAAAAGCGGCCGAAATATTGCATGCGCATGGTTTGTACAGCCATGCAATTTCATGTAGTTATTATGCCGTATTTCATGCGATTAAAGCTCTTATGGAAACGAATGAAATCACTGCCGACACACATCACCAAGTGCTAGGATTGTTTAATAAGCATTTTGTTCATCCCGGCCGCGTCAGCAGCTATGTCAGCCATGCAGCTTATGACTTGTTCCTCAAACGCAACACCTTGGAATATGATCCGCGTGAATTGATCGGCGAAGAAGGCTCCCATCGCGGGCTTGAATTGGCGAAAAATTCTGTGGACGAAATAACCGCATTACTTGCCACGTAATTTCCCCAGTGCCTCCCCAATTTTCTTCTCCACCCCATTATCCGTAGGTCTGTAGTATTCACGGCCGACGAGTTCATCCGGCAGATATTGCTGCCGTACATAGTGACCGGGGAAGTCGTGAGCGTATTTGTATGCCTCGCCGTGGCCCATGGTGTTTCCTGCGCCCCAGGGTTGGGTACCGCCGAAGCCGGGGTCACGCAGGTGCGGGGGCAGAGATTTGATTTGCACCGATTCTACGTCCTTGAGAGCTTCGCCGATGGCTACATAGGAGGCGTTGGACTTGGGTGCGCAGGCGATGTAGATGACGGCTTGTGCTAGGGAGATGCGTGCTTCGGGCATGCCGATGTAATCTACGGCTTGCATGGCCGATGTTGCCACCATAAGCGCGTGGGGGTCGGCGTTGCCCACGTCTTCGGATGCGGCGATGACTACGCGCCGGGCGATGAATTTTGGATCTTCGCCCGCGTATAACATGCGGGCTAGGTAATAAAGAGCGGCGTCGGGGTCGCTGCCACGCATGGATTTAATGAAGGCAGAAATCGTGTCGTAGTGGTTGTCGCCGTTTTTGTCGAAGAAGAGGGTGCGTTTTTGAATGCAGGCGGCGGCGCATTCCAAGTCAATGACGATACGGCCATCGGGTTGTGGCTCGGTGGTGATGGCGGCCAATTCTAACGCATTAAGTGCGGCACGCGCATCGCCGTTGGCGCGGTCGGCCAAGAAGGCCAGCGCATCGTCCGTTGCATCAATGGGCATCGCGCCCAGTCCTTTTTCCGCGTCGGCCAGTGCACGGCGCAACAGTGTTTCTACATCTAATAAAGCCAGCGGGAACAGCTCGAAAATCATCGACCGTGATACGAGCGCTTTGTTAACTTCGAAATAGGGATTTTCGGTAGTTGCGCCAATGAGAATGATGGTGCCGTCTTCTACATGCGGGAGGAGCGCGTCTTGTTGGGCTTTGTTAAAGCGGTGGATTTCGTCGATGAATAAAATGGTGCGCTTGCCGTAGAGTTCTTGCGCGGTTTTGGCATCGGTGACGGCGCGCACGATGTCGGCCTTGCCGGCCGTGGTGGCATTGAGCTGCGTGAATACGCTGGACGTGGCACCGGCTATAATTTGCGCCAATGTGGTTTTGCCCGTGCCGGGCGGGCCGTAAAGTACCAATGACGAAATGCGATCGGCCTTGATGGCGCGATACAAGAGGGTGTTTTTACCCACAATATGGGACTGCCCCACCCACTCTTCGAGTGATGCGGGGCGCATCCGTGCCGCCAATGGGGCGGTCTTTTTTTGCGTGTTGCGGTTGGTTTCAAAGATGTCCATACGCCGATTATACATCGATAAGCTAAAAATGGAAGCCGAAACAGGCCGTTTTTTGTGCAAAATCACAACGAAATGGAGAAATCACAAAAATTGTTTACTTTTGCTATGTACCATCCGACGGAGGCGGGCATAATGTTACGATACTGTTACATAATAAATTAAGGTGCGTCCGAAAACATGTGCGCATCGGTTAATTGGAAGGGCTTGATTCTTTTGAATAAGGCAGGTTCCTATATTCAACGGTACTGGACGCTGTATGTGATGCTCCTGCTGCCGATCGCATTTTTCTTGATTTTCCGCTATTGGCCGATGATCAATATTTTGCTGGCGTTCAAGCGGAACAATATCATTGACCCCATCATGCAAGTGCCTTGGGCAGAAGGCGTGGAAATTTTTGATGGCGCCATCACCGTACCGGGCATGTCCAATTTCCAGCAAATTTGGAATCACCCGCCCTTCCGCTTGGCGGTACGCAACACATTGATGTTTAGTGTTTTTGATTTGGGCTTCGGCTTCCCTGCGCCCATTATTCTTGCCTTACTCCTTAATGAATTAAAGTTCAAAAAATTCAAGCGCGTAACGCAGACGATTTCTTACATGCCGCACTTCCTGTCGTGGATTATTATATCGGGGTTGGCGATACGGCTATTTTCCCCCAGTTCAGGCACGTTCAATTCGATTATAGGCAGCTGGGGTATGGAACCGGTGCAGTTTTTAAGCGCGCCCAATCAATGGGTGGGCATGGTGGTAGGCTTGGGCATTTGGCGCAGCGTGGGTTGGAATACGATTATCTACCTAGCAGCCATCACGTCGGTCAACCCGGAATTGTACGAAGCAGCCGAAGTGGATGGCGCTTCGCGCTTGCGCCGCATGTGGCACGTAACGCTGCCGTGCATTCGTCCGGTTATTGTTATCTTGTTTATTTTGGCATTGGGCGGCACCATGGGCGCCGACTTCGAGCGTTTTATGGCGCTGCGCAACCACGCGGTTATCAGCATGGCCAATGTATTGCCGATATATGTATTCGAGTGGGGCTTGGGCAACCTGCGTTTCCACTGGGCTACGGCGGTCGGATTATTCCAAAACTTAATTAACCTGTTCCTGCTGCTTGGCGCGAATGTCATCGTCAAAAAGCTGGGCGGGCAAGGCTTGTGGTAGGGGGTGGCGCAAAGATGAAACCAACGAGGAAATTAAAAGGCGCCAAAATTGGCGATTGGATTATCGTTTTAATCATGCTGGGCTTGATTGCGCTGTGCGTGTTGCCGGTATTGACGGTAGTCGCCAGTTCACTGTCCGACCCCGGCGCCATTGTGCGCCAGCGCGTATCCTTCATCCCCCGGCTAGAAAATGTAACCGAAAGCATCGACGCTGCGGGTTATGTAGTCATGGATCGCACCTTCCCCATCGGCGTCCACTTCGAGGCGTACACCGATATTTTGGGCAACAGCAATTTCATGCGCTCGTTGGCATGGACGGCCATTCTTACGCTTATTAGCACCCTATTCAGCTTGGCCATGACGGTGATGTGTGCCTATCCCCTTACGTATGACGAATTAAAGGGGCGCAAAATTATTACGGTGATGATTTTGTTTACAATGTTCTTCCAAGCAGGCGCTATCCCGACATTCCTTTTATACGACCAATTAAATTTGCTGGACAATCCGCTGGTGTTGATTTTGCCCGGTTTTGTCAGCGTATTCTTGATGATTATTATGCGCCGCTTCTTCTTGGGCATCCCCGACTCGCTGCGTGAATCGGCAGAAATGGACGGCGCGGGGCCTTTTACGGTACTGCGCAAGATTTACCTGCCGCTTAGTACGCCTGTACTGGCAACGCTGGGCTTGATGTACGCCGTAGGCCGTTGGAACGGCATGGCCGATGCACTGTGGTTCCTGCGCGGCGCACCGGAATGGCACCCCATCCAAATGGTACTGTTCAATATCTTGCAAGGCGTTACGCCTGTTGACCCGCTTGACCCGGGCTCTGTATCAACCGCCGGCCGGTCAGAAGCGGTGCAAGCTGCTGCCATTGTCGTGGCCATGGTACCCATATTGTGCGTATACCCCTGGTTGCAAAAATACTTCGTATCCGGCGTTACGCTGGGTGCAGTCAAAGGTTAATATCACGGGCACATCCCGTCATATATAAGAGGAGGCTAAAATGAAAAAATTGGCAAAAATTTTATTATTCGTTTTCGCATTCGTAGGCGTACTTGCCATTACGGCATGTAACCGCAACGGCGATAACGGAAACGGCGGCAACGACCCCGGTCCGGGGCCCGGCCCCGGCGTAGATGTCATCGACACCGCCCCGCCGGAAGCCGTGGACGAGGACGACAACCGCTTGGCACGCCACGGTCTAGAACTTGCAATCGTAGACGGCGAAGAAGTGCTTCGCTTCATCGAAACCCAACCCCTGACCGCAGCCACTTGGAACCGCCCCGACACCGAACGTAACCCCAGCATCGCCGACAGTAACTGGGGCGACTGGATCCGCGCAGAAATGCTGCGCGTGCACAATGTTGACATCACATTGGTAGAAATCCCCCGTTGGCAACCTTCTGAAGAAGAAACATTGGCCGCATTATTGGCAGCCAATACTGCACCCGATGTTTCTTACACCTTTAGCTTCTCTACCATCCAAACCTTTGCCGATATGGGCGGCGTGTTGGATCTGACTCCCATCGTAGCCGAATACATGGACTTCATCCCCAACTTGTATACATTGTGGGGCATGGAGCACCTGACATGGAACTTGAACCATGATACCGGCCAAACATGGGCATTCACGGGCAATCACCCCGACTCCGACCTACGCAACACCACCTTCGTGCGCGAAGATTGGTTGAACACCCTTGGCATTGCCCCCCCCACCACACTGCAAGAATTTGAAGACATGCTCGTAGCCTTCCGCGACAATGCAGAACTTCTGCTGGGCGCAGATGCCGATCAAATGATTCCTTTCCGCTTGACGGAAGATGTGGGCTGGACGGGCGACCTTATCTTCTCGTCGTTTATCCCCAACAGTATTACGGACCGCGACTGGTATATCTATGGTTTCTGTGACAGACGCTTTACCCAACCTGGCGTGGTTGAAGGCGTGCGCTTGTTGAACCGTTGGTACAACATGGATCTGTTGTGGGATGACTTCTTCCTGCATACCGGCGGCGACCCGCGCGGTAATGACCTGGTACGCTTGGGCTTTGTAGGTTCCTTGAGCGTGGGCTGGGATTCACCTTTCCGCCCCGGCGACGGCCTCATCACCCAAATGCAAGAAAACATTGGCCCGCATGCCAACTTCATCGCCATTTCTCCGTTCGCCAATGATGCAGGCGTAAGACAGCAATTTGTGCCCCACGGCACCGACCGACACGTTTTCTTCCCCCGCTCCAACGACAACATCGCAGCGTCTTTGCTGTATTTGGATTGGCTGGCTCGCCCATCGACCCGCGCATTCTTGATGTTCGGGCCCGAAGGCTACACGCATGAAATCATGGAAGACGGCGCAATCCGTACCTTCGCACCGGAAGAAATTGAAGACGACCGCTGGATTTGGCAAGTAGCTCGCAACTACGACCTACTTTTCATCATGGGCCACGCCGTTAACACCGGCGACCCGGAAGTAGATGCATTGGCATTGGCGTTCGGCTACCCCGGTATCGAACCATGGCGCATCATGCAATCACGCGAGGCCAACCTGAACTATGCACGCGTCATGGGTCGCGCGGTTATCCCCACCCCGCAAGCACAAATCGACTTCGGCAGCCCCGGGCTTAACAACTTTGCCCGTTCGGTGTTGAACCAAGCTGTACGCGCCGCTGAAGGTGAATTTGACACCGTATGGAACGACGGCATGCGCGATTACTTGGCCATGGGTGGTCAAGCCATCATTGACGGCCGCCGCGCCGCATGGTTGGAAGTCTATGGTGATGTAGACTGGGTACCCGTCGATTAATTTTTAGTTAAACGCTCAAGCCCTGCGGCGTGCTCACCGCGCCGCGGGGCTTTTATTAAAACAATTCGCAAGTCATGCAAATCCGCGAAAAGAGGAATTATCATGGAAAATTCCGCCAACACAACAACAAAGCCAATGCCCGCATACCCATGGGGCAACCGGCAAGAAAAATTGGTTGGTCAATTGGACGAAAATACTATCCTAAGCGATGTATCCCTGTATAACCGCGACGAAACTTACGGCATGCAGGAATACGATTACGCAAAAATCATCCACGAATCACCGCTGTGGCTGTTTTTCATTTCGTTGGTTGTTGCCGCTGTTTGTACGTGGGCGGGCGTATCGGCTTTTAATGCATGGGTGCGTTTCGATTCCGCTTCGGCGTTGTGGTATCTCTTTTTTGCCTGCTTGGTGGCATCCATCGTTGGATTTTATGTGTACAACAAGCTAAAACGCACATGGCTGGATGTTTTTTTCACGGCCCCAGCAAACAAGAATCCGCACAAAATGCGTTTTAATGTAACTACCCTTGACCCGCTGGATGTGTCGAAATTTCAACGCAGCCTGCGGATTGTGAAGAACGGACGCTTTTCAGACTTGTAGAAATGTTACAATCGTGTTACAATGCGCCCCCTGTACGGGGCAAGTAACATGCGCTACATAAATATCGGTGCATAGCACACCGACAAAATTCTCGTTGCGTTGCGGCAAGGAGCGTTAAATATGGCAGAGAAATCATTAAGTTTGGTTGAAAAATTTAAGGATAATATCATTCGCATTGCAATTTTGGCTCTGATTTTGGTGGGCTTTATTGTGTTGATGCTGCTACGGGATGACTCGTTAGAGTTGCGTAGCCGCGATGGTGCACCTATAACACTTAACATCACCCCCGTGGAAGGCAGCTACGCGGCGTTTTTGCAAGCGCATGCGAATACCCCCGTGGGCGAAGCACCCATTAACGTAGATATTTTCTCCCCGGCAGGAAGCGGATTTGAAGTGATGAGCGGCTTTGAAGGCGAGGCACAAGTGCTGCGTACTGAAGAAGACAGCGAAGTCACCTTCACCGTCACCGTACCGTCGGCGGGTTTGTATAACATTTATATCGAATATTTCCCCGTGGATGCACGCGGTATTGACATTGCACGTGCGGTGCGCATCAACGGCGAAGTGCCCTTTGCAGGTGCAGAATTATTACAATTTAGCCGTGTATGGGGTAACGCAGGCCCCGTGCGCGTGGATAATAGAGGCAACCAAATACGTCCGACCCAAGAAGAACTGCCGCGCTGGGAACGGGCGTTTTTTAATGACCGATTGGGTTTCTTTACCGAGCCGTATCAATTCTTCTTTGAAGCCGGAGCGAACACGATTACGCTGGTAGGCATCAATGAGCCGCTGGTACTGAGTGCATTAACACTGACCCCCGTGCGCAACGTTCCCTCGTTTGACGAATTCCTCGCGGAAACGACGTTAACCAGAAACACGAGCGATTTTATGTATGTACATCAGGCGCAATATTCTACGCGTCGGTCATCGCCCAGCTTGTTCCCACAATTTGACTCGTCCAGCGGCATCACATACCCGCCAAGCGCATCATTGATACGCCTTAACATGATGGGCGGTCAACCTTGGCGCATCGCCGGGCAGTGGATTGAGTGGGAAGTAACCGTGCCCACCGACGGCCTATATCGCATTTCTCTATCCACACGGCAAAATTACAACCGTGGGTTTGTGTCCAGCCGTTCGTTGTATATCAACGGCGAAATGCCTTTTGCAGAAGTGGCGGCCATTCCCTTCTTATTCAACAACAGCTGGCAACTTATGACGTTGCAAGATGTGAACGGTAATTATTTGTATTTCCCCATGAACGCAGGCGTCAATACCATCCGCATGTACGTAACCTTGGGCGAATTGGGCGAAATCATTGACATGCTGCTAGCCAGCGTCAACCGTTTGAACATTATCTATCGCGAAATTCTCGTGCATACGGGTCCCAATCCGGACAACATGCGCGATTATCGCATCGACTACCGCTTGCCTCATGTTATGGAAATGATTTATGAAGAAGTGGGCATCTTGTATTCGCTGCTGCACAAGCTGACCGAGTTCTTAGGCGAGCGCAACGAGCACACCGGCATTATCAGCACGCTGGTGCGCCAATTGGATTTATTCTATGTACGACCCGACCGTATCCCCGTGCAGTTGACTAACTTTAGACAAAATATTTCTGCGTTTGCAGATTCGGCGCGCCTCCTTACCGAGGGGCAGTTAGATATCGACTTCTTTGTCATCAGCGGCTCGAACGCGGATTTGCCCGTGGTGCGCGAAACGTTTTTTACCCGCGTGGCGCATGAATGGCGCGGTTTTGTTGCCAGCTTCACCATGGACTTTGACAGCTTGGGCGACATCCACGAGGGCGATGATGTTATTGAAGTATGGATCACCACCGGACGCGACCAAGCACAGGTGCTTAAATCCATGATTGATGACTCGTTCACTTCACAATTTGGTATTGGCGTTAACTTGCGGTTGGTAGCGCATTCGGCGGTTTTGCCCGCGGTTGTTGCCGGTATCGGCCCGGATGTGGTGCTGAGCATGCCGTTGCAAGACCCCGCTAACTACGCATTCCGCAACGCGGCCATGGATTTGTCACAGTTTCCGGGCTTCGATGAAGTGTATAACCGCTTCCACGAAAGCGCTTGGGTACCGGTTTATTTTCAAGGTGGTCATTATGCCGTGCCGGAAACGCAAAGCTTTTCGCTCATGTTCTACCGCCACGATATTTTAGAAGAATTGGGATTGGAAATTCCCCGCACATGGGATGACGTACTGGCTATGATGCCTGTATTACAGCGCAATAATATGGCCGTGGGTATCCCCCCCGTAGGCGACCCCATGAACCCGGATATTTCCGGCTTCTTGACGCAGCTGTACCAACGCGGCGGCTTCTTGTACAACGACGACTTATCGCGCACCATCCTGTATAACGAAGAATCCGTAGCCGCTTTCGAAGCATTTACGCGTTTCTTCACACACTTCGGCTCGCCAGAATTCTTCAACTTCGCCAACCGTTTCCGCAGCGGCGAAATGCCGATCGGCTTCGCGGATTTCCAATTGTTTAACATGCTGAGCGTCTTCGCACCGGAAATTTACGGGCGTTGGGGCTTCGCGCTTATGCCCGGCTATTTGCAAGCCGACGGCACGATTAACCACACCGTACCCGCGTGGGGCACGGCAGCCATCATGGTTCCCGCTGGCACGATGCATGACGAATCGTGGGAATTCCTCAAATGGTGGACATCAGCGGAAACGCAATTGCGCTTCGCACGCGAGTTGGAGTCCATCATGGGTGCTGCGGCACGCTTCCCCACCGCCAACATCGCGGCCTTCCAGAGCCTACCGTGGAGCGTGGCGCAATTGAACGTACTCAACGAACAACGCTCATGGGTACTGGGCACGCCCGAAGTACCCGGCGGTTACTATGTACAGCGCCACCTCATTTTCGCCATCCGCCAAGTGGTTAACGACAACGTAGACACGCGCGAAACCCTGCTAGACCTCGTAATCGTAATTAACCGCGAGCTCGCCAACAAACGTCGCGAGTTCGGCTTGGAATAAATGACGAAACCATACGCAACACACGATTTTATTATTTAGGAGGTCAACCGTGACCGCAGAGAATAACGTGTACCGTGATGGTGCCCCCCCCCAACCGGGCAAGTTTGGCCGATATTTAACCAAGAAAAAAGCCGCGGGCGCATATATGTGGCATTCAATGAAGCAGCACAAAGTGTTGTATTTGTTTATGCTGCCATTTGCGCTTGTGTTTGGCATGTTTGTGCTGGCACCGGTAGGCATTTCGATTTTTTACAGCTTCACTTACTTTAACGTGTTGGAACCCGCGCGTTTTATCGGTTTTCAAAATTACTTAAACTTATTCCTGGCAGATGATATATTCCTCATCGCGCTGCGCAATACGTTAATACTGGCCTTGGTTACAGGGCCTATCGGATATATTTGCGCGTTCTTGTTCGCATGGTTCATTAATGAATTGCCGCGTTATGTGCGCGCATTCGTGACGCTGGTTTTCTACGCGCCGACGATATCGGGCGCTGCGTTCTTGGTTTGGGCATTGATCTTCACCGGTGACGAAATGGGTTATTTGAATGCCATGCTCATCCGCTTCGGCATTTTGCAAGAACCCCGATTGTGGCTCACCAATCCGGACTTCATGATGCCGGTTATTATCATTGTCGTATTGTGGATGAGCTTGGGTGCGGGTTTCCTCGCGTTTATCGCAGGTTTATCCACCATAGACGAAACCTTGTACGAAGCAGGCCTGATGGACGGCGTAAAAAACCGCTGGCAGGAGCTTTGGTACATCACCCTGCCCAACATGCAGGGCATGCTCATGTTCGGCGCGGTTATGGCGATTATGGCCAGCTTCGCCGTGGGGCAAGTGACGCAGGACTTGGCGGGCTTCCCGTCCACGGATTACGCAGTACACACGGTCGTGAATCACTTGGTGGACTACGGCGCCATCCGCTTTGAGATGGGCTACGCATCCGCCATTGCAACCATTCTATTCCTAGCGATGATTTGGACGAAGGTTCTTGTGGGCAAATTCATCATGAGAATCGGGAGGTAGAGCATGGAAACCGTAATCATCAACAAAGTCAGGGTCGAAAAACCAAAAAAACGCAAAAACTCAACACGGCAAGTGCGCCGCCCCAACCGCTCGATGAGCGGGGATATTTTTATCATTTTTATCTTGTGTTTATTCGGCGCGTTCTTCGCATTCCCGCTTGTGTTTGCGATTAACCATGCGTTCAAACCGTTGAACGAATTGTTCATGTTCCCGCCGCGCTTGTTCGTTATCAACCCGACGACCAACAACTTGCAAGACCTCTTCATCTTAATGTCTCGTTCGTGGGTTACATTCAGCCGTTATATTTTCAACACGGTATTCATCACCTTCACCGGTACGCTGGGGCACTTGGTTGTTGCATCCATGGGCGCATATGCGGTCAGCAAATACACCTTCCCCGGCAGCAAATTCTTCTTTAACTTAGTCATCACCACGCTCATGTTCAGCGGCTTTGTTACCGCTATCCCCAACTTCCTCATCTTGGCGCGCCTAGGTTGGATTGACACCTATTTTGCGGTCATCATCCCCGCGTTTGCGTTCCCCATGGGCTTCTTCTTGATGAAGCAATTCATCGACACCGTGCCCCAATCCCTCATCGAATCCGCCAAAATAGACGGCGCCGGTGAATGGCGCATCTATGCCCGCATCGTCATGCCCCTGGTAAAACCCGCATGGCTCACCGGCATGATCTTCTCCGTACAAGCCCTGTGGAATAACCCCCACGCCAACCTCATCTACACTGAACAACTCAAAACCTTACCCTTTGCCCTACAGCAAATCGTAGGCAGCCCACACACCCCCAACATAGCCCGCGCAGGCGTAGGTGCCGCCGTAACCATGGTCATGATGATTGTGCCGATTACCCTTTTCATTATTGCGCAGAGTAACATTCTCAGAACCATGGCGAACTCAGGGATAAAAGAGTAAAGAGCGTTGTGGGAGCCATTGCGCGCGGGGAAGGTTCCATGTCGCTTGGTGCGGAATAGAACGCACGCACAGGGAAAAGCACCCTGCACGCACGTTCTATTCCGCAAATCGCTCCTTTGGAACTTCCCCGCGCGCCGGTAATCCAACTGGTGGCAAATTGCCACCAGTTGAAAAAATAAAAATCAAAAAACTAAATTACTAGGACTAATTTAACATTGCACGCCCAAACGGGTAGTAAATTAATTCAGCATCAAAACATCAAGTTACTGGAACTAATTTCTAGCTTGCGAGGGTGGATACCCCCGCAGCAGAGGTGGGAATTTTTCCTGAGCGATTTGCGGGATAGAATTTTGGCGTTTTTTGCCAAAATTATCTCTCGCACCAAGCGAAGGAAAAACTTCCCACCTCCGCTGCAGGGGCTCCCACAACACTACATAGAAGAAGGAGGGCCGGATATGAAGAAGAGGTTAATTTGTTTTTCGCTGGCATTGGTTCTTTCGATTGTTTCACTTCTGCCGGTGTATGCCACGGGGTCGGGGCATCAATTGCATACTTTTAATTACAACGAATGGAATATTCCTGTGCCTTCGCCGGATGCTTACCGCGTGGCGGACTTTATTTTGGGCGAGCATTTGGGGATTGGACATTTTAATAACCCGCGCGATTTGCAAGTGCACGGTAATTTGTTATATGTGGCCGACACGGAAAACCACCGGATTGTAATAAATGAATTTTTTGAAGACGGCACATTTGATGTGGCGGATGTGGTGGAGCATGTGTTTATTGACGGCGTGCCTTCGACCTTTGACCGGCCGAACGGGATTTTCGTGTCGCCATGGGCTTTTAATTATGGAGAAATTTGGATTGCAGATACACACAACAATCGAATATTGCATGTAGACAGCGATTGGAATTTGATCACGTTAATTGACCGTTCCAAATTGGAACGCAGCGCTTTGGAAGAGCATAACGCGTTTTTACCTAACAAGATTGCGGTGGATTTTTCGGGTCGGATATTTGTGCAGGCTACGCATGTAAACCGCGGATTGATGGAATTTGACCACGACGGTTATTTCGCCGGGTACATGGGTGCACCGGATGTTACGGTTACACCCTGGGAGCGTTTTTGGCGGATGCTAGCCACGCGTGAACAACGCGATCGCGGCTGGTTGTTTGTTCCCGTGGAGTACAACAGCGTAAGCATCGACCGTGAGGGCTTCTTGATGGTGACGACCGCCAGCGAGGACGTGGAATCCGTGCGCCGCTTGAATGCCATGGGTTCGGATGTCATGATTCGCAATGGTTTTGACGACCCGCAGGGAGATACCTGGTGGGGGTCAGCGGGGCATATCGGCGGACCCAGCGTGCTGGTTGCCGCCACGGGATTACCCAACGGCACGTTTGTGGTGTTTGACAGCAACCGCGGGCGTTTGTTCAAGTACGATACACAGGGGCATATGTTATATGCATGGGCAGGCACTGGGCATCATGAAGGATTTTTCATGAACCCCAGCGCACTAGATTCGATGGGATTTGACTTATTCGCGCTGGATGCGCAAATGGGTGCTATTACGCGCTTTGTACTCACCGAATATGGCACACTTATTAATGAAGCACTAGAATTGTACCAGCGCGGCCATTATGAAGAATCTTATACGTTATGGCGCGAAGTGCTGCGCATGAACGGCAATTTCCAACATGCATACGGCGGCGTTGCACGTGCGTTGCTGCGCCGGGGCTATTACCGCCAAGCCATGCATTATTTCCGATTGACCAACGACAATTCTAACTTTGGCCGCGCATTTGGTTTTTATCGCCGGATTTGGATGGAAGAAAACTTTTGGATATTTGTCGTCGTTGTCGGTGTGCTGGTTATCGTTCCGCCGGTGGTTAAAAAAGTATTGAAAGTGCGAAGGGAGATATTGGCGTCATGACGGCTGTAGGCAGGTACGTCGGCAATATCGATTGGAAGAAATACGGCAGGGAATTACGATTTTCCTTGTACACCATGCGCCGCCCGCTGGACGGCTTTTGGGATTTGATCCACGAGAAACGGGGCAGCATGGCCGCCGCACATACGTTGGTGGCGTTAATGTTCATCACTACCTTGATGTGGATTGTCCTGACCAGTTTCCAATTTGTTCCGGTAAATATGGAGACGTTTAACGCTTGGTGGACGCTTGGCATGAACGTGGTGCCGATTGTTCTTTTCTCCGTGGCCAACTGGTGCTTGACCACGTTATTCGACGGCAAGGGCAAGCTTTCGCATATTTACATGGGCTACGCGTATGCGCTGGCACCGCAAATCATCATCAACATCGTCCAAATCCCGTTGAGCCATGTCATCACATTTGACGAAGGTGCGATATTTTGGTCATTGTCTACGATTTCTTATTTGTGGTTCTTGCTGTTGCTCCTGTGCGCAATGAAAGAAATCCACGACTATAGCTTTTCTAAAGCGATTTTGACGAGTATTTTATCGCTGGCAGTTATTAGCATCATGGTGTTCATATTCGTTATGTTCTTCGCGGTGGTGTCGGATGGGGTTGCGTATTTTGTATCCCTCTGGCAAGAGGCCATGCTGCGAATACAACGAGGGTAAGGGGGCAATTTGATGAAAAAATGTTTGGGGTTACTCCTGTTGGCGCTGTTTGCCCTGACCGCTTGCGTAGCACGTGAGCGCGATGCAGGGGAATTAGTGCAGCACAGACAATCGCCCGATGCGCCGCCTTATTTAACCATCCAAAATGATGTTTTGCGGCTCGACTTCTTAACCGCCACGGCAGAAATCGTTGTAACGGAATTGGCCACAGGCAATACATGGCGCAGCACCCCCGAAACCGGTGCAGACTACGCCGAAACCGCCGCCATCGAAAGATTTTATATGCAAAGTTTATTGCTGATGGAATATCAAAACCGCGCCAGTTCTACATGGACAGACGATACTTACCGCTTTGCGGTGCGCAACCAAAGCTTTACGCAGGCCATTGTGGACGGCGGTATCGAGGTGTACTTCACCATCGGCGACATCCCGCAGATTTTCCACATCCCCGATGCGATTTATGCCGAACGGATGCGTCCGTTGATTGCGGAAATGTCGCGCTTGGACGGCTTGCAAGTACAAAGCATTTACCGCCCCATCAGCTTGGAAACCCTACGTGCCGGCGACGACCGCGGCGCGCTAGTAGAACGATTCCCAACGTTGGAAGACGGCAGAACCATTTATGTATTGCACGAAGACGCGCAGCCCTTCTTACAAGCCATGGTGGAAACCATGCTGTATGAAGCCGGTTACACCTACGAAGATTGGCTGTACGACCAAATGCATTTTAATGTACCGACGGAATTTAACCGCGCCATGTTTAACGTGACCATGCGCTTTGAATTGGATGACAATGCGATGAAAGTAACCATCCCGTTTGATGAAATCGCATACCACCCCACTTTCATGCCCACGCACTTAACAATCATGCCTTATTTTGGTGCGGCGCGTGCTACGGACGAGGGTTATATGTTTGTGCCCGACGGGTCGGGGGCGTTATTGTTCCACGACAGCGGACGCTTTAACCAAAATACCTTCGCCAGCCGCGTATATGGCTGGGATGAAGCAATCATTCGTTCTATATTAATCCGCGACAATCGCTCGCCGTATCCGGTGTTTGGTATTTATACCAATGGGGCGACTTTCGCGGCGATTATTGAAGAAGGTGCGGCGTATGCCATGATTCAGGCCGAAGTGGCGGGCATGCGTGCACCGTTTAACCGCGTACATCCCACTTTCCGCATGTTGCACGGTACCACGCTGGATGTAGCGGGGCGTTCGGACACGCAGCTGATGATGCACGAATGGGAATTGCCCGCGGGCGAACGCATCATGATTCGTTACGTTTTCACAGAAACACCGGGTTACGTGGGTATGGCACACGCCTACCGCGATTTCTTGCAAGCCCGTTATCCTTGGCTCAACGAACGCGTGCAACAACCCGTACACGCCATGGTTGAAATTTTGGGCGCAGCACTAACCCCGCAGCACTTCTTGGGCTTCCCCGTTGACCGCCCGATGGCGTTGACCACTTTTGACCAAGCGGGCGACATGATGCAGGCCCTCTCCGACCTTGGGTGGGAGAACCTTCATATTAAAATGCGCGGCGCACACAACCGCAGCATTGACCACCGTGTGCCCACGAGCTTTGATTTAGTATCGCAATTGGGCAACCGCCGAGCGTTTGATCGACTGGTGGAAACCGCAGGTGACTTGGGGCATACCTTCTATTTGGAAGCAGACTTTGTATTCATGCGGGGCAACAGTTGGTTCAACGGTTTTAGCCCCAGCCGAGACGCTGCACGCCAAGCTAACCGCCAACGCGCCGAACACACAGGCTTTAGCCCCACGTACTTTGGCCCGTTGGGCGCGGGTTCGGTATTGGCTGATCCGGTGATTATCGCCCGTCCGCAATTTACGATTAATACGGCACAAAATTTTGTGAGCGAAATTTCCAACGCAGGCGTTAACAATATCGCGTTCCGCTCGATGGCAGCGGCGTTGTCGGGTGACTTCCATGAAGACCGCCACGTATCACGCGAGGCCGCCATGAACATGCGCACAGATATGCTGTATGACATGCGCCATGACGGAACGGGCATTTGGCTTAATTATGGTTTCGCCTTCGCAGCACCTTTTGCGGATGTTATTACGCGGATGCCTATGGACGACCAAGGATTCGGCATCACCGACATGTCGGTACCATTTTTCCAAATTGCGCTGCACGGGTTGATTCCCTTCGCCGGGGATGCATTGAACTTGGCGGAGGATTATTCACACCATTTGCTACGCTCTATCGAAGGCGGCGCATCGTTGTTCTTTAGCTTTATGGATGTACCAACGTCGGATTTGCAAGTGACACGCTACCTGCGTTATTTTGCCAATGAGTTTGATTTATGGGTGGCTGTGGCAAATGATTTATACCAATCCCACGTGACCAACTTTGGTCATTTGTACAACCAGTTTATCGTGGACCATCAAATTTTGGACCGCCGCGGCGTGACCGTGACCATCTATGAAGACGGCACACGCGTGTATGTAAATTCCAGCTTGATTGACTTTAACGAGGGCGGCGTAAGCATCCCCGCACAACGATATGTAGTGGTTAGGGGGGCAGGCGCATGAAGCGATTAACAATGCGCGGCAGAAACGCCATCACCGGATATTTGTTTATCCTGCCTTTCGTCATTGGTTTCTTGGCTTTCATGGCGTATCCGTTGTTTCAAACGATACGCATGGCGTTTTCCAATGTACGGGTGGACTTTGCCAACAACGCGTTTGATATGACGTGGACCGGATTGGACAATATTAACCGTGCGCTATGGGTAGACCCCAACTTTTCGCAAAATTTCGTGGAAGAACTCATCGCCATGGCCATGCTGGTACTGCCGGTGATTGTATTTAGCTTGTTTATTGCCGTGTTGTTGAACCGCAAATTCCCGGGGCGCGGCGTTGTACGTGCAATTTTCTTCTTACCGGTTATTTTGGCCAGCGGTGTATTGGTGGGCATTGAAACCAACAACTCCCTGCTTGCCATGGTCAGCGACCAAATCGCCGAACAAAGTGCCATGCGCGCGGGTGTCACCGGCGTGGTGGAAGGCCTGCTGGTAGAGCAATTCGGCGCGGGCGTGGGCGAAGGTTTTATTGAGTATGTGTTGGAAATGATTAACCAAATTTATGCCATTGCCATGGCCAGCGGTATCCCCATTGTTATTTTCCTGGCGGGCTTGCAGACAATCAGCCCTTCGATTTATGAAGCCTCTAGCATTGAAGGTGCAACGGGTTGGGAAAACTTTTGGAAGATTACGTTCCCGATGGTGTCGCCGATGATATTGGTAGTCGTGGTGTATGCGGTCGTGGACTTTATGTCGCGCACGGACGGCGAGGTCATGGAAATGATTGACGTGAATGTTAACCGCATACGCGACCTCGGATTTGGCTCGGCGATTGCGATGATTTATTTTGTAGTGATTGCATTGATATTGGGCATTTTGGGCTTCATTATTTCAAGGTTGGTGTATTACTATGACTAAGCGCGAACAAAATACAGACGTTGTGGCCGTGTCCGCCACACCCAAGCGCACGTATTGGGAGCGTAACAATGCCACTGACGGTTATTTATTTAAGCGTGATTTTGGCCGTATATTTGGCGGCATCTTTACGGTGGTGTTGCTGTTTGGCTTATGCTTCTTGATATTGCAACCGCTGCTGCACCAATTTGCCAACTCGATTATGTCGCGCGATGACTTGTTTGATCCAACGGTTATTACGTTGCCGCGCTACCCCACTTGGGTTAATTACAACTTGGCTGTGTATTTGATGGATTATTGGGGATCGTTGCTGCGGTCGCTGGGTATTACCTTGGCGGTTAGCGTGTTGCAAATTGCGGTGTGTACGTTGGTAGCGTATGGCTTCGCGCGTTTTGATTTCCCGTTCAAACGTTTTTGGTTTGCTTGTGCGATGTTGACGATTATTGTACCGCCGCATATCTTGCGCGCTGCGTTGTTCTTGAACTTCGCCTTCTTTGACATTTTCGGTATTTTTACGTTAACCACCGGCGATTCCTTGAATTTGCTGAACACGTTGCAAGGGTATTTGGTGTTGTCTGCCACGGCTATGGGCTTGCGTAATGGGTTGTATATTTTCATGCTGCGGCAATATTTCCGTAATATGCCCAAGGAATTGGAAGAGTCCGCTTGGGTAGATGGTTGCAACAAGTTGCGTACCTTCGCGCAGATTATGCTGCCTGACGCGGTGCCGATTGTAATTTCGTGTTTCTTGTTCGCGTTTGTGTGGCAGTGGACGGACAGCTTTTATTCGGGCATGTTTTTGCGCGGATTTAATGTGATGAGCTTGCAAATGTCCGGCTTGGGCGACATGTTTATTTCCCATTATGTAGTGGCCGCACAAGGGGGCGATGCGTTATCGTTGACCCCGCCCACGGCATTGGTTCAGGCGATAATATCCACCGGGGTACTCATCGGTATTGCGCCTATTGTGTTGATCTATCTCTTTGCGCAGCGCTTCTTTGTTGAAAGCATTGGGCAAAGCGGGATAAAGATGTAATTAAAAAGGAGGAAATTAAATGAGAAATTATTGGAAGTATCTGCTGGGCACAGTATTGGTGGCCACCGTATTGGTCATGAGTGCATGCGGCGGCAACGGCGACGACGACACGCCCGCCGCCACCGACCCCCCCGTACAAACGGAAGCACCCGACGTAACCCCCCCGGACAACAACGCAACCGTCGAGACACCCCCCGAACCCACCGAACCCCCGCGTGATTTGGGCGGTATTGAAATTATCGTGGGTAACTGGTTCGACAACAGCTGCACAGAGACGTTTGACTTCGCCGGAGCAGCGATTACCGAGCGTTTGTTGTGGGAACACCGTGCTTACTTGGAAGAGAAGCACAACTTCCGCATCATCAACCGCCGCATGGCCGGTTGGGCTGATGTCCGCGACATGATCCCCGATATGTTGGCCGCCGGCAGCCGTGAAGTGCATGTATGGACAATGGAACCCGCGTGGTTCTTGGGCTTGGTAGGCGACGGAGCATTTGCCCCCATCCCCGCCAGCGTGTTTGAAGCCGATACCGGCATCGACTGGAGCCATGCACATATTAATATGTCGATCCGCAACGGCAATATCTTTGGCTGGAACCAAGGCGTGCAATTTAACGGGGGCATTTATTTCAACATGCGCTTGTTTGAAGAAGCAGGCTTGCCGCGCGACTACTTGTTCCAATTACAAGACCGTGGCGAATGGGATTGGGATAACTTCTTGCGTGTAGCACGCATCATCCAATCCGAAATCGGATTTGACGCAGAGGGCAACATTAACGTGTTCCCGTTGACGACGTTCCACCAAGATTTCTTCTTGCAAGCAATGCCGTCCAACAACGCAGGCGTTGTAGGCATCGACCCGGAAACCGGGCACTTCATCAACACTTCCAACAGCCCCGAATTCTTTGAAACATTGCAATTCATGTTCCAATTGCGTGACGAAATGCTTGCCATGCATGAAATGGACGTAGATGGCGAATGGGATGTTTTCGTTGATTTATTTAACGCCGGACGCGGTGCTATGCGCAGCGCAGGCCACTATGTAGCCACCTCCATCCGCGACAACCTGGCAGACGACTGGGGCTTTGTTGCTTTCCCCCGTGGCCCCAGTGCACCGTGGGACGGCCACATGGGTGAATTGGTAGGTAACTTCCACGCGATCCCCCACGTGTTTGATGCCGACGAAGTAGACCGCATCATGTACGCGTTGACGCTGTGGAACGCACCCCTGCCCGACAGCGAGCCCGACGACTGGATGATTGGCGAATTTGCCCGTCATAACCAACCGCAATCCATTACCGAAACCATGATTAACTACACGCGCAACCCCGAATGGCAGCGTATGCGTGTACACGCCATCATGCCGGTAGCCGCATCCTTCGGCGATTCCTTCGCCTTCCGCGTATGGACGGGTGAAAACACCCCCGCCAGCGTATTGGAAGAAGCGCAAGCCGTGTGGAACGACTATATCGCTCGTTCCAATCAAATGCTGTTTGGTGACTAATATTTACCCCCTTGTAACACGACTGTAATATTTGGTATAATCCTGTCGGGCATAGCGAATCAGTTGGTCGCAAGTTGCGACCAACTGATTTGCGAAAAACCCACACAAAATAAGAGGATTAGTTTTGAGAGGAGAAATTTGCAATGAGAAAGTATTTAGTAGGCGCATTAGCACTGCTGATGGTTTTGGCACTCGCCACCTTCACCGCGTGCGGCAACAACGACGATGATGACACCCCCCCCGCCACCGAGGCACCCACTGCAGCACCCACGGAAGCACCCACGGAAGCTCCGACAGAAGCACCCACCGAAGCTCCGACAGAAGCTCCCACCGAAGCTCCCGAACCCGATGTAGAACTCATCAACTTCCCCGCAGGTATTGCGTATAGCATGCGTTTGGACACCCTGTTCCATCAAAATGGCGCAGGTGCATGGGGCACCGCTATCTATGACGTAACCCCGTACCTGGGCAACGCAGGCGGCCCCGACATCGAAATCATCCCCAACCCCACCCACCGCACCGACGACGGCGAGCAATACACCGCAATCGCGCTGTCCAACCGTGTTAACGGCTGGGACGCTGTAGATCTTGACACCACCATGATCGATTGGGATATCGAAAACTACGCATACATCGTAACTTTCCGCGGTTACATCCCCTTCGGCGGCACTGCACAAATCAATGGCGCAGACAGCCCCCACTCCAACTTCGCATCCCTTGAAACCGATGGCTTGTTCACCCTCCGCCACGTGTTTGAACCCGGCGAATTTGACTTGGGCGAACGCGGCTGGATGCGCTTTACTGCAGGCGCAGGCCCCGACCTTCACATCTATGAAATCCTTGTAGAACGTTATATCCCCGGAGCATTGGATTATGTATGGTCCATGGCTACCGATCCTGCGGTTCAATCCTTGGCAGTAGGCGCATGGGGCGGTTCTATCTTCGCCTCCACGTTCCTTACAGCTGCAGGCCCCCCGGAATTTGAAGTGGTAGCAGGCCCCTATGGCAACGCCATCCAAGTATCTAACCGTAACGATAGCTGGAACGGTTTTGACATCCTTGCACCGTTGTTTAACCTCGACTACTTCACCGTTACTGTTACGGGCCGTATGTCTCCCTGGGGCAGCGACTTTGTAATCGGCAGCGGCAACAGCCCCTGGACTAACTGGGCAGTGGTAGAATCCAACGCCGATGATGGTTCCTTCACCGCAGTAGCCACCATCGAAGGCAACTTGATTGATGATGCAGGCGTGCGCGGCCAATTGCGTATGTCCGGTGAAGCCAATGCAGACATCGTTATCTACAACATCACTGTAACGCAATAGTCTCCAATACAATAACAATAAAAAAGGAGCCGCTGAAAAGCAGCTCCTTTTTTTGTATGCTGATTGTGGCTTTACCACAAACATTTAACATTGTATTTAACTGCGTTTTCATCAGCAGTTAGGAATACCATGTTTTCTGCCATTGCAGTTGCGATGAGCATACGGTCGAATGGGTCGCGGTGGTGGTACGGCATGGATTCGATTAAGCGGACATGGTGTGGCTGTAATGTGATTAAATGAAAGCCGCTTGCTTCAACTTCATCCAAAAATTCATCTACGCTGCATAAAGTGGTTTTGTTGCGGTGCAAGCTGCGCTTGATGGCAATTTCCCATGCGGATACGATGCTTACGTATAAATCGTTATCTGCGTTGTCGATGATTGCTTTTATTTTTTGGGCAATGCGACGTTGTCGGTAAATTCCCAAAATGCAGTGTGTGTATCTAATAAATACCGCATTATAGATACTCCGCAAAATCGCTGGGAATGGCATCAAAGTCCTCGGGCAATTCATATTTACCCTTCCATACGCCGCGGCGCGATAACCTTTGGGGTTGTTGCGTGCCAATGGTAAAGGGGAGGTCGTTCACTTTTACTGTTTGGCGTAAGAACAAATTGACGGCGGTGGATAAATCCAAACCAATGGATTCAAGGACTTTTTGCGCGTTCATTTTTAATGACGCGTCTGTGCGCACATTGATATTTGCAGTTGACATTATCTAGCCTCCCTTTGCATCGCACTGTATCGCATGCGACGCACATTGACAACACGAGATTGCAAGAACATGCTTTACTTTCGTATCAACGCACGCATCTCGGGTAACTTCTGACATAGCCCCAGTAACAACGTTAGGAAGAAGATATACAACGTGGTGGTCGCCATGCTTTGCAACAGGCGCGGCAGGGCCACTACCCAAAACGGCAACAACTGCCACGCGGTGAGCAGCGTCTGCGACAGAATGTAGGTGTTGACGATGGACACCAGCATTGCGGGGATGATCATAGCCAACACCAGCGCCATGGTTTGCGGCAGGGGTTGATTTTTTATTGCCTTGCGCACGGCGAAGTCGAGGAGCAGGAGCAGGAAGAAGAACACGCCGCTGCCGATGGTGGCCCACGTAGTAAAGGCGATGAAGTCGCTGATTTGTGTGGTTTGGCCGACGACGGCGAAGGAACGGGTGACAGCCATGCGGCTGATGCGGCGCATGTTTACGCGCCCCAGAACCCCATATGTGTCATCAAGTTCTGTAATATGGGAGGTTTGTGCGTCTACCGTGCGGCGCAAACCCCATTCGCCCGCGTCGTTGTAACCGTAACGTTCAATGATAATACGCGTACTTGTGATAACATGCGGCAAGCGTGGATTCTCTCTGCCTGCGGGCAGGGATATCCATATTGGATTGCCCGCTGCGTCAAAATCAAAGATTTCATACACGGGGATGGGGGCAATGCGGGTGCCGGGTTGCCAACCCCACGTCGCCCACACATCCTCGCGGATGCGCCAGTAGGTATCGCCGTCGGCATGTACATGTTCAGTACGCACAGATTGGATATGCCAAAATGCGCCGTAGGCATCGGCGTAGCCCGCTTCCCACGCGGCGCGGCGTTCGGGTGTGCGGGTGTAGAAGTGGTGTGTGATGCCGTCGGCGCGGAAAGCGTATACGTTGTACGCACCGAAGAGGATCAGCATCGCACCCACGCTCGCCAATACGATGCGCATGGTTTTGGCGCCGCGGTTCTTGAGCGCAATCCACAACCACCCGCGCATGAAGCCCCCCAGCACAGCTGTAAGCGTTAGCCAGGGTATCCACGCGCCGCTAGGCGATATGAAGTGCCCCACCATGTCTGTAAGGCCAGAAACCATCGCCCCATACGTAGGCCCAAACAAAATCGCCGGCGCGGTCGAAAACATACCGTGCAGGCTCAATCGGATACCGCTCTCGCCCATCAACGGCAAATACATACGGAAAAACGTGCGCAACACCAGCGCAAGTGCCAAAAACATAGCAGAAACCACAATCCTGCGTGTATGCAGGGAACGTTCGGACATATCATCGCTTCTTTCTATACATAATGCGTTTTTTAATCGACGCTAATCATTCAATATGGTAGTATAAGAAATATTGCACAAAACACAAACCCGAAAAGGAGAATATACATGAAAAAAATCGTAACACTGGGCGAAATCATGCTGCGCTTGGCGCCGCTAGGTTATAGCCGATTCACACAAGCAGATACATTTGGTGCTACTTATGGCGGCGGTGAGGCCAATGTAGCGGTGTCGCTGGCCAACTTTGGCATGGATGCAGCGTTTGTCACCAAACTGCCCACTAATGACATCGGGCAGGCAGCAGTTAACAGCTTGCGCAAATTTGGCGTGGACACGCGGCACATTGTGCGCGGCGGCGCACGCGTGGGTATCTATTTCTTGGAAAAGGGTGCGAACCAACGGCCGTCCAAGGTCGTATACGACCGCGCGGGGTCGTCTATTTCTACAGCCAAGCCTGCGGATTTTGACTGGGATCATATCTTCGAAGGTGTCGATTGGTTCCACTTTACGGGGATTACGCCCGCGATTTCGCCCGATGCCGCAGAAGTTTGTTTGGCCGCGTTGCAAGCCGCACGCGCCAAAGGTATCGCCACCAGCTGCGACCTTAATTATCGTAAAAACCTTTGGAGCAAAGCCCAAGCCGGTGAAACCATGGCCAAGCTCATGCCCTATGTAGACCTCTGCATCGCCAACGAAGAAGACGCCGCTGATGTATTCAACATCCACGCGGCAGAAACCGACGTGACCGCGGGCGAACTCAATTTGGATGGTTATGTAGATGTGGCGCGCCAACTCAAGGAACGTTTTGGCTTCAAATATATAACCATTACCCTGCGCGAATCCTTCTCTGCCAGCCACAACGATTGGGGCGGTATGCTATACGACGGTACGCAAGCCTACTTCTCGAAACGCTACGCCATTAAAAATATTGTAGACCGCGTGGGCGGGGGCGATAGCTTCGGCGCGGGTTTGATTTATGGCTTGTTGTCCGATTTGGGGCCACAAGGTGCATTGGAATTTGCCGCGGCGGCTAGCTGCTTGAAGCATTCCGTCGAAGGCGACTTTAACATGGTAAGCGTTGCCGAGGTGCAAGCCCTGGCCGGCGGCGACGCCAGCGGACGCGTGCAACGTTAATCTACATCCCTGTGAAAAATAAAAGCACCGCTCGCACGAATAGGCTCATCGCCACTGTCGAATGCAACGCGGGGCGCACGTTATTGGAAGTCACCATCGCACTGGGGTTGTGGGTATTACTCTCTGGTGCGGTGGTTTTTGCGTGGCAATATACGGCCAACAACGCTGCACGCCTCCTACAACGACAAACCGCTTTCGAAAACGCCCGCACCGTTATGGACGTGATGCTCATGAACATTCAATTGTACGACGACATCCGCATCCGATCGCATGATTTCGTTGATGCCGACGGGGCGCTGCACGCGCATGTGCTGCATTCTTTATCCGCCAACGCACACGACTTGGTGAGCCATGAGGATTGGTTGCAAGACGTACCCAACACTTTCCGATTCAATGCATCGCTTACACCGGGGCAATTACATTACAGCCGCATACAACGCAGCGGTTATGGCAATGAATTGGCGCGGTACATTGCGCTCGTGCAGGTCGAATACACCGCCCGCAGCCACATCACCCTTACCGTCGCTACCAACTGCGCGTATCCGACTATTTTGACCGGCAGTGCGTGCGCTCGCTACAAACGTGTTACGGTCAACGGTGTGTCCAACACTATCCCATAAAATCGCCACACGAAAAAGTCAAGACCTTGGGGCGCTGCCCCAAACCCCGCAAACTTTTGCAAAAGTTTGATCAAAACTTTAATTAAAAAAGCCGTGATCGCAATCACGGCTTTTTTTGCGGTTTTTGTCAAACTTTTTGCAAAAAGTTTGCGGGGTTTGGGGCGGCGCCCCAAGGTTTTGACTTTTTTAGCGACAGCTTAAGCGGCTTTATCTAGCCGCACGATTTCGTCAAACAAGCCTTGGAAGCGTGCGTCGGATTCGTGGGTGATGGCGATGACGGTGAGTTCTTGGTCGGTGAAGAGGTCGGCTAGGATTTGGCATGCGGTGTCTAGGTCTACGCCGGAGGTGATTTCGTCCAGCACCAATATTTTGGGCTTGTGCAGGAGCGCACGCGCCAATACCAATCGTTGCTTTTGCCCGCCGGACAGGCCACCGGAGTTAGAAATGGGGCGGCTCAGGGCCTCTGCATCGGGCAGGAAGTCGCTGACGCGGGTGATGTCCAATGCGCGTTGCAAGTCGTCGGGTGCCGGCAGGTCATCGAAGAATGCCAAATTATTGATGGCGGTATCGTTGAAAAGGTACGGATCCTGCCGCACATAACGCAGGATTTTGTGGTAGTCGGAAATCGCCAACCCGCGGATGTCCGCGCCGTCCAAGTTGATGGCACCGTCAAATTGCGCAAATTCAAGCGCCAGCGCACGAGCGATACTGGATTTGCCATAACCGCTGGGCGCAAACACCGCGTACTTGCCGCCCTTTTTGAACGAGAGGTTCAAGTCCTGCACGACGTATTCGTCGTCGGTATATTTCAAGCCCAAATTGCGAATTTCTAACGTGTCGTTGAAGGCCGCCACGGGGTTGCCCACGGCCACAGGTGGGTTCTTTTCCGCCGCTTTGACGCGTATTTCCTTGGCGCTACGCATGCCATTGACGGCTTCGATAATCACTTGTATCGGTTGGAACACGTTGTTCATCAACTGCACAATCGCAATCATGAAACCAAACGTCATGCGCCCCGTGATGACGAAATAACAGCTCACGCCCATGACCGCAATCTGCACCAGCCCGCCCATGATACCTGGGATATAGCCTGCCAGTGCTTCATAAAAGTCTTTTTTTAAGCGCGCGGCTTCGACTTTTTGATTCTCCGCTTCATGCCGATTCATGAAAATCTGCTGCTTGTCATACGCCACTATCTCGCGCTTGCCATCGATGCATTCTTTCACCGTCGCTACATAGGTTTCCGACGCCTCAGAAAATTTCTTCGTCCGCGTGGCCAACCCGTTAGAGAAAACACCGCTAGCCACCATCGGCAGCGTAGACACGCCAAACGCCACCAGCGTCACAATCCAGTCAATCCAAAGCATTGCTCCCAGCGCGAAAACAAACATCGCCACAAAATAAGGCAGCCGCGTCAGCTGCGTATAATACGACCGATCCAAAATGTCCGTATCCGCCGTAAAAAAACTCAAATCTTTGCTATCGTCCTCGTTAGGCACCGCAGGCCGCCGCCAGAACAAGAAGCCCATACGGTTGCGCTTGGCCATGATCAACATATCCCGTACATATCCGCGCCTCAGCCGCATCATAATAAGCCCGGTAATCAAGTCTGCAATCAAGATGCCGCCCGCGATAGACAACACGATGACCAAGCGGCGGAAATCATCCGCCCCCGCAGCATCGACGGCGGCTTGCAATATAAATGCGATGGAAACGGTAACGGCTGCATTAATAACGCCAAATATGCCGCCAAGTACGAGGGTAGCTTTTGTTTTTGCAGACGGTTGGCTGGCTGTTTGTTGGCTGCTCGATGATTTTTGCATATTGGTTGCTCCTTGTTTTCGAATTTTGGCCGCAAAAAGCTAAGACCCTGGGCGCTGCCCAGACCCGCAAGGGAGAACCGTTCCCCCTTGACCCCGCGATTTGCTTCGCGAGGCTCGGCTTTGTGGATGGCGCAAATTTTCTACTGGTCGCAATTTGCGACCAGTAGGATTTTTTATCCTAGCCATGATTGAGAGGGGTGCCGGCTAAAGCCTTATCTGGCGACGCCCAAATCAGGGGTCAAGGGGCGCGAGTGCCCCTTGCGGGGTCTGGGGCAGCGTCCCCAGGGTCTTCAATCTTTTGACCTTAGCCGCGACCTTAGCCGCGATGTTAATTCCTACGCCCGAATTCATCATTCAAGTCATCGCGGACTTCGTATACAGCGTCTTTTACTTCGCGGGCTACTTCTTGTACGGCTTCGGCAATTTCGTGGCCTACACTTGATAATTCTTCGCCCAATTCATCATCAATCCACGGCCCAATAACGCGGGCCCTAATTTTTTTGCGCTTCTTTTTTTTCTTCTTGCCGCCGCCGCCGCTGAATAGGATGCCCGCGATGGGGATGATGACCCAACCCCACAGCCACCATGTATTGCTGACGTTGGGCAGGAAGCCGATAAAGATATAAGCGAAAGGCGCAATAGCGACGATCGTGTGCCGACCCATGTCTGAGGATAGAATGCCGAACACAGGGATAATCATCCAGCCTACCGCCCACCACCACCAGTTAGGCAGGTCGAAAGGCATCCACGCCATCCATCGGTTTTGTGTCACACCCAGCAAGACGTAGATGAAGGGCGAAAGAGATACCATCTTCATGGAGAAGTGCTTGACGCGGAAGTTGAAGTTGAAGCCATAATCATCGTCGAAGTCTTCGACGACTACGGGCTTGCGGCGTTCGAAACCGCTGGTGAGTTCTTCGGGGTCGCCCAAGCTATCACAGGCAATGGCGAATGCTTCGTCGAAGGGAAGGCCGCGCTTCATATAATCCTCTACGCGCTCCATGAGGTGGATGCGCAATTCTTCCTTTTGCTCGCGGGCTTCGTTGGTATCCTCTACATCGTAGAAGAGGTTGTTAACCCACTTGGCAATTAGCTTCTCATACATGGGCGCACCTCCTGCCAGTTAACTTGCGAATGGCTTGTGTGATGTTGCGCGGAGTGATGTGTGCGTCAAATACCTGATAATCCTTATTCAGTTTGTGCGCTTGGTAGCACGTGTGGTTGCGCATGTTGTTGTAATCAATTGTGCCTCGGTTGGTCATGTGTGCCGCCCTCCCATCTTAAAATTCGATCCATGAGTGATTTGGTCATTTCCCACTTGATGCGATTGTCGGCGAGGCTCTCTGCGCCGGCTTGCGTTAGGGTGTAATACTTGCGGCGGCCACCTTGGCTTTCATCACCCCAGTAGGACGCGATGAGTTTTTCGGATTCGAGCCGCCTTAGGCCGGAGTATAGGGTGGCCTCTTTGATTTCGCATTCGTCGTTGGTGATTTGCGTAATCTTCTTGCTGATGCTGTAACCGTATCCGTCGCCCAGCGATATGATTTTGAGCAGTATCAGGTCGATGTGCCCGCTGATGAGCCCGGATGTGTTGATTGTACTCAAGGTATTTCCTCCCTTCCGGCGAAACGTGCTCGCCCCGTGCATTGCTTTGGTAACATATAGTAACGTCCTACCCTGCAGTACTGTGTTGCACGAGGTAATATACACGCCGTCGTATCTCATGTCAACACCTTATGCAAAAAAATTTTCAAACCCCGTTCGAAATTTCACAAAAAAAATTGCCCTACATATGATGCAAGGCAAGGCTTGGATAATTTACTCGGCGATATTGTGGGGGGAATGCACGTGGCTAAATTTGTGATTGTAGGCGGCGGGCATCAACAAGTTGCCATCGCCGAGGCACTCTTTTTGCAAGGGCATGACGTGGCGCTGTTCGGCTTCGCACGGTATGAACGGCCGCTGGCGATGCAGTGCAAACACCTCGCTCATGTGTTGGCCGATGCGGATTTGATCCTTGGCCCCACGCCTTGTGCACAGACCACGGCTTGTGCGCCAGATAACGCATATTTGAATGCGCCGTACCACGACATCCCCGTGTGCATAGAGGATATTTTAACGCAAATGTACGAAGGGCAAGTTTTCATCGCCGGGGAAGTGGATGCGGCAACGGTTGCATTGGCGCACGCATGTGGTGTTCACATTGTGGATATTACGAAATAAAAAATCCAATTGCATACAGGGCGCGTACAAAAATAACGCCAGCGTTCACGCGTCTTTGCATATTGTAGCCAAAACTACTTCTTGAAGCCCCCATGTAAGAATACTAGCATTGGCCATGGTTGCCCTCCTGAATTTAAATGTTGCAATTTCAGTGGGTCGCAGATTGCGACCCACTGGATTCCAACACCAGCAATTTTTGCTTTACTTCCACCCCGCCGGCATAGCCGGTTAATTTGCCGTTGGCACCCACTACGCGGTGGCAGGGGATGATGATGGAAATGGGGTTGTGCCCCACCGCGCCGCCCACCGCACGGGCAGCAGTACAGCCGATTTGCCGCCCCAGTAGGCTGTAAGTGGTGGTGGTGCCGTAGGGAATGTCCAGCAGGGCTTGCCATGCTTTTTGGCGGAAGGGGCTGCCTGCGGGGGCCAGTGGGAGGGTTTTGGCGGGGGGATTTTCGCAGTTGAAATAGCGCGTTAGCCAATCGCGCACCGTGATGAAGAGGGGTAGGTCGTCCTTCGTTTGCACGGTGCTTTTTTTGTGGTCGGCGGGCAAGCCTGCACCGAAGTATTTTTGCCCGGCGAGCCATAGGCCGGTTAGGTTTTCGCCGTCGGATGCGAGGGTGATTTCGCCTACGGGGGATGGGGTGATTGTGATATACATCATGATTCCAATGCGCCCGTTTCATCGATTTGGTTGATTAAGGCTACGCGGTGGGCGTGGCGGTCACCTTCGAATGGGGTGTCGAGCCAGGCATCCACGATTGCCTTGGCCATTTCAATACCTACCACGCGCGCGCCGAAGACGATTACGTTGCTGTCGTTGTGTGCCCGCGACATACGCGCGCTGTACGGCTCGCTGCACACGCAAGCACGGATGCCGCGCACTTTGTTGGCCGCCAAAGAAATCCCCACGCCCGTGCCGCAGATGAGTACCGCGCCGTCGGCTTGGCCACTGGCTACCAGCGTGGCGGCTTTGTATCCTGCAATGGGATACTCCATGCCCACACCCGTATCGGCGCAAATGTCCAGCACTTCTATTTCGCGCGTTATTAAATATGCTGCGATTTTTGCTTTCATTTCTAGTGCGGTGTGGTCGTATGCGATAACCAGTTTCATGATTGCCTCCTTGGGTAAACCGCCAAGCGTATGATTTTTTGCAAGTGTAGCAAACTATTACCAACCGTTCAAACAACGCGGCATTGTGTTATTATTCTCCGCATACAAAAGATGGGAGCGCGTATATGAAAAAAACGATTTTATTTTGGGTCAAGAAGTTGCTGTCTATCACTTTTGCCATTGGGTTGATTGCCGTGGCGGTCAACATGTTTATGGCACCGCATGACATCGCCGCCGGCGGATTGACGGGTCTAGCAATTATTTTGGAATCGTGGATCGGCGTGGATCGTGCCATTATCGTGTACATCGGCAACGGCATTGTGATTGTGCTGGCGTTTATCTTCCTGGGCAAGGAAGTGGGCATCAATACAGTCATCGGTGCGGGTATGTTACCCTTCGCCATTGACTTGGTGCCGCGCATTGATGACTTAGTGCATGACCGCATGCTGGCCATGGTAGTAGGAAGTGTTCTGTTTGGTTTGGCAGTTTCTATTATGTACAAAAATAATGCTAGCAGCGGCGGTACCGCAGTGCCCCCGCTGATTTTTAAGAAATATTTTGGACTCAAACCCAGCATCGGCATGTTCGCCATCGACGGCGTGGTGGTGGTTTTGAGTTTATTTGTCTTCGATATGGACTCGTTCCTGTTCGCCGTGCTGTCGATTTTCATCACCATGATGGTCATGGGGTATATCGAAAACGGCTTAACCAAACGCAAGCGCGTGGAGATCATCAGCCCCAAACACGCAGAAATACAGCGCGATATCTTGCAACAACTGGGGCGCGGCTGCACCATCATCCCCACTACCGGCGGCTACGAGGGCGAACCGCGCCCCATGCTCATGGTCTTGCTGGATGCCAGCGACTACCGCCGCCTGGTAGAAATCATTGACCGCCACGACGAGCAGGCCTTTGTGATTACCGACGTCGTGACCGAGGTGCACGGCAACGGCTTCACCTACGATTCGGGCACGGTGTGATTTCAGTTGGCCCTATTTTGGGGTCAACCGGTTTGCGCGGCGTCATACCAACCCGGCCACGCGGATGATGTATATAATCGCCGTCAGCGTAAACGCGCTGAACAGCGTGCTCAACACCACAATGGTACCCGCCACGTAGCCATCGCCGCCCATTTCCACTACCATGGCATACCCCGCGATGGCCGACGGCACACCACCCATAATCGCCAGCGCCGCCAAGTCATACCCGGTAAAGCCCAGTAAATACCCGACTCCGGCAAACAATACAGGCAGCGCAAGCAACTTAATAGCCGCAGACACCGCCGCTACCGTAAATTTGCCGCCGAATCCTTCAAACCGCATGCTCGCACCGATGCACAACAACGCCAACGGCGTAGCCATTTGCGCGATATATTCGAGGATACCATCGGCAACGGCAGGCAGCGTCCAACCCGGCAACAGCACCAACAAACCTAACCCGGTGACCAAAATCACCGGGTTTTTTAGTATCGCCAACCCCACGCTGCCCGCCGTTACTTTCTTGCTGCCGTCGCCGTTAAATACCATTACCAACACGGAGAAAACATTTGCCACCGGCAACACAAACGTCACCATCATCGTAGCCCGCAACAACCCCGCATCCCCGGCCAACAGCGTCATCAACGGTATGCCCAAGAAGGCCCAATTACCGCGAAACGCACCCGAAGCAAAAGCCCCGCGCACTCGCTTGTCCTTGATAAAAGGCACGCTCACCAGGCAAATCACTGCAGCACCGCCGATGACCAAACCCAACAAAACCAATACAAACCGCACATCAAATATCTCGCCCACATCCGCATGCACGATGGAGCGAAACACGATTGTCGGCAGGCCGATGTAAAACATAAGACGATTGCCGTTGGCCGCAAAGGCTTCCGATATCATGCCGCCGCGACGCAAGCCAAAGCCTAACACCATCATGGCGAACAAGGGGGCGACGATGGACAGGGAGAAGAGAAGGTCGGGGATCATATTGGCAGCTCCTATGTTGGTGAGGGTCAACTAGCGCGTTCCATTACTCTTATATATGTTCCGGTAAAACGGGTTAGGATGAGCCGGTCGCCTTCCCAATGCATATCCCATTCACGCCACCAAAAATTAAAAGAAGCCATACGTTGGCGGTAATAATTCCATACTTGCGCACGCGCGCCATTTTGTTCAAAGTATACATACACGTTGCGGTGCTCTCGGGTAACCGGCACGACTTCATCGGCACGGTTGTGATGGCGTATGATCGCGTATCGTATCCGCCACAGACCTACATATTCGGCCTCACCATAAGCAGGCAGCGAGTTTATCACCAATGTATTGCTGCCGGCATCCCAACGCGGTTTCATGCCGGCGTTTTCTACCAATAATATAATTGGCACCATTGTACTACCGTTCATCATCACAATGGGCGCACTGCGATGATAACGCCTTGATCCGCCGGGCATTGTAAAAAATCCATCCCCAACGCCCAATCTGAAAACGTCATTGCCTTGCACCAACCATACCCAATGTCTACGTATCGGAGTCGGATTATGCGCACGTCGCCATTGCACTTCAAATCCCATTTGTTCAAATACCGGCCGCACAGGTGCCATCAATGTATTGTTAATCCAGACAGGCTGCTGACCGGTAAATACGACCGGTTCGCCGTCAACGGTTATAGAAATGCTTTGCCCTTGCACCACAGTGGGAATGAATAAAAGCACCAAAACACAAAATGCAGCCATCCATTTTTTCATAACCATCACTCCTGTGCCCGCAGTATAACAAAAAGTAATCCCCGGTAAAATTGAGTTGGTTGCAATTTGCAACCAACTGACTTTGACTCCACACGCATGACACACATCCACCACGCATATACATAGCAAGATAATACCACAGCGCAAAAGGGGGCGGGCATGATGCGACGTTTTTTGCAACGTTTTAACGGCGTGGTGCGCGCACGGATGGCCATGGGGTTGGTGTTATTGGTTTGTGCATTTTTGGCGGGGCATTTGCCTGAACGGCAGCGCGTGGCGGCGGATACGCCTTTTTTTGGTTATGAGGCACCTTATGCGCCGGATTTTTCGCAAGATTATGACAGGGCGGACAACCCACGCTTCCTTACGGTGCCGATGCAGCAGGAGCGCGAGCCTTCGTCGGTAGTGTTGAACGAGTCGTTTTTTATGCCGCCGCCGGATGTGGTACCGCAGACGATAACGCGGATGCAAATTTCGGCGGCTTATTTTTCACAATTGATGGATTTTAACTATGTACGGACGCGGCTGTTTTTGGAAGACCCATCTACCATGCTGCTGCCGGAAGACATTGATGTTTATGAATTTTTGAACGCGGACTTGCGCATCGATCCTTCGTTGCCGGGCCCGCATGTTTTGATTTTTCACACGCACAGCACGGAATGGTTTGCGGACACAACCTATGACCCCATGACGGGCATCATGGGGGTTGGGGCATATCTGGCGCAGTTGCTGGCAGAGGAATATGGGCTGGAGGTATTGCACCACATGGGGCGGTTCGACATCGTAGAAGGCCAACCACAAATCCGTGGCGCCTACGAGCGCATGGAGCCCGTCATCACCCAATTGCTGGCCGACAACCCGCAAATCCAACTCGTCATCGACTTGCACCGCGACGGCGTGGCAGAAGGCGGCGGCCCCTTCACCCACAACCTTGACGGCGTACCCACCGCGCGGCTCATGTTCTTCAACGGCCTAAGCCGCCGCAACGTAGCGGGCGAACCCACACCCGTCCAATGGCTGCCCAATCCCTACCAACGCGAGAATTTGCAATTTAGCTTCCAAGCGCAAATCGCCGCCAATCAACTCTTCCCCGACTTTAACCGCCGGGTGTATTTACGTGCCTACCGTTTCAGCCTGCACATGCACCCCCGCACCCTCTTCGTAGAAGTAGGCAACCAGTACAACACCCTGCGCGAAGCGAAAAATGCGATGCACCCGCTGGCGCGGATATTGGCGGAGGTGTTGCTGGCGGAGTGATGATGAATGTTCAATAACATTCCGTAACATGCTATACTGGAACAAGAACCGAGCGTTCATTGTTCTTTTTTGCGTTAAGTACAAACGTTGAATGGGGTACAAATATGGCTGACTTTACATTCATTGATCTATTCGCCGGAATCGGCGGTATTCGCTTGGGTTTTGAATCCATCGGCGGGCGTTGTGTTTTTACAAGCGAATGGAACGATTGGAGCAAAAAAACATATCAAGCCAACTTTGGCGTTGAAGATTATTTTATAGGTGATATTGTTCATTACATGGCAGAAGATGTACCGGACCATGACGTTTTGCTTGCCGGCTTCCCATGTCAACCCTTCTCCATTGCCGGCGTTTCAAAAAAGAATGCACTTGGTAAACCACACGGATTTGAATGCACAACACAGGGTACATTATTTTTTGATGTTGCCCGAATTATCGCCACCAAGCAACCTAAGGCATTTTTATTAGAAAATGTAAAAAATCTTTTATCTCATAACGGCGGTCATACGTTCAAAATAATAAAAAACACTTTGGAACATGAACTCGGCTATCAAGTTTTTTATAAGGTTATTGATGGAAAATCATGGGTACCACAACACAGAGAACGTATAATAATCGTTGGCTTCAAATCCCCTGTAACTTTTTCATGGGATGATCTTGATATTCCCGGCGAACGACCAGTGTTAACAAACATCTTACACCCTGAAGACGGCACAGAAAATCCGCAGGAACCTTATACAGATGCAAAGGGTAAGGTTCAATCAAAATACACACTTTCAGATAAATTATGGCAATACTTGCAAGATTACGCCGCAAAGCATAAAGCCAAAGGCAATGGCTTTGGCTTTGGCTTGGTTACGGGCGATAGCGTTACGCGTACATTGTCTGCAAGATATTATAAAGATGGTTCAGAAATTTTAATTGCAAAAAAAAGGAGCAATCCACGCCGCCTTACCCCAAGAGAATGCGCGCGCCTAATGGGATATAACGATGATTACATAATCCCCGTTTCCGACACGCAGGCGTACAAGCAATTTGGAAACTCTGTTGTCGTTCCTGTTATTAAAGCGGTGGCAAATATCATGGAGCCTTTCATTGATGAACTTATTAAAAGAGAACGCGCGATTGAACAAATATATCCAATAATGAAAGCGGCCAACGGATGAAGCAGGGTTATTTATCGCAATATTTCAAGGGTGTAGCCGCAAAAACACTGAGTGCGGTTGAAGCTGATTCTGCTTCAAGCAACCAACATGAATTTAACGGTGTAACCCCGCTTAAAAAATTATTTGGTATTGAAAAGCAAAAATATTCAACACGGTTTATTTACCTTTGTGACAACGACATTGACCCACCGACGGATGATGGCTTTTTAACTTGGTATGACGCGCGTGAAAAACATCCAACAAGAACAGAACATCGCATGTATTTCCCCACAACGGCTGTTTCCACATGCGCATCGGCGGGCGATGCACTGTACATATGTTTAAAGCCTGACGACACCATTTTGGCGATTGTGGCGGAAAACGGTTCGACCATCGCCAATCAAATTCATTGGCTATTTGGATTAACGGAAGCGCATCATCCGGGATTTTCGATAAGAGAAGAATTGGAAAGCGAACAAGACCGCATCGCTTTTGCGTCGCGTTTTATTCTTGAGCAAATTGGCATTGAAATTGAAGAAAAAGAAGAAACCTATCTTGACGATATGCTCCGCCGATTCGGCATGAAATTCCCCGAAACCGCTGTATTTTCTGAATATGCGCGCTCTACGCTCAGCACCATCTCTTCATGGGATAATCCCGATGATGTATTAATGGCATGGATGGAGCGAGAAGAAATATTATTTAGGACACTAGAAAAACACATAGTATCCGAGGATTTATCAAAACGCACGGCAAATGGATTTGATGGTGATGTTGACGGCATGGCCAAGTATTTTCTCTCTATGCAAAACAGACGAAAAAGCCGCGCAGGACTGGCATTTGAAAATCATGTTGAACATTTATTGAAGGGTAGAAATATTCGATTTGACCGTGCAAAAATTACAGAAAACAAGGCAAAGCCCGATTTTATATTTCCCGGTATAACGGAATATCACGACCGCACTTTTGACATCACCCGACTTACCATGCTTGGCGTTAAAACCACTTGCAAAGACAGATGGCGGCAAGTGCTAACGGAGGCCAAAAAGATTCCGCACAAGCACCTGTTAACGCTTGAAGTGGCAATAAGCGAGAACCAAACCAACGAAATGAAAAGCAACAACCTCCAACTTGTTGTACCGAGTGCTATAAGCAGCACTTATTCTAAAGAACAACAAAAATGGTTGATGAACATGAATGATTTTTTGCAAATGGTTGAATCAAGGCAAACAATATAACTTATACACTTCAACTATATTCATCTTCTCCACTTGCACCCGCGTCCCCTTTCCGATAATCTGTGCCGGCGATTATTCTATGCACGCGACTATACAATGAAGGGGCGCATTTTTCATGAACAAAAAAGCCTTGCAAACCTTAGAGTTCCACAAAATAACCGAAATGCTCGCATCACGCGCCATATCCCCCATGGGCAAAGCCTTGGCGGCGGAGCTAACCCCCATGAATTACTTGACCGACATCACCATCGCACAGGGGGAGACCACGGCCGCATCGGGTTTCATCCTGCGCAAGGGCAGTTTGCCATTGGGTGGCATTGCGGACATCCGCAGCCATGTGACGCGCGCGGTGGCGGGCGGCATGTTGTTTATTGAAGATTTGATGCAAGTATGCGATTTTTTATATGTATGCGGCAAGGTGATCACATATGGGCAAGAAAAAGGGGAGCCGACGGTATTGGCTCCTTATTTTGATGGCGTAGGCACGGCCGACGCGGTCGAGCGCGAAATTGCCCGCTGTATCAAATCACCAACGGAAATTGCGGACAGCGCATCACCCAAGTTGGCGGATATCCGCTGCAACATCCGTGTGTCGCATGATAAGATTCGCGACCAATTGCAAAGCGTGATCCGTAATGAATCGTACAAGAACATGTTGCAAGACCCCATCGTGACCTTGCGGGGTGATCGTTTTTGCGTGCCCATCAAGGCCGAACACCGCGCCGCATTCCCGGGGATGGTGCATGACCAATCATCGTCCGGGGCGACGCTGTTTATGGAGCCGCTGTCTGTGGTGGCGCAGAATAACAAAATCAAGGAACTGCACTTCGAAGAAAAGCGCGAAGAAGAACGCATCTTGATGAAGCTATCCGGGCTGGTGGCCGACGAAGCGGAATTGCTGAACGCCAACCAACAACAGCTCACGCACCTCGATTTCGTATTCGCCAAGGGCGAGTTGGGGCTGGCCATGCGCGCCACCGAACCCAAATTTAACAACGACGGCTACGTCCACATCCGCAAGGGGCGGCATCCGTTGCTTAATCCCGACACTGTCGTGCCTACGGACATTTATTTGGGTGGCAATTTCAAGATGCTTCTCATCACGGGCCCCAACACCGGTGGTAAGACCGTGACGCTCAAGACCATCGGTTTGTTCACGTGTATGGGGCAAGCGGGGCTGCATATCCCTGCGTTTGACAACAGCGAATTGGCCGTGTTTGACGAAGTATTTGCCGACATTGGCGATGAGCAGTCCATCGAACAGAGCCTTTCGACCTTCTCGTCGCACATGACCAATATCGTGGGTATCTTGAAGGAAATCCAAGGGGCAAACAACACGCGATACACGCGGCAAGCCATGCGCCCCCTTGTCCTGCTGGATGAATTGGGCGCAGGTACCGACCCCACCGAGGGCGCAGCCCTAGCCATCGCCATCCTCCAACATTTACAAAACTTCGGCATCCACACCGTGGTCACGACCCACTACGCCGAGCTCAAGCTGTACGCCCTCTCTACCCCCGGCGTAGAAAACGCGTCATGCGAATTCGACGTGGAGACGCTGCGCCCCACGTATCGCTTGCTCATCGGCATCCCCGGCAAATCCAACGCCTTCGCCATCGCGGCGCGGCTGGGCTTGCAAAACGACATCATCGACGGCGCCAAAGGCGTGCTATCGCAAAAAGACGCCCGCTTCGAAGACCTAATCACCGACCTAGAAGCCGGCAAAAAGCAAGCTATTCTAGAGCAAGAGCGCGCAGAATCCTACCGCCGCGAGGCCGAACGCCTCCGCATCGACACCGAAACCGCCCGCGAGAAACTCAACACCCAGCGCGAAAAAATCCTAACCCAAGCCCGCGCCGAGGCACAAGAAACCCTCCGCAAAGCCAAGCTCGACGCGGAAGCCCTCCTGACCCAAATGCGCAAGACCCTCACGACAGCCAAAGATATCGAAGCCGCCCGCGAACAAATGCGCGGCGCACTGGGCAACATGGCCGATGACATCACCACCGGGCTGGGCGAAGCACAAAAACCCACCCGCACCCCACCCGCCAACCTGCGCAAAGGCGACCGCGTGTTTATCCATTCCTTCAACCAAGAAGGCACCGTCCTGGTACCGCCCAACCCATCCGGCGAAGTCCTCATCCAAGCCGGCATCATGCAAGTAAAAGTCCAACTCAACGACTTATCCCTCGCAGACGAATCCCCCGCCGCCAAAGCCTTCGGGGGCTACGACATGACGGGCAAATCCGGCAGCAGCCTGCGCAAGGCCCTGCACATCAGCCACGAAATTGACCTGCGCGGCATGATGCCCGAAGAAGCCTGCGAAGCCGCCGACAAATACCTCGACGACGCGTTCCTCTCCAGCCTGACCAACGTTACATTAATCCACGGCAAAGGCACCGGCGCAGTCCGCAACGCCATCCACACCCTACTCAAACGCCACCCCCACGTCAAAGAATACCGCTTGGGCAAGTTCGGCGAAGGGGAGAACGGCGTTACGATTGCTACGTTGAAGTAGTATGGTGTTAGCTGTGAAGGGTGGAAATAACACAGTTGGATAAAATAGCTTTACTGACTGAATGGAAACATAAAGGGTGCACTTATGTACCACCACAAGCGTGGTACGTGCGTAAAATATATTAGGTGGTGTGGATTGAAATGAGAACCGAACAAGAAATGATGGATTTGATTTTAAGCGTAGCCAATTCTGATGAACGCATACGAGGCGTACAGTT
>WQVD01000026.1 GCA_009781755.1 Defluviitaleaceae bacterium | reverse complement strand
GCAACAGACGCTAAAAGTGCAAGAGATTTCATCGATGTTTTTACCAGCGCATTTGGGGGAGAAAAAACTCCTGAATCACCATGTGGATCACCTGAAGGATTGTCTCGTCCCCATGATGGAGAACTTTTTAAAACGATAATAGATGCTCTTTCGCGTACATTGAACGATAATGATAAATTCTTCAATTTTGTATGTTATGAAGGTGAAACGCCAGTATCCATCGCTTCTCTTTGTTTCTATGACGGCAAAGGTGGAATATATAGTGTAGGAACTACACCTTCGGTCCGCGGTAAAGGATTTGGGACGGTTGCTATAAAAGCTTGCATTGACAAATGGAGAGAATTAAAAGGTGATGAATTATTTTTACAAACCGAAGCAGGAAGTACCGCAGAAAAATGGTATCAGAGACTTGGATTTAAGATTCAATTTACCGGGAGATTTTATCAAAGGAATGTTAAAACTGTCGCTGATTACATTTGTGATTCCAACGATAATGATGGTATTGCTAAATAATTAGAAGAACGTGTGTTATAAGCATTCGCAACATCATTCCCACCCTTCGCAGCACGCGTTATATAAAACGGTTTGAACGCAACATATGGGGGAGGTAGCATATGAAAACGGAATTACTATGCTGGTTTGCCGCGCACCGCCGTTCCCTGCCCTGGCGCGACGACCCCACCCCCTACGCCGTCCTCGTGGGCGAAATTATGGCGCAGCAGACGCGGCTAGCGCAATTATTGCCCTTCTACGAGCGGTTCATGGTGCGCTTCCCGACGATTGTGGCGTTGGCGGACGCGCCGCTGGACGACGTGCTGGCTATCTGGGCGGGCATGGGCTACTACGCCCGCGCACGCAATTTGCATCGCACGGCGCAAATTATTTGCAACCCACCCAATACCCTTGCAAATGACACCCACCACAAGCCGCAACCTCCCACCCCCGCAACCCACACCAACGACAACAGCCACACGCTGCCCGACATCCCACACACCGCCAACGGAATCCATTGGCCAACCACGAAAGCCGAATGGCTCGCCCTGCCTGGCATCGGCCCGTACACTGCCGGGGCTGTCCTTAGTATCGCTTTCGCCCAGCGCGAGGCCGCCGTGGATGGCAATATATTGCGCGTAGCAGCGCGCTTGCAAAACGACCCAACCGACATCGCCACACCCGCCGCGCACAAAAACGCAACCGCTTACATATTGCATCACATGCCCCACACCCCGGACACAATCCGCTTATTTAACCAAGCCCTGATGGAGCTTGGTTCATTGGTGTGCACACCCACAACGCCCCGCTGCACCGACTGCCCGCTGGTCGGCTACTGCCAAGCGCACCAACACGACCGTGTGCATCTCCTCCCCATCAAAGCCGCAAAAAAACCGTCACCCCGTATACCGATGACGGTTCTGCTCATTTTCGCGCCCGATGGCCGTGTGCTCATGACCCGCCGCACCGCAGGCCTGCTGCGCAATATGTGGGTTTTTCACCTTGTTCAAGGAGAAACACTTGATGCCCCCGCCGTGCGCGAATACTTGCAATCGCAAGGATATTCCCTTCATAAAATCGAAGAAATCACCCCGTTGGGAACATTCACGCACACCTTCACGCACCGCGTGTGGGAGATGACGGGCTTCGCCGTGCGCGTCAACGAAAATTTGGCACTAACCGATCACCATTTCCGCACACCGGACGAAATCACCGCCGGTGGCTTGCCGTCGGCGATGCGGTACTTTATGATGTAATCAAAACCGATTCAAAAAGGAGAATTTCCCATGCGCGTATTGTTATTGTGCGACGACCATTACCACCCCGGCAACGTGCCCGACCAAGGCATGCAACCCTTCAAGCAAAAAGGATTTGCCTTGGATGTCATCTACGACGCGGCGGATTTTAACCCCGCGCGACTGGCCGATTATGCCGTGGTCATCACCGCCAAAATGGATCAAACGACCCAAACCGACACCACCCCGTGGCGCACCCCCGCTATCCAAGATGCCTTCATCCAATACGTAGAAAACGGCGGCGGCTTGATTGTAGCCCACAGCGGCACCGTCGCAGGCGCAGACACTGCCAAGCTGGACGAATTCGTCGGATGCAAATTCCATTGGCACCCCGCCGACTGCCCCACCACCGTAGATGTGGTCAAGCCCCACCCCATCACCGCAGGCGTTACGGCCTTCACCGAAGTCGATGAACACTACCACCTAGCCATCACTGCGCCCGACGCGGATATCTTTTTGGCCTCCTACGCCGCCGCACAAGGCGACCCCGCCAAAGTCGAAAGCGAACCCTACTTCAACGCCGTAGCCGCCGTGCGCGCTGCTGGTTATGCCGTTAAACGCGGCAAAGGACGCGTGTGCGTACTTACCCCCGGCCACCACTTGTCCGTGTGGCTCAATCCGCAATTCCAACTACTGCTGGAAAATGCACTTAATTGGTGCGCAGGGAAATAATAATTCACTTCATTTGATAACGTAGTAAGCCGCTCGCCGACTTCATAATCCGGCGGCGCAACTTCCCATGTCAACGCCAACGCCCCACACACCGTGAAGGAACGCCCCCGCACCCACCGCGTCGCATCGGTCAGCAAGTTATACTCCAATGTATACAGGCAAATCACGTCGCCGCGGCGGATGGGGTCGTAACCCTTTTGCTTCACCAACCCATCGTACTGCCGCGCGCCCAACACCCGACACACCCCCGAACGCGCGCACATCGCAACCACCAGGTCCGCATCACGCCCATTGACCCGAACAGGAATGGCGTAAAGTGGGCCTTTTTTTGTGCTGCCCGCCGGGAAAAGGGCAACGGGCGTGCCATTAATGTGCGGCCACAAAATTTCATTCGCAAAGGAATCTGTCGCTTTCGGCATGCCGGATGAACGTGGCGCATCAACCGGTCGCAAGCCACTCCCTTGCCCGACCAACCCCGCCATGCGGTACACATCTTCCGTCCTCGGCTCCCAAAGCACCCACTCGCGCTTGATCACTTCATCCCAGCCTAGCGCAAGTTCATCGAAGAAATCAAACAAATATTGCGTATACGCCGCATCCATGTCCAAATCGGCATATACATCCAACGACTCCGCGCCCAACGACTTGCCACCGAAGATATAAAACGCCGCTAGCCCACACAAATCCACGTCCGCATTGTGACGGTTGTACACAACACAGCGCCGCAACGCCCGCTGCACCGCAACCGCCTCCCGCGGGAACATATCCGCCAATTGCACCGCCATGTCGCCAATATCCACCATGTCCGCATAATTATCCCGCGGCGACCCCTCGCCGAAAGTCTTGGTAAAAGCCCGCCGTGTAGCCAACACACCAAATCCATCACGATGCACCAGCACATCCCCCGCTACGGCCATCAACCGCCCCATCGCGTCCATAACCGCATCTACACCCGCCAAATCAACAACCGACAACGTCAAAATCTCATCCGAATCCGCACCAAAAAAATCCATAAATGTGTCCACAATCACCCTGCAAAGCTCCCGCGCCTCCACGGTCGGCGTCCAATTCAACGCGCTCAAAAACACGTAGTCCCAGCCATCCCCTGGCTCCAAATCCTGCGATGCCACCAAATAATGCGCATAGCGCGCGGCAACCACCCCCATCTCCACCGTAGCCATCAAGCAAGCATCAAACCCTAAAAAATCCAACTTTCGATCCGCCAACCCCGCTTCGGCAAAAGCCCAATCCATCTCCGCCAGCGTTAGCGTACCGTCGGCAAACCGCTCGTCATCTCCAAACCCCGCAACCGACCCACCGCCATGGTCCCACAAAATCAAGCCCGTCCGCACCGCCGGAAACCGCGCCATCCCAAAACGCAAAAAATCCCGCAGCGTCTCCGGGCAGCCCATATTCACATCGCTCATGCTACAAACCTCATACAAATGCCCGTCCACCAACTCCCAAATCACACACTCGCCCGCAGGAATAGCCCCATTGCGCCAACGCGAAGCCCCGCCCGTCAAAATAACCACGTTCGCCGTGTCATGGCGCACCCCCGCATCCAAAATCTCCAACAAATCCTCCGTAGCCGCCCCAAAGTCGCTCTCCAAGTCCGACCCATTCATGTATATTAAAATCGTCCAGGGCTTTTCGTCATTCGCATCGTTCGCACGCAAACCACCGGCGGTGCTGAACAAAATAATAACTATGAGTGCCGTAATAATCATCAAATATCTTTTCATCATCATCGCCTCCATGCGGGGTGTCACCCCGCGCCCCACAAGGAGGGCACAGCCCTCCTTGACCACCCATGTAAAAACGCGCATACGCGATTTTGGTTTTATATAAAAGGCCCGCTTTAATACAACAAAGCGAGCCTCAAAAATACATAGGGGTCAAGGGGTGAGTCACCCCTTGCGGGTGTGGGCAGCGCCCACGGTTTTAATCTTTTTATCTTTTGATCTTAAATCTTTTTGCCCTTACCCACTAACAACAAGCCGAGAATGTAGTACGCAACAAATCCATATCCGACTCATTAGCAATAGGCGAGTTTACATAATACCCCTTCTGGGATGCAATTTTATACAGATCATATTGGGTCTTTTCATCGCCGTCGCGCATTTGTTGGAATGTTTGGCGCAGTTGCGGGTTAGCGGTTTCGGAAATAAACTGTGCATATCCGGCAAGGCCTGACTTCAAGCCCGACAGAACGTCCAGTACGATATCTTTTTCATTCATGGTATGTGTCCTCCTCATTTTAGTTTTACAACATATTAATTAAATTTTGTGCAGCGGTTTTCGCCTCGGTGGACGACTTTGCAAACATCTTTTGCAATTGCGGATCTTCCACTTGATTGGCATAATCATTCAATTTGCAAGAGGTGGTTAAATGTGCGCTAACAACCTCACGTATCCAGTTAAGCTCGGATTGTTTTAATCCCGTCATGATATCTCGTGCCCCTTTCGTTTGTGATGGGAATAGCATTGCCACCAAAATGCAAAAATATGTGCGCTGACAATTGGCAAATATTTTCGGATTACGGCATTATTATTTCGTATTTGATTCAACGGCTTTTGTTTTACCAAAATATTGGATTAATATAAGAATCAACGCGATTCCACCCAACGTGGCATCCATGAGCTCAAAAGGCATATGTTCAAACATTGACGCAATAGCCAAGGCACAGGTAAACATACAAAGAGAAAGTCCCCATTTTAGATTTTTGAACAATCCAACCGCCCCGATGATCCTTAACGCACCCCATATTAAACCGCCGATCACCACAGTTGCTTCCGGCGGATTAAATGGAACCCATGCACTTTGTTCAAAACCCAACCAAATCGGCAAAATTGAAAAAAACCGCCGATTTCAATAATTCCGTGCATGATAATGATGATTGCGGCCACTTTATAGCGCTTCATAACTTACACTCATTTTTTGGGAAAGCATTTTATTTATAATTATACGATTCAATATACGAAATTCATCTTGAATTGCCAATAATATCCTCAAAATAAAACCCACTCGATTTTTTATGTATCTAAATATTATAGAACATAAAATTCACGAAAGGAGACGCATATACATGGAACCTCATATTTTGATTGAATTGGTAAATAAGGCAAAACTAGGCGACAAACAAGCGCTGGAGGGGTTGTTTATTGGTACGGCCAATAACGTATACCGCTTGGCACTGCGGATATTGAAAAACCCGGAGGACGCGGAAGATATCACACAGGAAGTATTCATCACCATCCAGCAAAAAATATCCGACCTGCGCGAACCCGCCGCGTTTAAATCATGGGCCAATCAAATTACGGCCAACAAATGCAACCGCTTCTTCGGCAAGCATAAGGGTTTTCTATATTCCGACGACGAAAACGAATTGGCCACACTGGCCGATGATGACGAGCAAAACATGCCCGACAAAGCACTGGACGACGCAGCCAGCCGAAAGATTATCATGTCTGTCATTGACAATCTGCCGGACAAACAACGCATTTGCATTTTACTTTTTTACTACGGGCAGTTGTCCGTAGCGGACATCGCCACGGCGCTGGAAACCAACGAAAACACCGTCAAAACACGCCTGTCCATGGCCCGGGCCAAAATACGCGTCGCACTGGAAGAAAAAGCAGCGCGGGAGGGCATCAAGCTTTGGGGTATCCCTTTGTTGCTGGCACCCGTCATCGGCGCGGCCATGGAGCAAATTGTAACCCCCGTGGAGGTGCAAGCACGGGTGCTGGAAACCCTCGCATACCCCGACCCCACCGGTGCGGCAGCAGGACAAGCCGCTTCGGGCGCAAATGTCGGCAGCGCCTCCTCGTCAACTGCAACCGCATCCGGCGGCACCGCATTGGGCGCGGGCATCATCGCGGCAATTTGCTGCGTGGTGGCCGCGGCGGTTATTACAACCACGGTACTTTTGTGGCCGCGAGACAATCAAACACACAACAACGATTACGCCCGCCATTCCTCCGCCAACGACACGCGCTTGCAAAACGGCGGCTTCTTGACTGACATCCCACAACAATTTTCTGCAGGCAGTGCCCATTCGCTGGCCATCCGCTCCGATGGAAGCATATTGGCGTGGGGCAGCAATGATAACGGCCGCCTAGGCGACGGCACAACCGATGTCCGCATCAGCCCCGTAGAAATTCCGGGCAATTTTACTGCCGTATCCGCCGGGGGTATCCATTCCATGGCCATTTGCGCAGAGGGTGCGTTGTGGGCATGGGGCAGCAATGCCGCCGGACGGCTGGGTGACGGCTCGTGGGATAACACCCGCAGTACGCCCATTCGTATTATGGAAGATGTCATCGCCATATCGGCATCGCAACGCATCAATTTTGGGCATTCGCTGGCCATCACAAGCGACGGCGTCTTGTGGGCATGGGGTAGCAATACCAACGGACGCTTGGGCACCGGCGACGGCCAATCCCACCGGGTGCCCGTGCGCATCATGGATAACATCATCGCCGTCCACGCCGGTTATGTCCATTCGCTGGCATTGGACGCTAACGGCGGTTTGTGGTCTTGGGGCAGCAACATTGCCGGGCGTATCGGCGATGGCACCATCGGCGGCACGCAACCCACCCCCGTCCACATCATGGACAATATCACGGCCATTTCCGTAGGCAACAACCACTCCATGGCCATCGACACACAAGGCGGCTTGTGGGCATGGGGCAGCAATTTCTACGGCGTGGTCGGCTGCGGCACCAACACCCAACGCCATCCCGCCCCCATCCACATCATGGACGATGTCATCGCCATCTCCGCAGGATACCGCCACTCCCTGGCCATTACTTCCGATGGCACGCTGTGGGCGTGGGGCATTAACGCCAATGGCAGGCTGGGCCTCGGCTATTCGGCAGGCAGCCGCTACCGCGCACCCATCCAAGTCATGGATGGCGTAATCGCCATCTCCGCTGGCAACCGCCACTCGCTGGCCATCACCACCGATGGCAACCTGTACGCATGGGGCTACAATGGAGACGGCCGCCTAGGCGACGGCACCACCCAAAATCGCTACAGCCCCACGCGGGTTTTAGACATGCGATAAAAACGATATCCTAAAAGAAACAGACGCATCCAACGCACCCACGCCCCGGCTTCACAAGAGCCCACAAAAAAGAGACATGGCACAAAAACCATGTCTCTTTTCGTTTTTAATATTTTTTTATTGTGTTACATCATACCCATTCCGCCACCGCCGCCTGCGGGCATTGGGGGTTCGGGTTCTTTGATGTCGGTGACGACGGCTTCGGTGGTGAGCAGGGTTGCGGCTACGCTGGTGGCGTTTTGCAATGCGCTGCGTGTTACCTTGGTGGGGTCGATGATGCCTGCGTCCACCATGTTAACGAATTGTTCGCTGAGCGCGTCGAAGCCGATGCCTTTGTCTTTGGATTTCATGGCGTCTACGATGACTGCGCCTTCAAGGCCCGCGTTGACGGCGATTTGGCGTGCAGGGGCTTCCAGCGCGCGCAAGACGATTTGTGCGCCGGTTTTTTCGTCGCCTGTGAGGCCGTCGATGACGGCTTTTACGTCGGCCATGGCGTGGATATAAGCTGCGCCGCCGCCGCAGATGATGCCTTCTTCAACGGCTGCGCGGGTGGCGGCCAATGCATCTTCCATGCGCAATTTCTTTTCTTTGAGTTCGGTTTCGGTGGGTGCGCCCACTTTGATTACGGCTACACCGCCTGCGAGTTTGGCCAAGCGTTCTTGCAATTTTTCTTTGTCAAAGTCAGAAGTGGTTTCTTCGATTTGGCTGCGGATTTGGCCTACGCGGTTTTTGATTTCTTCGCTGCTGCCTGCACCGTCGATGATGATGGTGTTTTCTTTTTCCACTTTAACGGTTTTGGCGCGGCCCAAGGATTCGAGGGTGGCGTCTTTGAGGTCAAGGCCCAATTCGCTGGAGATAACTTGTCCACCGGTCAAGATGGCGATGTCTTCCAACATGGCCTTGCGGCGGTCGCCGAAGCCGGGGGCTTTGACAGCCACGCAGTGGATCATGCCGCGCAATTTGTTAACAATGAGGGTCGTAAGGGCTTCGCCTTCAATGTCTTCGGCAACGATGACCAGTTTGGCACCGGCTTGTACGATTTGCTCCAACAGGGGCAAGATTTCGGCCACGGTGGAGATTTTTTTGTCGGTGATGAGGATATAGGGATTGTCGAAGAGAGCCACCATTTTTTCCATATCGGTGCACATATAAGCGGACAAGTAACCGCGATCAAATTGCATACCTTCTACGAGTTCGAGCTCGGTAATCATGGTTTTGGATTCTTCTACGGTGATAACGCCATCTGCGGATACGCGTTCCATCGCTTCGGCCACCATGTCGCCTACTTCTTTGTTGCCTGCGCTGATGGCGGCTACTTTGGCGATGTGGTTTTTGCCGTCTACTTTTTGGCTCATGCCGGCAAGGGCATTAACAGCTGCGTCAGTGGCTTTATTCATACCTTCGCGCAGGATAATGGGGTTGGCACCGGCGGCGATGTTTTTCAGGCCTTCGCGCACGATGGCTTGCGCCAGTACGATGGCTGTGGTGGTGCCGTCACCGGCTACGTCGTTGGTTTTGGTGGCGGCTTCTTTGACAATTTGTGCGCCCATGTTCTCGAACGGGCATTCCAGTTCAATTTCCTTGGCGATGGTCACGCCGTCGTTGGTGATGAGGGGCGTGCCGTACTTCTTGTCCAACACCACGTTGCGGCCTTTGGGACCCAAGGTAATATTGACGGTATCGGCCAATTTGTTTACGCCTGTTTCCAGTACGCTGCGGCCGTCGATTGCATATTTAATTTGCTTAGCCATTTCGTTCGTCCTCCTAAAATTAAGTGGTAACGCCTCTCACACATTCGCGATGCGAATATGTTCGCGTTCCGTTCGCGATGCTCACTCCACAATCGCGAGAATATCGCTTTGTTTTACGATGATGTATTCTTTTTCTTCCAATTTTACTTCCGTGCCGGCGTATTTGCTGTAGATGACTTTGTCGCCGGGTTTTACTTCCATTTTAATTTCTTTGCCGTCTACTACGCCGCCGGGGCCTACTGCCACTACTTCGGCTTGTTGGGGTTTTTCCTTGGCTCCGGTGGGGAGCACGATGCCCGATTTGGTCGTTTCTTCCGCTTCCAGTTGCTTGATGACAACGCGGTCGCACAGGGGTTTGAGTTGCATGTGATGCCTCCTTATATTAGGTTATTATTTGTTGACTGTTAGCACTCTATGCCAACGAGTGCCAATGCGCAAGACGCACGAAACCCCGAAATTGCGTAATTTTCGGGGTTTCGTTACGGTTATTTTTGATTTTTGCGTGTTTTTGCGTGTTTTTAATTTTTGATAAATTAAATTTTGAGAATGCGTGCGATGAGGATGATTACGCATGCGCCGCCGATGGCGAAGAGCAGGCCCATGAGGCCACCTCTGATAAAAGGAATGTCCACGACATAACTTATGCTTGTAAGGTCATGAACAAACCAACCCACAAGGCAACCCAAAATGCCGCAGATGATGTAACGCAGCAGGGAGCCTTTCTTCGCGTTCATGACGATAGAGGCCAGCCAGCCGATGATGCCGCCGATAAGCAGTACGATGAGGATACTGATGATTAAATCCATGTAAATCTTTCCCTTCAAAATATATTTTGGAACAGTTCACCATATATTACGTTAGGATTGCAAAAGTGTGCGGAGCCCATCTTCGCTTTTATATAAAAATGCCAAACAAAGGATGATTCTTGTTTGGCATTTTTACGCAATTATTTTCAATTACCAAGGTGCGTATAATTTATGCGGTACAACCTAGCCCACATCCTGCCGTAACTATCCATGGAGATACGAATATTGTGGTACAATGCACGCACATCGTAACTGTACGCTGTGAAACCGAGAAACAATAACCAAGTATATTCCTCAAATGCGATCTTTCCATTGCAACGAACATACGAGTATTACACACGCATTGATTTGTTGCTGCGTGGATGTTACTGGCAGCCAACCATATGTCGATTATAACATCATTACAGATAATTTGTCCTTCCACACCACGATTATTAATAAAATCATTCAGATGAAATGTCATATAACCATCCGAGTTCGTCATCGCATTATAGTAATTATTCCGCCAATCAAGCAAAATATTTTTAATAAAATCCGGACAAAAATCATTTTCAACAAAATTAACGTAATAATCGTTTGGTGTGTAATCTAAGAAATATACACGATGACTTGGCAAATCATTTCTTCCGTTTTCATCAGCAATCGCATCCAAAACGATTTGCAATAATTCATCGTCCGTAAAAAATGGGGAACTTGTTAAAAACAAATAATTGCCCTCGCTAAGCAAGCAACACTCATCTTCGCATTGAATGCTTAAATCGCCCGACATTATATCCGTTGCATGGGTGCGCAAGGATGCGGGTGCAATGAAAGGCAACAGCAACGCAGCAAACAAAAGTGCAAGCATTACTTTCTTTACGTTTTTTAACATATTATATTCCTCCTAAATATTTTTTAATGCCACCTTACAAAAATCAACAATTTGAACACAACCTACCACATACGCATCCCTCCCAAAATCTTTCTGCGTAGATTGTACCGCGGATTGCAACGCAAAAAAGGGAAACTTTGGGCGTATTTTTCGTTTTGGAAAAATAAATGCGCTCAAAGTTTCCCTTTTTTCGTCATAATCTTCGTTTATACTTGAAAAAAATCTTAGGAGGGCTTTAAATGAAGAAAAAGTTATTGGCCATTTTGGTGGCGGCATGTGTGGTGTTGGGGGTTATGTTGGGTGCGGGGCAGTATGTTTATGCAAATGAAGCGAACGACCCTGCTTGTTACGAACCGCGTTATGTGCTTACGCCACCAAAAGAAGAATACAGTTAATTCCTTTAACGTATCGCTACATTGAACAATAGCTTTGCATTGCACATGATTTCCTCGGCTATTTTTTTATTCCCATGTGCAATCGCGCAGTAGTATGCCTTGTACAAATATTCATGTACATCTTCATGTTTACCTGTGTAATGCAACCCACATGCTTTATTAAAGTTTAAATCCGGCAATAAGTTGAATGCTTCGTTCGCTTCACTTACTTCAATGCCTTTATTACATGCGGCCAATGCTTCCTCATGCCGTCTTTCCAAACCCAAATATTTTGACAACAAATAAAGCGCGAACGCCATGGCTCGCGCTTTTTCATGTCCGTCGATAATTTTATTGTTGACATTTGCCGCTAATTTTTCCAATAAATTTATTGCGTTGGCTTTTTGCCCCAGTTCGTACATGGTGCTTGCCATGGCACCGATGGTGTCGCGGTCAATGCTGCTCAAAAAATATAAATTTACAAGATTGGGGGCAAATTTGGGATAGGACATACGTATCGCTTTATTATAAAGCTGCAATGCTTCGGGCAATGTGGACGCATTGGGTTGCGACAATATATCGGCCTTGTACTTTAATAATTGTTGTTTGTGCAAATCACTTTTGAACTCGGGCATGGATTCCATTTCTTTAATGATGGTGTCCATTTTTTCTTTGTTACCCTTGCGGCTTTCGATTTTGAATTGCCTGTGTAATTCAAACGCGTGGAATTCGCCTTCCGTTAGCGGATAGGCAAAGAACCGCTTTGCCACGTACCCCAATTTGCTGATCAATTTGTCTAAATTTATTTTGTTAATCGCTTGATTGCCTCTTTCAAGCTTACCCAAACTTTTTGCCGACATGATGCCTTCCGCTAATTTTGTTTGCGACATGCCTTTATTTTTGCGTAATTGTTTAATCATCTTGCCGATGGCTATGTAGTCCATGATGGCCTCCTTTTGGTATTGATTAATTTTTGTCGTTGTTTGTCGATTATATCATTTTTGCCGCAACACAAAAAAGAACCCCACGTTAATGTAAACGCAGGGTATGGTTAATACACGTTACCTCGTGGCTTGAGGCATCCGTTGCCGGTTGCTTTGACTTTCGTCGGGGCTTCCGGTTTTATTTGTTTGTATGTGTGACAAGGGATTAGGCGGGCTGCCCTTTACAGTACTTCCTATGGTTGACTCTCTCTGGCCAGAGGTTTTTGTGAGTCGTAAGTCCGGTGGTAACGATTCGATCCGGAGGCATGTGAGTTACGGGATGCACGCAGGGACGTTTGCATACGTTTGTCATGAGAGCCGTGTTACATGTGCGGATGTCTAGGATACGCCGATGACTTGGGGGGAGTATAACGCGGAGTGCCTGCCAAGTTCTAAGAAAAAGGCTTAGAAAAGATTAAGGATTGCGCTTTATTTGCTTCAGCCATTTTTTGGCTGCGTTTATTTCTTCTGAGGTGCAGGGTTTGTTTCCGTAGCGTATGGGTTTGTATAGGGCGTATAGTTCCTGTGCTTCGTTCGTTAGGTTAAATTGAGTGGTGGCATCCTGTACGTAGCATGTGCCGGTTGCAGTTGTGCGCGGTATGATCCCCCGCTGGTGGCACAATTGAATGAAACGACGGAAAATTTTGCGCATGGGGTTGCGCACGCGTTGGGATTTATTTAATTTACCTATTTGCACGCGGTATTCATATGCGTTTTTTTCGTCTGTTGTTGCAATTTTGATGTTGGCGTCAAGCAATTTTTTAAACAATATAATTAACAACGCGATAATGATAATTGCGATGAAAATGACAAAAATAATTTGCAATGAGAATTCCGATTCCTCGAACGTTGCGGGCATGCCTTTCATTTCTTGTGCAATGACTTCTTGCGCTTCTTCTTCAAACGGTTCAACAACGGGGAGCAATGATAACAACCAGCTAAGCAAAACAAGAAATTGATCCACTACATACAATACAGCCGCGTACACGCCGTCTACGATGATAAAGCCGATAACCGTCCGCACAAACGACACTACCCACGGTGTGCCCAAACCAACCCCCAGCAATACCACCGACCCCATAACCAAGCGATTGGCCCGTTGGAATGGTTTGTCTACGTGCGCGTCATGTTTGGACAGCCGCATAAAATGCACCGCCGCAATAATAAATACCAGCGCGAAAGGGATGGAATACGTTTGCATATACATCCGCGTGGCGGATATCAACATGAATACTACCGCCATTGGCAAATAGATGCGCATGTACAACACAAACACATGCGTGTAATCATACGACCCTTTCAGCTTGGGCATCAACGAAACATGATAAACAACATAAAAAACGGGCGGCAGTGCGAACAATACATACATCCATTCCATCGGCATCCACACAAAATAAGCAACGAGAAGCCCCAAGGCTAAAAAGCGCAACGCTTTATTTTCCAACTTCTCGTACAGTGCAAAAGCGAATACAGCGCACGCCATCAGTACCAGCAATAAAATAACCACCGGGCGCATTGTCACCCTTGCAAAGCCTATGTATAAAAATAAAACGAATGAATAGTACAAAGTCAAATCAACCAAAATTTTGTTTGCGTATAATAAAATCATGACCGATCCGCTCCGCTTCCACACAAGATCATTGCCGATTCGATTTTGTGGTGACTCAGCAGAATACGCGCACGGCTTTCATCCCTGGCGGTGATGACGATGACGCCCTTGGCGTTGCCGTTTTGGGATACCCGCGCCAGCAAGGCCTCCGACGATTCGAAGGACGTGTGTGTGGCACGCCCCAGCCCTTCCAGCACTTTGTGCAGGTGCATTTCGCCCAGACCTTTGGACAGGTGCTGCCACGATGCTTGCGACACCCCCTGCGTTTGGAAATTCGCGAATAAATCGTAATGGATTTTCCGCTGTTCCAAAAAGCGGCATACCGTGTGCCCCAGTGAATAGCATTGTTCGATGGCTTGTTCCTTTTCGTTTGCGTTGACGATTTGCGTGTCGATGTCCACCACGACGCTTACGGATAATTCCGCTGTGTAATCGAATATTTTGACCATGGGCTTAGCCAAACGCGCACTTTGCAACCACGAAATCATCTTGAGTGGCTCGCGGCCCGTGTACTCACGGAAGCCCACGGTTAACACCGGATCTTCCATAATAAAACGCCGCACGCTGATATCGCCCAAGAAGTTGTCCATGGACGGTTGTATTGCCGCGTCCTCGGCAGGAGCGGGATAGACTACGATTTCGTTCATGCGTTTCTCTACCCGCATATCGTCGGTCAACCCCAAAAAATCACCGCCACGCAACCAAATATGCGGGAACAAAAAACGCCCGCGCTTGGAAATTGACGCAGGCATGTGGCGCACCCATTCATTACGGGGCAGCAAAAATATTTTGGTGGCAATGCGTGGTTCGTGGTCGTAATTTTGCGTTTCATATGTAAGGTCACCCACCGGCGATAACCCCAACGGCAGGTATTCTGTCAAACGGATGTAGGGGATGAACATACGCGTCGGGTTGGCCACTTTTGTAATCATTTCAAAGGGCTGCTCGGGTGCAACCAATACATGCGATGTCTCGAACCGATACATCACACTGCGCAAGGCATGCTTGCGGTGCCATTTTTGCGCCGCCCACAAAACCAGCAGGACGGCCGCCAAAAGGATAAACATGCTATTCGTTTTCGAGCGGAACGATGACGCGGTCAATGATTTGCGCCAGCAGTTGGGTAGCATCGGCGCGGGTAACGCCGCTACCCAACCCCAAGCGATGCGCCAACACATACGGTGCTACAAAACGCACGTCTTCGGGGATGCAATAATCGCGGCCGTTGTACGCAGCACAAGCTTGCGCCGCACGATACAACGCAATCGCCCCACGTGTAGATACGCCCATCATGAAGCGGCTTTCACTACGCGTGGCTTGCACAATGTCCATGATGTAGCCGTTGATTTCTTCGCTCACAAGCACTTGGCGGTAAGTGCTGTGTACCGTTTCGACTTCGTCCGATGTGACCGTCTGCGTTAGTGCATGAATAATATCAACGGTATTTTCCCGCCCGATGACGGCCATTTCCTGCGCGCGCTCCATGTACCCCATGGACAACCGCATGAAGAAACGATCTGTTTGTGCCTCGGGCAGCGGGAACGTGCCATACGACTCCAACGGATTTTGCGTAGCCATGACGAAGAATCGCTCATGCAGCGTGTGCGTTTCACCATCCACCGTAATTTGCTGCTCCTCCATGGCTTCCAACAGCACGGATTGCGTGCGCGGTGTGGCGCGGTTGATTTCATCCGCCAGCACCATGTCCGCAAACAACGGCCCCGGGCGAAAGACAAAATCGCTCCGCTTTTGGTCATAATATGTAATACCGGTGATGTCCGAAGGCAGCAAATCAGGCGTAAACTGGATACGCTTGAAATTGCTGCCCATCGTCTTGGCAAACGTTCGAAGCAACATCGTCTTACCGGTGCCGGGCACGTCCTCAATCAACACATGCCCACCACACGTAAAGGAAATCAGCAACAATAAAATCACATCGTCCTTGCCCGAAATCACTTGGGCGCAGTTGGTCACAACCTTGTTCCGATATGCCACAAACAAATCCGTATTCATGCGACTTCCCCGTGGTCGTGGGTGGGCATGCGCGGATGCAGGTGCCCACCCACGCAATTATTATTTCAAATAATTACCCAACGTGATTTGATCGTCGCCCAACTCTTTGGCGGCGGTCTTTTTTTCGTGGAAGCGGTGCGCGTTTTTCATAATGCCTTCGAAGGTGTACCACTCGTCTTCTTTGCTTAGGGGCAAAGTTACCGTTTGTTGGGTGCAGCCGGATTTATAAATGGCGGTGATGAGTTCTACGGTTTTGCGGCCGTCGGCGCTTGTTATTGAGGGGCGGCGGCCTTGCTCGATGGCGGCCAGGACGTCGTCGATTTGCCCGTCGAAGCCTTGATGAGCCAAGGATGGGAGGGCGTTGTAAGCGTCGGTAATTTTTTGCTCCAGTGCGGTGTTGGGGTCGCCGAAGCCGTTGGGTTTGCTGACTTCTGCGGCTACGGAGAAGGGCGCGGCGATTTTGGCGTCCTCGCATTGCAAGACGATGCGTTGCGTGCCGCCGTGGTGTACGACGCTACCGACAATGTTGGCCAGCGCACCATCGGTATATTTGCAAATAGCAAAGCCCAAGTCCTCGACTTCGGAATTGTCGTGAGCTACGTTACTGAGTACGGCCGTGACTTCGGCAGGCAGTTCGCCTTGTATCCAATTGATCATGTCGATTTGATGTACGGCGTGGTTGAGCATGGGACCGCCGCCTTCTTTTTGCCATGTGCCGCGCCACCACAGATCGTAGTAGCAGTGTCCGCGCCACCAAAGGCTTTCTACGTGGGCGCAGCGCACGCGCCCTGCGATTTGACTATCGGCCAGTTTTTTCAAGCGGCTGATGAAGTCTAAGTAACGGTTTTGCGCACCGGCGGCGAAGAATACGCCGTTGCGCTCTTCGGCGGCGATAATGGCATCGCATTCGGCCAAGCACGTGGCCATGGGTTTTTCACCCAGCACATTGATACCTGCGTTCATACAGGCGATGGCGATGGGCGCATGCTCGAAGGGCGGGGTGCAGTTGCTGACCAAATCCACTTTGATGCCGGAGTTCAATAGATCCGTAACGGAGTCAAAAACCGTGGCTTCCGCAAGATTCAATTGGTCTTTCTTTGCTTGAGCTTTGGCGGGGATGATGTCCACCAGTGCAACGATTTTGCATCGGTTGGGGAACAGCATGTAGGACTTCAAGTGTGCGCTGCTTATGTTGCCGCAGCCGACAATGGCGACATGAATCATATCAATGACCTCCTTATTTGGAGGAATTATAGCATAAAAAATACGCAGAGTACGCTACATTGCGGCACTGCCACTGGGTTTTGTCACCAGTGCGGCAATGTAGCCGAATACGATCGCTACGGTCACGCCGCCCGCCATGGCTGCGAAGCCGCCGGTAAATATCCCAATCCAGCCGCGTTCGTCAATGGCCTTTTTTACACCTTGCGCCAGTACGTGGCCGAAGCCCGGTAGCGGCACCAACGCGCCTGCGCCCGCCAAGTCTACGAGCCATTGATATAACCCCATGCCGCTTAGCAAGCAGCCCGCTACTACGAAAATAACTAAGATGCGGGCGGGGGTCAGTTGCGTTAAGTCGATTAACAGCTGCCCTGCTACGCAGATGAGGCCGCCGATGATAAATGCCCATAAAATTGTCATGATTGTGCTCCTTTTGTGGATGATGGCGGATCGCTTGCGGGCACCCTGTTTTCGATGGCGATGGCGTGGGCGATGGCGGGGATGGTTTCGCCTTGTTGGATGCTGGCCACGTTGTGTAGCGCGCCGGTGGGAATGAAGAGTAAACGGTTGATTTTTTTCGTTTGTAATTGGGGCAAAAGGTAGGACGCAAAGGTCACTGCCGCGCAACCGCAGCCGCTGCCCCCGGCGTGTACGTCTTGTTTTTCGCGGTCGTAGATGAGCAGGCCGCAGTCGTCGTATTGCTTGGCAATGTCGATTTTTTCCTCGCGCAGCAGTGCCATGAGCAAGTCGGCACCTACTTGACCCAAGTCGCCGGTGACGATGGCATCAAAATAATCCGCATTCAAGTTGCGGTCGCGTAAGTGTGCGGTGATGACAGCGGCAGCCGCGGGTGCCATGGCCGCGCCCATATTGGATGCGTCGGTCACGCCCATGTCCACGATTGAACCGGCGGTAACAGCGGTAACAAAGGGGCCGTTGCCCTGCGCCGCCAGCACGACCGCACCATCGCCCGTGACCGTCCACGACGCGGTGGGAGTGCGCTGCGTCCCCAGTTCCAACGGAAAGCGGAAGGTTTTCTCCGCGCCGCAATAATGGCTGGATGCGTTGGCCAGCACGTACTGCGCGAAACCACCGTCCAGCAACATCGCACCCAGTGCCATGCCCTCGCCAATGGCCGAACACGCCCCATACAGGCCGAAAAATGGCCGCTCGCACGCACGGATACCGTAATTCGAGCCGCTGCTTTGGTTCAACAAATCCCCGGCTAGGATGAAGCCGATGTCGTCCATGCGCAATTTCGCTTTTTGCACCGCCAGTTGAATAGTGTCACTCACCAACTGACTTTCGGCCTTCTCCCAACTGTCGGTTCCGAAGGTTATGTCCGGCGCGATTTGATCGAAATATTCGCTTAGTGGCCCCTCCCCTTCCTTGGGGCCTACAATGCTTGCCGCAGCCAGTACCGTGGGCGGATTGGCGAATCGCACGGTTTGTTTTCCCATTATTTTTTTCATTAGCGCCCCCCGCCAAACAGATAATAAAATATCCCCACCACCACCGATGCCATCGCCCCATACACCAGCACCGGCCCGGCAACGATAAACAGCTTTGCGCCAACACCCATTACTAAGCCTTCTTTTTTATATTCGATTGCAGGTGCTGTGATGGCGTTGGCAAAGCCCGTAATAGGCACCGCCGACCCTGCACCCGCAAATTTGCCAATCTTGCTGTACGTGCCCATGGCGGTCAAAACAATGGCAATGATAATCAAAGCACATGCCGTCAACAACGACGCATCATCGCGCACCATACCCCCCGCCAACAGCACATTCATAATCAACTGCCCCACCACGCAAATCGCACCCCCCACTACAAATGCACGAAGGCAGTTCTGCGCGATTTTGCTGCCGGGCGAGTATTGCTTAACTAGGTTTGTATAATCGGATTTTGTCATTTTGTCCTCCTGTTAATGGGTGAAAAATCCCGGTACCAAAAAATACAGCAATGCGCCAATCATCTTGCCAATGGCGATGGACATCACCAAAAAGAACATCCCCCGTTGCAAGCGCGCGCGCCGCGCCAATATCGGAATCACGTTTAATACTTCGGCCAGCGACATGGCCATACAGCCATAAAAAATCCCCGCCGCCATGCCGATGACGGGCAACAACCAATATCCCCAATTCCCCGCCGGGGCGAAGAAGCTAAATACTAACCCCACCAGCCCCCCGGCCATGATGGCCGCTTCGTACACCTTGATATAGCGCGTAGAATTCGTTTTTTGCGCCAGCCGCGGCACAACCCCCACAATCGTGATAAAAGCGAAAACCGCCCCGCTCACCAGCACTCCCGACGCGAAGCCAATGAGCATAACCAACGCATGATTAAAAACGGTCATTGTTTATCATCCTGCGGCAATTTGCCTATCTTTTTCTCTCGGATTTCCATCAAGTCCACCATCGTTTGGGTCACATGGGTTTCGTACAGTTCCATTTCCACTTCAACAGGTGTAGGGTCGTCGGTGATTTTTTTGCCCATGAAATGATTGTAGAAAGCGATGATGCCCACGGCCAAGCCAATCGCATATGGGATGGTGATGATGCGCGGATTGGCCTCTGCCCGACCGGTCAATAGGCGAAAATAATTATCAAATACCCCCGGTATCTGCGCGTCGGTATGGAATGCCATAATCGCCGTAGACGACCCAACCAATAAAACCACGCACACAAACGCGATTTTCGTCCACTTCCACACGGACAAATCGCGCGTTTTTTTAACCGAATACTGCACCCATGTGTCCGTTTCGCCCACGTTGTTGACGGTGTAATCCGGGTACTTGCGCATAATGGTTTGGATGATGTCGGTCACGGACACGAGGTAGTTCTTCTTGTTTTCATCGTTAATGATGTCTCGTACAACCAACGTGTTGATTTTTTTCACTACATGGGCTTCTGCGCACACCACATCAGCCACATCCTGCACATTGATAATATTACGCTCGCTTAATGTGGCCTTTTTTTTGGGCTTGATATAAATATCCATGCTTCACTCCGTTGGGGAAATATTAGATAAATAATCCACTGGGATCGGCAGCGGGTGGCGCATTCAATACATGAATCAACCCCACCAAAACCACCAACGCCAGCAACATGCCAAGTATTATCACCCATCGGATTTTTTTCATGTAAAAACCGCGCAAAATCCTCATCCTTTTTATGGAAAATTGCTTGCATTATTGCCAAATAAGCGCGTTGACACACCCCACGCACTGTCATATACTTGTAACAATAGCTCGTCCAAATATTTGGACGGGTAATTTATTGGGGGAATAATCATGCAGACCAAGTACATCTTCATGACCGGGGGCGTATGTTCCGGCTTGGGCAAGGGTATTACCGCTGCGTCATTGGGGCGGTTGTTAAAGGCACGCGGCTACCGCGTTACTATTCAAAAATTTGACCCCTACATTAATATGGAACCGGGTCTGCTTAGCCCCTACCAACACGGCGAGGTGTACATAACCGACGACGGTACCGAAGTTGACCTCGACCTGGGCCACTATGAGCGCTACATTGACGAAAGCCTGACCCAAGCCAACGCGGTCTCCACCGGCCGTATCTATTGGGAAGTCTTAAACGCTGAACGCAGCGGTAAGTATTTGGGTAAAACCATCCAAATCATCCCCCACATCACAGATGCCATCAAAGCGCGCATCGTCCACAACAACCAAACCCAAATTGTCATATCCGAAGTCGGCGGTACCGTAGGCGACTTTGAAAGCCTACCCTTTTTAGAAGCCATCCGCCAGTTCGGCGACGACGTGGGTTACGAAAACGCCATGTTCGTGCACGTTACCCTCGTGCCGTTCCTCGACTTCGCGGGCGAACCCAAAACCAAACCCTCGCAGCACTCAGTCAAAGAGTTGCGCTCGCTGGGCATCCGCCCCGATATTCTCGTATGCCGCACTCAATATCCCCTCAAAGATGAAATGCGGGCCAAAATCGCCCAATTTTGCCACGTCCGCACCGACTGCGTCATCGAAAACCGCGACGCGGACTGCCTATACAAAGTGCCCCTGATGTTGGAAGAAGAAAATTTCGCCGGCGTTGTATGCCGGCGGCTGGGTTTGGATGCGCCCGCACCTGACTTGACCGAATGGACAGAGCTTGTCCACCGCCCCCGCACTACGACCCTGCGCATCGGCCTGGTTGGTAAATATGTAGAAATGCACGACGCCTACCTGAGCGTGTCCGAAGCACTCAAACACGCAGGCATCACCCACAACGCCAAAGTCGAAATTGACTGGATACACGCAGAAAAAGTGAACGACAAAAACGCCGCCCGCCTCTTGCAAGACTTGGACGGCATTCTCTTACCCGCAGGTTTTGGCAAGCGCGGTGCATCCGGCTTGATCGCCGCCGCCCGTTACGCCCGCGAAAATAAAAAACCCCTACTGGCCATCGGACAGGGGATGCATTGCGCCTTCATCGAATTTGCTCACAACGTAGCGAGCGTTTCCGACGCCAACAGCATCGAATTTGAGCCCAAAACCCCTACGCCGCTAATCGTCTCCACCGAGCCCACCCCCACCAAAGCCACTATTGTGCCCATGCGCAAAGGTGCCAAAACCATCAAGCTTTCTGCCGAGTCTCTGCTGGCACAGGCCTACGGCCAAACCCAAATCAGCGAACGCTTCCGCCATAATTACAAAGTCGATAACCAACAAAGCAAAACCCTAACAAAAAATGGCCTCCTATTGACGGGCCATTCCCCCGACGGCACCCACGTTGAAGCCATCGAACTACCGCGCGACACGCACCCCTGGTACGTAGGCGTGCAATTCTGCCCCGAATTTAAATCACGCTTGACGCGACCCAGCCCAGTGTATGAGGCATTCCTCGCCGCCGCGCAAAGCATACGTGCCAATACGTAAAACATCCACAATTGTCACCCTCTGATTTTAATTCTCTATTTATTGAATTATTTTGTTCAAAAGCTGAAAACATTTCGCCTAACGAAATGTTTTCAGCTTTTTTAAATCTACCTAAATAAGCCCGGCTGGTTAAGAATAATTGTACTGTACATAAATAGGATGTCTTGGTTTGTAATTTCAATAAACATAGGCAAGTGATGCGTGGCTACATAGCGGATATCCACCAACGTGATTTTTGCGTACCCGCCCAATAACAACGGCGCAATGCTGCTGCCGAACGAATCACGTAAGATAATCAACTCGCGGTCTGTGGTAGCGTCGGGTACTTCGATGGTCACAATGGCTTGCGCGCCGGCTAGGAATACGTCGTAACTATCCATGCCGCCGAATAATTCGGGCATGTATACTTGCAAGGGCAGCCGTTCACCGTTTATGGTGATATAACGCGAGAAATCAATCCGCCCATGTTCCTCCACCAATGCGCGGACAATCGCATGTTCTGTGTATGGGTTGGTTAGGAACACCAACTCGTCGGGGCGAATGGGCAGCGCGGCGGGGCCGTGGAAACTACCCCTGAACGAGAACAGTGTATGCGCGGTGTGGCCGTCGTGCGGGGGCAACTCGATGCCCATGTACTGCGCCAATTGCGCCGCCACGGGCAGCAGGTTTTCTTGCCGCCAATGGATATCCGTGCGGTAAAAATCATCCAGCGACAACACGCCGAACAAGTCAATGTAGGTATGCCCCTGCATCCGATGATGCACGATGCGCATCATTTCTGAATAATCCAGCACGGGGAATCCATTCTGCTCTGCAAGAAAATAATTCTTATCGGGAATCACCGCGTAGAAAACATTCAACCCTGCGAATAGCTGCCGCGCCATTGCGTCCAAGTGCATAGCATTGCGATGTACAGCCTCGGCGTTCAGCGGAAATTCTAAGCTCGACAAATGCCCCTCCGCCAAGAAATATCCGTTATTATCCCGCCGCCCCAGCGCCAACCGCGTCACCGCATTGACCCTACGAAACGCCTCGCGCAGGGGGAATTGATCCTGCATGTACTCGTCTAGGGTATACATATATGCGCCGTCCAGTACGGTGGCGGCACTTAACTCCGGCGCACGGGCCAATAACCGCCGCTCTGCCTGCGACCGCAGCGTTTCGGGTGCAGCGATGAAGGCGATACACAAGCCGAAAATAACGGCCATAAACACCACCAATGTCATTATATTCCGCATTTTTTCCATCTGCCGCACCCCCTAAAACCTAAAATAAATAAACGGATTAAACGACCCGTCCACCAAATTCGCCGTTACCAAAATTAAACTCGCTGCGATTAAAACCGGTTCCAGCAGCGTCCATTTTGAATTGCGCGCCAGCAGCCCATCCCCCACCCGCTTCACCAATGGCGTGGATAAAAACGCGGCAATCACAAACATGGGAGCGAAGCTGCGCAGGTAATACAACGATAATGTGCCCACCAACGGGATGCCGCCCGCGCCAAACATTCCCGCCAAATCCGTCCAAGCGCCGCGCATCCCCGCGCCGCTGAAGATGACGAAGCTGATGACGACAACGCCCATCGTATACACATGCGCCACCCACCGCCACGCTCGCTCCAGCCACTTCGTTATAAAGAATTTCTCGGCCACCAGCAGCACGGCCATCATCAAGCCCCACACGATAAAATTCCAATCCGCGCCATGCCAAAACCCCGTCAGCATCCACACAGCGGCGATGTTAAAAATCCAGCGCGACTGCTTCACGCGCCTACCACCCAACGGAATGTACACATAATCACGGAACCAATTGCCCAGCGTCATGTGCCAACGCCGCCAAAATTCCGTAATCGAGCGCGAAATGTACGGATAATTGAAATTCTCGGGGAACTTGAAGCCAAACATCCGCCCCAAGCCAATCGCCATGTCGCTGTAGCCCGAGAAATCGAAATAAATCTGAAACGTAAACGCCAGCGCGTACAGCCAATAAAACAACACGGTACGTTCATCGGAATATCGAAAATATTCGACCAACTCAGCCATGGAATTGGCAATAATCACTTTCTTCATCAAGCCCAAACAAAACCGCCGTATCCCCGCGGCTATATCCGCCAGCCGCTCTTGGCGGTTCTCCAGCTCCTCAGCAATGTCCGAATACCGCACAATCGGCCCCGCCACCAACTGCGGAAACAGGCACACAAACGTAGCAAACGTTACGATATTCGCCTGCACCCGCACGCGCCCCCGGTACACATCAATCGTATAACTCATCGTTTGGAACGTGAAAAAACTGATGCCTATCGGCAACCGCACGTTCAACACAGCAATATCACTACCGAAAATCGAGTTGGCCGTTACAATAAAAAAATCTATGTACTTAAAAAATCCCAGCATCGCCAAGCTAACAACGATAGCGGCAATCAAAAACACCTTCGCTTTAACCGTACCGCGGTATTTCTCAATCAACAAACTAAAAATAAAATCCGAAACCGAAGAAATCAGCAACAGCACCGTATAAAATTGCTCGCCAAAAAAATAAAACGCCAAACTGAACACCAGCAGCACAAAATTCCGATACCTTTTGGGCGCGATGAAGTAAACCAGTAACACACCCGGCATAAACAAATATAAAAACGGCAAACCCGAAAAGACCATACATCGCACTCCCCATGCCGTACTATTTGCATAAAAAGGGGCGCTTACAATCAAAAACGCCCCTTTTGCAAAATTTCAATTTCCGAATTTAAATCTTCACTTCTTACCCAAGAATCACAGGCACATTGCCTACTACGCCGTCCACAACGTCCTGCCACGACATGACAAAAACGATGTAATTGCCGTGCGCTACTACGTCAAATGCCTCTGCATGCACGCAAATCCAACGCGTGGGGTCGGCCGCCGCTTCAATTTGAGCGGCAATGGCGGATGCGTCCATGCCGTCCGCTACTTCCATCAGCACCACTACATGCGGGTGCACGTTGATAACCGCTTCTGATATCACGCCGCGCACGCCTTCAATGTAATCAATCATCAGATAACGTTCAAAGTTGTACGCCGTCAATTCCATGTCGAAGCGCATGGGAACAAAATCGGCTTCAAAGTTTTCGTGCAGCCGCGTTACCAGTGCCACCAAGCCTTCGTCCGGGTTGCCCGTGGGGTCTACCCACTCCCAATCGTCGCCGCCGAAGCCAAAACCACCGTCCAAGTCGATGTCGTCAATGTCAAAATCACACAACCAGCAAAAATAATCATCAGGCAATGCACAAAAATATGGGGGGTTGCAAATTTCATAATCATCGTCGCCGTCGTCAATGACTACGATGTCGCTGTTTCCACTTGAATCCGCACCGCTGCCATTTCCAACCAACGTTACGTCTTGGTCGTCATTACAATCGTCATTCGTGCAACCGGTCAGCCCTAGCGCCACCAATGCAATAACACCCAACATCATTATAATTTTTTTCATTTCAAATCGCTCCTCGCAAAATAATTTGCACTACACTGCTATTAAACGACAAATATAAAAAAAGTTCCCTCCGCGGGAAATAAAAAATCCAACGGGTTACAACGTTGCCACCCGTTGGATTTTCCAATGAAAATTAAATTATTGCCTAAACCGCGCAATCACCCGCTCTGCAATCCGCGGATCTAGGTACTTCTCGGCGACTTTGTACGCCCCGCCCGACAGCAAGCGGCACACATTGCCGGAGCTCGTATCGGCATGATCGCGCGTGGTCGGGATGAAGATCGTATCCAACGCAAACCCATATTCCTCCCGTGCAATCTGTGCGTTAAATTCGAACATGGGGCGCTCGTACTCCGCATCGAATCCATTGCGCACACCGCGCACAGAGTACCGCGCGCGCTTGTTTTGCGCATATTTGGCCAGCAAACCATCAAAGCAGTCCACGTCTATGTTGGGAACATCGTCGGTGATGGCGCGCAGCATTTCCACGCGCTCCGCCACACTGAATACAGGTTTCTTCATTTCGTTCACCAGCACCACCACATGCAATTTTTCATATAGCAATGCCGCACGTTTAATAACATCCAAATGCCCCAACGTAGGCGGGTCAAACGTACCCCCATACACCGCTTTTCGGTTGCCAATCAGCAAGCGGTTTTTAATCGCCTTCACCGCGTCCATGATCAAGCTGTTGTTATACACAACAAAATCGGCTTTTCGGATATAAAACGTATCCGGTTTCTGCGCGTTTATACGTGCCTGCGCCGAGTCCAGTCGCAACCCGTCACGCCCCACGATGCGCAGCAGCCGTTCTTCCTGCGTGGCCACAACCGCCACCGTTATATCGCAATACATCTCCAGCCCCAACTCAAAAAGCACCGCCGCGTCAATCACAACGTTTTCATTAAATTCCGCCAGACGCTCCTTTACCGCCGGTATGATAAAACGCGCACATATATGATTTAATTTCTCCAATTCAACCAAGTTAGTGAACACAATCCCCGCCAAAACCTTGCGGTCAAATGTGCCGAATGATTGCACCAAGGCATAGCGCAATTCTTCGCTTGTCTCCAGTAATCCATGGTACACGCTATCCACATCAATAATTTTATAACCCAATCCCTGTGCTATCGTGCTTTTTCCGCTACCGCTGCCGCCTGTTATGCCAATTACCACACAAATCACTCCTGCTTGTTCGAATAATTACAGTATAACACACAGATATAAAAAATCCCCGCGTCCAATAACGTGGGGAGCGTTGATACTGTGCGTGTCCGTTATCGCCAGGGGGGTGCAACCGATTCGGATGTTCCCATTACCTCATGGCGGTCTTGGGCTTCCACCAAGATCGTTTCTTCCAAAATTTCTTCGCTGCGCAATTCGCCGTTATAGAAAACCAATCGCTCTGTTATGCGGCGCTCGCCTTCACGTCCTTCGCTGATGATGTTCACGTCGCCAATGGCCATTTCGTCGTCATATTCGACGATGCGCTCCATGGGGATAATTTCTGTTCTGGTTTCGGTCACTTCTGCGCGCACTGTCAGTTTCGGACGCATCGTGCGGATGTTTATCACATCCCCCGGATGGGGAACCGACTGCCGCGTTAATCCATTATCGTGCAGCATAACATCGGCAGAAACGCCATGCCGAGATGCAATGCCATACAATGTATCACCCGATTGTACAATGTACCGGTAAACATCTTCCACCCGCACATCCAACCGCGTTATCGCCACATCCACCGAGTCCAAGTCCGTGCCGTCGGAAACCACTGTACGCAACTGCCATCCCAAGATCGTTGTGGTCGCATTCGCTGATACTTGAAACGGCGCGGTAAAGTGCCGCTCAATATGTTCCGCCAACGCCAACGATTGCATTACAGCAATACGTTCACCATCCACATAAATCGCCTGCGCCATAATTTGATACGTAAATTCTCCGCTTACTTGCGTAATTACATCCGCGATGGTAGCGCTAATTAATGCACCGCGCCGTGCACGCACAGGCACCAAGCGCACTTGCTCGTTCACTTGTATTGTCACCTGCGGACCCACCATGGCCGAGCGGTGCAAAATGGCTTGTTCTTGTACATATTCTGCATCCCATTCTCGCGTTTGGCGGTTCAAGGGCAAATAACCGATACGCTCATCATCCAAATACACTGCTAGCGCATTGCTGCTCGTCAACAATATCGCAATCAAAACAATAAACGCCACACAAATCAAACCCAAGCAAAAAATGCCGATTTCCTTGGAATACCGGCCTTGTTTGCGTCGGGTGTTTTTCTTCTTTGGTGTAGGCCGTCGCTCATGCGACCGCTGGGCCTGCTCAAAATGACGCTGGCCTTTGCTCTTGCTATTTGCACCGGGGGTATCGCGCTTTGGCGGGGGTACACGTTTCAACGGTTCCCGCGTCGGTTTTTTCCGGTTGTAACCGGAACTGGTCGCTTCCCCCTTCGGCACCTCCATCCGTATCGGTTTGGGGAGGGGTGTCAAGCCGTCGGGCGGTTTACTCACGGCAGTATGATGATTGACCTTGCCACATTGGACTGCGGCCCCATAAATACCACATATACATTCATATTTACGCGCAAATCGCTTAGGTTCAATTGCATGCCCGTGCCGGTTATGGTCGTTTGGTTATTGACCACTACAGTATGCGCACGCGGCTGGTTGCCGTCCATTTGTACAACTACCAATGTTTGTCCGGCGGTAATGGATTGGATATTGCCCAGCACAGCCGTAGGTTGCTGATCACCACGTGTAATCACTTGTACATCAAGTACTTCCCAGCTATCTAGGAAGAACCGCACATCCATACCAATCCGCAATGCGTACACGTCAAATGTCCCCGGCAAAATTGTATAAGTCTGTACATGTCCTTCATCGTCCTGTATACGCACTTCCGAGAAGTTTTGCGTTATACGCAATTCCGTTAAGCGGCCTTCGATGATCGAACGTTCGCCCACGGCATGCAGGCGCGTCATCACGCCTCCTTCAATTGTCACATGCACGCTGTCGCCAATGCGCAAGTCTTGCAAGCGCACATTCGCAAACGTTCCACGCGTAATAACGGTATTCGCCGCCACACGCAGTTCATAACGCGCACCCAAGGGCGATTCAATTACGATGGCTTGGTTGCCTTGTAAATCGATTAACCGGCGCTCCAACAACACACCTTCCATGGAACGCTCACGTTCTTCCATTTCCAATTCATGAATCGTCGTGCCGTTAAAACGGAAAAATGCGATATCGTTTACTTGTGCATTTGATAACGGCACGGCAACGCCACCACGTGTAATCAAAGCGTTATGCGCCACGGTAAAGGTGCGTACTTCGTCTACGATTTGGCCGGTGATGCGTACCCTTTGGGTGCGCACGGTCACGGTTGCCGGATTGGTCGTTACAGACACGATAAATCCTTCATCCGCATACAAACGCAGCCCGCCTTGGTTGGGGGGTAGCAGTGTTGGCGGTAATTGCGACGACGGCGGTGACCCCAGCGGAGGCGTTGTATCCACCGTTGTTCGCGCCACCAGGCTTATGATTTCGCTCTGTGCATTTAACACCGCATTCACCGTCATACCCGTGCGGATAAATGCAGCGCTGCGTTGCACATGATCTACCACGATAATCGCATCATGCGCAATAATATAATTTTGCGGTCCCATCGGAGACGCTATGAATAATTGCGTGTTACGGTACAACAACTCCACCACGCCCGATACAGTCGCAACCGGCGTGGTCGTACCCGGCGGCAATGTTTGCGTCGTGCCATCACTACCACCCAATGTGTTATAAAAAATTACAGCCAATTGCGCACGGGTCACATTTTCACTCGGGTTAAACATATTATTGTTGTTTCCAGAAATGATCCCCGCTGCACGCGCATAATAAACATAACGGATAAACATCGGCGATATGCTTGCATTATCTGCAAACGGTTCGGATACCGGCAAGTTAATTGCTGCCGCTTGCGTTTGTTGCCCTATTAACCGCACCATCCATGTAGCGGCTTCCTGCCGCGTCAAGCGTGCGCCAATAAAAGTTGCAACATCAGCTTCGGTCAATACGCCGCGGTATAGCAAGAATGCGATTTCACGGTCTGCAATGCGGCTCCATTGTGTGTTTTGTGCTGCCATCGTATCAATAAATGGCCGCCATTCATCAAATGATCGGTTAATTTCCGCACGCAACTCCGGCGAAACAGGATGCGCCGCAGAACGGAAACCCGCCGCCATCGCAAAAATCCGCGCCGCTTCAAAGTTCGTCATCGTTTGGCTCGGATGAAAATTGCCTGCCAAATCCCCCACCATGAAACCACCGTTGGTTGGGTTTGACACCCAATTGATTGCGTCAAAAGCAAAATGTGACGGCGGTACATCATTGAAGTTTTGTGCAGTTGTAGATGCCGCTACTGGCACGATAAATACAAACGGCAGCACCATCACCATAATCAAGATAACCGCAAAAAATCGTGACAATCGCTTCATATCATCCTCATCCTTTCGGGTTGCGTTATGTATACGCTTTGGATTGTTTTTTTCAACTCCGCGCAAGCATTCTTCGCGGTGTCCTCGTTGTTAAAATATCCAAAAACCGTAGGCCCTGAACCGCTCATGGCGGCATTAATCGCGCCCAAGGTCTTTATTTTCATTATTAATTCATTCACTTCGGGATGCGCAGCGGCGGTGATTCCGGTTAACCGATTGTAAAATGCCCCGGCAATTTGCGCTACGTTCCCAGCGGCAATCGCATTTTTTGTTGTTATTACATTCTTATCCGATTGCTCAGCCCGTGTTCTATCCAGCCGAATTTTTGAAAATATATTTGCAGTTGATACTTCGACCGGCACACGTGCTAAGACAATCCAACAAGTAGGGTGCGGCGGCAGTATTGTCAGCCGTTCCCCTACCCCTTCGGCAAGCTGGGTACCACCACGAATGCAAAAAGGCACGTCCGCCCCGAATGTTAAACCTATTTCACACAGCTCGTCCGCAGTCAACCCCAGCGAAAACAGTTTGTTCAGTCCCACCAACGTAGCCGCACAATCACTGCTTCCCCCGCCCAATCCTGCTGCAATAGGGATATTTTTTTCGATTTTAATGGAAACGGGTACGTTGATTTTATATCGTTTCAATATATAGTCTGCTGCCCGGTAAACTAAGTTGCGTTTGTCCACAGGCAAATGGGGATCATCACATGTTAGTTGTAATTTAAGAGCGCGACATGCATTTGCCACTTCGGTACTTAATGTTATAAGGTCGCATAAACCCAATGATTGCATTACCGTAGACAAATTATGGTAGCCATCACTTCTTTTTTCCAAAACTTCCAAATAAAGGTTAATTTTGGAAAAAGCTTGCATTTGCACAAAACCCCCGACACCAATTTTTGGGCGGGGGTTTTGCTTATTTTTAGGAAGAAAATTAACGCTTGGAGAATTGGGGCGCACGGCGTGCACCTTTCAAGCCGTACTTTTTACGTTCTTTCATACGTGGGTCACGCGTGAGGAAACCTGCACGCTTGAGCGGCTGGCGGAAGTCGTCATCCGCAATAAGCAGCGCACGTGAAATTCCATGGCGGATAGCGCCTGCTTGGCCGGTATATCCGCCGCCATACACGTTTACTTTAATGTCGAATTTGGACAGCGTATCCGTTAGGTTAAGGGGTTGACGAACGATAAGCTTTAATGTTTCCAACCCGAAATAGTCGTCAATGGCGCGTTTGTTGATGGTGATGTTGCCCTTGCCGGGCAGCAAGTACACCCGCGCAACTGCGCTCTTTCTTCTGCCGGTGCCGTAATAAGATGTTGATGGCATATTGTACTCCTTTAATTATATTATTGCGCCAGAGTCAATACTTCCGGCTTTTGCGCTTCATGTTTGTGATCGGGGCCTGCGTAGATGTGCACTTTGGACAACATTTGACGGCCCAAATTATTTTTGGGCAACATGCCTTTAACCGCATGCAACAGCACGAATTCGGGCTTCTTTTTAAGCATTTCTTGCAGGACGATTTCTTTTTTCTTTCCGAAATAACCCGAATGACGCCAATAGGTTTTTTGGCTCATTTTTTTGCCGGTAACGCTGATTTTGTCTGCGTTTACGATAATTACGTAATCGCCAACGTCCGCATTGGGCGCGAAAGTAGGTTTGTGCTTGCCACGCAAAATATGCGCTACTTGGGTGGACAAACGACCCAAATTCTTCTCCGCCGCGTCAACGACAAACCACTTGCGTTCGACTTCCAGCGGCTTAGTAATATAGGTGGTACGCATGAAATACCTCTTTCCGATTTAAAATAATTTCAGCGTACGGGGCAGTGACGCTGGCATTCACCCGACACTTTAGACAAAATATTTAAAATTGTCAAGACAAAATGAAAAATATGAGTTACAATGCGATTCGCGTTTTATTTTCAAATAAAAAGGAGAACCGACAAATGGCAAAAAAGAGGATTGCAATTTTGACAGGAGGCGGCGACGCGCCGGGGCTGAATGCGGTAATCCATGCGTTTGTTCGCGCTTGCTTGAACACGATGGATTATGAACTTATCGGCTACAAATTTGGGTACCGTGGCTTGTACAACAACGATTACATGAAGCTGGACAGACAGACCACTTCGGGAATCTTGCACAAGGGCGGTACTATTTTATTTAATTCGAACAAGGACAACCTGTTCAACTTCACTGTAGAAGAAAACGGCGTTAACGTGAAGAAGGATGTTTCCGACGTGGCCGTGGAAAACATGAAAAAAGAAGGCGTAGAAGTTTTGGTCGTGTTGGGCGGCGACGGTACATTAACCAGCGCACGCGACTTCGCGCGTAAGGGCGTGAAGGTGATTGGCGTGCCTAAGACGATTGACAACGACTTGGCCTCTACAGAAGTGACCTTCGGCTTTGACACGGCGGTTAACATCGTGACCGAAAATCTTGGCCGCTTGCACACCACGGCAGAAAGCCATCACCGCATCATGATTGTAGAAGCCATGGGGCGTAGCGCGGGCTGGATTGCGCTGCACGCAGGTATCGCCGGCTCTGCCGACGTGATTCTTATCCCAGAAATTGAATACAGCATTGATAACATTGTAAAAAAAGTGGACGAACGCAAAGCACGCGGCAAGGAATTCACGATTATCGTTGTTACGGAAGGTGCCGTAGAAAAAGGCGGTTCTGCCAGCATCGGAAAAATCGTGGAGGACAGCGCAGACTCCATCCGTTTTGGCGGCGTTGCGGCGAAAATTGCCCACCAGCTAGAAAACCACCCCGGCGTTACCAACGAAGTACGTTACTGCACATTGGGACATATCCAACGCGGCGGCGATACATCACCCGCAGACCGATTGCTGTCGTCACGGTACGGCGTGAAAGCGGCGGAACTTATAAAGGAAGAAAATTTCGGCAACATGGTGAGCTTGCAAGACGGCAAGATGAACTATGTGAGCTTGGAAGATGTCGTAGGCGGTGCCAAAATCACCGGCGAAACCGCAAAAGGCGGCGACAAAGTCGTTGACCCCAACGGCGAGCTCGTGCAAACCGCGAAGAAGCTGGGCATCTCCTTCGGCGATGAATAACGAAAATATACTCACCACCCACACGAAAAGCACACCGAGAAAATTATTTCTTGGGTGTGCTTTTCTTTTTGCCAATATGTTGATGGTGGCGTTAGATCAATGGTTAAAGGCATGGTCGTCGGCGAATTTGGCGGGGAGTGGGCCGCGCACATTGATAAATGGGGTGCTGGGGCTCACTTATTTCCACAACACAGGGGCGGCTTTTGGTTTCTTGGGGGGAGCAGGTTGGGGGCGCTGGGTGCTGACGGTGTTGGTATTCGCGATGTTGGCCGTGGTGGGCTGGTATTATTTCAAACTGCCCGACACGCGCAAAATGTGGCTGGTGCGTGTGCCGCTGTTGCTGATTATTGGCGGGGGGCTGGGAAACTGGATTGACCGTGTGCGGTTGGGTTATGTCGTGGACATGATTGAATTTTTGTTTGTGCGGTTTGCTATTTTTAATTTGGCAGATGTTTTTATTACGGTGGGAACGTTTGCGGCTTTGGCAGCGATGATATATTTGGGCAAGGACGCGCCTTGGCCTTTTAATAACCGGACAGCTGTGGCTGAGGGCGGCGATGACGACAGCATCGGTAATAATATTGATAGCGATGACGACAGCAGCGGCGAAAACGATGATGAATGAACTTTTGCATAATGACTGCACGACGTTTGACTTAGTCGTTCCTTCGAATGCGGCGGGTTTGCGTGCGGATGTTTTTTTGGCGGGGGATTTGTCTGCATTGGAGGCTTTCCCGAAATTGACGCGTGCTGCGGCGCAGAAGTTGCTGGACGGTGGAGCGGTATTGCGCAGATTAACCGACGGGAAAGAATCGCATGGATTGACGCGTGATGCGGTGACGGCGGTTTCGTCTTTTCTCCCGGTGGGCAAAAGCCACCGCGTAGTTGCGGGGGAAACGCTACGCGTATACGTAGCCGCAGCGCTTCCTGATGAAATTTTGCCGGAGGATATTCCGCTGGACATTGTGTACGAGGATGACGACATTATTGTGATTAATAAGCCCCGCGGCCTGGTGGTACACCCGGCGGCGGGGCATTTTAGTGGTACGCTGGTGAATGCGCTGCTTTGGCATTGCCGCGGCATTTTGTCGGGGATTGGCGGGGTGGAGCGGCCGGGTATTGTGCATCGACTGGACAAGGATACATCCGGTTTGATGGTGGTGGCGAAAAACGATGCAGCGCACCAATCCTTGTCTGCGCAATTGGCCGACCGCACGATGGGGCGAATTTATCACGCGCTGTGCTTGGGCGTGGTGAAGGCTCAGGCATTTACGGTGGATTTTCCCATTGGGCGACACTTGCGCGACCGGCAGAAGATGGCGGTTTGGGTACCCGCGGCGAATGCGGTAACGTTGGCTGCGCCGGTTGGATATCGTTCGTCGGTGACGCATTTTACTGTACTTGAATATTTGCCAAACGATGGAAAAAAGCCGCGCCTGACCAAAATCGAGGCACGGCTAGAAACCGGGCGCACGCATCAGATACGCGTACATATGGCGCATAAAGGCTTTCCTATTTGGGGGGATGCGGTGTATGGGCCGGATAAACAGCCGTGCATACACGGATATCAACCCGACGCGCAAATGTTGCATGCGAAGCGGCTGACGCTGATGCACCCGCGCACGGGCGCATTGATGGAATTTGAAGCACCCGTTGCGCCAAATGCAGCTTCCCAGTGGTATGCGCTGTAACAAGCGAAAGGACGGAGCGATATGTTGGTATTTTTGACCGACGCCATGCCGGGGTTGGATGTATTGACCGGCAACATCACGGCGTTAATCATGTTATTGACGCTGGTGAGCTTGCTGCTGGCCAACTTGGCGCGGATGATTCAAGCGTCGCATTTGGGCATACCGTTGAAGGTGGTGCAGCAGGCGACGATTCCCGATAGCTTGGATATTTGGATTGTGCTGGTGAGTATGTTGGGGTTGTGCTTGTTTGCGCATTGGCTGCTGATGACCTCGACGCTGGCACCTTGGATTATTGTACCGGTTACGTTCGTGTGTGTGTTTTTTGGCGGAATTTCGGTGGTTGCGAAAGATACGCTAACGCAAACCAACACGAAAACTAAAGTAACAAAACATATAACCTACCGTTTTATAGCGCAAGCGGCGTTGGGCACGGCGGTTTTTTCGGCAGTTATTAATTTTATCCGCGCCTTGGATAACCCTGCCTTGCCGCTGCGCATGCTTCTTTGGGTGTCGTTCTTTTTTATTGCATTGCATGTTGCGTTGGTGGGTTATACGTTGTACGGTGCGTTGTTTCGCCGTTTGTCTGGCCGCAAGGACTTGATGACCGTGGTGATCGACGGGCAAGAACACCTATTGGTCATGAAACACAGCCCCACGCAATGGATTGTCCTGCCCGCCACCATCACCATCGACCCCGACACCGAAAATCATATGTACTTTGTCGTTTTCGCGAGACGGGCAAGACCATTGGTGTGACCAAGGGCAAGTTCATCATCCGCGATATGTCGGAGTTGGTGAGTACCTGCTGCATCACTTGCCGGAAGGATTTCCGTATTAGTGCGGAAGAGCCGACGAAAGATTAAAAAGCCAAAAGATTAAAACCGTGGGCGCTGCCCACACCCGCAAACTTTTTGGAAAAAAAGTTTGATCAAAAACTTCTAAAAACATGCGTCCATGTTCCATTAAAGTTTTGATCAAACTTTTGCAAAAGTTTGCGGGTGTGGGCAGCGCCCACGGTTTAATCTTTTGATTTTTTATCCCTTGATTTTAATCAATATATCTTCCTCATCATCCGGCTACCCTGTGCCAGCACCAGCCACAAGGCAAATGCCATCAACAGCAGGCTGCCGCCGAACAACACCACGAACGCCATCAGCGGCGTGTGCAGCCAGAAGAAGCCCGCTACCCCTACGCCCCCGGCCACGCCCATCGCGCCGAAGATCATGAGCAGGACGTTCACGTTTTGCTTGACGGCTTCGGCCTCGTTGTCCCAATTGAGTTTGGGGCGAAGGAGGTCGAAGACGAGGCCTAGATAATTGAGAAAAATGGCGCAGGGTACAGCGATGAGAATGGCTGCTATCGCCAACAGGATGGGCGGGGAAAACAACCAAAACAATGCCGCAAATACCAGCAGTAAGCCCGGCAATACGACCAGCAGTCCGCTCATGGCTTTGGCGTGCAGTTGCGTTTGGTAACGCAGGGGCAGGTATTTCATGACAATGAAATTGCGCCCCTCGCGGGAGATGGCTGTGGCGGTGACGGTGGCCGAACCGCCGGTGACTAGTGCCAACACGGTTACGGCGATGAGTGCGATGGCGGCGGTGCGTGCGTCGGTTAGGTCGATGGCGGACAGCATTTCCATCATGGGGTCGTCATTGCCGAGGGTGAAAACGGGCACAACAGAAATAATCAAGACGACGGGCATGAACAAGACCATCAATACGCTGTTCATAAACGCTATGGGCGAGCGGAACAGCAAGCGCAATTCCTTTTTGACATAGGAGCTAAAAGCCCCCTGCCCCACCACGCCTGCGATGGCTTCGTCGCGGGTCATTTTTTTGCCCGCAGAACTGGATTCGCCCAGGCCGATGATGCCTTTGAAATACGTTGCCTGCGCGATTACGAAGAAAATTCCCAATGCGGCAAGCGCCACTGCGACGCTAAGCAGTTGGAACGCGATGGATTGAACCGGCAGCAACCCAGTTGCCGCGTCAATGGCCCGCGCGGCCAAATTGTTGGACAGGAACAAGTAATTTAATGCCGTGGCGGCGATGGGTTCGCCGGTGAGCATGGCGATGAGTGCATCTTCGTCCAGTGTAAACATATCCTGCGATGCGAACATGAAAACCATCGCGAAAGCGAGGCTAAGCAGCCCAATAATATAAGCATAACGGTCGGGATTGCGCACAAAACGCACAAAGCGCATCAAAAGCATAATCAGCACCGTGGAATATACCATCGGCAAAATCGGTAACGTCAGCGCAGTCAAAATCATGTTGAATGTCAACAGCCCCACACCCACATGCGGCCACAACGCCACATACATCACACCCACCAGCCCCACCGCCAGCACGTATTCAAACACGAGCGCCACCGCGAATTTGGCGGAAATAATCGTCGTAGGTTTGACCGGCAGTGGCAAGATGTATTCTACGTCTTTGGAAAAATAAAATATGGCGGGGGCGGCCATCAGCGATAACATAAATATAAGCACCGACCCGATGTTGAGCGTCATCGCTACCATCAAATCCAAGTGCCCTACTTCTGCAAACGCGGTGTACATACCGCTGATCATGTAATACACGAGCCAAAGCAGCGGCGCAATGGATAGCACCAAAACGCCCCACAAGATAATGCCGACCACTTTGCTTTCCTTGCCGCCGATTTTGATGGCGAACATCTGCCCGACAATCACCTTCAAAAAGATGCGGAACATGGCCCAAAACTTACGCACGGGCGGTCACCTCCATGAAGATATCTTCCAAAGAAAGTTGATTGTACTGCGCTTTCAACGCTTCCAACTCGCCAAAGAACACGATGCGCCCCTTGTTAATCAGCGCAATCTTGTCGCACAATTTTTCGGCTACTTCTAGCATGTGGGTGGAGAAAAGCACCGCATTGCCCGATTCAGCATGGGCGCGCATCATTTCCTTCAATTGAAAAGACGAACGCGGATCCAGCCCGGTGAGCGGTTCGTCCAGTATCCACAGGCCGGGGTTGTGCAGCAACGCGCCCATAATCACAATCTTCTGCCGCATTCCGTGGGAATAGCTTTGGATGCGGCTGTTGAGTGCGCCGGTCATTTCAAAAATATCGCCCATGTGGGCGATTTTCTCGCGGCGAGTGGTTTCGTCTACGCTGTACATATCTCCCATGAAGTTGAGGTATTCCAACCCCTTGAGCCGCAAAAACATATCCGGCGAATCGGGCACATACCCAAAGCTCTGCTTGGCCTCGATGGGCGCGGCCATGATATCGTAGCCGTTAATCGTGATTTGCCCCGCGTCGGGTTCCAACACGCCCGTCACCATTTTCATAGTAGTCGTCTTGCCCGCGCCGTTGGGGCCGATGAAGCCCAAAATCTGCTTGGATTCCACCGCCAAGGAAATGGTGTCCACGGCCTTGACTTGGCTGTTTCCATAGGTTTTGCTTACGTTAGAAATGCTTAACATGGGATGCCCTCCGTTGAATGAATTTATCAAATTTTTTATTGTTTCTCGGCCAACTCGGCGTATTTTTCGGGAGAGAGGAAAGCGCGCATTTGGTCGCGATACGATTGGGTGACGCTGCCGTCTAGTAGTTCCTTCGCCCAGAAGATTGCACCCAGCGCGGGCGTGCATTCCAATAATTCGAAGCGGACGGGTTGCGCCAATTCTTCGCAGACGATGCGTTTGAACGATTCCGACATGCCTTCGTAGCCGATGACATTCCAAATCGTGCCTGCCTGCACCACCACCACTTCGTCGCCAAAATCCAAATTGCGCACGCATCCCACCACACCTTCCGCGCAGTTGATGCCCACGTTATCAAAAATACGCTGCGCCGTGCGGTCACCCGCCTGCGCCAACTTGTCGGTCATTTGTATCAAGCTACGCGCGTGGGGTGATCCCCATGCGTGGTTGCTGATGAATTCGTGCAAATCCTGCGGTTCGCGCAGACCCAGCACGTCAAAAACGCCCGCAACCAACTTGGTAGGCGCACCGCTGCGAAACAATGAATGATACGCCAGTTTAATTGCTTGCCGCGCGATAAACCCGCCGCCCGCTTCGTCGCCTGACATTTCGCCGATGCCGCCCACTTGCATAAAGGTGCCCGCATCATCGATACCAATCGCCACCGTGCCCGTGCCATTGACCGAGCACACACCCGCCGCACTAATCGCCTTTACACCCAATATCCCATCATTTTGCAAGCCGATTTTCGTAAAACCAATCGCACGCACGCGGCGCTCCAGCTCCGCCACCTGCTCCGGCATATCCGCACCCGCCAGCCCAAAGCCCGCCGCCGCAATATCCGCCACCGTAATACCATTACGCCCGCACAACACATCCAAATGCGCCTGCATCGTAGCCTGCATCCACGGGAAACTGCCTTCATTCGCTTCGTGGCTGCAAGTGCCCGCGCGGAGCAAATCCACAAAAGTACCGTCCGCCCTGCACAAAACATAGTCCGTTTTCGTATTGCCGCCATCTACGCCCAGAATGAATTTTTCTGCCATGGTAAGCCTCCTAGTGGTTTTTATGTATTTTAGCGCATTCTATCGGATGGATGGGGGTTGGGCAAGGGGTGGCGGGCTAAGAGCAAGAGCAAGATCAAAACCTCGGGGACGCCGCCCCGAACCCCGCAAAGGTGCACAAGCACCCCCTTGACCCCCTATGCGGCTTCGCCAAATAAGACTTTAACCGGCACCGCCGCCGATGGCTGAGTGTAAACCTAATGCAAAAAAGCCGCTGTGGCGGCTTTTTGGAAAATAATTTTCATTACACATACAATGCATAAAGATAATGGATTTTGTCCAGTTGTTAAACACGTCGGGAGCAAAATAGTCTTATGCGGCTTATATGTGATTGGCGCGTTGGATGATTTTTGTTTTATTCATCGATTTGATTTACATCAACAACCGGAAACATGCCGCGTAATTGTTGAGTTATTTTTTCGATAAGATAATCTTCAAGTTCATACATTCTTACCATTGGAACAAAATTTCTGTAATATAAGTCTGTTAACAAGTCCCGGGATTGTGTTGTGGCGTTTTGGTTGACTTCAAAATCTATCAACATCTGCGAAAAGTCATCTGCAAGCACAGGAGGCCTGAAATCGTACATATCAAACATCCAAAAAGTATCGAATTCACTTTCGTTGTTTAATAAGTGCAAAAACCCGTCGCCTAAAAAAAATATATAAAAGATTACTTCACCCGATTCATTTATAAAAGGTGATAATATAGGGATATCTCCGCCGCCGGTCGCCCATCCAATCCTAGACCCAAGTTGTGTAAAGCTTGCACCATCATTAAACCTTTGAAATATGAAGTATACACCCTCCGTAAACCGGAAACAATCAAAGCGTATAATAATCAACAATGGCGTGTCGCTGCCTTCAGTGGTATAAATTTGAAATGCCCCGGCAGCTACAGGAGCCGGTATTGTTAAGTCATCGGCAATAGTAACATAAAGATTTTTAATAAATGGTACATCTTCAACATCAATTACATCACCATATAAATCCGTGAAATATAGCTCCCAATGATGCCGTCTGCCGTAACTGTCATAAATAGCGCGTTCGTTTACTGTTATAAAAGGTTCATTATAAATGCAACCAAAACGAGGGCCATGACTAAAAACACCACAAAACATACTTACATATTGTATAAGGAAATCCTCAGCAATTTCTATTGATTTTGCCGCATACGCCGATGGTATAAATGGTGTTGTTGGAGGGGGTGGCTCAATAGTGGTGGGCTCTGCTGAAGGGGGAGGTGTCGGTAGTGATGACTCAATTGGGAGGTGGGTGTCTGGTGATGGCGTTTCTTGTGGAATAAATTCCGTTGGTTGTGATGTTATTAATTGCGCTGTATCCAATTCATCAATTATTGTATTAGGAGCATCGGTATTTGTAACGCAACCACTTGTTATTAATATTAATAATAGAATAATGCATGTTGCCTTCTTTTTCATAGTTGAACCCTCCCTAATTGTTTTACACATTCGGCTGTACGGTTCCTGGTGCAGTAGTTATTTGCACTGAACCGTCGGGTTGTTTTACCATATGTCCATAAATTGAAATATGGAGGGTATAACGATGTTGGAGAGGGCGATCAAGTGGAAAGTCGAAATCACCAACGCGATCCGTAAATGGTGCTTGGATTTGATAATATGGGCGAGTCCCCACCGGTTCTCCTTGCGGGGTATGGCGCATGTTCCAATAAGAATGGTTATTTCAGTAAGTCGCGCCCTGCGACGGGATAATTATTATTGGAACATGATGATCTTCACTTGTTCCGTCGCCAAGTGAACCTTGTGTCGGCACTCTCACTTCACCCGGCCCCCATGACCAGATAGCACCGCAATCCGTTTTTGCAAGTGGCCGTGACGCTGCTACGACATCTACCCAATTCGAATCTGTGCCGATTTGAACGGGTACAGAACTGTTTTCGGTTGTACCTATACCTAATTCGCCGTTGTGATTCCAACCCCACGCCCAAAGATAACCGTCTATACATATTGCGTAGGTCATACGATCACCAGCTACCGCATGAACCCATGTTGTATTTGTGTATACGTGCGTAGGTTCAACACGATCTATTGTTGTGCCGTCACCAAGTTGTCCAAATCTATTTTCACCCCAACCCCACAAGCTCCCGTTTTCTTGTAAAGCAATGGTATGACCGCCCCCTGTTGAAACATGAACCCAACGGGCATCCGCGCCAATTTGAATCGGATATGATTGATATAATGATGGCAATGCATGCTCATTGATACCGAGTCGCCCAAGTCTATTAGAACCCCACGCCCATAAACTGCCATCACTTTTTATTCCAAAGGTATTATCTCTTCCGGGTGATATATAAATCCAGTCCAAGCAATCGCCGATTTGTACAGGGGTATATCTTGGAATGGTAGTACCGTCTCCCAGCATACCTGTACGATTACGCCCCCATGCCCATAAGCTTCCATTTGATTTGATT
>WQVD01000025.1 GCA_009781755.1 Defluviitaleaceae bacterium | reverse complement strand
GCACACCAACGCATTGTTCCTACAACTGCATGAAGAAATCACCGGCACGGATGGCTATTGTGCGAATAACTTGCAAGAAATCAAGGCGCAGATCGAAGATTACATCCGCCGCATGGGCGAGCTGCGCGATTCCTTCGGCAACAAGTTTACTACCGAGGCCGATGGTATGGTTTATTTTGGGTCGAGTAGCCAGTCGGTTGTTACGAAGTTGATGAGTCATGCGGAGACGGCGGATGAGCATCTTAATATTTTGGCCAAAGCTTTGAATATAGGTTGGAAGGAGCTTATTTCAAATAGTTCTGCAATTGTGCTCGAAGAAACTTGGAAAAGCATTGAGGAATGGTTTTCAAGAGGCGCCGCGAATTTAACGGATGATCAGTTCAATGTTTTAGCCAGGATATTTACCGATATGGATTATCTTGGCGATATTGAGCGATTCTTAAATACGTTAGCACGTCCGATTGAATTGAATGTAAATCTGGTAACCAACTTTAATCAGTCGGAATTACAAAGCCTTGGCCTTGGATTTCATAGCGTGTGCACAACTATGGTCGATAAATTAAAACAACATCTAGGGTTGGCGTTAACCGCCGGATTAGAAGTGCAGATAGGGTTAGGAATTGATGACCCATTGAATAGCGATATTGATGCACTTCGGGAAGCAATGATTAAGCGTATTGCACTGTTGTCAGTAATATATGCGGCTGCCGCCGAACAGCCTAATGATTTCCGCCATACCGTGCATCCTATGTTTGTAAGCGTTGGCGAGAATGGACCTTTTTCATTAACGGAAGGCGTATTGACATATGGAAATAATAATGAACGTGCTGTAACAACACTTTCATTTAATTTTGGGAATATTAATATTTTTCCAGAGAATATCACTATTGAACCGATAATTCCGCGTGAAATCAACTTATTCCCGGTATTAAACGGTGCCGGAGCTGGTTCATTGATACTCGCATTAGCGCTTGAACAATTATTAAACCAACATGAATTTAATGCAAGCTCCTTTGCTATGTCTCAACTTACATCATCTGCACTTGATGGTATAAAGAGTTTAATAAATACAACCGCACCCGTTATTGGAACGATGTTTGAAGCGGCATTAACAATGTACAAGTTAAGTTCTGAATTAAATAAGTCTGAAAGCATTCAAAATGATTTTAGAGGACAGAATGAAGTGGCAATGTTTGCAAAGTTTGTACGAGATTTTTCAATGCAAACAATAGTTATTCATGAAGAGGGTCGAGATTGGCATTCAATGACTTGGCCTACTAGAGATTCTGAATTAGGTCTTAGGGGATTAAATGGCTTGAATATACCCGATAATGATCCTTCTTTGCCATGGATTAATGAAGTTATTGAGCAGATGCGCGTTGCAGAAGCTTCCAATCCTATTGGATCTGTTACAACAACCGCTCCCGGAGCTATTGAAATAAGTTTTAATCTTGATTTTCCGCCGGGCGTTCCTGTAAGAGACCCTTTAAACCCGCAATATTTGCATTTCACTTGGGAAGACTTTTTAAACCGTCCAGATTTAATATTTGAATTTTACAAAACGCGCGGCTCAAGACTTGATGAAATATACGATTTTATAAACGAGATGCGCGATATTCGTAGCAGAGAGGCAGCTATTGAAGAATTTCTCGCCCAACAGGCTGGTGCAAATGCGGGCGCATCCAACGTAGATAACGACCGTGTCGTTACCGAACACGATATAGTGTTGCCGGGGCAAGAATCAACGTTGCCGGGGCATGATACACCGCATTATCAATAAGAAAGGAAGATAAAGATGCGTAAAAAAAAAGTGTATTTGTAATTGTTTTTATTATATTATTAATTATAACATGGCGTATATTAACGAATAATGAAGGATCACAAAACATAATATCGCAACGATACTTCCCTTACTTTCAGCAATTAGGTTTTATGGTGTCTTATTATTATGAAGGTGAACGTCGAATAAACCGAGGTGGTGCAGGAGTACAAGCGATTATTATTCCGAATACTTCTTTTTTTGATCCTTCGTTCACAGAAGTAATTATTTTTATGACTGCAGAAGAAGCCGAGGGTCATGCCCCACATATTATTGCAGCTTGGCCAAATCCAAATATGTTTCCAAGCCTTATTGAAGGTTATCATTGGGCTTTGGCGCGCACTGGACCTTTTGAACGGGGGAGAGGATTTAATACTCGGGAAGATGCAACTTGGGAACGTTTGTATGAAAGATTTGGTGTAAATTATCCATTAACGAAAGAAGATTTTGTTCATAATTGGGAAGCAATGGATTGGTTATGGTGGTCTTTTACAAATAACGAAAGACAAATTATTTATCGTGCTGGCCGAAATGGATACTTGCCGCAGCATGTTTTTGAACGTTATCCGTAATTTTTTATGTTTCATTTAAGTGTTTTGCCTTTGCCACAAATCTCTGGCCGTACCCCTTGGCCTACGCGGCAAAGATGACATCGTCGCGCACAACCTGCACGAAGAAGCCCACGGCTCCATGGCTTGGTGGCGGGTACCACCGGCTCCGGGACATAACACACCAGATGTTATGTAAGAAATGAAATAAAAACAATGAAGAGAATGTTAAATGTTTTTTATAAACATAAACGGAGGAAGATAATGATGCGTAAAAAAAAAGTGTATTTGTAATTGTTTTGCTTGTTTTTATAGTTGTATTAATTATAGGATGGCGGGTATCCGTTAATAGAGAAGAAACCTCTAACAGGATATCACAAGTTGCATTTATTTACATTGAACAAATGGACTTTATAGTCTCTTATTACTTGGATGGAGAGCGAATAATCACTAATAACAGTAGATCCATTTCAATGATGACACAACCTGAATTTTCTTCTTTTGACCCATCCTATAAAGAGTTGATATTTTTTATGAATGCCGAAGAGGCAGAAGGGCACCCTGAATATGTGATTGCAGCATGGCCAAATGAAGAGAATATTCACGTTTTTATTGAAGGGATCAATTGGGCTATGGGGCGTGCTGTGGGTTATGATGGATTTACAACATCTTTACGAAGGCACGTTTTAACTTTTGAAGATTTTGGCTTATCATATCCATTAACGAAACGAGATTTTGTTGACAATTGGGAAGAAGTTGGACGATTGTTTTGGAGACTTCATAATGAAGAGCAAAATATAATCCGTAGAGCCAGCTTCCGTGGGCATTTATCCGATGATGTAATAGAAAGATTTCCATAATCCATATAAATAACATCATGGAATAGTGTCGTTACCGAAGACGATGTAGTGTTGCCGGGGCATGACTCACCCCATTATCAATAAGAAAGGAAGATAAAGATGCGTAAAAAAAAAGTGTAATTGTAATTGTTTTTATTATATTATTAATTATAACATGGCGTATATTAACGAATAATGAAGAATCGCAAAGCATAATATCGCAACGTTACTTCCCTTACTTTCAACAATTAGGTTTTATGATATCTTTTTATTATGAAGGTGAACGTCGAATAAATCGAGGTGGTGCAGGAGTACAAGCGATTATTATTCCAGACACTTCTTTTTTTGATCCTTCGTTCACAGAAGTAATTATTTTTATGACTGCAGAAGAAGCCGAAAGTCACCCTCCACATGTTATTGCTGCTTGGCCAAATCCAAATATGTTTCCAGGCCTTATTGAAGGTTATCATTGGGCTTTGGCGCGCACTGGTCCTTTTGAACGGGGTGGGATATGGGTTCGGGAAAATGCAACTTGGGAACGTTTGTATGAACGATTTGGTGTAAATTATCCATTAACGAAAGAAGATTTTGTTATTAATTGGGAGGCGATGAATTGGTTATGGTGGTCTTTCACAGATAACGAACGAGAAATTATTTATCGCGCTGGCCGAAATGGATACTTACCGCAGCATGTTTTGAACGTTATCCGTAATTTACTCGATTCAATATTTTTTTGTATAAAGCTAACAACCCCACAATGTATTCATCAACAACAATCCCAAGTTAATCACATACCCCCCCCCCCCGCTCACAGCGCGGGGTTTTTCAATTTATTTGGCAATATTCTCCTTGACGCTATATGCCCGATGTGGGAAAATACGCCTGTCGAACATATGGTCGAGAAGGAGGTTTGCGTACCGAATGTTTATGAACATCGAGGTAGAGCGGTTGCGCCGCTACATGAGCAAGGCCGAGATGGCCCGGGCCCTGTCGATTCCCACCGACGAGCTCAACGATTGGATCCACCGTAGGCGCGCCATCCCCGCCAAGGGGCTGCGCGCACTGTCCGCACTGTTTGATGGTTGTAGTCTGGATTATTTATTGAAGGAGAAATAACGCCCGCGCCTCGAGTTGAGCCCTCGAGGTTTTTTTATTTATACAGCACCAAAAAATTGCCCAAGCATATATTGTTCATAAGAAGATATCGTTACCAACTTAAGGAGGAATGATTATGATAAATATTACGGGGCGCTTGTACTTTGACAGGCAAAGGACAGGCGTTGCGCAGGGTTTGCAAGGGATACCCAACGTGCCTATGGTATTGCAAAACAGGGCTGCGCCTTATGCACGGCTGGCTGTTTTTACGGATCATGCGGGCGAATATGCCTTTCACAATGTACCGCCGGGTGATTATCGTATTGTTGAAGCGTATGGCGAACCGGCCATTGCATCGCCAGGCAATTTTGATGGCGCGGTTCCCGGTGCGGTGCCCGATGCAGTCGTACCGCCCATAAGTTATGCGCCTAACCCACCCGTCGTCGGGGCTACGCATTTGGATTGCGTGACCCCAAACACCTTGTTCATTACCGTAGGCACGGATCATATAAATGGACAAACTATATTGAACGGCCCGGTGCGTTATATACCCATCGAAACGATTATGGATAATTGCGCGGTGGTGTGCCCGATCAATTTGCTGATTGACGCGGACATGGGCACGATGGGTACTTTCCCGGCGGGTACGGCAACCGATACGGGTGTACCCTATGAGCCTTATCCCGATAATGTGCCTGATTTTATTTATGTACAACCGTTATCTCACCCGTCGGATATTCCCGACTATCCGCCTTGGTTCCATGCGCCAGAGGACGGGGAATACACGGTGCAAAATATTTTGAATGATGACAATAGTAATCGTATTGGTGCTTGGTGGCGCCTTGCCGACCGCACCACAGGCAACGAAACGGGGCGCATGATGGTCGTCAACGGCGACACCCCCGGTTCCGTGTTTTTTAGCGAAGAAGTCACCGTAACGCCGCATACGCACTATTTGTTTAGCGCATGGATTGTCGACTTGTTTAAAGCGGCGGGTTGGGCAGACCCCAAACTGGGTGTAAAAGTTTTGGACGAAACGGGAGAAGTGATTTACAGCGCAACGCTGGGTATCCTCATCCCCGTAAACACCGTCGTACCCGAATGGCGGCAAATTGGTACGGTCATCAATGCGCAAAACAACACAAGACTCACAATCAAATTTTTGAGCGAAGGCGAGGCCGCTTGGGGCAATGATTATGCCATTGACGACATTTCGCTCAATGAAATCACCGTGCCCGAGTTTATCCCGGTCAAAAGCATCAGCCAATCGGTGGTTTTTGTGGGCGATACAGTTGTCTACACCGTGGTGTTGCGCAACAGGTGCACATTGCCGCTGACGAGCATTAATTTTATTGACAAATTGCCGCAGGGGTTGGCATTTGTGCCCGGTTCCGTAATTGTCAATGACTTGCAAGAACCATTGGCTGACCCAGAACTTGGTTTCCCCTTGCCGGATATTATAGGCGAGGAGGAAGTGGTAGTGCGTTTTAAGGCTTTGGCTATGGCCGCACAAGACGCACCCGTCGTCAACCAAGCCGAAATTCATTACGAATACACCCCCGTTGAAGGGGGCATACCCGGCATACACGACGTGGTATCTAATGAAGTGTTATTACAAATCATCGAAGGAGATGTGAATGTTATGTTATTAATGAGCAAAATCGCCATCGGCGCACCGTTGGAAGGCGGCGAATTTGAATTTGGTATCTTCGAACAGGGCAACCCGGTGCCGTTGTATACCGCCCACAACACGGCAAATGGCTTAATCCGCTTTGACGCGCTGCATTTTAGTACCACAGGTTTGTTCCACTACACCGTCAAGGAAATTGACGCCCCCCCAGAATGGGATACCGACCCGCGCGAATGGCCCATCGTCATTGAAGTCACCAGCGTCAACGAAGAGCTGGTTGTAGCGGTAACGTACCCCGACGGCGTGCCCGTTTTTGTTAACAAGCACCATAGCGCACAATGCGGCGCGTTCCAATTTCCCGATTTGACTTATGACGAACCGGGCGTATATGAATACACGCTACGCGAATTAACGCCATCGGGCGATGGTTGGACCACGGACGACAAAGTCATCCGCTTAACCGTAACCGTAGTAGATGACGGCCACGGAAACCTGGTTGCCACCATTGAATACCACGATGGTTTCCCGTCCTTCACCAACATTTACCGCGTCGAGCCTACACGTATCATCATTAGCGGATGCAAAATTGCCATTGGTGCACCGCTTCCCGCAGGTCGTTTTGAATTTGGCCTCTTTCATGGAGAAACTTTAATTGCAACCACCACCAACGCCGCCGCCGGTGAAACGGTGTTGGCTGACGCATGAATATCAACTTCCCGCCGCTGACATTCACTGCGCCCGGTATATATGCGTACACGGTCAAGGAGTTAACGCCGTCCGATGTAAGTTGGCAAACAGACAGCCGTGAATACCGCGCAATTGTTACCGTAACGCAGAATGAAAACGGTGCACTGGAAGCACATGTCGATTATCCCGATGGCTTCCCTAAATTTGTTAACCGGCATGTTTGCCCGCCGCCGCCTTGTAATATATGCAAATATTTTGACCGATTACCTTTTCCATCGTTATTATTTGCCCCGCCGCAAAAACCCGAATTCATGCGCATGATGCAATCATCGCCCAATGAATGGCAACAGTGGGAAAATACCTTCAAATATATGCGCACTTATTGCAAGTGAACAAAAACCCCGAGTTGAGCCCTCGGGGTTTTTTATTTATAATGCTTGTACATACATATCTAGGAAGAAGGCGATACGGGTGGAACGATTGTTCTTCGATGGCGGCATGGGTACGATTTTGCACGGGCGGGGGTTGGCGGACGACCCCGTACAGCTCAACGTGACACACAGCCGGGTAATAACGGAAATCCACCGCCAGTACTTGGATGCGGGCGCGCAGGTGCTAACGGCCAATACATTCGGCGCGTACACGCACAAACATGCCAATGCGGCGGATTTGGTTGAAGCCGCCATCAAAAATGCCCGCGCAGCCGGTACTGCCAAAGTTGCACTGGACATGGGGCCGTTGGGTGTTATGTTGGAACCTTATGGCGATATGACGCCCGATGAAGCGCAAGGTTTGTTTGCGCAAACCGCACAAGCGGGCGCAAAACACGGCGCAGATATGATCCTGATCGAAACCTTTTATTGCATGATTGAGTTGGAAGCCGCCGTGACCGCGGCAAAAGCCACCGGGTTGCCCGTGTTTGCCACCATGACATTCGACAAGCGGGGGCGCACAACCATGGGCACGCCCCTGTCCAAAATGGCCGAAGCATTAGAAGCATGGGGCGTGGATGTTTTGGGCATGAATTGCGGCTTGGGGCCCGACACGTATTTGGAATTGCTGCCCCAACTGTGCGGCGCCACGCGCTTGCCCATCCTCGTGCAACCCAACGCAGGCCTGCCCGAAATGGTGGATGGCAAAACCGTGTACAACGTATCCCCCGCGGATTTTGCCGGTGTCATGGCCCGCATTGCGCAGTGTGGCGCAACGCATTTGGGCGGTTGCTGCGGCACTACACCCGCGCACATTGCCGCCATGATTGGCGCGTGCGCAGCGATATGATTACCCTTTTTGGCGGGGCGTCGCTGGTGGTTTTCGCGCTGTGTGTAACGGGCTTGGTACTGCACCACCGCGTCATGAAAAAACGCTGGCGCATAGATGCCGCCTTGGAATTGTTGGATGAAATGGAAGCATCGGAAGCAATCGAGGCAGATAAAATTGCTGCCGAGCAAGAATACGAAGCCGCACAAGCGGATTATGATATGTCCGTATCCCGCTTCCCTGGAAATGTCATGAAAGCGATATTACATTTGCCATGACGGCATCGCGTATTTTACGCAACCGCCGCGGCAACGCATATTTATTTGTCATCGTAGCGGTGTTGATGATTACGTTATTGGCGGGTGTGGTGTTGACTCTAACGGCCGCGTCGCGGCGGTCGTCTATGTATTATATCGGATTTTCGGGTTTGTACGCGCTGGCTGTGGCCGGTAACGAACAAGCCCTTTTTGATATGCGTGAATTTTTCGCTGCGAGCACAACAAACCCGCCGACTATTAATATAGAAGCGATGCCCTCGTGGCAACCCACCACCCCCGGCGTGGTGTACCGGTCGTGGCAAGTCACGGTATTGAGCGAATCATTTAACGGGAAGACAACGGTGACCTACGCCCCGCTTGTAAACCCATACGAAGCGAGATGGCATGTACGCTCAGTAGTAAACAGAACAGACGCGGCACAATTCCCTGTAGCCGTACAGGCCGATATCGTGCCCACACTTGACGGAAACTCCCTGCGAATGATAAATTCTACGCGTATTACCTATTGATTACGTTCCGCTGAAAGGACAACCCTATGACCCTAGCCCCCGATTATTATGTAGATTCGGTTCTTGACATCCCTTATGAAACCCTGTGGCAGCAAAATATACGCGGTTTGATATTCGACATAGACAATACGCTAGCGCACTTTGACCGCCCCCAAACCCCTGCCAAAATCACCGCCATGCTCAAGCGCTTGCAAAAAATGGGCTTTCGCATTTGCCTGTTGACCAACAACACCCGCAAGCGGTTGGCGCAATTTGATCACTTGGGCTTGGACGGTATCGCCAACGCACTTAAGCCGTTGACCGGCGGCGTGCGCCGCGCCATGACGCGCATGGGTACGCAGCCCGCAGATACCGCCATCATCGGCGACCAGCTTTTTGCCGACATTTGGGCGGGCAAAAATGCGCGAATTATGACCGTTTTGGTCAAGCCACTAACGGAGAAGGATTTCTTCTTTGTGCGGTTTAAGCGCATTTTCGAAGGGTGGTTCCTACGCCGTTATTTCAAAACCCCTTGAAAAGCACACGCGGATTCACTTTATTGGAATTGGCCGTTGCCATGGGTATCGTGGTGGTACTGGCCGCAGTGGCCGTGCCTGTACTACGCCAAGTTGGCAATCGCACCTTGTACAACACGTCATTGCAATTACAGGCCGATATCCGCTACGCGCAGCAACGCGCCATACGCGAAGGCCGCCCCATTGGCATCCACTTTGAACGTGCAACCGGCCGCTACCGCATCGTTTATTTTACGGACGTGAACACCCCGCCCACAGCCAACGCCAATACACGTGATTTGCGTGTTGTGCATCTACCGTCCGGCGTGTACTTCGATTACATTACGACGGGCATCAACCGGATTTGGTTTCATCCGCGCGGCACACCGTCACATGCGTTTCGTGTCCGATTGCGGCAAGGCGGGCGCATCAGCGCCGTCCGGCAGGATACAACCGTTACCGTCAGCGGCGGACGCGCTTTTATATGGCCCATCAACCAACCGGCACCACGCAATATATATGAACCCCAATAATTTTAGGAGGCGTTACCCATGATATCAGCAGGTGAATTCCGCAACGGCATTACCGTTGAATTTGAAGGCGCATTGTACACCATCATCGACTTTCAACACGTAAAACCCGGCAAAGGCGCGGCTTTTGTCCGCTCTACACTCAAAAACATGGAATCGGGCGCAGTATTAGAAAAGACCTTCCGCCCCACCGAGAAAATGGCGCGTGCACACATTGACCGCCGCGATCTGCAATATCTTTATTCCGATGGCACCATGTTTTACTTCATGGACGTTGAAAATTTCGAGCAAACCGAAATGAACGCCGCCCAAATCGGCGACAACCTGCGCTTTGTCAAAGAAAACGACATGATTAAAGTGCTGGTGCACAACGGCCGTATCTTCGGCATCGAGCCCCCCATGTTCGTCGAGCTCGAAATTACCGACACCGAACCCGGCTTCAAGGGCGACACTGCCCAAGGCGCCACCAAACCCGCCACCGTAGAAACCGGCGCCACCGTAAAAGTGCCGCTATTCGTCTCCACCGGCGACAAAATCAAAATCGATACGCGCACCGGGGAGTACTTGGGTCGCGTGTAGGATAAAATCATATAGATACGCATAAATAAAACGCCTCGGAAACGGGGTGTTTTTTTGTGGGTGCGTTTGGGAAAATTGTTAATTTTTGTTAACCTTTCCCCCTTGGAAATAGAATGATGTTAAAATTAATAAAAATTATTTGGAAAATGGTTCAAAAAATTCCGGGTGCTGGTCTATTACTGAGTAGAAGCATTTTTTTGGAGGGATTTTATGAACTTGGCCAAAATTTCATGCAATGGGCAAATCACGATACCATCAGAAGTCCGCAGCGCATTGCAAGTACAAGCAGGGGATAAGATCATATTCCTGTACAAAAACGACGGAGAAATCACAATCAAAAACATGAATTCCATCGCCGTTAACGACGTATTAAACTTGGCCGGCAAGCGTGACTATCCCGGCAAGGCCATGGTACAAGCCATATAAACGATTACCCGTCGAACGGAGGCCCCACATCAACGCCCAAAGCAACAAGTATGACTTTACCCACGTGATTGCGCAGTTAAACAACGGCGACCCTTTGGCATTTGACGAGTTGTACACCCGCTGCAGTGCCTACATAGCTTTTATTTGTCAAAAATTTTGTTACAACAAAGAAGATGCCGAAGAGGTCGTGCAAGACACCTTTTTGATTGCCTATAAAAAAGCCAACACCCTGCGGGCAGAAACCTTGGTCGCTTACTTGCAAAAAATTGCAATACACGGATGCTACCGCAAACGGCGCGGCACCCAATTGATTCCCATGCCGGACGCCACTGACTACATAGCCAACCGGGAAGAAACCGATGCAGACTTCCTGCCCGAAGAATACCTACATAATCAAGAAAACCGAACCGAACTACTGCACATCATCAAAGCACTGCCGCGTATCCAATGGGAGACGGTATACCTCAATTACTACGCGTCCTGTTCGGTAGAAGAAATTGCCCGTTTGCAAGGCTGTTCGCTCAGCAATGTATACAAAAATTTGCGTACCGCCCGCCAATCCATCAAGGATCACTTAGAGGGCAAGCGTAAAAAGAAAGTGTTTAAAGGTGCGTTGCCCGTTTCGGTGGGTATGGCTTCGCTGGCTGCATTTTTTGTGATTGAAGAGCAAATATTTACGACGATGTATGTATCTGGTGCTGCGCCTTGTTGGGTGGTAACCGGTACTGCAACCGCTGCGGCGGGTACGGTTGCCGCATCTGCGGCTGCGCCTGTGGTGGGGTACATTGCAACCGCTTGTGCCTTGGTAGCCGTTGCGGTGTCTGCTGTTGTGTACTATTACATAGCTTTTGAATCCGTACCCGAACAAGTCGTTGCATCGCAAGCAACCGTGCAAGCTACCACCGACCCCCCTACACCAGCTTCAACCCCCATGCCATACATATCAGAAGTACAAGCACCCGAGCCAGCGCCCGAAACCGAACCACCCACCGAGCCCGAAACCGACCCGCCTACGACCGCAGCTCCTACAACCGCAACCCCTGCGACCGTTCCACCGCCGCCCACCGAGCCCCCTACGCCCGCACCCACCTTGCCCCCGCCGCTCCCCGACCGCACCGCTCAAATCCTGGCAGCCTTGTCGCAAGCCCACACCGGTGATGCAGTGGCACACATCCTCCAATACTACGGTTTTACCTTTGACCAATACATCCGCGGCGACGGCGAACGATTCCGTTTTTATGTAACCCATGAAGGGAGTGGAAATATCTTTGTTGGCAATGCCACTTGCGACAACGGCATATGGCAACGTATGCACCATGCGCTGTTCAACAACAGCGCGGTTCCGTCAGATATTATTGATTTAATCACATTTATGGAGAGGAATTGAAAACATGAAAAAGAAAATGACGTTTAAACGGACATTGGCGTTTGTGTTGGCGGCCATTATCGCGGCCTCGACCCTGAGCTTCTTTGTCTTGGGTGACCCGCCTGGCAGTGGCATTGGCGAGAGTCAGGAGTGGGGCTTTACCGGAGGTGGCACGGCGCACACGCGTTTTGCATTGCGCAACCGCGTCAACGGCCACACAGTGGGCACGTTTTGTATGGCCATCAATATCTTTGGTATTGGGCAGACATTTGAGCGCGTCAATCAAGGCGCTATGCAAACATATGTAGAGCTGTCGCCCTTGGCCATCGAAGAAATCCGTTATGCCGTCGCACTCGTGCGCACATTGTACATAGGCAACCATATCTCCCGCGAATTGGCGGAGCAGCGTCTCCCTGCGCATACCTTGACCCGCCCGCTGGGTCCGGAATTGGTACAAGCCTTGGTGTGGACACGTATGGCCATGGAGACCCCGCGCTTCTGGTGGCCCACAAATGCTCAAGTGCCCGGCGGGTGGTACGCTGGTCAAACCCAACCATTCAGCCCTGCCGAAGTCAATTTCTTCTTTGGTCGGGATGTTGTGAACGGGCAACGGCTGGCGCAACGTTTGAACCCAACCGACACGGCCAGTATCGTCGTAACCCCTGCGTTTTCGGGTACCATGACCCCCAATGCGGATGGGCTCATCGGACCGTTTACCATCAATTGGGGTGCAAGCAGTGCACAGAGCTTAATTGATCTTAACCACCATCCCACTTTCAGCATCGCGCAAGGCAACTTGGCACGCATGGTGGTGTACGACAACGGCAGCTATGTAAGCCGACAACAAGTAGGCATCGGCGAAGCGTTTTATATTGAACCGCGTGTATTTGGCACGCACAACATAGACATTCGATCCAACTCGTCCATCATCTTGGCCATGAATGAGTTCTTCTTCCTGCACGGCGGACAGCCGCAGTACGGCATCGAATTTAACGTTTGGGGCGAAGCGGTCACTTTTGACAGGGAAGAACGCAACGACACCTTCCGCAAAAACGTACAAGAATACGGCACCGACAACCCCAACGACTGGTACGACCACGTCTATTTAGAACCGGGCGCACGCGCACTGTTCCGCATCGTGTTTGAAAATACAGCCGAAAATGCGGTGAATGTAGATTTGTGGTTTACGGAAAATGCCCCCCCTGTTGTTAATAATGATTTCATTCCTATATATACAGCGGAAGATTTGAGCAATATCCGCTACAACGTCACTGGCAATTTTATATTAATGAATAGTATTTGCTTGGAAGACTACATTACGGACAATGGGGGAACTTGGACACCCATCGGTGGGTTTTCACCAGACACTTTCTTTCGAGGCATATTGGAAGGTAATGGGTATACCATTAATAATCTTTCAGTCGGCGTTGGCGGCGGAGTGATGAATGTCGGTTTATTTCGTGGATTGGCCGGGAATGCGTATGTCCGCAACCTACATTTTGACAATGCAACGCTTAGCACTGAATTTGGCGATGCGGGCGTATTGGCAAGCCAAATTGGTCGCGCTGCGGATTTGATGCCCAATGTACGGATTTACAATGTGCATGCACGAAACGTTAATATTTATACCGAAGAAGGGTTTGTCGGCGGACTTATTGGCGTGCCGCAATCGCAATGGATATCGGGCGCCCCAACGGGCAATCTCCATATAGAAAAATCAACGGTGCACAATATTAACATAAATATACCACTTGATTCTGCGGGGGGGATTGCTTTTGCTGGCGGACTCGTGGGAGACCTTCCTTCGTCAAATAACAACACGATAATTAACTCACACGTTTCGAATATAAACATAACCGGTCCCACCGCTTTTGCTGGTGGCATGGCCGGAATGATGACCGGTGGGTCGGTTCAACAATCTTCTGTTTCAAATGTTACTATTATTGATAGTTTGAATATGAATGGGGGTATGTTTGGAAATCTAAGCGGCGTAGCTGTGCATACGTCAAGTGTTAATAATGTGAATATAAGTTTAAGTCAAGAAATGGCTAATGCATTAACGTGGCGGCCACATATGCACGCTGGTGGTTTTGCAGGCGGCGTATCCGTCGGAACCTTTAACGACAATGCTATTAGCGCCAATATTGATGTATCTAACGTTAATATCCAAATTAATCACTCGACACTGCGTTTTCAACGATTAAATGCCGGTGGATTTGCTGGAATAATGACTGCCCCTGCTAATAATGTATCGGTAAGTGATTTGGACATATACGTGAATATAAATTACCTAAGTGAAGGTAGTTTTGGCGGTATTGCTGGTCGCAGAAATGCGTCTTGGGCAAATTCTTTGGTAAATGATATTTTTGCATCCGGACGCATTGAAATAAACCAAATAAATGATCATCCCGATGCGTGGGACCCGGATAGAATCGATGCCGGTGGTATATTTGGTCAAATAAGCCAAATGAATCCATCCAACCCGCGATATGCTGCAATTACCAATGTAATATCTGATGTAAATATACAAATTAATATGACCAATGTTGTATCTTGGAGAAACGCGCTTGTTGGTGGTATTGCGAGCACCCGATTAACCAATGCAGCACACCCATCAGAAGTCATGAACAGCGTAGTTGCCGGACAGTACTTAAATCAAAGAAATAATAGCGGCACTGCAAGGGTGAACATCGGATTCCGACAAGGTAGTGCTACGACCAACCCAATTCAATCAAACAATATTGTATACGAAGGCCTGTTGATTAATAACGTTCCTGTTAATTCGTCGCACGCTGAGTATGCTCATGCCGTAAGCGATGGCAGGCACGGTCAATCTGTAACACGTGCGCAATTATATAACCAAGCCACATATGTAGCGCTCGGCTTCGACTTTGCCAACAACGTGTGGTACATGCCGGGTGGCAATAATCTGCCACAATTGCGCAATGTGGGTACGACCGTAGCTCGCCCTGTACCCAACTTTACGCTGCCCGGCCAACCGGGCACCCGCAGCAACTTGGCCATATGGGTACGCGACTACTTCGACGGGCCGCGCCCCAATGATGCGGCTGCCCGTCTTACCAACCGCGACTTCCGCGTGCGTGTAGGCAATGATTTGATCCCCCTCAATGAATGGGCCGCGCAACAAGATGCGACCAATCCGTTGGTGACCTTCGAAGATGACGATAATATTTTCATCACTGTGCCCGCTGGTCAGGTGTTCGTCTTTTATTACCTCACCACGATTCTTGAAGACGAAGGGCACTTTGTAAACACTGTATATTTCGGCCCGCCGCGTGACTCGGCGAGTGTTACCGTGCGTAGGCGGCAACGCGCGGATGATTTCTTCTTCCGTGTGCGCAAGTACAGTCACAGCTTCATGGATGCCATAGAAGACGGTTGGGTATTCCAATTACGCAGAGATGGTGCGCATTATGCCTACCTTTCCAACACCAACCGCATCCAATTAAGGACGCCCGGTGTTTACACACTGCGTGAGGTAGAGGCGCCTCCGGGGCATATCTTGGACACATCCATCGTGTGGACATTCACGTTCACCGGCGATGACATCATCATGGGCGAGCTGCCTACGATTGACAACCAAGGAACGGTGCCCGGCGGATATTTGCTAACCCCTGAGGGTGAAAATGTTAATGAGCGCGAGTTGGTCATATCTGTCATCAACCGCCCCTACATCGACCCCTGCCCAGACACAGAGTTGGAGTTCATAAAAACCGACGACGAAGATCGTCCGCTGGCGGGCGCACGCTTCGCGCTGTACCGATATGACGACGAAGACGGATGGGTGCGCATAGGCGGCCCCAATGCCTTCACCGTCAGCGATGCCAACGGCCGTGTGCATTTCGAAGGTCTGCAATGGGATGCACAATATCGCTTGGTGGAAGTACTGGCACCCAGCGGGTTTGTTACCCCCACGGGCTTCTGGCTCATTGATATCAGTCGGTCGGGCGTTATGATCATTACCCCACATGGGGATGTTCCGGCGTTTATTTTCTCACAAGCAGCAACCGATTTATCATCGCGCGTAGCACCGCCACCCGCTCCGCCGCGTGTACCCAACGTGCGTGGCGAAACCGTCAACTTCGAATTTGTCAAAACCAATAGCAGCAACGCACTCCTGTCAGGCGCGGTCTTCGCCCTGTACGAATACGACGCGGGCACGTGGACGCGCCGCGGCAACACGGTGACTTCCACCGCTTCCGGTACGGTAACCTTCGTCGGTTTGACTCCGGGCGAAACCTATCGCCTAGTCGAGCTCACCGCGCCCGCCAACCACTGGCGACCCACCGGACATTGGTATGTAATTGTTGCCGACGACGGTAGCATCACCGTTGACGCGCACGGCGATGCACCTGATTTCGAATGGCGCAGGATGTCGGAATCCGACGCGGAAGATACCTTCGTCTTGCCCAACTTGCGCTTGTTCAATTTCATCTTCATCAAGACCAACTACCACAACCAGCCTTTGGCTGGTGCAGTCTTCCAATTGTATGAGTACATCGACGGCACTTGGGTAGCCCGCGGTGGCACGATCACCAGCGGCACCGACGGCATGGTAACCATCACCGGCCTGCGCGAAGGCGCTCGCTACCGTTTGCGCGAGGTAAGCGCACCGGAAGGCTTCGTCACGCCCGATGGCCACTGGTATATCGATGTGAGCGCACCGCCACCCCATGGCGCAGGTATCGTCATCACCGTATACGACGATGCACCCGCATTCTATGTACCTGCCACCGGCGCGCCCAGCATGCCCCCCCAACCGCCACGCCTACCCAACGCCATCGAAACCACCGTTCCGGGAACGACACCGGCGGAGACAACGCCTGCAGAAACGACGCCAGCGGAGACAACGCCTGCAGAAACGACGCCAGCGGAGACAACGTCTGCAGAAACGACGCCAGCGGAGACAACGCCTGCAGAAACGACGCCAGCGGAAACAACGCCTGCAGAAACGACGCCGGCGGAGACAACGCCTGCAGAAACGACGCCTGCGGAGACAACGCCTGCAGAAACGACGCCGGCGGAGACGACACCCGCAGAAACAACGCCATCCGAAACCACGCAACCGGAGACGACACCGTCAGAAACTACACATTCAGAAACCACACCTTCGGAAACAACGCCGCAACAGACAACGCCGTCAGAAACCACACCTTCGGAAACAACGCCGCAGCAGACGACGCCTGCAGAAACCACACCGTCGGAAACAACGCCACAACAGACAACGCCGTCCGAAACAACACCACAACAAACAACAACACAACAAACCACCGCGCAGCAAACAACAACACAACAAACCACAGCGCAGCAAACAACGACGCAGCAAACAACTGCACAGCAAACCACAGCGCAGCAAACCACAACACAACAAACGACAACGCCGTCCGAAACAACACCACAACAAACAACAACACAACAAACCACCGCGCAACAAACAACAACACAACAAACCACAGCGCAGCAAACAACGACGCAGCAAACAACTGCACAGCAAACCACAGCGCAGCAAACCACAACACAACAAACGACAACGCAGCAGACAACGACGCAACAAACCACATCACAGCAAACCACGCCACAACAAACATGGCCATCGCATACGGTACCTGCCCCTACATCACCGCCAACGCAGCCACCTACTGACCCACCAACACGTGTTGTTACTTTCCCGCCCGCTACGACACCCGCGGTCACCACACCTCCGCCCAACACTACACCCGCCACCACCGCGCCAACGATTACAACGCCCGTGCCCACGGCACCTACGCCCACATCACCCAATGAACTCATAAAAAACCCCGACCGCACACGTGTGCGTCCCGGCGAGTCTGTAAGCTGGACGCTCCGCAATTTCCAAAATGAATTGGGGCAGACTGCATCCGACTTTACGATTGTGGACCGTCCCGGCGTTGGATTGTTCTTCTCGGCGGGTAGCTTGCCTGCGTTTACGCATGGGGCAGGGGTCACGTATGATATACGCTTCCAAGTGGATGGCAGCGATGTATGGCACACATATACAACCAATGTTGATGCGAGTCGTCCATTTACGTTCAGCCTGCCGCAGCCGGGCAACATTTATTACACATCCATCGGCTTCTTCTTCGGTGATGTGCCGGCCAACTTTGGCATTAACAATACGATTGTCCTCACCTTCATCGCCGGAGCAAGCGCGCCCAACAACACGTTAATCAACCGCTTCTTCGTAAGATACAGCGACAGCACGCGTGAAGGTGGCGGCACTGCTACATTAACCCCACCACCCACTCCCGGCCCCGGCAACCACCTGCGCCCCGACGGCGACGGCTACATTGAAGTTAACAACCGCGATGTACCCCAAGGCAACTGGTATTGGCGGGAAAGCAACGGCTGGGCATTCATCCCCAACGTGAATGTACCCCTGGGCCAAGTACCGCAAACGGGTGTGTCAAGCACCTTATGGGTTGCCGTAGGTTTAAATCTCATGGCCATCGGCGCACTCACCACGCTCATCATTAACAAGCGCAAAAAAGCAAAACGCACGTAAAGTGAGTAACATTCCGCAAACTTTAAGTTTCGCAAAGCAAAACCGCCCGGTGGTCATATCCGGGCGGTTTTGCTTTGCAAGCATCCCTGCTGTGTAAAATGGCAACAAAAAACCGCTTCGTGTAAACGAAGCGGCTTGATAACGACCCAGAAGGGGCTCGAACCCTCGACCTCCGGCGTGACAGGCCGGCACTCTAACCAACTGAGCTACTGGGCCATGCAGTATCGCTGTGATACGCATGTGTGGCACCACGAATGATGCGCAACGAAGAATATTATAGGGGAAGGGGAGGGTGGTTGTCAAGGGTTACTAGCGAACATTTGCGAAGCGCTCCATCTGCAAAAACAGAATTTTTTTCAACAACAAAAAATCCCCGGCAGCTTTTCGGCTCACCGGGGATTATTTTAATTAAATTTACGCTTGCGTGCGGCTTCGGATTTCTTTTTGCGCTTGATGCTGGGCTTGTCGTAGTGTTCGCGCTTGCGGACTTCGCCCAGGATGCCTGCTTTGGCGCAGTCGCGCTTGAAACGCCGGAGTGCTGCGTCCAAGGTTTCATTATCCTTGATGGTTACCTGTGACATGGGCTTTCCCTCCCTCCGGCCGGTTCGATGCTGCGCCGGGTGTGGCTTGGCGCACATTGATACCCTTGCATGGTTATCTTACACTGCGGGTGTTTTCGCGTCAAGTGTTACTAACGCACATTTGCGAAACGTTCCACCCGCAAATGTGCGCGGGGCAATTCCGCTTTAACGGAATTTTTCTCAACGAGCTCTTTTCAGTTAACAAAAACGCCCGCGGATGTCAACCGTGGGCGCAAATAGTTATTTACGCTTTCTTCTTAAACACGATATAAAACAACAAGCCAATAATGACAAGCGGAATCAGGCTCAGAAGTGGGCGCAAGATGGCACCCAACAGACTGCCTGCGATACCCAAGCCTACGCATAAGGCAAGAAGGATCAGCAGCGGTTTTTTGTTGCGGCGCAGGAAGGCGATGACATCATCAATGTCGTCGGGTACAACTTCGCCCGCGCAGATGCGGCGGCGGATGTTAAAGCCGTCGAACATGAAGGCCAAGTAGCTCACCGGCAAGCATAGCGCCAGCAGAACGGTCAGCGGGCCGCCGATAATAGAGCCGCCCACCAAGGTAAGCAGGTAAATATTGAGGAAGAACCAACCCATGGCAGCCAAGCCGCGCTTCATCAAGCCCAAGTACATATAGTTGGCACCGGGAAAGAACGAGAAGATGAATGTGAAGAAGCTGTTGGGGCGGGGTTTGCCGTACATATGCGGCGGGATGGGTACGAAGCCGGGTGGCGGTGGCGGGCGGTAGCCGTGAGGTGCATCGTGGGGTTGCGCTTCGGCCGAGGCCAATCTTGCCAAACACGCGCGGCAGAATAAACGGCCGTTAATGTCCATGGTGCAGGCATCGCAAAGCCATTCACCGCAGGTGTTGCACGTATTGGAGGCAGGGGTTGTTGGGTGAGATCTGCATTGCATTTTGTATGCTCCTCTCAGGGTGCGGATGTGTTGTGTTGCTTGTGAAAGGATATACGCCCGCGTTATACAAAAGTTTGCATTGAGATTAGAAATAGCTGCTATTTTCGAAAATGTGATTTGCGGGAATTTGTAGCAGTTGCGCAAAGGGCATGGGTTGCTTACGCAAAAAATCGGCTACGATATTTGCGCCAAAGCGATAACCCGCGCACCATGGCAAATTTTGTTTGCTATCTCCAAACATATACGCCGCATGGAAGGCGGGGTCGGTGCTTTGCAAGATGGGCTTATATCGCGCCCACAAAGCTTGTTCATCGTCGGCGGTCAGGGACTGATTCCATTGCGGCTTTAAATTGGGGTGCATGTGCATGGCGAACAAGTCGGCTTGCCCTTCGGTGATTAAATATTCCAAAAAAGTGCCTGCCAAATCCTTGCCGTCGCGCACGACATACCAATAATGCCCCCACAAATTATGGTGATATTCGTGCGCGAATACATAAGGCACCCAAGCCTGCCAATCATCTGCCAGCGGATTCATTTGAATGATTATATTGCCGAACACACTCGCACCCACCACGCCATTTTGTCGTTCTTTCACGATTTGGTTGCTGTCGCACAAGGGGTACAAAGCTACGGTCATGGGATCGTCGTCGTCAGAGGGCAGGGCAGTGGTTGCCGTGGCAAACGCCACGCGCAAAGCGGCGATGTCCATATCCGAAAGCAGTGGAAGTTGCCTTTCCAACTGCGCAAGTGCATGAATGCAAGTGGGTTGCTTGAAGCTTTGGTCGAAAGGGGCATAAACGGCGATTTCGCCCCAAAATGGCTCAATCATGTGCTTTTCCAAAGTGCGGCTATTTCGGTGGGATTTTGTTTCGCTTCATATAAATATGCGTTTGCGTTTTCTAAGGTGCTTAGGATTTTGAGATTGGCCATGGTTCCTCCTGTTGTAAAATTGATTTATCGTTAGGCAATTATGGCGGCGGGTGTTGGCGGTTGCAAGCGAAAAGTTGAATATAAAAAATCCAGTCGATGAGTGCAGCTAATCGACTGGATTATATTGGATAAAAAAATTTACATTACATAGCGCGTGGTGCGTGGATGGCTAGGAGCTGCATGCCGTTTTGCAACACGCTTTGCACGGCTGCGGTTAGCGCGAGACGAGCGGTTTGGATGTGAGCAGCGTCGGTGAGGATGATGTTATGGTGGTAGAAGGCGTTAAATGCCTGCGCCAGTGCCATCAAGTGGCGGGCGATGAGGTAGGGCTCGTTTTTATCTGCCGCTTCGGCGATGGCTTGGGGGTAGTCGTAGAGTATGCGTGCTACGTTGAATGCTTCGTTGCCGGTGAGATGAGATGCGTCGAAGTCAGTGAATTCGGCGGGCAGCACGCCTTTTTCGGCGGCTTTGTCCAGTACGCTGCAGGTGCGGGCGTGGCAATATTGCACGTAGGGGCCCGTTTCGCCATCGAAGTTAATCATGTTTTGCCAATTGAATACGGTGTCCTTGATGCGGCTGTTGTATAAGCGGTTAAAAATGAGCGCACCCAAGCCGACTTGTTCGGCTACGGACTCTTTATTGGGTAAATTGGGATTTTTCTCTTCTATTATAAGGCGGGTTTTTTCCACGGCTTCGTCGATGAGTTCTTCCATTTTAATGACATCGCCGCGGCGGGTGCTCATCTTGCCCGATTCGAAGCGGTACATGCCGTAAGTGACGTGCAGCAAGTTTTGTGCCCACGGGAAGCCCATGAGCTCCATGACCTTGAACCATTGTGCGCAATAAGTGTTTTGCTCGTTGGCGATGATATAAATGCACTTGTCGAAATTGTATTCTGCGTGGCGGTCCAACGCGGCGGCGATATCGCGCGTGGCGTAAAGGGTGCCGCCATCGCTGCGCAAAATCATGCAGGGGGGTAGGTTATACGCTTCAAGGTCTACAATTTGCGCGCCTTCGGATTCCACCAGAATGCCTTTGTCGCGGATGGTTTGTACGGCGGCATCCAGTTTGTCCGTGTAGTAACTTTCGCCGCGCACCCGGTCGAAGGTGGCATCCAAACGTTTGTAAATACGGTCGAAAGAGCGGTTGCTGAGGGTCACGAACCATTGCCACAATTCGAGGGCCTCTTTGTTGCCGTCCTGCATTTTGACGACCCATGTACGGGCTTCGTCGTTGAGCGTGGGGTCGTGGTCGGCTTCTTCGTGGAATTTGACGTAGATTTTGACCAGTCCGTCAATTTCGGTGCGTTCGATTTCTTCGCGGCTGCCCCAGCGTTGGTACGCGACAATCAGCTTGCCGAACTGCGTGCCAAAATCGCCCAAGTGGTTGATGCTGGTAACGTCGTAACCCAAATGACGGTAAATGCGCACCAGCGCGTTGCCGATGACCGTGTTGGCAAAATGCCCCGGATGAAAGTGCTTGGCAATGTTGGGGGAGGAGTATTCAATGAGGATTTTTTGCGCGGCGTGAGCGGACTGGATGGCGGGCGCGGGCTTGCCGTAGTCGGCACCGGCAGCCAGCACCGCACGCAATGTATCGTCCATGAAAGCCGCTTCACGCAGGAAGAAATTGACGTAGGGGCCGGTGGCCACGGCACGGTCAATCCAGTGATATTCATTCAAAACGAGCGCGGTCATCGTCACCGCTTCCGCCACGTCCTGCGCAATCACCGGCGGCGCTTTTTTGAGCGTCTTTGCCAGCCGAAAACACGGGAACGCAAAATGCCCCATGGCCGGGTCGGGTGGGGATTCGATAAAGGGCAGGATTTCTGCCGCGTCCAATTGTACGATGGGGGATAATAATGAAGCGAGAGAAGCTTTGTAGTCCATGAAAATCACTCCGTGCGCGTATTTTGTTCAACATCGCTCAGTATAGCACGGGATGTCTATTATTGTCTTTTGTATGGAAAATGGCGATCTTGTGATCGTTTGCAAGGATATTTCGACCTGCGGCCGGTCGCGGTTGGCGATGCCCACTTGGGTAAACTGGGCAGAAATACCGGGGTCATGCGCCAAGGTTGCGCCAGCAACAAGCGCAATTTATCGGCTTGTGTGCCGGGCAGGGTTTGTATCAGGCGCACGGCATCGTTGTAGTCCACCGCGGCGGAATAATACCGCTTGCCGTCGGCAGCCAAAAATTTCAAGTGGTTAGTGACACTAACCACTTGAGTTTTATGCGCGGCCTGTTTTTGCATCCGCCATAAAAACCACCACTTAGAAGACGCTTCATCCCGCAAAGCGCGGACGCGGTGCGTTCCAACAAAATCAATAAAAGCCTGCATAATTTGCCACCGAAACAAGTATGTATTACCTACGCAATCCAACCATTCGATTTGAACAAATCAAAGGGGAATGCTATATTTTCAACAAAAATCCGCAGGGGGCAACCATGGGCATGACCGTAGGACAATTATTAACCGAATTGGAAAAGCCACAAAATGCACACGAAATCAAGCATCTGGCGCACTTGAAGCACCTGCACAACCTGGATGCACGCAAAGAAAAGCCGGGTAGCCTGCTCACGCGTATCATCCTAGCCTTCGTGCGCAAGCATATGGATGCGTTCATCGCTCTGTCAAAATGCGAAACCGTAGAAGACATCGTCGCGTTTAAACAAACAAAACACTACGATAAAATCAAGAACGCCTCCGTCGGCGAAGATTTTAATTTGTCAGATTTGAGCCGGTTGGAGGAGTTAGGGAAGTTATGATGATGCGCCGCCGCATATCCCGCGCGCAATAAACTCCACCAGCTGCTCAATCGTGGCCTCATCCGGCTCTGACTTATCAAACACGAAGCATTTCAACGCTACAAAGCTATAAATCCCCATCAGCGCATACGCGATGACCGTGGGGTCTAAGTCGCGCGCTTCACCACTCTCGTTGGCTTTGGTAATTTCCGCTACGTACCCCCGTGCAAAGCGTTCGTAGTACCCCTTAAACGCCTGTTCATCCACAAATTGCGCCTGCCACACAATGCGGAACAAACCGAAATGCTCCCGCACGAAGCCGAAAAATACTCGAATCGAAATCCGCTCCTGCTCGATAAACGTTGAGTCGGGACTTTTTTGTTTGGCCGCGCGGATTTCGCGCCGCAGTTTGCGCCCCAATTCGTCCATCAAATGTAAGAATAGGCTCAGCTTGTCGGGGAAGTATACATATAACGTACCCGTGGCCACTTGCGCTTTTTGCGTGATATCGTGGATTTCGGTGGCGTAATAACCTTTTTCGGCAAAGAGTTCTTCCGCTGCTTTACATATTTTGCGCAGCGTCAACTCGCCGCGTTGGGTTTTGGGTTGTTTGACAAATGACATGGATGCTCCTTGATGGGGTCAAAATATTTTGTGCAATATACCACATGTGTCAACCTCGCGTAAAATGATTGCAATATGCTTTTGTAACATGTATGCAAAAAATGATTGACGCGCTAAGTGGGTTATGTTATTGTGCACAAAAATTGAAATATGAATCACTGTTCATGTTGAGGTGTAAGCAAATGGATTTTAGTTTGTCGAAGAAACACGAACTGCTGCGCGATTTGTATGTAAAGTTCGCCAAGGACGAGGTGCAGCCTTTGGCCGCCGAAGTGGATGAAACAGAACAATTTCCCTACGGCACGGTAGAGAAGCTTGCCCGTTATGGTCTCTTGGGTATCCCCGTTCCGCGCGAATACGGCGGCGCAGCGGCGGATAACCTAGCATACGCCATGGCGGTCGAAGAACTGTCCAAAGTGTGCGCCACCACGGGTGTCATCGTGTCCGCCCACACCAGCCTGTGCACAGCACCCATCATGGAAAACGGCACGCCCGAACAAAAAGAAAAATACCTGACCAAGTTGGCCACCGGCGAATGGTTGGGTGCCTTCGGCTTGACCGAGCCGGGCGCAGGCACAGATGCCGCCGGTCAACAAACCACTGCCGTACCCAACGGCGACAACTACATTTTAAATGGTACAAAATTGTTCATCACCAACGCGGACGCTGCTCATGTGTACATCATCATCGCCATGACCGACAAATCAAAAGGCACACGCGGCTGCACTGCTTTTATCGTAGAAAAAGACTTCCCCGGTTTTTCCGTGGGTAAACAGGAGAAGAAGATGGGCATCCGTGGTTCCGCCACATGCGAGCTCATCATGCGCGATTGCGTCGTACCCAAGGCCAATATGTTGGGCAAAGAAGGGCAGGGCTTCAAACTCGCCATGCAAACATTGGACGGCGGGCGCATCGGCATTGCCGCGCAGGCACTGGGCATTGCGCAAGGTGCCATCGACATCACCGTCAACTATGTAAAGGAACGCGTGCAATTCGGCAAGCGCATTTCTCAATTCCAAAACACGCAATTTGAACTGGCCGATATGCAAACCACCGTGGACGCGGCACGCCTGTTAACCTACCGCGCGGCGTATTTCAAGGACAAAAAGCAACCTTACGCCAACCACGCCGCCATGGCCAAATTGTTTGCAAGCGAAGCTGCATCCGATGTAACACGCCGATGCTTGCAACTGCACGGCGGTTACGGCTACACCCGTGAATACGCCATCGAACGCATGATGCGCGATGCCAAGATCACCGAAATCTACGAAGGCACGTCCGAAGTGCAAAAAATGGTCATTGCTGCGCATATGAAGGTGAATTGATAGAGAGACAAAGACTTTGGGTGCCGGTTAAAGCCTTGTTTGGCGCGGCCTTAAACCCCTAGAGGCAAGACCTTGGGGCGCTGCCCCAAATCCCCAAGAGCCAAACCCCGGGTGCCGGCTAAAGCCTTATTTGGCATCCGCCCCAGACCCCGCAAGGGTGCCGGCTACGCCTTATTTGGCGACTCGCCCCTTGACCCCTATGAAGGAGTGCGCTATGAAGATAATTGTTTGCATCAAGCAAGTACCCAATACTAACGAGGTTAAACTCAACCAAGAGACCGGCACGCTCATACGCGATGGCGTTCCTTCTATTATAAACCCGGATGATTTGGCGGGTATTGAAGCCGCGTTGCGCATCAAGGACACTCGCGATGCGCATGTCACGGTCATAACCATGGGGCCGCCGCAAGCCGATGTTGCGCTACGCGAGGCACTCGCCATGGGATGCGACGACGCATATTTAATATCCGACCGTGCCTTCGCCGGCGCGGATACTTGGGCAACCTCCGGTACATTGGCAGGTGCTATCAATTTATTGGGTTATGACTTGATCATCACAGGCCGCCAAGCCATTGACGGCGACACCGCACAAGTGGGCCCGCAAATCGCCGAACATTTAGGCATCCCGGTCATTTCCTACGCAGAAGAAATCAACGCCGAAGACAAGACCATCACCGTCAAGCGGCAATACGAAGACCGCTACCAAATCATACAAGCGCAATATCCCGTCCTCATCACCGCGCTGTCCGAATTAAATCAACCGCGTTACATGTCCGTAGGCGGCATCGTAGACGCATACGATACCAAAGAAGTTAAATCACTCGCTTATGTCGACTTGGAACACCTCGTCGCCCGCGAAAATATCGGCCTAAAAGGTTCACCCACCCGCGTTAAAAAATCCTTCACAAAATCCCCCAAAGGCAAAGGTGAATTACACCAAGTTAGCGACGACGAATCTGTAGAAATCATCATCCGCAAGTTAAAGGAGCATCACATCCTATGAGCAAACACGTAATGGTTTTTTGCGAGCAGCGCGACGGCGTGATGCAAAAAGTGTCGCTGGAATTGCTGGGCGAAGGAAAAAAACTGGCGAATGCGCTGGGGCAAAAATTAATTGCGCTGGTGCTGGGGCACAACGTGGACGCGTTGAACCAAACCGCCCTACAACACGGCGCAGATGAAGTCATCGCCGTAGACAGCGAATATTTGAGCGACTACATGAACGAACCATACACCAAAGCCATGACGGCGGTGCTTAAAGCCGAAGACTTCGAAATCGTGCTCATCGGCGCAACAGCCATTGGGCGCGACTTAGCTCCCCGCGTAGCGGCCCGCGTCAAAACGGGCCTTACCGCCGATTGCACCTCATTGGAAATCGACCCGGACACAAATCATTTACTCATGACACGCCCGGCGTTTGGCGGCAATATTTTGGCGACTATTATTTGCCCGGAGCATCGCCCGCAGATGGCCTCCATCCGCCCCGGTGTCATGATTGCGCCCGAACCTACCGCACAATCAAACGGCACTGTGCGCAATTTCCCCGTTGAATTCACACCCGCCGACCGCAATGTAACCATTTTGGAAACCGTCAAATCTGCCAAAAAAACCAAAGACATCACCGAGGCCAAAGTACTCGTATCCGGCGGGCGCGGCACGGGCAAGGAAGGTTTCGCCACATTAGAAAAACTCGCCTCCGCGCTGGGTGGTATGGTCGGCGCATCACGCGCTGCCGTGGACGCGGGCTTCGCCGAGAAGGAAAAACAAATTGGCCAAACCGGTAAAACTGTGCGCCCGCAACTTTACATGGCGTGCGGCATCAGCGGTGCCATCCAGCACTTGGCCGGCATGGAAGAGTCCGAACTCATTATCGCCATCAACAAGAACCCCTCCGCGCCCATCTTCGACGTGGCCGACGTGGGTATTGTGGGAGACATGCACAAAATCCTACACAAGCTCATCGACCGTTTGGAGCGGTTGGCATGAAGGGCTACACCATGGCCGAACTATACGTAGGCCAAAGCGCATCCTACAGCAAAACCATCAGCGAGTACGATGTATATAACTTCGCGGGTATCACGGGCGATAACAATCCCGTGCACATCAACGAACCCTACGCGGCGGACAGCTTTTTCAAAAAGCGCGTGGCGCATGGCATGCTAACGGCGAGTTTTCTTTCAACTGTGTTGGGCATGCACCTGCCCGGCCCGGGTTCAATTTATGCAAAGCAGGAAATCAAATTTTTAGCACCCGTATACATCGGCGATACCATCACCGCCACCTGCACCGTCAAGGAGAAAATCGAAGATAAAAAGCGCGTCATCATGGATTGCACAATCACTAACCAAGACGGCACTGCCGTACTGGTGGGAGAGGCGGTAATCATCGTCCATGGCTAACCGACCGAACATAGGCATCGCGGGTATCGGCACCTACATCCCGCAAAATTATATGACCGCGGAACAAATTTCTGCGGCAACCAACGGCGTATGGAGTGCGCAAGCCGTAGCCGATAAGCTGGGCATCATCCGCAAGCCCATCGCCGCTCCGCACGAAGGCACGCAAGAACTCGGCTACTTGGCCGCCCAAAAATGCATCCAAAACGCCGGCATCGACCCGGCAGAAATCGATGTAATCCTGTGCATGGGCGAGGAGTACAAGGAATATCCGCTGACCACATCGGCATTGTATATACAAGACAAGATTGGTGCGGTTAACGCATGGGGCATTGACGTGCAAAACCGCTGTTGCACCACCGTATCCGCCATCAAAATTGCCAAAGACATGCTGCTGGCAGATGACGAAATCAACACGATCCTCATCGCGGGCGGCTACCGCAACGGCGATTTCATTGACTACGCGGACTCGAACGTGTCGTTCATGTTCAACTTGGCGGACGGCGGCGGCGCGATTCTATTGAAGAAAAACCACAATCGAAACCTCGTATTGGGTACGCACATCATCGCGGACGCATCGTTGGCACGTACCGCCGCCGTAGAAATAGGCGGGCAAGTCAACCCCATCACATCCGCCAACGTAGAAGAAGCACAAAAATCCCTGCGCCTATTGGACGCAGAAGCGATGAAGCACCGCTTGAACGAAGTGTCCATGCCCAATTGGTACAAATGCATCGACCGTGCCTTTGAAAAATCCGGCATGACCCGTGCTGCCATGGATTATTTGGCGATTTTGCACATCAAGCGCAGCGGGCATGAAGCAATGCTAAAGGAATTGGGCTTGCAACCATACCAATCTACTTACTTAGAAAACTACGGCCACCTCGGCCAAATTGACCAACTTTTATCCTTGGAACTGGCGTTAAACGAAGGCAAAGTGCGTGACGGCAGCGTGGTATGCATGTTGTCGGCGGGCATCGGATATGTATGGGCAGCCAATGTCATCCGCTGGGGGAATAAGGCGTGAACATTTTTGTGCAAATCCTATTTAACTCATTGGAAACGGGCGGCATTTTAGCTTTGGCTACGATGGGTATTATTCTTATTTTCCGCACCAGCAAGGCGTTTAACTATGCGCAGGGGGTTATCTCTATGTTCTGCGCGTTTATCGCCGCATGGTTTATGTCGGAAACGGGATTTAATGTATTTGTGTCTACGTTGGCAGGTGTGGTAGGTGCTGTGAGCGTGGGCATACTCATTGACCGCGTGGTAATCAAGCGCACGATAAAATTGCATTCGGTATCCAAGCAAATTGTTACGCTGGGATTGGTTATTGTCTTTTTGGGGTTGGCACCGATGTTTTTCGGCAATATCCCTTTGACGTATGGGCGTTTTGCGCAGGGTACGCAAACGATTATGGACGCTACCATTACAAATAGCGCGTTGGTGAACATATTCATCGGCGTGGCGTTGATGGCGGCGTTATTTTTTATCATCCAAAAAACGAAATGGGGGTTGGCGGTACGCGCCACGGCTTCCAACGACACGGTGGCGCGGATGATGGGCATTCCTACCTCTATAGTAACGATGGGTGCGTGGGCAGTCGCGGCGGCATTGGGTTCGTTGGCGGCCATGATGGTCGCACCCACTACCACGGTTAATTTTATGATGATGGATTCGATACAAATTACAGCGCTGCTGGCTTGTGTGCTGGGCGGGCTGGGTACGTTCTTCGGCCCGGTATTCGCCGCGTACTTGATTGCGTTGGCGCGTAATTTAATTTCGTTCTACATTTCCAGCGTGTGGGCTGATGCGATTGTTTATCTTTCCATTTTGGGTATTTTGTTGATTAACCCCAACGGCATATTCGGCAAAAAGTTAGTAAAGAAGGTGTAACCATGCGAAAACTATTGGATCGGTACAAACGGTCGCGCCCGTATTCGGATTATTTAGTGTTTGGTATTTTGCTGGCTTGTGCACCGTTGTTGGTGGAGTTGGGTGTATTACGCTTCTTCCAACTGACGTTGATTGCGGGGGTTATTGTCTACGCGATTGTTACGCTGGGCTTGAACTTGCTGATGGGTTATGGCGGGTTGTTTTCGCTGGGTACGGCGGCGTTTATGGGTTTAGGTGCGTACTTTACGGCGTTTTTTACCGGCAATTTAAGTTGGGGTTTCTTGCCGTCAATCATTGTAACGGTAGCTATCACCGCGATTTTGGGCATGGTTGTAGGTTTGTTGGCTTCGCGGGTGGAAGGTTTCTTCTTGGCGATGGCAACCTTGGCCGTGGCGGAAATTTTGCGGCAGGTGTTTATCGAATGGACTTGGTTTACGAATAGTTTTGTAGGCGCGCGTGCGGATTTCCCCACGTTTTTCAGTTTTACGATGAATCGCAACCAAACATTTGTTTTGCTGGTTGTTTTTTTGGTCATTGCCATGTTTGTGACGCACAGCATTGCCAACAGTTACACCGGGCGGGCACTAAGTGCCATGCGCGGCAGTGAAGCGGCCGCCGCCGCCATGGGCATAAATATTTTTAAATATCGCATTGTTGCGTTTAGTATTTCTACGGCGTATGCGGGGTTGGGTGGTGCGCTATTGATGCACTTCATCCGCTTTACAGAACCCAACGCGTGGATATTTACGCTTTCGCTGATGCTGTTTGCGGCGGTGGTGATTGGCGGGGTGCGTTCGGTGTCCGGTTCGGTATTGGGTGCATTTGTGGTGTTTGGTGTGCCCCCATTAATATTGCAAAATTTGCCCGTGATTGGTGATGTAAATGGCTTGGCGTTTATCTTCACGGGCGTTTTGATCATCATTGTTGCCATGTATTACCCCGCCGGGCTGGTGTATGTATGGCATGATCTGAAGAAGCTTGTATACAAAGCACGGGCGAAATGGGGGCGGAAGGTATGAGCACACCTTTATTAAAAGTGGAAAACCTCTCCATCGCATTCGGCGGGTTAAAAGCCGTGGATCAATTATCCTTTGAAATGAACGAAGGCGAAATATACGGCATCATCGGCCCCAACGGCGCAGGCAAGACCACGGCGTTTAATTGCATCACACAATTTTACAAACCGGATGCGGGGCAAGTGTTATTCAAGACTAAAGAAGATAACGTGGTTAACCTGGTGGGCAAAAAAGCCCATCACATCATCGAGTTGGGCTTAGTGCGTACATTCCAAAACGTGGAGCTAATTGTGAGTTTGTCTGTTATTGAAAATTTGTTAGTGGGTGCGCACACGGCTTTTAAGACGAGTTTGTTTTCACAAATCCTAAAATTACCCAAGGCACGCCGCGAGGAAAGAGCCCTGCGTGATCGTGCCGAAGCGGTACTGGCGGATTTGGGGTTGCTTCATTTAAAAGACATGCCTGCACTCATGCAGCCTTACGGTATTCAAAAGCGCATCGAATTGGGGCGCACGCTCATGCTGGATCCCAAATTGATCATCTTGGACGAACCTGCCGCCGGGCTCAACGACGTAGAAACCGCCGCGCTGGTGCAAACGGTCAAGGATATTTCGACCCGATACAAATGCGGAATATTGCTCATCGAGCATGACATGAACTTCGTATCCAGTATTTGCGAGCGTATTTGCGCGATATCATTTGGCAAGATGATTGCCATCGGTACACCGGACGAAATTAAAGCACATCCTGCGGTACAGGAAGCATACCTGGGGAAGGATGACGAATGATGGTAAATGCGTTGGAAGTACGTGGGTTGGAAGTGAATTATGGCTTTATCAAAGCGGTGAAGGGTATTAATTTGACCGTGCCCATGGGCACCATCGTTACGTTGTTGGGCAGCAATGGCGCGGGCAAATCTTCGACCATCCGTGCGATTTGCGGCGTGTTGGAATCGCAAGGCCGCATTTCTTTGTTTGGGCAAAACATTTCCCGCATGGCGGTAAATAAAATTACCAAACGGGGCATGCTGGTTGTACCCGAAGGCCGCCACGTGTTTAAAGAACTAACCGTCGAAGAAAACTTGCGCACAGGTGCATTCACCGTAAGCAAGGTGCAACGGTTGGCTAATTTTGAACGCGTGTACCGTTATTTCCCCGTGTTGCAAGAACGCCGCAATCAAATTGCGCAAACATTATCCGGCGGCGAACAGCAGATGTTGGCCATCGGCCGTGCGCTCATGGGTAGCCCCAAATTATTGATGCTGGACGAACCCTCGCTGGGGTTGGCGCCGCTTATCGTTAAAGAAATGTTCAAAATAATTCAAGCCATCCGCGACGACGGCACCACCGTTTTACTGGTGGAACAAAATGCCTTGGGCGCATTGAAGATTGCGGATTATGCATATGTATTGGAAGTCGGGCAAATCCGCATGGAGGGTCCCGCAAGCGAACTCATCAACGACCCCACGTTAATTGAAGCCTATTTAGGGTGACATTCATCTTATGGGCTTATTATAAAAGGAGGATTCACATGAAAAAATTTGTAACGTTTTTGTTGGCAAGCATTGCATTGGTTTTGCTTGTAGGGCTCGCGGGTTGCAACCGTGACGGAGACGCCCAAGGCATAACCGATACGACCATTACCGTGGGCAATACGGCTGCAACATCGGGCGCATTTGCAATGGTGGGCGTGCCGTTTAACGATGGTATCCGCGCGTATTTCCACCGTGTTAACGAAGCAGGCGGCATCCATGGGCGCGAGTTGCGCTTTGTACATCACGACGACGGTTTTGATGCCGTCAACGGCTTGGCGTTTACCGAAGCGTTGATCCATGACGATGGGGTATTTGCAATTGTTGGGCATTTTGGTTCGCCCACGATTGGCGCAACATTGGGTTTGCTGCGCGAAACGGGCATTCCTACCGTGTATTTTGCTTCGGGTATTGGCGCATTGTTTAGTGACGACGCATTTGACAATGCACGCGGGCGCAATATCTTCCCCGTACAGGCAATCTTTGTAACCGAAGGCCGCGTTTTGGCGGCCCGTGCAATTGAAGAATACGACGCACGCAACATCGGCATTATCTATACCAGCGACGAAGCGGGCATGGACTATCTGCGCGGTGTACGCATGCAAGTAGAGGCAATGGGTGCAGGATTTACCACCACCGAGCATCAAATCAGCCCCGGCCAAGCGGACGTTTCGTCTGCGGTGTTGGATATGATTAACTCGAACGTAGATGTGGTAATCATCGCATCTTCGCAAGCATCGTTCATCATTGTGGCCAACGCTATGTCGGCTGCCGGCTTGACCGTTCCTGTGTTTACTTCTTATGTAAGCGCAGACCCTACGGCCATTGCCATGATTGCCGAGGATTATATCGGCATGGAAGCAACGTTCCCGATTTATTCAACCGCTTGGCTTGACCCCGACGGTATTGTGGATTTCCTTGATTTTGTGGACGGCGTAACGGCATTTGGTGACCCGTCGTTGGCGGCCAGCGCGTTTGCCATGGCAGGATGGGTTGCAGCCAGCACCTTTGTGCAAGGCATGCAAGCCACCGACCCCGACAACCTGACGTGGGAAGGTTTCATTGAAGCGATGGAAAGTACGCCCATCAACGTACCCATGGCGGGAACGATGGATTTCTCTAACGGACAACGCACAGGTACGGAGTACCTGGCATTGCTGCGCGCCAATTTCGAAACCGGCGCATGGGATACCGTGCGTCCGTTGGAATCGCTGCACGCTGTAATCGCTCGCGTATCCGGCAGATAAGCATATGAAAAAAATAACCCTGCAAGCCGCACTGGAATTGGTGCGGGACGGGTGCAATATCGTAACGGGCCTTGGCGCAGCCGAGGCCCGTGCGTTCATGGAGCAGGTGCATACCTTGGCGGGCAGGGTGAAGGATATTTCCATCACCAACTGCCTGCCCATGGGCGCACACGAGTACCTGAAGCGCGAATACGCCGACACCTTCCGGGTGAACGGCTGGTTTTATTGCCCCGCACTGCGCGACGCGCACCCCAACGGGAATATTTCGTTCATCCCCAATCATTTGCATTTGGCGGGTACCAAACGGCTGGCGCACAGCAAGCCCACGATTTATGTGGGAGCAGTGTCCGCACCGGATGCACACGGTTATGTGAGTTTGTCCGTCAGCAACACGTATGAGCGACGCATGATAGACGCTGCCGATATCGTGATATTGGAAGTGAACCCGAATTATCCGCGTACCTTTGGCGATGTAGAGTTCCCTATATCCCGTGCGGACTATGTCATTGAAACGGATTACGATATACCCGTCTTGCCCGATGCCGCCGTATCGGAAAAAGATGCAATCATCGGCAAGTACATTGCCGACTTCATTGAAGACGGCGATTGTATCCAGCTGGGCATCGGCAAAATCCCCAACGCCGTGGCACAAGCCTTAGAAAACAAGCGCGACTTGGGCGTGCATACCGAAATGCTCACCTCCGGCCTCATGAAACTGGCCAAAGCGGGTGTCATCACCGGCGAACGCAAAAACCTGTACCGCGGCAAAATGGTAGCCACATTCATCCTGGGCACGCGTGAGCTATACGACTTCGCCCACGACAACCCCGCCGTGTGCATCATGGACGGCCACTACGTAAACAACCCCTCCGTCATCGGCCAAAACGACAACCAAGTATCCATCAACACCACACTGGAAATTGACTTAACCGGCCAATGCTGCTCCGAATCCATCGGCCCGCGCCAATTTAGCGGCACCGGCGGCCAAGCCGACACCGCCATAGGTGCGCAGCGGTCAAAAAATGGCCGTTCCTTCATAGCCCTATACTCGACCGCTATGGTCAAGGACCCCGACGGCGAACGCGTGCCCATATCCACCATCGTACCGACGTTAAAACCCGGCGCAGTCGTGTCCTTATCACGCAACGATGTGGATTTCGTAGTAACCGAATACGGCGTAGCGGCCTTGCGCGGCACGGCGATAGCCGAACGCGTAGAACGGCTGATAGGCATCGCGCACCCCGAGCATCGGGAGGCGCTGATGGCGGCGGCACGGGAGTTGGGGTACTAAGGTCGCGGCAAAAATCAAAAGACTGAGGGTCAAAAGACTGAAGGTCAAAAGATTAAGACCTCGGGGCGCCGCCCCGAACCCCGCAAGGGGTACAACCCCTTGACCCGTTCCTTTTGTATCCGCACTGAGTGGCTTTGTCGAATAAAATCGCTTCTATAATTAATACCAAGAAACCGCGCATGCGCGGTTTCTAATAAAAAGTTTGGTCGAGCTTTTTAAAGCTCGCGGGTGTGGTGCCGTCTTCGACTTATTTGGCAGCGCCCACGGTTTTGACTTTTGTTTTGATCTATCGCTTTTATCTTTTATATCCAAGGAGGCCACACATGGCATCATTCGATTTTAAAGGCAAAAACATCCACTATGAAGTTCATGGAGAAACCCACGGCGAAGGCGCACCGCTAGTGCTGCTTAACGGCATCATGATGTCTACGTTAAGTTGGTACCCATTCATCGCGTCGTTGTCGGCGAATAACCAATTGATTTTGGTGGATTTTATCGACCAAGGCCAATCGTATCGGGTAGATGCGGATTATACGTTAGATTTGCAAGTGGAAGTGCTGCATGCGTTATTCGTGCATTTGGGCATCGAGCGTGCTGCTGTCGCGGGCATTTCTTATGGCGGGAACGTGGCTTTGAAATTTGCGGCGGCTTATCCGGATAGGGTGCATCGGTTGATGGTGTTTAACGCTGCGGCTAAAACGGGCGCTTGGCTGCGGGAGTTGGGCGAGAGTTGGATTGCTGCTGCCGATGATGCGGTGCGTTTTTACAATACGACGATTCCGATTATTTATTCGAAGGAATTTTATAACTCGCGGCCGGAATGGGTGAAAGTGCGCAAGGACTTTTTAACGACGCAGATTTTTACGAACAAAATTTTTATGGACGGGATTGTGCGGTTGACGCGCAGCGCGGATACGTATGACGTGGAAGCGGACTTGGGCAACATTACGGCAAAGACGTTGTTGGTGGCTAGTGAAGCCGACCCTATTACGCCGCCGGCCGACCAGCACAAATTGCGCCAAATGATTAAGGGCGCTGATTTGGTGTTATTGCCGGGCGCGGGGCATGCCACGATGTATGAACGCCCCGAACTGTTCGTGAGTTTGATTACAGGTTTTGCCAATGCGAAACTGGAAGGGTTGGTTGTATGAGAAAAGTATATATCGCGGCGGCTAAGCGTACCGCCATCGGCAGTTTTTTGGGGTCGTTGAAAGATGTGCATCCGGCGCAATTGGGTGCGGCGGTAGTGAAAGCGGTTTTGACCGAAAATAATCTGCCTGCCGATGCGTTGGACGAGGTTATTGTGGGTAATATTTTGGGCGCAGGTTTGGGGCAGGGGATTGCGCGGCAGGTGGCCGTGCACGGCGGCGTGGCGCATGAAGTGCCCGCTTATGCCGTCAACCACGTGTGCTGTAGCGGCATGAAAGCCGTGATGAACGCAGCGGACGCCATCTTCGTCGGCCATGCGGAAATGATATTGGCGGGCGGCGTGGAAAACATGAGCGGTGCGCCGTTCATATTGCCGGGTACGATGCGCGGCGGCAACAAATTGGGCGACATCACATCGCGCGATCATATGGTATACGACGCGCTGACGGATGCGTTCGAGGGCTATCACATGGGCATCACGGCGGAAAATGTGGCGGAAAAATACGCCATCGGCCGCGAGGCGCAGGATGCATACGCCATGGAATCGCAGCGCAAAGCCATTGCCGCAGTGGACGCGGGCGCGTTTAAGGACGAAATTGTGCCCTTAACCGTGCGTGCAGGCCGCAACGAAATCACCTTCGACACCGACGAATACCCCAACCGCACAACAAGTTTGGAAAAACTGGCCGCATTACGAGCTGCGTTCAAAAAAGACGGCACAGTAACGGCGGGCAACGCGTCGGGCATCAACGACGGCGCGAGCTTCACGTTAATCGCAAGCGAAGATGCGGTGAAAAAATACAACCTGACCCCGCTGGCGGAAATCGTGATGTATACACAAGTGGGTATCGACCCCGCTATCATGGGGCTGGGCCCCGTTCCCGCCGTGAAAAAGGCGCTGGCGTATAGCGATATGAAATTGGAAGACATGGATTTGTTGGAGTTAAACGAAGCCTTCGCCGCGCAGGCATTGGGTGTAGTGGCCGGGTTGGCGGACGACCACGGCATGACCCGCGAGAATATCATGGCGCGCACCAATGTTTCCGGCGGAGCGATTGCGTTGGGGCATCCCATCGGTGCCAGCGGCAATCGGATTTTGGTGACGTTGGTGCACGGGTTGCGGCGTTTGGGCAAGCAATATGGCTTGGCATCGCTGTGCGCGGGCGGCGGCATGGGTACCGCGATGATTATTAAGAATTGCGGCGTGTAACGCGCGTGGCTGACATTGAAAAAGCAACCGGTCGCAACTTGCGACCGGTTGGAATGACGAACGAGAGGATGATTCATATGCGGTTAAAAGACAAAGTTGCCGTCGTCACCGGCGGTGCCAAGGGCATCGGCCAATGCATCGCGCAGTTATTTTCGGCACAGGGGGCGAAGGTTATCGCCTGCGATGTGGGCGAGCTCACTTACAACGACCCCAATGTGGAATATTACAAGTTGGACGTAAGCGATGCCGAGGCATGCAAGACCTTCTTCGACTACGCGGCGGACAAGTACGGCAAAATCGACGTGCTGGTCAACAACGCGGGCATCACGCGTGATGCGCTCACCCGCAAGATGACCGACGAGCAATGGCAATTAGTCATCGACGTTAACCTCAACGCGGTATTCTACCTGACGCGTCACTTCGGGCCGTTCATGCAAGCGGCGGGCGGCGGTTCCATCATCAATATTTCTTCTGTCGTAGGCGAATACGGCAACATCGGTCAAGCCAACTACGCCGCCACCAAGTCGGCGCTTTTCGGCCTGACCAAATCATGGGCAAAAGAATTTGCCATGAAGGGCGGCAACATGCGCGTCAACGCCATCGCACCCGGCTACATCATGACCGACATTCTCAAGACCGTGCCGCAAGATCTGCTGGATAAATTTGCCGCGCAGACCATGCTAGGCCGTCTGGGCCAACCCGAAGAGATTGCAAATGCGGTGCTGTTCCTGGCAGGCGATGAATCCGTGTACATCACCGGGCAGACGCTTAGTGTCAATGGCGGTATGCGGCTGTAGGGTGGGTGGCTGTGGTCGCGTTTAAGGCCAAAAGACTAAGATCAAAAGATTAAGGTCAAAAGATTTAAGACCTTGGGGCATCCGCCCCAAACCCCGCAAGGGTGCACAAGCGCCCCCTTTACCCCCTATGTGGGCGTCGCCCCCTCTCAATTATGAGAGTACAGATTTAAAACCAAAAATCGCGCCCCAGCGGCGCGATTTTTATATGGAATTGGTACTATTATTCGGCGACATCGGCGACGCCACAGCGCGGGGTCGAGGGGGAACGCTTTCCCCTCGCGGGTTTGGGCAGCGCCAAATAAGGCTTTAGCCGGCACCCAAGGTCTTATCTTTCCTCTTTTACCGCCGCCACCTCGCGCATCATCGCCCCTACATCCAGCACCCCCCCCGTCAACACCTCGGCTGCCATGTCGGGGTGTTTTTGTACGGTCGAAAGCAGCGCCGCTTTCAGCTGTGCGGCGGACAAATGCGGGCGGAATGATTTGAGCAGCGCGGCCGCACCTGCCACATGGGGCGCGGCCATGGACGTGCCGTCTTCGTAGCTGTACGCCCCTGCCGTATCCAAGCTGTAAATATGCGACCCGGGCGCGGCCAAGTCTACGCTCACCACGCCATAATTGGAAAAACGAGCCAATGCGTCGTTTTCGTCCGAAGCTGCTACGGCAATGTGATTGTCGCCACCAAACGACGAGGGATAATCCGGGAATAAGTCGTTGTTGGTACCCACATTGCCTGCCGCGGCAACAAATAGCCCATCGTAATGCGCCACCGCAAATTCCAACGCCTGCGAGTAGTATCGGCCGCCCCAACTGGCATTTAATACATGGATGCCGTGTTGGTTGGCAAAATTGATGGCCGCGATGGCCGCGTCCAAGCCAAATGCGCGGTCGCCAATCTTGAGCGCGGCGATTTTTACGTTCCAATTCACGCCGGTGATGCCCAGTAAATTATTGCCCACCGCGCCGATGACCCCGGCCACGTGGGTGCCGTGCCCGGTTTTATCCATGGTGTCGGAGGTATTGTCGTCAAAATTCCAGCCGTAATGCCCGTCGGGCGATACCCACATGTTGGCGGCGATATCGGGGTGGCTGTGATCTATGCCGCTGTCTATCACGCCTACTACAATGTCCGCGCTGCCGGTGGTCGTATCCCACGCGTCGGGCATGTGTATCCGCTCCATCCCCCAAAGCAATTTAAAATCCGGGTCGTTGGGGATGATGCTGCGCCCAAACAAACTGTTGGGCTCCACCGCAATAATATGCGGATTGTCCACCAAAGCCTCCATCGCGGCAAAAAGCGACTCCATTTTCAAACACTTCAAATGCACCAGTACAATATCGCCGATGTTGTGCGCGTTGTCCTCGGATTGGAATAATACTTCCGTTTTGTCAAAATCAATTTCGCAAAAAATATCCGCGTGGGTAACGGGGGAAGGGGGAGCGGTTTTGCTGCGGTCCAACATGACCACGACCTTGCCCGTTTCGAAATATTGCATGGATTGTCCTCCAATGACATGGAATGAAAACCCCAACCTATTAGCAGTACTAATAGGTTGGGGTTTGGATGGGTTATTTCTTATAGGGCTTATGGCCGGCGCATCCTGCGTATCAGGTACAGTTTGAGCAGTTGGTCAAAATCGTCGTCGTCGCCCAAGAAGTCGAAACCGGGTTGCGGTTCTTCGAGCGGTTCGGGGCGGCGGCGTTCGCGGGGTTCTTCTCTGCGCGGGTCGTCATTGTGAAGGGGACGTGCTTCGGGGAGGAGCTCCGCATGTGGGGGCACATCGTGCGCGAATACCTCAACAACAGGCGCATCGAATAAGGATGGGTTGACCAACACGTCGGGCGCAGGGAAGGGGGCTTCCGATGCGTCGGCTTCGTCCAGCGGGGGTACAACGTGCGTCTCGCCAATGTGAACAGGCGGCGGGTTAAGGTTCTCCGATTCGTCAAGGATGCTGGAGTCATCGATGGACTCGCTTACGATTTCTCTTTCCGATGGGAGGATTTCGTCCATTGTCGGTTCAGGCATGGGTTCTGCGGGAGCAATCGCATCTACCGCAGCGCGGCGTACCGCTGTGGGGGTGAATCCGCACCGCCGCATCAGCGCATCCCAAGTCAACGGGCCCACAATGCCGTCGGCATTCAAGCCGTTGTTGCGTTGGAACGTCCGTACTGCCGCGTCGGTCAGTGGGCCGAAAACACCATCCGTAGCCAGTCCTGCGTTCTGCACGCCATTCAGGCACGATTGCACTTGCTGCACGTTGTCGCCGCGTACACCGATGCGCATCAAGTAGCCGGGGTAGGGGGGCATGGGGCGGCCGTAACAAAGCGGCATGAGTGCGTTCCATGTCAGTGGCCCTACAATGCCGTCGGGGTTAAGCCCCGCAACGCGCTGGAATGCCATCACGCTGGCCTGCGTAATCGGGCCGAAAACACCGTCTACATTTAATTGCCCGATGGAAGGATGTTGCGCGCGCAGGTTATTCAAGCAGCGTTGAATCCGCTCCACATCTGCCCCGCGCGACCCTACGCGAATCAACGCGCCCGGATACGGTGGAATTCCACCCGGTGGCGGTGGGGGTGTTGGTGGTTGAGGGGGCGGAATCGGTGGCGGCAATGGCGGTGCTACATTACCCCCGTCAGGGATATTCACATTATCACGGATGCGCCAATACACACGGTACAATTCGCGCCAAGTGTTGGGGCCGATGATGCCGTCAGGGTTGAGCCCAAACGCCCGCTGGAATTCACGCACGGCCGTAGTGAAATCACGTGTGAAGCTGGAATTTTGCGTTACCATCGGCACCGCCGGATAAAATTGTGCGATGAAATTCATGATATATTGCGCTTGCGCTACCAAGCGACCGCGTGCGCCTTCGCGGATGATGTCCGTAGGCGGCGTGCGTCCAATGCCTTGGATGAGGCCTTCGCTGGTGAGTTCGCCCAACCGCATCACAGCAGATAACGTGCGGCTAATGCTCAACCAAGTGGCGCGGTCTACAATGCCGGTGGGTGTGAGCATGCCCAAGTCGCGTATGCTTTGGAATGCGCGTACCGCGGCTTCTGTTTGCGGACCGTACACACCCGTCACCGGATTAATCAGCGGTATAATCGGGAAATTGACGCGTATACGGTTCAACCAATTTTGCACCGAGCGCACCGCGTCGCCGCTCATACCCGGCCGTAGCGCATACCCCGGCCAAGACTCACGCACCCAACCAATATTGTCCGTTTCCACAATCTGCACGTCGTTGGGATAAAAATGTCGCAGGATTTGCAATGCATTGCGCCCTTGGTTGGCCAAAGTCACCGTGCTCCATTGCCACAACCCCGGACAAGTTACGCGTCGTCCGTCGCAATATTCCGCAAAGAAAGGCTCCACATGCCCTTCTCGCCGGATAAATCGGTTAATAATCCGATCCACCATCTCGTCAATGCTGCGGAAAATCTGCCCGCCTTCAACAAACATCTGATCAAACTGTGTACTGTTGGTGATGTCGAAATTATGTCCGCGTACACGGTACCATTCCGTAAAAATCCGATTCAGCGTCAACGAAATCTGGCAATAAATATTCGCCTCCAACGAAGCCGCCGGCCAAGTCGAATAAATCTCGTGTGAGCAGACGTTTTTTATATAGTAAGGGAAAGGAACGCGTACATTGCGTGCAACACGATCGGGGCGGCCCAAGTGCACGGTTATATACTCCGGGATGATAACTTCGGAAAGCACGCGCGGAGCGAAGGGGCCGGGGCGTTCCATATGGCGGTCTTCTTTAGAAGTAAGATTGTGTTGGCCTACGTCCATTTCAATGCTTTGTCCATCTGTCATGTAAGGCACCATGTTGATGGGCAGGATGCTGGTTTCGGTGTCCAGTATCTCTACTCCGCGGATGGTGGTGGTGGTGAACCCCTGCGCTTTAGCAACCACATCGTAAAGCGAATAAGGCACGCTTGTAAAATCGGGATCAAGCGTTAATGCCACCGCGGGTGCTTCCAACGGCAATGCCGCGCTTATGCCCGATTCGTTCGTTTGGATTTCATAAAGTATGTTTCCGTTTTGCGAAACGGTGATGCGTACATTGGGAATCGGCAACGCGCCGATGGCTGCTGTGGTAACAACTTCTAAAAAGCCTGTTCCCATATTTGCCTCCTTAAAATGCAGTCGAGGCTATTCTATGTGTGGGGCATGAAAAGAGTGATAAATAATATTGTGGAAATGTTGTGTAAAAGTTTTTTCGAAAAACGATTGACAATGTCGGAACCCCTGTTATAATAGCCCCTACGTCCTCCGCACGGAGGACATGTTTTTTCTACTGCTCCTTGAAAACAGAATAGCCATGAAAAAGCAGGACCCTGAGGGAGTGACCTTAGCCGGAACACTCCTGAATGATTCTTTTGAATCCGACGTAAAGGCGCGTCGAAAAAGAAAGCTAGTGTCTTGAGCGAATGCGTAGCATTGGCGACGAGGCACGACCCAAAACCGGATAATACTGGCTAAGCAATGATTGAATTGTGGTGCCAGAGTTAGTAGTAACGCAAGTTAATGGTAGCAATGGCACTTACAAAGATAGTCAGAGTTTGGCTGAGTG